>NZ_PVRF01000003.1:0-396119 GCF_002998655.1 Bacillus sp. GBSW19
CCATTCCGCAAGGAAGTAAGATCCCTGAAAGATGATCAGGTTGATAGGTCTGAGGTGGAAGCGTGGTGACACGTGGAGCTGACAGATACTAATAGATCGAGGACTTAACCTATATTCTAATGTGAAGTTTGAACATTGTTATCTAGTTTTGAGAGAACATTCTCTCCATCAGGTTTGGTGGCGATAGCGAAGAGGTCACACCCGTTCCCATACCGAACACGGAAGTTAAGCTCTTCAGCGCCGATGGTAGTTGGGGGTCTCCCCCTGTGAGAGTAGGACGCCGCCAAGCTTTTTGTTTATATCCTTCCAATGGAAGAAGTTACTTTATCATTCCGCAGTAGCTCAGTGGTAGAGCTATCGGCTGTTAACCGATCGGTCGTAGGTTCGAGTCCTACCTGCGGAGCCATGCTTCCATAGCTCAGTAGGTAGAGCACTTCCATGGTAAGGAAGAGGTCAGCGGTTCGAGCCCGCTTGGAAGCTTTCCTCTAAATTATAATGATTAATGTTTAAGGTTTCTCGATGATGAGAAGGCTTTTTTTGTTTTCATATATATTTGAACTCATTCACGTTGGATCACAAACAAGATTGCTATACGAATGGATTGGTTTGCATTAGATTTTTACATGTGCCGTTTTTTGTTTTGGTCTACAGTACCCTATTTATGCTTACGAAAGTGACATATCCTCTCTAACAAAAGACTCTGTACGTTCCTCTTTTCCCCCGAAAGTGAAGCATTGTTTATTTTTCTTTTCTTCATCTCCAGGTTTGGTTAACCTCATTTTTCCATGTTCGGTATGTATATAAAAAGGAGTAGATGGTTTGAAAGATTTATTTGTAAAGCAAGAATGGTTTGGGCATGTGCGTCAGGATGTGCTTGCGGGTATTTTAGTGGCTCTGGCCTTAATTCCAGAGGCGATTGCGTTTTCGATTATTGCGGGCGTTGATCCGAAGATCGGGTTGTATGCTTCGTTTTGTATTGCAATTGTGATTTCGTTTGTTGGTGGACGGCCAGGTATGATTTCGGCCGCTACAGGGGCTATGGCTCTGGTCATGGTTAATTTGGTTGCCGATCATGGATTGCAATATTTGTTTGCAGCTACGATTTTAACAGGTCTGATTCAAATAGTGTTTGGACTCTGCCGAGTGTCTCGTCTGATGAAATTTATTCCGAGGTCCGTGATGGTTGGTTTTGTGAATGCGTTGGCTATTATGATCTTCATGGCTCAGCTTCCACATTTCGTCGGAGAATCAATGGCCATGTATATCATGACAGGTGGCGCCTTGTTGATTATTTATTTATTGCCGATGGTGATAAAGGTGATACCTTCCCCACTCATTGCGATTATTGTCATGACGATCATTGCTGTATTTGGACATATTGATGTTAGAACGGTTGGAGATATGGGAGAGCTTCCTAGTTCTTTGCCTGCTTTTCTGATTCCTCAAGTACCGTTTAGCTGGGAGACACTTACTATCATTTTTCCTTATTCTTTAGCACTTGCGATGGTTGGTTTACTTGAGTCTCTTTTAACTGCACAGATTGTCGATGATATGACGGAGACGTCTAGTCGTAAGAACAAGGAAGCGAGAGGTCAAGGGATTGCTAATGTGGTTGCAGGATTCTTTGGTGGTATGGCTGGCTGTGCGATGATTGGTCAATCAGTGATTAATACGAAGGCAGGCGGGCGTGGCCGTCTTTCTACCTTTGTAGCGGGCGCATTTCTAATGGTGCTGATTTTTGTACTCGGAGATGTGGTGGTTCAAATTCCGATGGCTGCTCTTGTGGCTGTGATGATTATGGTCTCCGTTGGGACATTTGATTGGAGTTCCTTTCAGCAGCTAAAAAAGAATCCGAAAACAGATTCTATTGTCATGATTGTCACGGTCGTGACTGTGGTGTTGACTCATGATTTATCAAAAGGTGTGTTTGCAGGTGTGCTGCTTAGTGCGATATTCTTTGTAGCAAAAATATCAAAGCTTCATATTACCTCTACAGAAAGCCAAGCGGGTATTTGGGTGTATCGAATTAAAGGGCAAATTTTCTTTGCTTCTGTCACTGATTTCATCCAAGCGTTCCATCAGGAGAAAGATCTCCAAGCCGTTGTGATTGATTTGTCTGAAGCGCGTATATGGGATGAATCAGGCGTGGCAGCGATAGAACGTGTAAAGGAAAAGTATCAAGCAGCTGGTGTACAGGTAGACGTAGTTGGAATGGATACCTCGAGTCGAAAGCTTGTGAAACAGGTGAATGGTTCTTAAAAAGATCTTTCTGTTTGTTACAATAGAAAAGGTAAGAAAGTGAAGGATGGAGGTGGCCGGCATGCTTGTGCGTTTGAACCAAGTGCTCGGCCGGATGATGCCGCTTATTACGCCCATTAGTGTGTTACTCGGTGTATTATTGTCGGCCTATTTAAAGGATTTTACGTTTATGGTGCCCTGGGTATTTGCCATGATGACATTTTCAGGGAGCTTGTCATCTACTTTTTCAGCTTTAAAGCATACGGTGATGCACCCATTGCCTTTGATTTTATCGTTTATGATTTTACATGTGCTGATGCCCCTTTATGCCTGGTCAGCGGGGCATTTGATATTTGCGGGTGATTCCATGACGATCACCGGTTTGACGCTTGCGATGGTGATTCCAACAGGTGTTTCTAGTTTAATATGGGCGGCGATGTATAAAGGGAATGTCGGGTTAACGTTATCTATCATTTTAATTGATACATTGCTTTCGCCATTGATTGTGCCAGTAAGCTTGTCACTCTTCGTCGGTACACAGGTCCATATGGACATGGTTGCGATCATGAAAGGGCTGTTTGGTATGGTGGTACTGCCCTCTATTTTAGGGATGCTCGTTCGCCAGTATGCAAAGCCATCGGTGACGAAAACAATTAGTCAGACCCTGTCTCCTTTTTCAAAATTAGGCTTGTTTGTTGTCGTATCGATTAACAGTTCTGTTGTCGCCCCATATTTGCGTGAACTGGATGTTGCATTTTTTAGCAAAGCAGCGACTGTCTTTTTCATTGCGATGAGTGGATATGCTTTTGCATGGTTGATTGGAAAGGTGATGAAATGTACTCAAGGGGAGATTGTGGCCATTGTGTATACGGGCGGCATGAGAAATATTAGTGCCGGAGCTGTGCTTGCTATTAGCTTTTTCCCGCCTGCTGTTGCTGTCCCTGTTGTGATTGGCATGCTATTTCAGCAAGTGCTTGCTGCCTTGTTTGGTTTCTTACTCAATCGTTTTGAGCTGAAGGCGCCTGCTGTGACTAAATCTTTATCATGAAAAGACCTCCATCTTATGAGATGGAGGTCTTTTTGCGAATTAATAGATGAGATATTTCTTCCGTTTCTTTTCGAACGATTTGAGGTCATGATGATAGCGCTTCATGATGTGTTTGACGGAAGTACCTTGATTGATTTCTTCTTTGATCCAACCATTTCCGATGAGTTTATCAAAGCTGCCTGTTTGAAGGAACTGAAAGTCTTTTGGATATAAATCATGTATGGCTTTGATGATGGATAACCCTGTTTTTACCGCTTCGAATGAAGAGCTGTCTGTGACGTATAGCTGCACACCGTGTGATAGCTTACCTGCATGTTTAGAAAAAGTGGGGGTGAATGATACTGGTCTAAATTGTACACCCTTTAGTTTTAACTGATTTAAATGATCTGCTAGTTCGCTGCTATTGATATATGGAGCGCCAATGAGCTCGAACGGTTTTGTTGTTCCTCTGCCTTCAGAGACATTTGTTCCTTCAATTAATCCTGTGGCGGGATATACAAAGGTACTATCCACTGTCGGCATGTTAGGTGAAGGAAGGACGAACGGCAGCTTCGTGTCATCAAACGTCATGGAACGCTTCCAATTTTTCATTTTGATGACTGTGACATCAGCATTGATATGAAACTCTTTGTTAAAGAATTTTGCTAGTTCACCAGTGGTCATTCCATGTCTTAATGGTATTGGATAGAGCCCTACAAATGAAGCGTGCTCAGGTTCTAAGACAGGGCCTTCTACTTTTAGTCCGCCAATGGGGTTTGGACGGTCTAGGACAACAAAGGGAATGTTGTTTTCTTTAGCGGCCTCCATCGCATAAGCCATCGTGTAAATATAGGTGTAATAACGAGCACCAACATCTTGGATATCAAACAGCAAGACATCTACATTTTTGAGCATGTCAGGCGTGGGTTTTCTTGTTTTTCCATAGAGAGAGTAAACAGGGAGACCTGTTTTTTCATCAGTATAGGATTCGACGCCTTCTCCTGCTTGTGCATCGCCGCGCACACCATGTTCTGGTCCATATAGAGCAGTAAGCTTGATACTTGGATGCTCAAATAGGAGATCGACACTGCTTTTCATATTTGCATCAATACCAGTTGGGTTCGTAATGAGGCCGACCCTTTTCCCTTTTAACCATGCAAGGTTGCCTGAGAGTAGTGTTTCGATCCCTGTTTTGACCGCTGCTTTTTTTCCTTTTGTATCTGTTCGTTCTTGGTTTGCGGGGGAGGCGGCGGTCAATGTGCTCATAATGAGAATGCTTGCGAGTATCAAGCTTGCTGTTTTTTTCAAGAGAATCCCTCCTATTTGATCTGTTTCCCTTTCAAGTTGAGTCCATAGCCGAATGGATACAGGGTTTGATTTGGATGAGTGACAGATGGGATATCCACAGGCAATTTGCCCTTAGGTGATGCAGCGCCAAATATCACTTCTAATCCAGCAGGAATATTTGGCTGATTGAATTGCCCGTTTGAGTAGCCTTTAAAACCGTAAACGGCTAGTAAGGCATCAGCCTCCTCAAAATTTGCCGCATCGTAAGGATTTCTTAGACTCATGATGACCATTTTTTTGTTTTGTGCTGCTGCTTCTTTCATAACAGCACGAGGGAAGGCAGTAGCCCATTTTTTCGGGTCCTGTACATTGTCATCAATCACACCATCATTCACAGCTGGGTCATTTTGGACAACGTAAGAGCCGGTAATCACATAGTCAGCATCTTGTATTAGTTTGGCTGTTTCTTTAGTGAAGGTCTTATCCGCAAACGCATATGATTGGATACGTACAGGCTTGATCTTTTTTTGTTTGATCAGAGAGTCAATTGTGACAGACATGGCTTTTGTCTGATCTTCGTAAGGTGCCATGACCAAGATCTTGTTATTCTTTTTAGGCTTGAATGGTAAGGTCTTTTCGTTGTTTTTAAGCAGGGTGATCCCTTCACGTGCCATTTTTTGTTCTGCTTTCCGGTGCGACTTTTTCCCAACGACTTGAGTGGCTTTTTTGATTTTTTTCTCAAGGGTGATGGGTTTCTTGGAAGAAATGATGCCGCGTTTGATTTTCAATTGAAGAATTTTTTCGACAGATTGGTTGATTTGAGACATCGGAATTTCTTTCTTTACAACCGCCTGTTTTACAGCATTGAACACATTCTCTAGGTTTTTTTCTGTTTTTAGAGAGGTGACTGGTGCTGGCATAAGGGCGATGTCGACACCTGCCTTAATAGCCATCACCACGGCTTCTTCCTGCCCAAAGTTATCTGCAATCGCTTTCATATTTAGGGCGTCTGTTACCACAACACCTTGAAAGCCCATCTCTTCTTTTAATAAGTGTGTGATGACTTTTTTCGATAAGGTTGCTGGAACCATAATGTCCTCGCCATCTTTTTTGCTTTTGTACGTTGTGTGGTCAATGGCAGGGAATTGAACATGAGCGGTCATGACCATATCCGCACCAGCGTTGATGGCTTGTTGAAACGGATACAGCTCCACTTTTTTAAGACGATCTAGGTCATGTTCTACGAGCGGCAAGCCATAGTGACTATCGACGGCTGTATCACCATGTCCCGGGAAATGCTTTAGTGTGGAAATGGTCTTTTCCTTTTGAAGTCCTTTCATGGTTTGAAGGCCAAGCCTAGTGACAAGAGCAGGATCAGAGCTAAAGGAACGGACACCAATGACGGGGTTGTTTGGATTATTATTCACATCAAGCACAGGAGAGAAGTTTGTATTGATCCCTAGTGCGTTTAGTTCTTTGCCGATGATTTTACCTGTGTCGTATGCATTTTTCTTACTTCTAGAGGCACCAATCGACATATTTCCTGGGAAATGTGTTCCCTTTTGTAATCTTGTGACGATTCCACCTTCTTGATCAATTGAAATGAGTAATGGAATCTTTGGTGATGCTTTTTGAAATTCATGGGTGAGTTTGACGGTTTGTTTCGTATCAACGACATTCTCCGCAAATAAGATGACACCGCCTAGATGATATTTTTCAACAAGATGGAACACTTCTTTATTCATCTTTGTTAAGCCTGTAGGTGCAGATTCATCTTTTGTTTGCCAATTGCGAAAGTCTGGCATGAGCATTTGACCTATCTTTTCATCCAGGGACATGTCTTGCACCATTTGTTTTGCGGTTGGAAGAGGGGCAGAGCTAACCTTTTCCGTTGGAATGGAAGAGGTTAGCAGGGCCAAAACCAGAGTAGCGGGGAAAAGAGCTTTTAACATCGAATTCCTCCTTTTACTTAAAAGATTCGTAGATTGCGGTCATGATGCTTCCATAAGTACCAGTTGGGAAAAGGTCACCTTCAAATTGATTTGGGTTGGTTTCAGGTGAAACGATAGGCGAATGTTTCTTATTTGTCAGCAAGACGATACCTAGATTATGTTTTGGATCAATCAATGTCATGGTTCCGGTCCAGCCAGTATGTCCATAGGCTTCGTTACTTGCATATTTTCCAAACATCCATTCCATGTCAGTATGACCGTTTTTACGCCAGCCTAGCCCGTAAGTTGGGTTTGTATCAGAAGAGGCTGTAAAGAGATCGATAGAAGCTTGATCAAAGATGGTTTTTTTTCCATAGCCTCCTTTGTTCAGCATGAGCTGGAGCAGCACGCCCATATCTGACATGTTAGAGAAAAGTCCGGCATGACCAGAGATACCTGCCATTGAGTAATATGCTTTCTCATCGTGGACTTCGCCTAGCAGGGTGTACCTGCGAATGTTTTCAAAATCAATGACACCATCTCGCGAATTACCTAAACGTTCGGTTGCTGCAAAATGCTTCGGTTTAAATCCTTTTTGCAGTGGATTGAACATTGTATGTTTGAGACCTAGCGGCCGATAGATCGTCGACTCTACATATTGATCAAGAGGCATACCTGTTTTTTTCTCAATGATCATGCCTAACAGCATGTAATCAATGTCACTATAAATGTGCTGGGTGCCTGGTTTGTATTGCAGCGGCACCTTCGGCAGCCATTTCATCGTTGTCTTTCTATCTTGAGAGAAAAAAGAGCCGGCGGCTTCTTTGCTATAAAATAAGACACTGGAAGGGAGCCCGGCAGAATGGGTCAGAAGATCTTTTACACGGAGCTGATCTTTGCCGGTTACCTTTGCATCTGGTTCATCTTTAAAATCTGGCAGGATGGCTTGTATTTTTTCGTTCACATCCAGTTTTTTCTCGTAGACGAGCTTTTGCAGGGCATAGTTCGTCGCATACATTTTGGTGTTGGATGCTAAGTCGAACAGTGTATTCTTTTTCATTTTTTTATATGATTTGAGTTCAGTTGTGCCTTCGTATTTTTGCCTGTAGCCATAGGCTTTTTGATGGACGATTTTTCCATCTTTGATAATGATGAGTGCGGCTCCTGGAAATCCTGCTTTGATGTCGTTTTGAATCATGTGATCAACCTTCCTAAGCTGCCTGGAAGAAAAACCTGCTTGTTCCGGTCGTTTTGCCTTTTTTAAGACGGGGTATTCTTCAGGTGCTGTTTTAGACAAAGACGATACAGGATGGGAGCTAGTTGCAAATGTTTGTGCTGGTAATCCAAGGAGCATGAGCAGACTTGTTATTAAGAGAAAGTATTTCTTCAAGAGTTAGACCTCCTATTGCTTATTTTTCCTCAAATTCAACAGCCATATCATCATGAAAACCAAATAAGTATGTGAAAATAAATCCAGCGACATATGCAATAAAGAGTCCGATTAAGTAAAGAAGCATTTGATGTGTGTGAACAATAAAGGTTAATGGGAGACCTGATACACCAATCGCCTTCGTTGCAATTTGGAAGTAGGCTTGAAATGCGCCGCCGATTCCAGCGCCAAGACAAGCAGTGAGAAATGGCCGTCCCAGAGGGAGTGTAACACCGAAAATGAGTGGTTCACCAATGCCGAGCATCCCTGAAGGAAGTCCACCTGCGATGGCTCTTTTGAGTTTTTTCTTTTTTGTTTTCATATAAATGGCGAATGCCGCACCTACCTGTCCTGCACCGCCCATAGCGAGAATTGGCAAAAGCGGGTCATCTCCAATGGAATTAATGAGTTCCATATGAATTGGTGTCAGTCCTTGGTGAAGTCCTGTCACAACAAGTGGAAGGAAGGTCGCACCAAGAACAAATCCAGCGAAGATTCCGCCCATATTTAATAGATAAGTTAATCCTGAGGTGATGGCATCCGATATAAATCCGCCGACTGGCATGAAGACAACGTACGTAAAAATGCCTGTAATGAGTAGTGTGATGGTTGGTGTGACGATGATATCAAGTGATTGCGGGACGAAGCGTCTAATTCGGGTTTCCACAAGTGCCATAAAGATGGCGGCTAGAAGAACACCGATGAGCCCGCCTCTGCCTGGTAGAATATTTGTGCCAAATAACATAATGTCTGCGGAGGCTGGGTTAATAATGAGGATACCAGCTAATGCGCCTAATGCAGGAGAGCCTCCAAACTCCTTTGCGGCATTTGATCCGACTAAAATACCGAGATATGCGAACAAGCCTGAACCAATAACGGTTAAAATGATCGCTGCTTGAGACTTTTCATCGAGCCAGCCTGCTTGCACGATTGCTTTCGTAATCCCTGTAATAAGACCTGATGCAACGAGTGCCGGAATGATAGGAATAAAGATGCTGGCAATCCGTCGTAAGAACAGCTTGAACGGTGTGCGGTTCTTTTGTGAAATGGCTTGCTTGTTTTTTTGTGCTTCATTGTTTAAATCATAAGAGCCAGAGGCATTTAGCAGCTGTTCAAACGCACTTGATACTTGGTTGACAACACCTGTACCTAAAATGATTTGAAGCGTTTCTGCCTCAACGACACCAATGACGCCATCGAGTTCTTTAATTGCTGTGATGTGAACTTGTTCATTGTCAATCGGTGTAATTCGGAGACGCGTCATACAATGTGTATGGGAAGAGATGTTTTCAGAACCACCACAGAGAGAAAGAATGTCTTTCGCCAACTGCTGATATTTCTTTTGATGACTCATGTTGAATCCCCCTTTGATTTTCGTTTCATGGAGCGGATGGCATGTCTTGTCTTGTCAATATATTGCGCTGTCTCTTCATATTGACGGGAAGCTAAGCTGAGGAACAAGACATCAATTAAGTAGAGCTGTGCCATTCTAGAGGAAGTGGCTGCACTGCGAAAAGGTGCTTCATTGGAACCGGACGTCGATAGGTGAACATCACTTAAGGCAGAAACGCTTGTTTGACCAGGATGCGTTAAGGCAATGGTTTTCACTTGATTGTCTTTTGCGAGCTGAAGGGCTTGAATGATGTCTAACGTTTCTCCTGAAAAGGATATACCGAACACGATGTCATTCTTTCCTGCATTTGCGATGACCGTTGATGCGATGTGCATGTCAGTGAAGGCAGTCGCTGCATAATTGATTCTGAGAAATTTCTGCTGGGCATCCGCTGCGACGATGCCAGATGCACCGACGCCGATAAAATGGATTTGGTTTGCATGCAGCAGTAATTGAACAGCTTTTTCTAATGCTTCTGCATTTAAAATAGAAGCGGTGTCCTTAATCGATTGAATCGAGTTTCCTGCTGTTTTTTGAATAATGGATTGAAGCGGTTCATCTTGTTCGATATCACGATAGCCTTGTTTATCGTCGTGCATCAAGTCTCCAGCGATTCGCATTTTTAAATCGTGATAGCCATCTAGCCCGAGAGATTTACAAAGGCGGATGACAGCAGAGCTGCTTGCTCCGGCTGCCTGACTGATCTCGTGTACTGTGCTTTTAATGACTTTGTCAGGATGGGCAAGAATATAGTCTGCAATGATTTTTTCAGATTGGGGGAGCTTTGCTTTCATTGTGTGTAGTAGGGTGAGTCCACCTGCTGACATGAGCTCTGCCTCCTTTAGGATTGATGATGAGAGATGGCTTTGTCGATATGGCCATTCGCTTTGTTGAGTAAATCCTTGGCTGTTTTTTTGTCTGTGTTTGTTTGGAGCATGACGATGGCGGTTTTGACTTCTAAGTCTGCTGCTTCAAGAGTCTTCACGGCTTGTTCATAGGAAGCGTTTGTCACATGTTGAATGATGGTGATGGCGCGTTCTTTTAATTTATGATTGCTGACTTTTACATCAACCATCAGGTTTTCATATACTTTACCTTGTCTGATCATGACAGAGGTGGAAAGCATATTTAAAATCATTTTATGAGCGGATGCGGCTTTCATTCGTGTTGACCCAGTGATGGCTTCTGGTCCTACAATGACTTCAATGGCGCAGTCTGCCAGCTCGCTAATTTCTGCTTGTTCATTGCAGCTGAGGGCTACTGTTTTTGCGCCGATGGATTTAGCGTAGTTTAAAGCGCCGATGATGTAGGGTGTCCTGCCGCTGGCGGCGATACCGACGACCGTATCTTTTGATGTCAGGTGAATGTGTACTAAATCCTGTTTGCCGGCTTCTTCACTGTCTTCCACATCTTCGGCAGCATGTGAAAAAGCAGAGTCGCCGCCTGCCATGATACCGACAATCACATCAGGTGAGACGCTATAGGTAGGGGGACATTCAACAGCATCCATCACGCCAAGTCTGCCGCTTGTCCCGGCTCCTAAATAAACGAGTCTACCCCCATTTGAAATGGATTCATAGGCGAAGTCACTTGCTGTTTTGACATGTGGTAGGACACGGTTCACTGCTTGAGCGACCTTCATATCTTCTTCATTGATCAGCTGGAGTATTTCGAGCGGATCTGCTTGTGATATTCCCATTGTGTTAGGGTTTCTTGATTCTGTTGTCAAAGAACGCAATTGAGATGGCTGCATGCGACATTCCTCCTTATTTCTTCATTTTCAGTATATTCAGTGTGATATGAAATTTCAACATTATATTTAAATATTGAAATTATATTTCACTCGAAACGTTGTGCTAACTGGAGGTAAATAATTAGAAAATAAAAAAAATAAAAATCCCCTTTACAAAAGGGGGACAACCTGTATATAATAACTTTTGTCAGCTTCACGGAAACAGCAAACTTGACAAACTGGCCCGTTGGTCAAGCGGTTAAGACACCGCCCTTTCACGGCGGTAACACGGGTTCGAATCCCGTACGGGTCACCATGATGTGGAGGATTAGCTCAGCTGGGAGAGCATCTGCCTTACAAGCAGAGGGTCGGCGGTTCGAGCCCGTCATCCTCCACCATATGCCGGTGTAGCTCAACTGGTAGAGCAACTGACTTGTAATCAGTAGGTTGGGGGTTCAAGTCCTCTTGCCGGCACTGTTTTTTCTTTATCAATTCCATATGTGGAGGGGTAGCGAAGTGGCTAAACGCGGCGGACTGTAAATCCGCTCCCTCCGGGTTCGGCGGTTCGAATCCGCCCCCCTCCACCATTTTTGGGCTATAGCCAAGCGGTAAGGCAACGGACTTTGACTCCGTCATGCGTTGGTTCGAATCCAGCTAGCCCAGTTAAGACACCTTTTTCAAAAAGGTGTCTTTTTTTATGTTGGCAGACGGAATGTATAACTATTCAAAATATTGTTGAGTTGAGTCAGAAGGCATCGAGAAAGTAAAATATAAGCATGAACGGAAAGGGGATGTACATATGGGAGATCAAAAGAAGGTCACGATTGTCGGAGTTCCGATGGATTTGGGTCAAATGAGAAGGGGCGTCGATATGGGACCGAGTGCGATTCGGTGTGCAGGCGTAAAAGAAAAATTGGAATCGCTTTCATTTGATGTGGAGGATCTCGGCGATATTTTGGTTGAACAAAGAGATGATGAGAAAGGTTTATATACAAGTGAAAAGCTAAAAAATTTAACGGAGAATGCTAGTGCGAATCAGCTGCTAGCTGAGAAGGTTGACAGTATTGTGCAATCAGGCTCATTCCCGCTCATTTTAGGCGGTGATCACAGCATTGCGATAGGAACACTTGCGGGGGTAGCCAAGCATTATGAAAACTTAGGTGCCATTTGGTATGATGCACACGGTGATTTAAATACAGAGGAAACCTCTCCTTCTGGAAATATACATGGTATGCCGCTTGCAGTCAGTCTCGGTCTTGGGCATGCTGATTTAACGAACATTGGTGGTTATTCCCCTAAATTGAAGCCTGAGAATGTTGTTATAATTGGTGCTCGATCCTTAGATGAAGGAGAGCGGGCATTGATTAGAGAGAAAGGCATTAAAGTGTATACGATGCATGAAATAGATCGTTTAGGGATGACAAGGGTGATGGAGGAAGCCATTTCATATTTAAAGGAAAGAACAGATGGTGTCCACCTGTCGCTTGATTTAGATGGACTAGATCCAGCGGAGTGCCCTGGTGTAGGAACTCCTGTGGCGGGTGGCATTAGTTACCGGGAGAGTCATCTTGCCATGGAGCTTTTAGAGGAAGCGGGTATTTTGACTTCAGCTGAATTTGTTGAGGTGAATCCGGTATTAGATGAAAAAAATAAAACAGCCGAGGCAGCTGTTGCGTTGATTGGTTCGTTAATGGGCGAAAAGCTATTGTAGAGCGGGACTTGTTCCCGTTCTTTTTTGTTTTGGAGAAATTTAAGGATATATTAAGGTTTTTACCGGTGGATATGCGTAACACGCTGTCAAAAATTTGTTACACTATTTTTTAGAGGAGAATGAAACCTTTTGGAAAGAGATTCGTATACATAAAGACCGGTGAAGGCAGAGGTTGAATATACTATGGACACAATGATTAAAAAGAGAATTAAGCAATTGAAAAAAGGCGACCAGAACGCATTTGCAGACATCGTAGACCTGTATAAAGACAAAATTTATCAGCTGTGCTACCGTATGCTTGGGAATGCACACGAAGCAGAGGATATTGCACAGGAGGCGTTTATTCGTGCCTATGTGAATATTGAAAGCTTTGATGTGAATCGTAAGTTTTCTACGTGGCTGTACCGCATTGCAACCAACCTGACCATCGACCGTATTCGCAAAAAAAAGCCGGATTATTATTTAGATGCAGAGGTGGCAGGAACAGAAGGATTGAATATGTATTCTCAAATTGCTGCTGATGGCATTTTGCCAGAGGAAGAGGTGGTGTCTCTTGAATTATCGAGTACCATTCAGCAAAAAATTCTAAGATTACCCGATAAATATCGTTCGGTCATCGTATTAAAGTATATTGATGAACTCTCGTTAAAAGAAATTAGCGAGATTCTGAATATACCCGTTGGTACGGTGAAAACGAGAATACACAGGGGTAGAGAGGCTCTCCGGAAACAGTTGAGAGACCTTTGAGTGAGGTGATTTTGATGAGCTGTCAGGAAAAAATCGTCCTGCTTATGCATCAGTATTTAGACGGGGACATTGAGCCCCAAGACGAAAAAGAATTAAAAAGCCATCTGCAATCGTGTGAGGAGTGCCGTACTCATTTTCAACAAATTGAGAAATCCATCGCGCTTGTGCAGAGTACATCTCATATAGAAGCACCATCTGATTTCACTGCAAAGGTGATGGCAGGTCTTCCAAAGGAAAAAAAGCGTGTGTCGATTCAAAGATGGATCAAAGCTCATCCGCTGATGGTGGCCGCTGCCCTCTTTCTCATTTTGATGGGAGGCAGTCTGTTTACAAGCTGGAATACCGATCATAATTTCAGTGTGTCAAAACAGTCGAATCTCGTCGTTGTAAATGATACAGTGACCGTACCTAAAGGGGAAACCGTAAAAGGTGATGTCACTGTCAAAAATGGCAAGCTGATTGTAGAAGGCAAGGTTGATGGAAATGTCACCGTCGTCAATGGGGAACAGCTGACTGCTTCTGCCGGACAAGTCACTGGTCAAATTAATGAAATTAATGAAGTGTTTGATTGGATTTGGTACAAAATGAAATCCACAGCACAAAATGTGATGCGGGTCATTGGACCAGAGGAGCAAAAGTAATCATACGGGTCGAGAGCAGTCTCTTTATGGGGCTGCTCTTTTTCTATATTATAGGTCAGAATGTATGCGAACTAGCACGCCAGCCATATATGGCAACTGTTTTCCTTGCTGAAACAAAATGTGGTATAATAGCCACGCTATGTATTTACACATAGTCTCTTTTTTTATTAAAAATGCATCAAACGAAGAATAACTGAAAATTCTGGAGGACGAGGAAATGGCTTTAGGGGATATTCCTTTTTTGCAGTACCTCGGTAATGCTGTTGATGTTCTCGTTGTTTGGTATGTGATATATAAATTAATGATGGTCATCCGCGGAACAAAAGCGGTTCAGCTTTTAAAGGGAATTGTGGTCATTGTTCTTGTCAGGATGGGAAGTGCGTATCTCGGTCTTAACACACTTCAATGGCTGATGGATCAAGCGATTACGTGGGGATTCCTTGCGATCATTATTATTTTTCAGCCAGAGCTAAGGAGAGCGCTTGAGCAGCTTGGGCGCGGCCGTTTCTTCTCAAGAAGCGGGACACCTATAGAGGAACAGCAGCAGAAAACGATCGAGGCAATTACAAAAGCAATTAAATATATGGCAAAACGCAGAATCGGCGCGCTGCTGACAATTGAGCGTGATACTGGGATGAATGATTACATAGAGACTGGAATTCCTTTGAATGCAAAGGTGAGTTCAGAGCTGCTCATTAATATTTTCATTCCAAATACACCGCTTCATGACGGTGCTGTCATTATGAAGCGTGATGAGATTGCAGCTGCGGCTTGTTATTTACCGCTGTCAGAAAGTCCTTTTATCTCTAAGGAACTGGGGACGCGTCACCGGGCGGCAGTCGGAATTAGTGAAGTGACAGACAGCTTAACCGTCATCGTTTCTGAAGAGACAGGCGGCATTTCTGTCGCAAGAAATGGTGATCTCCACCGAGAATTGACAGAAGAAGCGCTTGAAGAAATGCTGATTGCTGAATTTAGTAAGAACAGCAAAGATGCTTCCTCGACCAAATGGTATTGGAGGGGCAAGAAAAATGGATAAGATTTTGAATAATCGCTGGGCCGTAAAGCTTCTTGCATTGGTCTTCGCTTTATTGCTGTATGGTGCAGTCAATTCAGCGCAAGCGCCCACGCCGAAAAAAATCGGTGAATCCTTTTTCCCAACATCGACGACAGATGAAGCAACCTTAACCGACATTCCTGTTAAAGCGTATTATGATGACGAGAAGTACGTCGTTACTGGTGTGCCGCAAACAGTCAATGTGACGATTAAAGGGTCAACGAGTGCTGTGAAAACAGCAAGACAAACAAAGAACTTCGAAATATATGCAGATATGCAGAATTTATCCACAGGTACCCATAAAGTGGAGCTGAAGGCAAGAGATGTATCAAAAGGGCTCACACTATCGATCAACCCATCTGTGACGACGGTGACGATACAAGAAAAAACAACAGCAGAATTTCCTGTTGAAACTGAATTTTATAATCAAAATAAAATCAAAGATGGCTATTCACCTGAACAGCCTATTGTGAATCCGAAAAAAGTCACAGTCACTGGTTCAAAGGACGTAATCGACAAAATTTCTGTCATTAAAGCATTTGTGAACCTAGAGGATGTCGATCAGCAAATTGAAAAGGAAGCGAAGCTCACTGTGTATGATAGCAGCGGGAATGAGCTGCCAGTCGAATTGAGTCCGTCTGTGGTGAATATTACAGTTCCCATCTCAAGTCCAAGCAAAAAGGTTCCGTTTAAAATAGAGCGGACTGGCAGTTTGCCGGATGGGATCAGTATCTCAAGCATTGAGACAAGCCCGAGTGAGGTCACAGTGTACGGCTCTCAAAAAGTGCTGGATTCGCTTGATTTTATTGATGGCGTTAAGCTGGACCTAAGCAAGATCAAAGATGATACCGAGATTGATGCCGACATTCCCCTGCCAGATGGTGTGAAAAAGGTATCGCCCGAAACGGTTAAAATCAAGGTGAAGGTTGCAACAGCGCAAGAAAAAAAGATCGATAATGTACCGATTTCTGTCGTGGGTCTGAGCAAGGATCTCACCTCTGATTTTGTGAGCCCATCTTCTGGACGGCTCACGTTAACAGCAAAGGGATCAAAGAGTGCGATTGATAAACTAAAGGCTTCAGATGTTGAAGCCTATATCAATGTTGGGGACTTGAACGAAGGAACACATGAGGTCACAATTCAAGTGAACGGTCCTCAAAATGTGACGTGGACATTATCGAGATCAAAGGTCAAAGTGAAACTGACTTCTACTGAGACAGAAGATCAGCCAGCGTCTACGAATGATCGCAAGGATCCATCTTCTGATGACGATGATCAGGATGAGAAGAGTAAAGAAGAATCCACGCAAGATAAAGCAAAGAAAGAATCAAGTCAAAGACAGCGGATCAAAGAAGATAAAAAAGAGGACGAAGCGTCCTCTTGAATGGTAAAAAAGGAGCGATTGAAACATGGGCAAGTACTTTGGAACTGATGGTGTAAGGGGTGTGGCGAATAGCGAATTAACGCCAGAGCTCGCATTTAAAATTGGGAGATTTGGCGGCTATGTGCTCACGAAGGATAAAGAACGTCCAAAGGTACTCGTTGGACGAGACACACGTGTATCCGGTCATATGCTAGAAGGAGCGCTCGTTGCAGGCTTACTTTCAATTGGCGCTGAAGTGATGCGTCTAGGTGTGATCTCAACACCTGGTGTGTCTTATTTAACGAAGGCAATGGACGCAGAAGCGGGTGTCATGATTTCTGCTTCTCACAACCCAGTTCAAGACAACGGAATTAAATTCTTCGGCGGTGACGGCTTTAAGCTGTCTGATGAACAGGAGAATGAAATTGAGCAGCTGATGGATCAGCCGGTCGATCAATTGCCACGCCCAGTTGGAGCGGATCTTGGAACGATGAATGACTACTTTGAAGGTGGTCAGAAATACTTGCAATTCTTGAAGCAGACAGCGGACGAGGATTTCACAGGTATTCACGTGGCGCTTGACTGTGCTCACGGTGCAACCTCTTCTCTAGCGACACATTTATTTGCGGATTTAGATGCTGATGTGTCCACAATGGGAACATCACCAAACGGATTGAATATCAATGATGGTGTCGGCTCAACTCATCCAGAGGCACTTTCTGCTTTTGTGAAGGAGAAGGGTGCAGATATTGGTCTTGCGTTTGATGGTGACGGAGACCGTTTAATTGCTGTCGATGAAAAAGGTGATATTGTAGACGGCGATCAAATTATGTACATATGTGCACGTTATTTGAAGGGTGAAGGCCGATTAAAGGATGACACCGTCGTGTCCACGGTCATGAGTAACCTAGGCTTCTATAAAGCGCTGGAGAAACAAGGCATTAAGAGCATCCAAACCGCTGTTGGTGACCGCTATGTGGTTGAAGCGATGAAAAAGGATGGCTATAATGTCGGCGGTGAGCAATCAGGCCATTTGATTTTCCTTGATTACAATACGACAGGTGATGGCATGCTTTCTGCGATCATGCTTGTCAATACACTCAAAGCAACAGGAAAAACATTGTCAGAGCTTGCGGCTGAAATGGAAAAATTCCCGCAGCTTCTAGTGAATGTGAAAGTGTCTGATAAATATAAAGTGGAAGAAAATGAAAAAGTAAAAGCAGTGATTCAAGAGGTCGAAAAAGAGATGAACGGTGATGGCCGTATTCTTGTTCGTCCATCTGGAACAGAGCCGCTTGTACGCGTGATGGCAGAGGCGAAAACAAAAGAGCTGTGTGATGAATATGTGACTCGAATTACCGCTGTTGTGAAAGAGGAAATGGGTATCGAGTAATAGATGAAAGCAAATCGCCAGCGGCGGTTTGCTTTTTTTTCGAATAAACGTCATAAATGGATGGATTTGTACGAATCTTATAAGCGAGGGCAATTTGCTGCCTTCATACATAGGAGAGCACATCAAAGGTAGAACATGACAAGCCTCATCGCATATAGTGTATGGAGGTCTCACTTTCTTGAGCGGGATCACCCGCTAAATTGTGATTGACGGAGGTCAGACCTTATAGTACAATCATCCTTGTGTTACTGGATTTTTATTCTATCAGGAAAGGCAGGGTAGATGTTCAGCAACTCTCTTATAATTATAGCGCCCGAACTAAGCGATCGGACGAAAGATGCTTAGTTGACGAGGATGGAGGTTATCGAATTTTCGGCGGATGCCTCCCGGCTGATCAAAAAAGAGATCACAGCCGTAAGTGTTTCTTTAAAGCAAAGAGGTGACTCTTTGTACAAAGGGAATACACATGATCTCCCAAATTAAACATGTAGAGAGGGACGAAGAAATGTCCCTTCTATTTTAGTAGGCTTTCTTTGTCCCTTTCACATGATCGGGAGGAAGAATATTTATGTGTGGAATCGTAGGTTATATTGGTCAGAATGATGCGAAGGAAATCTTATTAAAGGGTTTAGAGAAGCTAGAGTACCGCGGGTATGACTCAGCAGGTATCGCTGTGGCAAACGAAGAAGGCGTGCATGTGTTCAAAGAAAAAGGACGTATCGCTGAGCTTCGTGAAGTTGTTGATGCAAATGTAGCATCTTCAGCTGGAATCGGACATACACGCTGGGCAACACACGGTGTACCAAGCCATCTAAATGCGCATCCGCATCAAAGTGCTTCTGGCCGTTTTACGCTTGTTCATAACGGTGTCATCGAGAACTATGTACAATTGACACGCGAATATTTACAAGACGTCACACTAAAAAGCGACACAGATACAGAGGTTGTTGTTCAAGTTATCGAACAATTTGTGGACAGAGGTCTTGATACAGAGGAAGCTTTCCGTCAAACGCTTCTTCAACTAAAAGGCTCTTACGCAATTGCCCTTTTCGATAACGAAAACAAAGAAACAATCTATGTGGCGAAAAACAAAAGCCCATTATTGGTTGGTTTCGGAGAAGATTTCAACGTTGTAGCTTCTGACGCAATGGCGATGCTTCAAGTAACAAACGAATATGCGGAATTAATGGATAAAGAAATGGTCATTGTCACAAAAGACGAGGTGATCATCAAAAACCTTGACGGTGATATCATGACACGTCCTTCTTATATCGCTGAGCTAGATGCAAGCGACATCGAGAAAGGCACATATCCTCACTACATGTTAAAAGAAACGGATGAGCAGCCGCTTGTCATGCGCAAAATCATCCAAGAATATCAAGACGAAAACGGCAAGCTGTCAGTCGCTGGCGATATCGCAAGCGCAGTAGCAGAAGCAGACCGCATTTACATTGTGGCTTGCGGAACGAGCTACCATGCAGGACTTGTCGGTAAACAATATATTGAAGACTGGGCGAAAGTACCTGTAGAAGTCCATGTAGCAAGTGAATTCTCTTACAACATGCCGCTTCTATCGAAAAAGCCGTTGTTCATCTTCCTTTCTCAATCTGGGGAGACAGCGGACAGCCGTGCTGTACTTGTTCAAGTCAAAGAGCTTGGTCATAAAGCATTAACGATCACAAACGTACCAGGATCTACGCTTTCTCGTGAAGCGGACTTCACATTGCTTCTTCATGCAGGACCAGAAATCGCAGTGGCTTCAACAAAAGCTTACACAGCGCAAATCGCTGTTCTTGCGATCCTTGCATCCGTTGCAGCTGAATTAAATGGTCAATCTCTTGACTTCGACCTTGTGAAAGAGCTTGGGATTGTAGCAAACGCAATGGAAGCCCTTGTCGATCAAAAGGATGAAATGGAACAAATCGCTCGTGACTTCTTCACAGTGACACGTAACGCATTCTTTATCGGAAGAGGACTTGATTACTATGTGTGCCTTGAAGGTTCACTAAAACTAAAAGAGATCTCTTACATCCAAGCAGAAGGCTTTGCTGGTGGAGAACTCAAACACGGAACAATTGCTTTAATTGAAGAAGGCACACCGGTCATTGCCCTTGCAACGCAAGAGCACGTGAACCTCAGCATTCGCGGTAACGTCAAAGAAGTCGTTGCACGCGGCGCAAACCCATGTGTCATCTCACTAAAAGGCCTAGAAGACGAAGGCGACCGTTTCGTCCTTCCAGCTGTACACCCAGCACTTGCACCACTTGCATCTGTTGTCCCATTACAGCTCATCGCTTACTACGCAGCCCTTCACCGCGGGTGTGATGTGGATAAACCACGTAACCTTGCGAAGAGTGTGACGGTGGAGTAGGGTTTAAATTAAATCAGACTTTTGATACCCCTTTAGATATAATTATCTAAAGGGGTATTTTTGTGTCTAAAGAGCTTAATAAAATGAAAGATAGATTCGATAAGGTCGTACATTTTCAAGGGAGCGGAATGATTATTAGTGAATATTTAAAAAAGGAAAAATGGGGAAATATTTTTTTCTTAATCGTTTATATCGCATTGTTTATTAGCTCTTATTTGTTGATTAGTGGTCCTGCCACGGTCGAAGGACCGATTTGTGTATTCCTTGGATTTTGTTTCGTTCAATTTCTTAAATATAGGACTTTCAAAAAAGATGAAGAGAATAAAAAGAGAAATAATAAAGGTTTATATCATCGTTTATAAGTTGTATGATAGCCATAATTTCACATGGGATATAATGTGCTAAGGACATTAAAAATAGAATGCCAAGTTGGTTTGAAAATAAAGGAATTAGGCATAATGAGAGAGCCGCATCTTTCGCAGGCAATACAGGTTAAATATTTAACAAAGAAAGAGAGAAGAGCGCATGACCAAACATAAAATTTACACAATGAGCTTCGCAAAAGTCTATCCTCTCTATATCGCAAAAGCAGAGAGAAAAGGACGAACAAAGGCTGAAGTCGATACGATTATTTGTTGGTTAACAGGGTACAGTCCGGAAGAGCTGCAGGAACAGGTGGATCAACAGACAGATATTGAAAACTTCTTTGCCGAGGCCCCTGAGCTTCATCCTTCCCGCAGTTTAATCAAAGGAGTCATCTGTGGTGTTCGAGTAGAAGACATTGAGGAAGAAACAATGAAAAACATTCGGTATCTAGATAAGCTGATTGATGAGTTAGCGAAAGGAAAGACGATGGAAAAGATTTTGCGAGGTTCGTTATGACCATCACAAGCAAGCCCAGTGAACAACTTTCACTGGGCTTTTTTATATCTTATAGACCATTCGATCGATAAAAATAAAATCCATTTGAACGAATTCACTCTTCATGTCGTCAAAAGAAGTGATATCAAAACAAATTGGTTATGAAAAAGGAGTGGCGTGGATGGATATGAAGATGATATTACCTCTTATTTTGCTGCAAGCCATTTTAATGGTGATTGGTTTGTTTGATTTGCTGAAAAGAGATCCATCGAGGATCAGAGGAGAAGTGAAGTGGGTTTGGGCTTTGGTGATTGTGTTTGTGGCGAGTGCCGGCCCTATTGCGTATTTCATTTTTGGTCGTAAACAATCTTAGTAGGGGGGATTTGCTTGAATATGCTGGAGTGTCAAGGGCTGACGAAATCGTATGGTCGGCATGAAATTTTAAAAAACGTTTCGTTTTCTGTTGGGGAAGTTGGTTGTGTCGGTTTTTTAGGAGCCAATGGAGCGGGGAAGACAACGACGATTCGGATTTTGACGGGGCTTGCTCGTCCTACGTCTGGCGTCGTGAAGGTGGCGGGTATGGATGTGACAAAGGACATGGATGACATCAGTCATGTGATTGGCTATTGTCCGCAGCAGCCTGCATTTTATCAGGACATGACGGGGCAGGAGTGGATGCATTGGGTTGGCGGGTTATTTCAATTAGAGAAAAAAATCATTCGTTCCAAAACTGAGAAGCTGTTGAAGCTTTGCCGTGTGTATGAGGCGAAGGATCGTGCCATTGGCAGCTATAGCGGAGGGATGAAGCAGAGGCTCGCCATTGCACAGGCGCTCATCAACAGCCCGAAGGTTCTGATCTTGGATGAACCTGTGTCTGCACTTGATCCAATGGGAAGAAAAGACGTCCTGACTTTGATTGAGCGTCTAAAGCATGAGATGCTGATCTTTATGTCGACCCATATTTTAGATGACATTGAACGAGTGGCGGATCATATTATCATGATCAACAGCGGAAAAATTGAGATGTCCTCTTCGATGAAACAGATCAAAGAAGACTATATCCAGCCAGTGATTGAATTTCAATTAGAACAACAGAATACGAAACTAGTGGCTTTGTTAAAAGAACGGGATTGGGTGGAGGAATGCATTGAAACAGGAGACGATTATCAGGTGCGAGTCAATGATCAACAAATGGCATTGAAGGAGCTGCCTCGTCTCATCACTGAAGCTGGCGGTGTTATCCTCCATTATCGACTATCTAAGCTGACGCTAGAAGATATTTTCATGAAGGTTGTGACTGCATGATGATGTTGAAAAAGGAATTTAGGGAGTTATTCACTAGTTATAAAATGTTGTTTGTGCCAATCATTTTTACGATTTTAATGATCACGCAGCCTATTACGCTCAAAATGCTGCCAGATCTTTTGTCGAAATCGGCTAATTTACCTGAAGGGTCTACATTTTATATACCAGAGCCTAGTGCTGGAGAGGCTTTAGCAAGTGCATTGAGTAAATTTGATTCGCTCGGCGTGTTTATCCTGATTATGATCGTGATGGGGACGATTGCTGGAGAGCGTGCCTCTGGGGTGACGGCGATGATTATGGTGAAACCGATCAGTCGAATGAGTTATTATGTCTCGAAAATATGCGCCTATGCTTGTTTGACCTTGTTTAGTTTGGTGGTGGCGGTGCTTGCCTCCGTTTATTATGTGGACATCCAATTTGGGCATGTAGATTGGGTCAATGTGGTAAAAGGAACGCTTCTTTATTACCCCAATTTATTGCTGATTGTGGTATCGACCATTTGTGCTTCGGCATTCTTTACACGTTCCGTCACAGCTGGCGGTGTATCGCTTTTGATCAACCTTATTCTATTTACCGTTCCTTCATTTTATGAGGATACATTAGGGAAGTTTGCGCCTAAAGGCGTGACAAGTGCGGCCGAGGAGATGATTCATGGAGGAACTTATTCGGATCAGGCGCTTACAAGCTTTCTAGGTGTATCGGTATTGATTGGTTTCTTTTTTCTCTTTGGATGGTTTCTTTTTAGAAGACAAGAATTATAGCAGGCGGTTGCGATTGTTTCTTCAGGTTTACTATGAGCATAAAAATCTGAATACCATTGAAAGTTTGATATGATGATAAAAATTGACTGTATTTTCAGAAAAGGGGTTTTTATCAATGCGAACATCACGTAATCCGGAGGCCATTCACCCGCCAGTTGCACCCTACACTCATCAAATAGAAACAACAGGGCCGCAGCGGTGGTTAACCTTGTCAGGGCAAGTGGGGATGGAAGTCGATGGGACCATCCCAGCGAGCCCGATGGAACAGCTCGAGCTAGCGTTAGAGAATGTAAAACGCAATGTAGAAGCGGCAGATATGAAAGTAGAAGATATAACGAAGCTTGTGTTTTATTTGGTAGGTGAGTTTGAAGCAGAGAGCAGAAAGCGAATCATGCGAGAGTTTTTAGGGGATCATCTGCCTTGTATGACGATGATTTATGTGGTGGCTTTGGCTTCACCTGCTTTAAAGGTCGAGGTGGATGCTTGGGCTTGTCGGGATATGGATTGATGAAATGATTGTTTATATCAGTTGAATATGATAAAAATGGTATAAAAAGTGTTAATAAAGAGGTGGTTTTTCGTTTCAATCAAACCAAGAATTGAAAAAAACGGTGTTCTTTTATGCAGGTGTGGGAGCTGTTTTGCTGATTCTCATGATGTTGAAATGGCTGCCGGTTTCTGCAGACTGGGAGTTGCCGTTGATTTTGTTTGGATTGGGGATTTTGTTTTATGTGAAGCGTGTGCTATGGAAGGAAGAAAAAGGTAAGGGCTAAAATGTTTAGCCCTTTTTTACGTAATCAAAGTTTCAAGTTAAGTCAGTGCCTGAATTAGATTTAAATTATGTTGGTTTCTGAACAGTAAATAGATCCAATGAATGATCATTAGGTATGTTGATAGAAGTTTGTTCTGCTATTCCTTTTGAATACCAATCATAATAATTTTCGGCTATTTCTTTTGGTAAATCATGCATGATAGTTGTTTTTGTTGGTTTTGCTCTGTTAACTATTTTAATTGAAGCCAACCCTAATTTCCTTTGGATAAGTGTCTCTGAGATTATTAATCTTTCTATATTATATTTGTGTGTTATGAGAAGTCTATCTGTAAGGCCGCCTTTTTTTATTTGCAAATAATGATCATTACAACTGTAGGAGCTGTACAAACTGCTAAACAATTGAATGAGTAAAAATACAACACTTATAAATATTGAAATATACCATAAGTCATTTCTGAAAAATAAAAGAAGAGCTGGCGTTAAACACCAAAATATGACTGATCTAAATAATTTAGGTATGATAGAATACCATGGTATTCTCTTCATATTGGTCTCTAGTCTAATGCTAGGAAAGATATCTGAAATTAATTTATTTGCCAAATTTTTATTTATAAAAGGAAATAATATATTTGGTGATTTTACATTTTCGTCATTAACTTCAGTCGAACTGATGATTTTTACTTTCACAATAGAAAGTAATTTTTGTATAAAACTGCTAGTGAAGTATAACGCTTCAATCTTTTCTTTTGGGATAGAGAAGTCAGTAATATTCAATTTACCTTTTTCGATGTACAGTCTAGTTTTGTCCGAAGATAATTTAAATCCTCCATATTGCAAGTATGTCTTTAAAATTCCATATAGAATAGACAATATAATAAGTAAAAAAACACTCAGTATAATTGTCATTGGAGAGGATTTTACAAATGAAATCAAACTATCTATATACTTTTCTAAAGACAAAAATTGATTGATTTCTGAGTAAGCAGAATAGAGAAGAAGTAGAAAGAAAAGTAATCTTAAAGATGTAAGGGAAGCAATAAATATCTCCTTCATTTGGATTTCATAATGAAGTTTCTGAGCACTTTGTTGTATAGGTTCTTCAAATTCACTTTCTACATTAGCATTGATACTGCCTTTTTCCGTAAGGTGCTTTTTTATGCTCAAAGCTTCTGAAGTTGTAATCATATGTAATTTTACTACGTGGTCATTATTGCTTGATCCTACATCAATTAACAAAGAGGTAAGGTCAAAAAAACGATGGAAAAAAGTAGATGTTTGATTCACACCTTGAATACTGTTAATTGGAAAATGTCTTTTTACAGTAATGAACCTACCCTTTTCTAAATATAACTCCTCTTCGCTTAGGTCATAACCAAAATGTTTCCACTCTAATAATATAGTAATGACCTTGTAAATTACAAAAATAACAATAATTAAAAAACCTAATTTAGAGAATATTGATATGGATGAAAAACCAAATAATACTGATAAAAAAATACAGAAGAAGATGAAACCTTTAATCGATTTTAATAATTCAAATAGCATCCATAATGGATGTAATCTTTTTAGGCGACTATTAGTTTCCATTTATAGAGAGCTTTCCTTTCTAATCTCATTCTTTTTGGTTTGATTATCAGTAATATGCGCTATATAATCACGAATATCTGAAGCTTCTTTTTCTGGAATGCAAGGTATTTCATGTACATAGCCAATCGTACCAATCTTAATAGAAGATAATTCATATTTTTTTAATAAGGGACCCTGATAAGTATCTACAAAATATACTTTATTCATAGGAATTATTAGGTGTTTCCTTCTGAAAATTCCTCCATGCTTTAATTGAATCATATTTATATCTATTTCATAACGCCAAGTTTTTTGTTTGTAAATAGGGACTAACATGAGTTCTACAATGGCTGATATAATTAAAATACCCATGAGGCTATAAATAAGCCAAACAATCCATTCTGACCAACTATAATAGTTGTGTAGAACTAAAAGGACAGCTAAAACGCTAATTGATATAATAAAATTTATAAAGTCAACTATCCGCCAAACCTTAATCGCATCTTTAGAAATTTTTTTTGAGGGCTCCTTCAATTGATACAAATATAATCCTCCTTATCCTTTGTAGATTTAGTACCACTTGGATACTAAATCTACTTTTTATAGGATTCTTAATTATTATCTCCAATATTAAGAAATATTTCTTCTAATGATGGCTCATCGACTTCTATTCTAAATACATCAATGTTTTTAGAAATAAAAAGCTTGTTGATTAATGGTATAGATGATTCATCTTCAATGGTTATTTGGGATGATAGTTCACTGATTTCACTTTTTATAGAAATACTCTTAAGGTCTACTGTTAATGACTCAATCTGTGCAATTGAAGCAACACTATGCTTTATATAAACGGTCATATTCTTTTTGTATGCTGTTCTTAACTCTTTCATACTTCCTTTAATTTGAATGACACCTTTGTTCATAATAGCAACTTCATCACATAATTTCTCAACTTCATCTAAATTGTGTGAGGTTAGAAATACGGTAGTACCGTTTGTGGCGATTTCTTTAATAATAGAATGGATATTTAATACTGAATTTGCATCAACCCCTGAAGTCGGTTCATCTAAAAAAATTAAATCAGGTTTATTTAATAATGCTTGGGCGATCCCTAGTTTTTTTTTCATTCCAAATGAAAAATTTTTAGTCTTTAACTTAGCTGCATCTTTTAACTCAACTTTATCTAGAAGTTCAATTAAATCTTCTTGTTTTAAATCTAATTTCAATATTTGACTAAAGTATTTCAAATGATCTAGTGCGGTCATGTTTTCATAGAATGTAGAATAGTCAGGGAGAACCCCTATTTTACCCCAGATTGATTTTTGTTGATTCTTTTTATAGCCCAATACTTCATAAAGTCCTTCAGTTGGTTCAATTATACCTGTAATCATATTTATAAATGTTGATTTGCCGGCACCGTTCTTCCCTAGAAAACCAAATATTGTGCCTTTATCGATTGATAAGTTCATTTTATCAACAACAATTTTATTTCCATATCTCTTTGTTAGATTGGTCGTTTTGAGTGCATACACTATAAATCCCTCTTTCTAAAAAGCATTAAACTTACGATTAAAAACAAAATTGGGAAAAGGATGACTATATATGTAAAAGCAGTCTGCTCTTGAGTGAAATAATAATAGGGTGTGATATAACTAATCATTTTAATGATAATATTATTTGATCCAATGCTAATCATACCGATAACAGGTAAAATAATCGACAATGTAATACCTAGAAACATTGTAATAGAAGGGTTTGAAATGATAGTGGATAGTAATAGAGTTAACCCTAAGAAGTAAGAAATAAACACAATACATTGTATTAATTCTAGAAAATAAAAAGTGTTTGAAAACGGGATAATTAATATTAAGGAAATAGTTAAACATACAATCCAAAAAAGAAGATTACCTAAAAACTTTCCTAATAATATGTTATTTCTAGATGTTTTCGTCACTAAAAATCGAACAGTACGAGAGTATACCTCTTTATTGATTACATTATGGGCTAGACTGGTGACAAATAGTGGGGCAGCAATGAAAAGTAATACCATTAATCCACCCACATATGCATTATCACCTAGACCTAAAGATTTCAATTGGTCACTAAATTGGCTAAGGATTTTTGCCGTACCGGTTGTAATTCCAATTAGGACAATAATAATTAGGATAGAGCGTATACTTTTAAACAGTGCTTTGAATTCATTCAAACCAATTGCAAACATAGTTTCACCTCTTTTAGAATGACTGATCTGTCCCGTTTCTTGCTTTTTTATCTTTCACAATTATAGTAATTCCAGCAATTAGATACGCAATGCCGCCAAGTATGCCTAAAAAGATTGTTAATAAGGAGCCTAAAATAGAGGTAGTTATTAATAGAATACCGGCAGAGCGTGCTCTGTTTTTTAATAATATTAATGAAAAAATTCCTGCTAGTATGCTCAATATCGTTATTGCGATCATATATAAAGAACCATTGGCAAGGATGTTAATTACTTGTTCCGGTGTGATATCTTGTACGTTTTCTTCATCAATAAAG
Organism: Bacillus sp. GBSW19; assembly: GCF_002998655.1. Lineage (NCBI taxonomy): Bacteria > Bacillati > Bacillota > Bacilli > Caryophanales > Bacillaceae > Bacillus > Bacillus sp. GBSW19. The sequence continues at coordinate 28,121 of NZ_PVRF01000003.1, forward strand.
TCTTGGATTAGTTTGTTAGTATCATTGTTATTTTTTGTTCCTTCATAAAACATAAAGCTCCCAATAAGTAAGGCTGTGAATAAAATAACACCTATAATAGTAAAAGTCTTTTCTAAAGTACGTTTCATGCTTAACCTCCACAAAATACAATTTATTGGTTAAATAACCTAAACTTACAATAACATATTTTGGATAGGTTTTTCCACATAAATTTTAAAAAAGTTTAGAAAAAATAAACATTATTCATTTTTTTATTCATTTTTTGGTTACATTTATTCTTTCTGTGTTATAATAATAAAAAAGCGGGGTGGCTGATATATGGAGCAAGATATTCCAACATGGATTTTATCTGTAGATTCTGAGGACAGAGAATTTATAAGAAAATTTATACTTAGTTCAGGTTCATTAAAACAAATAGCAAAAGATTATGATGTTTCTTATCCAACAGTTAGAACCCGATTAGACAGAATCATTCAATTGATTAGATTAAATGAAACTCTAGAGCAAGAAACTCTAGTTAAATATGTAAAGAAACTCGCGATTGAGGAAAAAATTAGTTTAGAAGTTGCCAAAAACATTATTGAAAAATATAAAGCAGAAAGGGATGGAGATTAAATGAATGAATTAATGTATTTTATTTTAGTAGTTGTCGTTTTTGCAGTTCAGTATTTCCTTTCAACAAGAAACAACCTTATTTGGGGAGCTTTAATCCCGATCGTCTTTATCGCTGGAATGTCATGGTTTTATTTCGAAAATAAAGTAAGTAATAACATAGGTTTTCTTATTATCGCGCTAGTTGGATTAGCTCTTTTAATTGAAGAGTGGAACCGCGGTCGTAGAATGCTCCACAAAAAAAGAGTCAAAGAAATTGAAAAGATGAAAACACAAGACATCACTATAAAAAAATAATCACAAAAATTATGATTTTTAGGTTTTAAATGTTTGATTTTTGGCTATAATAAAACAATAGGGATAGAGTGTTTACACTATCCCTATTGGGCTAACGAACAACTAGCCATTGATGATGCTGTCAATTTTATCGCTGATCCATTGGAACGTTGCACCGTTCTTGATCCAGTTGATAACAGTTGATTTGTTAGCCCAAGCCCATTTAGCTGCTTTAGTACCAAGTTGAGCAACAAGTCTTAAGAAAGCTACCATTATTTATTTCACCTCCTGAATTCGTTTAGCCTGCTAAAGCTCGGATAATTTGGTTTGAAATCCATTTAAAAGAAAAGCCTTGTCCTATCCATTCAAGTACCTTTTTTTTGTTAGCCCAAGCCCAAATCGCCTGTTTAGCTGTAAGTTTAGAAACAAGTTGTAAGAAAGTTGTCATTCTTTTCACCTCCACCAAACTACTTTGAAAGATAATCTCAGAATTAGCCGTTGATGATGCTGTCAATTTTATCACTGATCCATTGGAACGTTGCACCGTTCTTGATCCAGTTGATAACAGTTGATTTGTTGTCCCAAGCCCATTTAGCTGCTTTAGTGCCAAGTTGAGCAACAAGTCGTAAGAAAGCTACCATATTCTTTCCACCTCCCAAATTCGTTTAATTGCTCAATTTTATTTGCCTGCTAAAGCTTTGATAATTTGTCTTTCAATCCATTTGAAAGAAAAGCCATGTTGCATCCATTCAATAACCTTTTCTTTATTAGCCCAAGCCCAAAAAGCTTTTTCACCTGTAAGTTTAGCCACAAGTCGTAAGAAACCTACCATTATTTCACCTCCACCAAACTACTTTAAAAGATATCTCAGAATTAGCCGTTGATGATGCTGTCAATTTTATCACTGATCCATTGGAACGTTGCACCATTTTTGATCCAGTTGATAACAGTTGATTTGTTGTCCCAAGCCCATTTAGCGGCTTTAGTACCAAGTTGAGCAACAAGCCTCAAGAAAGCTACCATTTTTTTCACCCCCTGTTAATTTATGTATTAAATATTAAATCAAAATAATCCTAAATACAACAATTTTTTCATATTTTACATTAAATTGAAGATTATGAACTATATTTTTCGGGTTTTTTATTGGGTTTCATTTTCGTATAGTAAATAAGTCTTTGTTTTGTAGTAGGGCGAATAAAGTATATATAAAGATAATTATATTAGTTAAATGATGTATAAATTAAATTTTACTTTTAAGAGTATGATTATTTCACTAATCTTACTTGTCTTCTTGTTAAGTACAATTTTAGATAGTTTATAACTTTTGGGGATTTTATAACCTTTTTTTACATATATGGGTTATTATATTGTATGGTTGTATTTATATTTTCCGAAGGAGCTGTCGTGTTGAAGGGATCTAGGGTTGAATTTATTGATAGTTTACGTGGTTTTAGTTTATTAGGTATTTTGATAGTGAATATGCTTAATTTTCAATATGATTATGATTTTGAGAAAATGTTTGATTCGAGCATATGGGGACAGGAATTCGGGGTATATGTGACGGAAATTTTGTTCCAGGGGTCGTTTTATCCGATTTTCTCCTTTTTGTTTGGGTATTCTTTTATCAAGCTGATTGAATCCACTAAGGCCAAGGGGCTGAATACGAATGCTATTGTCGTTCGCCGCGGCTTTGGTCTTATTGTGCTTGGGATGCTGCATTACATATTTATTTGGAATGGTGACATTCTCATGTATTACGGTGCATGTATGTTTTTCTTGCTGATGTTTTTAAGCAGCCGGATCAAAACGATGCTGATTTGGTCAGGTGTGTTAGGTGCCTTGTCATTGGTGGTTTTGCCATATCTGATGACCTTTGTTTATGGAAATGATGATTTGTTAACTGATGTGTATGCGAAGGGTGCATACGGTGATATTATGTTGAGCCGGATTACGATTGAAGACGATATGATGATTGTGACCATTATTATGGCGATCGTGACCATTACGCTGATGCCAATCCTAGGTTTTCTATTCGGTACGATCATGGTGGGGCCATTTGCACTGCTTGGCATGGCCATTGGGAAAAAAGGTCATTTGACAGAAGAAGATCGAGGCATGGCTTATCGTAAAGGCTGGGTTGGGATGATTATCATCGGGCTCGCCTTAAAATGTGCGACGTTCATTGATGCCCCTTGGAGTGAAATGGTGATGACGTTAGGTGCCTATGTTCTGACGATCGGGTATATTCAAGCCTTTATTGTTTTCTACTATTCGAAGGCAGCCCAAGGCCTCAAACGTCTGCTTGCAGGACTTGGCCGTTTGTCTCTATCAAACTATTTGGCGCAGTCGATCATTTGTACAACGATTTTCTATTCTTATGGACTTGGTCTATTTGGACAATTGGGGTCAATGTTGGGACTGCTGCTCGCTGTCGGACTGTATACAGCGCAGCTGTTCATCAGCCATCTCTATTTGAAAAAATGGAGAAGAGGTCCGGTGGAGTGGATGATGGGAAAATGGGTGTATTGGAGATAAATTTTGTTGGGGAAGGCCGCATAGCTGAAGAGCTGTGCGGTTTTTTTAATTGAGTTGCAATCAAAAAGTGGTTGATTATTCTTCCAAAGTGTATATAATGTATATATAGTGTATATACATTATTTTGTTCCAAACACCAGTACAGAAAAAAGAGGTTTTTATATGCAGATTACGATTTCAAACCACTCTAAGGAGCCCATTTATGAGCAAATTACGAATCAAATCAAATCGATGATTTTAACGGGGGAGCTGGCGGAAGGCTCGGCACTGCCGTCTATTCGAAAGCTGGCGAAGGATTTGCAAATTAGCGTCATCACAACAAAGCGAGCATATGAAGAGTTAGAGAAGGCAGGATTTATTTATTCGATTGTAGGCAAGGGATCATTTGTTGCGGAACAAAACCTAGAGGTCATGAGAGAGAAAAAATTGAAGGTGATTGAAGATCAGCTTGGAGCGGTTGTCACAAACGGCAAGGAATTAGGCTTATCTTTTGATGAATTGCAGCAGTTATTAAAGTTCTTGTATGAGGAGTGAGAAGAGTGGAGCATGTGATTGAATTCAAAGGAGTATCAAAACGATTCAAGGACTTTTCAGTTAAGAGTCTCGATTTGCAGGTCAAGAAAGGCTTTGTTACAGGGTTTATTGGAGAAAATGGAGCTGGTAAGTCGACCACCATTAAAATGATCATGAATTTGTTAAAACCAGATTCAGGTGAGGTCAAGATTTTCGGATTAGATTATCACACCCATGAAAAAGAGATTAAGGAACGAATCGGCTTTGTTTACGATGCCAATGTTTTTTTCCCAGGTTTGAATTTAAAAGACATTAAACGGATTGTGGCACCTGCTTATAAACGCTGGGATGACCGTCTTTTCCATCAATATATTGAACAGTTTGGCCTGCCCCTGCATAAAGCAATCAAAACATTCTCAAAAGGGATGCAGATGAAGGCGTCACTTGCGATTGCGCTATCACATCATGCAGAGTTGATTATCATGGATGAGCCAACAGCCGGTTTAGACCCAGTTTTTAGAAGAGAGCTGTTAGGAACGTTACAAGAGTTAATGATTGATGAGAACCGGACCATATTTTTCTCAACACATATGACAACAGATTTAGACCGGATTGCGGATTATATTGCGTTTATACAAAATGGACAATTGGTCTTTCAACAGTCGGTTCATGATGTAGCGGAGAATTATGCGCTGGTGAAGGGAAGCCTGGATTTGTTGGATCGAGACACAGAAAAGGCTTTTGTCCATATTCAGCGTACAGCAGCAGGGTTTGAAGCATTAACAGATCGGATCGGTGAAGTGAATCATATTTTTGGAGACGCTGTTGTGATCGAACCGGCGTCACTTGAGGATATCATGTTTTATTTGAAAGGCGGGGTGGCGCATGTTTCATTTAATGAAGCGTGATGTGATTTTGCAGAAAAAGCAGCTGATTATTTTTCTTCCGTTTATCTTATTTTTTATTCTCATGGATGCGCATCCGGCATTGATTTTTCTAGTCGCTAGTTTCTTCATACCTTTTAACACATATGCGTACGATGAGAAGGCAGAAACGAATATTCTATTAAACTCTTTGCCTTATACACGTAAAGAAATTATCGCATCACGTTATCTTGGTGCCGTTTTCTATATGATTATCGCAATCGGGCTGACAAGTGCTGCTTTATTTGTTTTTGGGAAGCTGTTTTCGCTGACGGATATTGCGATTGGCAGCGGGCTGTTTTTATTGTTTGCGGCGTGTACGTTTCCATTGTTTTATATCTTGAAGCCTGGCTATATCACAACGGCAGTGATTATTGGCTTTATCCTTTTATCTGGTATAGGACCGCCATTTGTTGCCTATTTAGCGGAGCAATTCAGTGGGATCACAGATTTTATCATGAAATTATCGATACCTATTTTATATACTGGGTCAGCTGTGCTGATTATGCTTATCTACCTGCTGTCTTGGGGGCTTTCTACTGCTATTTATCAGAGGAAAGTGTTCTAGGAAAAATAGCTGAATCTATTCAAAGTAGATCATGACCGCAATTATGACCAAGTAGAGGTGAGCGAGATGATGTATAGTCTGTCACGCAAGAGGCGATTTTCTATTTTGAGTCGTATTTGATGGATGAGCTGTATTAAGGCAGGTGCCTGAAATAGTGGGATATTCTCATTTTCATTTCAATATGCGATTGTTTTAGATATCCCTTCTCACAGTGAATCCATTCATTTTGGTGTCTTGCTCAGCGGCAAGGGAACGGTATGGGCAGATGGGTTTCGATTTGAGGAAGTGAATGAGAAGACACCTACAACCAATATGGTGGAGGATTCTGCATTGCCAGATGTTCCAGTGAATTTACAGTTTGAGCTTGAGGAGACCGTGTGAGCGGTCTTTTTTATTTATTTTATATAAAGAACCTATATTGACAGTTTATCATGAAGTAGATTAAAATACATACCAACGGTCGGTATGTAAGAGGAGGCGTTTCATTTGGCCAGAAATAAGTATCCAGAAAAGACAATCAAACAAATTTTAGATGTGTCGACGAAGCTGTTTCAGGAAAAAGGATTTGAAAAGACGAGTTTGCAGGATATCATCCATGAATTGAACATGTCTAAGGGTGCTATTTATCATCATTTCAAATCGAAGGAAGAAATATTACGTGCCGTGATGGATCGGCAATTTCGTCATGCGACAGAGAAGCTTGAAGATCTGATTGAGCATACAGAGGCAGTTCATGCAAAAGAGAAGCTGCAGCTTATTTTAGAGAAGCTTGTGGCAGATCCACAGTCTCACTCAATTGATGGAATCTTAGTTGATCAGATCAAAAACCCGCAGTTTGTGGTGGAAGGGATGAAGGCAGGAGTAAATCAGGATGCGCTTAAAATTAAAAGGCTCATTCTAGAAGGAATTGATGATGGTTCGATGAAGACTGCTTTTCCTGGTGAAGTGGCAGAAGTGTTTATGCTTCTCGTGAATATATGGCTGAATCCAACACTATTTGCCCGTGATGAGCAGGAAACTAGTCAGCGTTTGCTGTTTTTACAACAGATGATGAAAGGGCTTGGAGTGGATGTAGTGAGTGATCTATTTATTCAAAAGGTCACAGCGCATTATGCTGGAATTGGTGGATATGATCAGCCTGGAACCTAAATGGTCAGATAAAAGACAAAAAGAAAAATTCATTTCATAGGAGGATGCCTTATGCTTCACTTCATAAAACTTGAGCTAAGAAAAAGCCATATGAAACATTATATTCAATCTAGTATGATTGCAAGCATTGTACTGCTGGTGTTTATTTATTTTGTCGCGTTTGTTGCACAGGTTGAACAGGAAATAGGTTTTCAGCAATATCCGAATATCTATTTGTTGACCAGTATAGTATGGATGATCTTTTTTTCGATCGTCACAGCCTTGATGTATTGTCGAGTGATGGTGACTGCATTGAAAGAGCATGAACCTCATTCATCAAGTCTGAAAGCATCACTCCTTTCGAGAATGGTCTGGATGCTGTGCTTTTCTACGTTTGCAATGCTGTGTAGCATCATTCCCTCATTTGTTGTGTTTAGTGTCACTGAAACGTTCTTCCCCCTTGTTCAGGATGCGCTGACAGCTGATGTGATGTTCACTGTGATCAAAACGTACCTGGTGTTTACTTGTTGTATCAACGGTATTGGCATGATTGCGATGAGAGTGGGGTTAATGAAGAAATCTACCTCCATGACCATTCTGACTGCGATTGTTCTATGTGCTGTTTTAGGAAACCTATTAATTGCTTTTTATGGAAATGATCAAATGAATTTCATTCTGTCAGGAGTCATGATCGCAGCCGTTCTCATTGTGATCTTGGAATTATGGGGCAGTATCATCCGGCTTCAAGAGAGATGAGCCGCGTTGAAAAAAGGAGGGAGACATTGTGGAGCATACGGTTCGAATTGAAGAATCGGTCGTAGAATTATCGCTGGATTGGCTATTGGGAGAGGTGCGTATTCATCATCATGATCATCCTTATCTATTCATTCGTCAAACGACCAATCAAGCTTTTCCCCAACGTTATTTGCTGCATCATCAGGTAAGAGATGGACGGCTGGTCATTCAAGATAGACGAAAAAAAATACTCAGCTTAGGGCTTCACCTTTATAAAACCGATGTAGCTATTTATCTTCCTAAACAACAATTACAGTCCATATCTCTTCGTTGTAAAGGAACAAATCTTCAGGCAGAGAGGCTGAAGGTGGAAAATGTCTCTTGTCATTTAACTTCTGGAAAGACGATGCTATCAGGTGAAATCAAACATCTCCATTTAGAGACAGTAGGTGGACTTATTTCTAGTCGGCAGCTGGTCGCGCAGAGATTATTACTGCACGCCACATCGTCAAAAGTTGAGTTGACGGGTGCTTTTTTGAACGTTGATCTGCATGTAACAGGTAGAAGGATACAGATTCATTCTACAAACATGCTAAATTCACTTAAGTCTACTTCAACTGGAGCATATGTCAAAGTGGAGATACCGGAAAATGATGGGTTTACTTGTTATGTAAAGAAAAGATCCGGCGCTTTCCGGAATGACTTTTCTTGTCATCGAGAGAAGGAGAAAATGGTGCATAAAAATGGATTGCGATCCTTTGAGGTTGATATAAGAGGCGGTCAGTTTCTAATAAGTCATAAGCATTGAAGTGACTTTCACTCGTTGATTCAATATATCAATATAAAACAATTTGAATCTCTTTTATCGTCGGAATATTTTGATAATAGTGTTTCCCTCAAAAAAACAATTGTTTTTTAAGGGTAGATTTATTATGATAATATACATCGAAAGATTGATGTTTCTCAATCAGAATGAACATTCTGATTTTTATTTTTTATGTTGTTTGTTGATGAGGGGGAAGAAAAGTGGCTCAAAAGGAATTAAAGAGAGGGTTAAGTGCCCGCCATATTCAAATGATCGCACTCGGCGGCACGATTGGTGTTGGCTTATTTATGGGGTCAGCCAAGGCCATTCAATGGACAGGTCCATCGGTTCTTCTCGCGTACGCAGTATGTGGTATCTTTATCTTTTTTATTATGCGTGCGATGGGAGAAATGTTATACGTTGAACCGAGTACAGGTTCATTTGCTACATTCGGTCATCAATATATTCATCCGCTTGCGGGGTATATGACAGCTTGGAGTAACTGGTTCCAGTGGGTCATTGTCGGGATGTCGGAAATTATTGCCGTAGGCGCTTATATGAAATATTGGTTCCCAGAGCTGCCAGCGTGGATTCCAGGATTAATTGCGATGATTATTTTGGGAGCGGCCAACTTGATTTCGGTTAAATCGTTCGGTGAGTTCGAATTTTGGTTTGCAATGATCAAGATTGTGACGATTATTTTAATGATCATTGCAGGTCTAGGCATTATTTTCTTTGGATTTGGAAATGGCGGGACACCTATTGGCTTGTCTAATCTGTGGGCGCACGGCGGGTTCTTTACAGGTGGATTTACCGGATTCTTGTTTGCGTTGTCGCTCGTCATTGCTGCTTATCAAGGTGTAGAATTGATTGGAATTACAGCAGGTGAAGCGCAAAATCCAGAAAAGACACTGACCAATGCTATCAAAAGTATCATCTGGCGTATTTTGATTTTCTATATCGGTGCGATCTTTGTCATTGTGACAGTGTATCCTTGGGATCAGCTGAATACCCTTGGCAGTCCATTTGTGGCGACGTTTGCGAAAATTGGGATTACAGCAGCGGCTGGTATTATTAACTTTGTTGTGATTACAGCAGCGATGTCTGGCTGTAATAGTGGGATTTTCAGTGCGGGTCGTATGCTTTATACATTAGGTGTGAATGGGCAGGCGCCTGCTTTCTTCACCAAGATTTCGAAGAATGGTGTACCGTATTTTGGGACATTCGCTGTGCTGATTGGCTTAGCGATAGGAGTTGTCCTCAATTATGTTGCGCCACCAAACATTTTCGTCTATGTGTATAGTGCGAGTGTACTTCCTGGTATGGTGCCTTGGTTTGTGATTTTGATTAGTCATATCGGCTTTAGAAAGGCGAAGGGATCTGCGCTTGATCAACATCCATTCAAGATGCCGCTAGCGCCATTTTCTAATTATTTGACAATCGGTTTCTTACTGATGGTGCTTGTATTTATGCTCATTAATCAGGATACGCGTATTTCTCTAATCGTGGCCATTGGGTTCTTGATTCTAGTAGCGCTTAGCTTCTATGTCTTTGGGATCGGGAAACGGAAACCGATCGAAACAGCTTCTTCTGATCAAACGGTAAAATAATCAAAGGCCTTGCGGGATGGACCGCAAGGCTTTTTTGTTTAAAGTGAAGCTTTCACACGCTGAAAAACATCTGGAAAGTTGGTGAAAAGACCGGTGACGCCGTATTGAAGTAGACGGGTCATGTCTGCTTCGTTGTTGACCGTATATGGGTGGAGGAGGAGTCCGTGGCTTCTGACCTGCTGTACGTTTTCAAGTGTCAATGCTCTAAAATTCGGTCCGACACCCACTGCATAAGATTTGATGAAATCGAGCTGATCATCTGTGATGGACGTCATTTGGGTTCTGTCTAAAAGCTGTACTTTGGGAAGGCGTGGATCTAATTTCTGTAGTTTTAGCAGGCTGTCTTGGCTAAAGGATTGGATAATGACCTGCCCTTTTCTTGTGTGTTTCCCGAGAAGATGATGTTTTTTAAGGGTAGCCAATAGCTTTTCTTCCATTTGCGGATAGATGTCTGGTTTTTTTGTTTCAATATAATAATTCTCTCGTTTGCCAAAATAGCGCAGCACTTCATCTAATGTGAGGACTCGCTGTCCGATATAGTTGGCATTTTGTCTGTCGGGATTGGCTTCGTTAAACCAAGTACCGGCATCAAGCTGTTTGATTTCGGCAAGTGTGAGGTCTTTGACCCAGCCTGTTCCGTTTGTGGTCCGGTCAACGGTTTCATCGTGCATGACGATGAGGTGTCCATCCTTTGTCATTTGAAGGTCGAGTTCGAGGTAATCCACATTCATCTTTGTGGCGAGTTTGTAGGAAGCCAGGGTATGCTCTGGTGCATACCCTGATGCTCCGCGGTGTGCAACGGTTAAAATACGATCTGGAGATAAAAGATGTTCATGTGCCGATATGGTGGTCGGCACCCACGCAAAAGACAGTAAAGCAAAAGAGAGCAACACGAAAGCAAGTAATCTACTTTTCTTCATATTTTATCCTCCTTTTACGGTAACTGCCTTCATCATAAGAAATAGATGTAAAGGGCATGTTGGGTGGATATGAATCTTTTATGTGATTTTCATTAAGCTTGCTCTACACGCTTCCCAGTATTCCATGTCATCGCTAGGAAGACAATCGCAAGCACACAAGAACCAACCAGTAAAATGAAGCCTCCTGTCCAGTCGTAATGATCCACTACGACGCCCATCATTGCATTGGCAAAAGCAGAGCCGCCAATATAGCCGAAGAACCCTGTCAGGCCGGCAGCAGTGCCAGCGGCTTTTTTGGGAGCGAGATCAATGGCTTGAAGTCCAATGAGCATGACAGGTCCGTAAATTAAAAAGCCGATGCTGATGAGGGCAATGTTATCGACCATTGGATTGCCAGCAGGATTTAGCCAGTAAACGAGAACCGCAATTAATACCCCAGCCATAAAGAGGACGCCCGCTGGTGCACGGCGGCTTCTAAAGAATCGGTCGCTAATCCAGCCGCACAATAATGTGCCGGGAATGCCTGCATATTCATAAAGAAAATATGACCAGCGTGAATGTTCTGGTGAAAAGCCTTTTGCTTCTGTTAAGTAGGTCGGCGCCCAGTCCACGACACCGTAACGGACGAAGTATACAAAGACGTTGGCAATGGCGATATACCAAAGGAATTTATTGTTGAGTACATACTTAAATAAAATCTCTTTCACTGTTAATTCTTTTTCTTGATCTTCATACTGCTGTGCCGGATAGTCATTGCGATATTCCTCGATTGGCGGAAGGCCAGCGGATTGCGGGGTATCCCGGACGAGTAGAATGATCACGATGGAGACGATAATGGCAATGATGGCAGGGAAGAAAAAGATACTTTTCCATGTCGCAAACAGCACGATCCCTAAGGTGATGAGCGGTGCAAGAATTCCCCCGCCGATATTGTGAGCAACGTTCCAAATGGACATTTTCGTTCCACGTTCACTAACCGAAAACCAATGCGCCATCGTGCGTCCGCATGGCGGCCACCCCATGCCTTGGAACCAGCCGTTTAAAAACATGAATAAGAACATGATCCATACACTTGACGTCACCCATGGAAATGAGACAAATAGGATATTGATAAGGGCTGATAGAAAGAGTCCGGTGGCTAAAAAGTATCTTGGGTTACAGCGGTCTGAGATCATCCCCATGATGAATTTACTAAAGCCATAAGCGATAGAGACAGCTGCGAGTACAAAGCCTAATTCACTTTTCGTGAACCCTTCTTCCTGTAGATAAGGAATGGCAAAAGCGAAATTTTTGCGCAGCAAATAGTAGCCCGCATACCCGATAAAGATGCCTAAAAAGACTTGCAGCCGCAGCCGCTTATAGGTCTCATCTGTTTTGGCATCATCGAGCCTGTCGATATGCGGAGCGGGTTTAAACCATTTGAACATAAAGATCCTCCTCTTGTCGTTATCCGATTGACTGAAGCAAAAGTACGAGATCGGCGTTTGATCTTGTACTTTTTAAGAGACAAAAGAATTGATAGCGCTTTCTTTTGTACTCCCATCATATCGGATGGAAGAGACGTTTATGATGAGGCTTTTGTCATAATTTTGGAAAAACAGTTCATCAAGTAACGAAAAAAAATCCGCACAATGGCGGATTTTTCTTAGCTGTTACAGAGATACATTAATTTTCGCAGATTTCTTTAGTTTTTCAATTTCTTTTTGTACTTCTTTCTGCTTTTCTTGAGATTCTAGCTGTTTTTTAATTTGTGATTTAACCTCTTTGTATTCAGGTGCTTTTTGCTTTTGTTTTTTCATTTCATCTGCGTATTGATCATAGTACGCTTTGACATCCTTTTCAGAGACGGACGCTGATTTGATTTCTTTGTCGACATACTGGCTGTATTTGATGCTGTCGGCAATGTCACTTTTCAGCTGATCCATTGTGAGTCCGCTTTTCTTAAGAGCTTCTTCAAATTGAGCGTTGTCTTTGAATTGTTTCTTTTCTTCTTTTAGCTGTTTATCTACCTGCTTGTCAGAGGCTTTGATGCCCTTCTTCTCAGCATCTTGCAGGATGAGCTCTTGACCTACGAGCGCATCAATGGTTTGTTTCTTGACTGCTTTTGCGCCTTCTTTAGATGTTGGGTCTTGCCCTGATTGTTGAAGCTGGCCTTGAATGGTCGATAAAGCACTATTATATTCATTACCTGTGATTTTGTCTTGGTTGACGGTCGCCACGACCTTTTGATCATCGATTTTTTGTGCGTCTAATTTCTTTTGCATCTCTTCCATTTGCTTTTGCTGTTCTTTTTGGTCAGCCTGTGTTGTTTCCTTGCTTTTGGCTGAATCGTTTTGCTTATCTTGTTTGGTATCGTTTGACGAGCAGGCTGCAAGCCCAACAGATAACAGACAAGCGATGAGTGTGTATGATACCTTTTTCATCATTTTCTCTCCCTTCGGTATGAGAACATCTAGTGCGCATTCTAACCGTTTTTTAGGAAAAATAAAACCGTACAGACAATTTGTTAGCGGATTGACATGTTTTTTATCTGTTTGTCCTCATTTTGTCTTCTCATAGTCATCTTATGACAAACTCAATCGTGGAATAATTGTTCCATCGCCTCGTCGATATTGGTAATGGGCTGGCGGCAACTGTAGTTTTCACAAATATACACAGTGGTTCTGCCATCGATTGTTTTGTAATCTTTTGTAAAGGGCGCGAGCTGCGCTAATTCCTGCCCTGTTTCGGCAGTCAATATGATATCAAATGGCATGAAGCGTTTTTGAAGCGCCTGTAAAAGCTGTTCTTTTTGAGGGTCTCCGTTTTTTCCGAGAATGATGATTTCTCTTTTCGATGCATATTGAGCGAGGAGCCCTTGCAGAAAAGCTGTGTGCCCGCTTGGATAGGAAGAGACATCGACATAAAAGGCTTGGAACATCTGCTCTAATGTGTCCAGCCAATCCTGACGTCCGGTCAGTCTGCTTAGCGTGAGAAGGTGCTTGAGTGCGGTGCTGTTACCAGAAGGCATGGCGCCGTCGTACACTTCTTTTTCTCGAACGATGAGCGCTTCCGCATCTGATCCTGAGAAGAAAAAGCCCCCTTTTTCCTTGTCCCAAAACAGCTCAAACATGTTCTCGGCAATGGCTGTCGCTTTTTCCAACCATTCTAATTCAAAGGTCGCTTCGTATAAAGACATATACGCTTTTAGCATATGCGAATAATCCTCGATAAAGCCAAGATGCTTTACGTCTCCTTCTCTATATCGGACCATGAGCCGCTCATGTTGGACGAGGTGTGTTTCTAGAAAAGATATCGCCTGTTTCGCCCTATCGATCGCTTCCTCTGCATCAAATACTCTTCCAGCTTTGGCGAGAGATGAGATCATGAGCGCATTCCAGGATGTGAGCACCTTGTCATCGATAAGCGGTGCAGGTCGCTGATGTCTGACAGATTGTAAAATGTGCCGGGCTTCATGCAGCTTAGACTGAAGCGTATGGTCATCAATTGAAAAAGAGGCTTTGATGTCATCAAAAGAGGTGGAAATGGTATGAGGGATGTTCGCCCCTTCAAAGTTCCCCTCATCTGTGATGTGATAGACAGCGCAGAATAATGCGCCGAGATCCTCGCCTAAATGAGTCATGATCTCATCTTTTGACCAGACGTAATATTGCCCTTCTTTCCCCTCAGAATCCGCATCGATCGCTGAATAAAAGGAGCCATCCGGATTCATCATATCTCGCTTGATAAAGTGAATCAGGCGGTGGACAAGCTTTTCATATGTAGGTTGTTGAGTGAGCTGATACGCTTCTGTGTAAGCCTCCATCAGCAAGGCGTTATCATACAGCATCTTTTCAAAATGAGGCACAAGCCATTTTTCGTCTGTTGAATAACGAGAAAAACCTGAACCGACATGGTCGTATATACCGCCATTTGCGATTCCATCTAATGTTTTCGTGACTGCATATAGCGCATTTTCCTGCCCAGTCCATTCGTAATAGCGCATCAAGAATGAAAGCATATGAGGTGCAGGAAATTTCGGTGCGGAGCCGAACCCGCCGTGCAGCGTATCAAAGCTGCTCATGAGCTGGTAATAGGCTTTGTGGATCGCCTCTTGAGACAAGGTATTTTCTGTCTGTCCTGCTGCTTTGATCCGCAAATTATTTGTCGCCTTCTCTGCCAACGATTCGATATGATCGCGGTCGTTGTGGTACGCATCCAGCAGTTGCGTCAGTGCTTCAATGAAACCAGGACGTCCGTAAGCACTTCTCTTTGGAAAATAAGTCCCCGCATAAAAAGGCTTTTGATCAGGCGTGACAAATACATTCAACGGCCAGCCGCCTTGCCCCGTCATCATCTGACAAACAGACATATACATAGAATCGATGTCTGGACGCTCCTCACGATCGACTTTAATCGAAATGAAATGCTCATTTAAGATGTCAGCGACTTGCTGATCTTCGAAGCTTTCGTGTGCCATGACGTGGCACCAATGACATGTGCGTGTAGCTACCCGAGCTAGCTATACCCAATAGATACGAGAACAGGTTTGTTTTCGCGTTTCGCTTTTTCAAATGCTTCTTCTCCCCAAGGGAACCAATTAACGGGGTTGTGAGCATGTTGAAGTAAATATAGAGACTTCTCAGCGATTAATCTATTGGGCTTATTGTTAGTGGGCATGGGATCACCTTCTTTCGATACAGTTTCTTATCAGTATGGTCTTTCCAATATCTAATATACCAAATATCAAAAAAGAAGAGGTCTTTTAGGGTTAGCCTCTTCTTTTCTTTTTATAAGGTGATTCCAGACCTCAATTGGATAAAAGGCGACGTTCAACAATAGGCATAAAAAAGTGAAGGATCATGCCTCCTAAACACACAGTTAAAATGGTTCCGATACCGACAGGGCCTTTACATATATAAGCCAACAATAAGAAAAAAGCATACAATACTGTTCTTGAAAATAGGATGGTTCTTTTTGAAATATCTCGAATAATGAGTGTTAAATGGTCGATAGGAGTTGATGCAAATTTTGTTTGAAGATAGATGGCTGTTCCAAGACCAATGAATACCAAACCAACTCCGAAACACGTCAGTTTGCTAAACCACATGCTTGTGTAGATGACATGTTTTATGAGGAACAACCACAGATCAATGCCTATTCCAGTCACGAATGCTGTTATCAAACCTAAAAAAACAGGTTTTTTTCTTGTTAATATAGAGTTACAGATTAAGGTGATGACAGAAATAAGGACCTCCCAGCTTCCTACGGTAAGACCGAATTCTTTGGAAAGGCCAACCAAAAGGGCATCGAATGGGGAAGTACCTAGTCCTGATTGTATTGTTAAAGAAATGCCTAAACTTAATACGAGTATACCTAGTCCGTAATAAACATACTTCTTTTTATTAGACATGATTTGTATTTCAAGATATTTCTTTTGTCATCAAGACGTGTGGAATTCCGTCTTCCATAAATTCATCTGAAGCAGTTTGATAGCCCAGTTTTTTATAAAAGCCTTCTGCATGTGTTTGCCCATGCAGCTTAATCTTAGTAATGCCTTTTTCTTGCATGATTTTTTCCAGCTCTCCAATGATGATTTTGCCCAAACCGTACTTACGATAAGGTTTTAGGATACAAATTCTTTCCAGTTTACCTGTATGATCAACGATGCGCACACGGCCTGTGCCGACAGGCTGATTCTCATGATATACCAAGACATGCTGGCATTGTTCATTGAGTGTATCGAATTGATCGAACTCATCGGATTCAGGTACTTGCTGTTCTTCAATGAATACCGATTTTCTAATATCTTGAGCAACATGTAAATCATTTTCAGTTGTTATTCTTTTTATATTCATTATTTATCAATCCTTTTCTGATATTAGTCTGGACTGTACAGCATGCGTGTGGTCTTATAAAAGTAAGGTTAAATTATTTTTGTTGTAATTGCAACGAAAATAGATGTAATTACAACAAAAAATATGTGAGGAGTTTTGGGTATGAACGACATTTTACGAGAGATCGGCATGATATCCAGAGGTTTAGATTCCATAAGCAATATTGAATTTAAAGATTTGGACTTAACGAGAGGGCAGTATCTCTATCTTGTACGTATATACGAAAACCCCGGTGTTATTCAAGATAAATTGGCTGAAATGATAAAAGTTGACCGAACAACGGCTGCACGGGCAATTAAGAAATTGGAAATATAAGGATTGATTGAAAAACAGCCGGACAGACAGAATAAAAAAATAAAAAAGCTGTTCACGACTGAGAAAGGGAAAAAAGTTTATCCTTTTTTAAAAAAAGAAGAAGAACATTCTATGAAAGTGGCCTGGTCTGATTTTTCACCTGAGGAAAAGGAAACCATTTTTAAACTTCTTCACAGAGTCAGGAAAAATGTAGAACGGGATTGGGAAAATGTGAAGAAGGGAAACAAAAGGGACTACTAAAGTACAAATTTCAACTTTAAAAGTTTTAGAGCACATTATGTGGTATAGTCCCTTCAATAAAAATATGTGTAATGGCATCAATGGCTAGTTTAACAGCCTATAAATAAAGGGAGTCCCATAAACAGGGACTCCCTTTATTTGTAAATTGTAGAAGCATCCTTAGAATTAATGCCTCATATGAATCTTTTTGTATGAGAATGGTGTCATATTCATAGCTTGTTGAAATTTACTTATGAAATAACTGGTACTGTTAAATCCAACTTGATAAGACACTTCTGTCACAGTGGTTTCCGGGTGTTGCAGTAATAGTAAGCTTTTTTGGATTCTATAATCCAGTACATAACGTAACGGCGTCTTATTCAGCATTCGTTTAAAATAACGGCAGCACTCAGAACGGCTTAATTGGCCAGCTTTTGCAATGTCTTCTAATGTCATTTTCTCAGCATAATGGAGATGTATCCAGTTTAACATTTGTTTCATTCGATGACTTTTTATCATTTCAGATTGATCGTACTTTAATTGAAAACCATTAATGACTAAGTTTTTCCATATTAAAGTTAATTGCATGGTAATGTCAATTTCATAGAGCGATGTCTTTTGTTGAACCAATTGATTTATTTTTTTTACAGCTTGTAGAATGTTATTTGCCCAATGTTGATTTCCACCCAAAAATAAATGGGATAAATTAGTTGAAAGAATATAGGGCTGAACATAGCTTGAATACAGCTCTTGAGCTAAAACGAAATGGGGTGAAACATTTAAACAAATGTAAGTACAACCCGAGTGATCCTTTTCCTCTGCCATGTGCAAGCAGCCACTATTAATAAATAATCCATCACCTTCTTGAACCTCTATTTTTTCTTCATTTATTTGAAAGACAGCTATCCCTTTTAGTATCAAAACAAATTGAATTTCGTCATGCCAATGAAGCGGTATATAGCCATTTATATTTTGATTGATCCTTGTCTCGTAACATGCAACTGGTAATGCAACCGTTCGGTGTTCTGTTAATTCCTTTAAGTTTTGATCAACCATAAAATTTTTTACTTGCACCCTTTCCACCTCAATATATTTATATTTTTTTGTTCGATTTAAGTATTTTTTATGAGATTTTGAATTTATGATAACACTATTATTATATTTATTAGCGAGGGATCTTGCATGAATAATTCAAATAGAAGAATGGGATTGTTCTATGTTATAACAGGGGCGACATGTTGGGGAATTGGGGGTACAGTAGCCAAAAAACTTTTTCAAGGTGATCAAATTGATGTCAATTGGCTTGTAACGATACGCTTACTTACGGCTGGCATTTTACTCTTGATGCTTCAATTGTTCAGAAAGAATCGGATTCAGATTATCGAGATTTGGAAAAATAAAGCCACAGCTTGTCAGCTTCTTATTTTTGGCTTATTCGGAATGCTAGCTGTGCAGTACACATATATGGCATCCATTCAACATGGGAATGCAGCGGTTGCTACGTTATTACAATATTTATCCCCAGTAATCGTTATTATCTACTCGCTTTTGCGAAAACGAACGGTTCTTACCAAACAAGATATCATAACAGTATCACTTGCTCTGGCGGGGTGCTTTTTTCTACTAACAAATGGTTCACTTTCTCAACTTTCAGTACCGGTAGCTGCGGTCGTATGGGGAGTTTTATCAGGATTCGCGGCAGCTTTCTATACTTTATATGCCGTTGGCTTATTAAATAAATTTAATTCTCTTGTTGTTGTAGGCTGGGCTATGATTATTGGCAGTTTTGCATTAAGTTTTATTCATCCGCCATGGCAAATGGATTTTAAAAGTTTAACTGCTGAGGTGTATGTATATATTATATTTGTAATAGTGTTTGGCACAATGATTGCGTTCTGGTTCTTCATAAAAAGTCTGCAAAGCCTCTCACCTAAAGAAACAAGCTTGTTAGGAAGCTTAGAGCCTCTATCTGCAGTTGTCACAACTGTTGTTTGGTTAAAGGAACCATTTGGGTATTTTCAGTGGATTGGTGCTGTATGTATTATAGGAAACACTCTGATATTGGCTTTGCATAAAGGGCCTTCTAAGCGGAGTGAGAAATCTAATTTGAAGATTGGGGAATCTTGCAAACACTAAAAGTTAAAAGGAAAAAAGAACCTGTAGAATTAACTATTTTGCCGCCCTTAAAAGGGCTTTTTTTTGTAAAACTTTAAGGTCACTTTAGCAGACATGGCACCAGTGACAAGTTGAATAGCCGATGCTGACCAGAACCGGCTTGTTTTCACGTTTTGCTTTTTCGAAGGCTTCTTCTCCCCAAGGGTACCAGTCTACGGGGTTGTGGGCGTGTTGAAGTAAGTATGGTGATTTTTCATTGATTAATCTATTGGGTTTACTTTTGTTTGGCATGGGATCACCTTCTTTCTGAATTTAACTAAAGATAACATACCACATTTTCTTTATTTAACTCTCCTTTTCAAATACCGCCTAAAATCATGAATAAAAAGCGTTATAAAACCAATATAAATATCGTGATTAAAATATGAAAAGGAGACTCAAGATGGAACTTATTCTTCATTATGGGTTTATTGCTGGTTCGCTGGCATGGGAGTATTTTTAACTAGAGAAAACGAAGATATGTGTATTACAACCAGGCCCTTTTCAAAAGTTTTACACCCTGTGTTATTTCATCAAAGTCGAGATGAGCGAAACCTAACTTTATGATTGGTCTATTAGGATTTCTATTAACGAAATAAATGTTAGTAGGATATACTTTTACTCCATATTTTAAAGCACGTTGGATTAATCTTTCTTCTGAATAGTTCAGATGAACTTTCACTAATATATATAATCCAGACTGCTCACCAATAATCGTTAAATGATCTCCGAACTGCTTCTTTAAATTTGAAGTAAAGTGCTGCATTTTGCTTCTATAAGTGGTGCGCATGCGTTTAATATGGCGGGCCCATTCACCTTCTTTCATAAATTCGGCCATGGTTAGTTGGTTAAGCAAAGAAGCAGTGCTTTCGAAATGAAGAAAACGGTTTTTGTATCGATGTAATATAGGCTGGGGCAAAACCATATAGCTTAGGCGAATGCCTGGAAGAAAGGATTTTGAGAAATTTCCTAAATAGATGACTCTTTCTGAATGAATGGAGGCAAGGGCAGGAAATGGCTGCTGCGTATAACGGAATTCACTATCATAATCATCTTCAAGAATATATCCCTCTTTTTTATTAATCCAATTGATAAGTGTTTGACGTTGCTGAATGGGCATGCTTACTCCGTAAGGGCTATGATGAGAAGGTGTCACATAAATTAGTTTTTCTTTCATTGAATGTAACTTCGAAAAATCAGCCCCACTTTCAAAGACAGGTAATGTTTCTAGAGAAAACCCATGAAATTGAAATGTTTCTCTAGCACCGTCAAAACCAGGATCCTCAACTATGATCCCGGAAAATTCATCTTTCAGAATATGACCAAGATAAACCAACATTTGTTGGGTGCTGCTGCCAATGATAATGGAATTTGCATCAGTTTTCACCCCGCGGGATTCTAACAGATAAGCAGCTACTTGTTCACGTAGCTGTATTTCTCCGAATGCTTCACCGTATAGGTAGCTTTTCTCTAATGTCAAAACTTGATTGTACAATTTTCTCCATGTTTTCAGAGGGAAGAGCTTTTGATCTACGGCACCTGCACGAAAATCAATCAGAACCCGTTCTAATGACATTTCTGTTTGCTTACTCCGAAAAGAGTTATTTTTTCTTTGGAACAAAAGGGTTTCTACTTTATTGACAAAATATCCTTTTCTTTTTTCGCCCCGAATGTACCCCTCCGCTAATAGTAGATCATACGCCATTAGCGTTGTATTGCGGCTTACCTGCAGGGAATTTGCTAATTCACGAATAGATGGTAATTGTTCATTTGCTTGGATATTTCCTTGCTCGATTAATATTTTGAATTGTTCATAAATTTGTTTGTATTTAGGAGTATTACTTTTAAAAGCAAAAATAATGTTTTTCATCGTCTTCTCCCCTGACATGTATATTTATTTGGAATTGTACCTTTTTAAATGTCAGTTAGTATCATATTATACTCTAAAAGCGCTTTATCAATCCATTTTGAGAGAGGAGAGTTTTTATGTATATCCCTGCCTCATTTCAGCTTAGTGAAGACGAAGCTTGCGATGTTATAAAAGAGTATGGTTTTGCAACATTGTTTTCAATGCACGATGGTATGCCATATGCAACCCATTTGCCCTTGATGATGAGCAACGATAAAAATTACTTATACGGTCATTTTGCTCTACCGAATCCTCAGTGGGAAGATATTGAAAGCCAATTCGTTTTAGCAGTTTTTCAAGGGCCTCATTGTTATATTTCGCCCAAGTGGTATGAGACAAATCAGGCTGTACCTACATGGAATTACGTATCTGCTCATGTTTACGGGAAAGTTGAACTTTTGGATGAGGAAGAAACAATAAATTCAATGAGTGATCTGGTATTGAAATACGAAAGCCCTGACAGTCCATACAAATTAGGGGATGTCGATTCTAAATTGTTAGCGGGCATGAACAAAGGGGTAAAAGGTTTTAAAATCAAAATCAACAAAATAGAGGGGAAAGCGAAGCTAAGTCAAAATCATTCGATATTACGGCAAGAATTAGTCGTTAACCAACTCAGTCTAATACCACATACACACGAACAAATAATCTCTAGTTTAATGAAAGAAAATATAAACAAAAAAATGCAATAAGTTTATAAGTTGGAGGTTGCTTTATAATGAAAAATTTTAACGTTGCTATTCCTACTCCTTTTTATGAAGATGAGAGTTTATTTTTAGAAGGCTTTGACCCTATTGTTGAATATTTACAAAACAACGGAATCGATTCCTTGCTTATATGCGGCACTACTGGTGAACAACATTCACTCAGCATTAATGAACGTATACAAATCATTGAACATTTCAATCAGCAAAAATTTGAGGATATTGAACTGATGTTTGGTGTGTCATCTATAAGAACAAGTGATGCTAGAAAGCTTATTGAAAAAATCGAAAAAACCAATATAGATGTTATATTACTTGGCTTTCCACCTTATATAAAACCAACACAACAGCAAGCTATTTATTATGTTGATGAACTGCTTAGCCATACGTCTAAAGAGGTTGTACTTTATAATAATCCTGCTCGAACTGGCTTTGATTTGAGCGAGAAAGCACTTAAAGACTTGGTTAGCCGGCATCCTAATATTATTGGACTGAAAGAAGGAGGGGACGTTCATCGTCATCAACAAACAAATCTTCCTAAAGACTTTATTATGTTTGCAGCAGGAGATGTAAACTTCCTAGAGTTAATCAATAATGGATGTAACGGTTTGTCGAGTATGGTAGGGAATGTTTATCCTCGAGAAGTCAAAGAAGCTTTCAATAACTTGTTAGAGAATAAACCGGTTAATCTAAATAAATTAAACGACCTAATAAATGAGGTTACAAATAATCAACCTATTGTCAATATAAAGACCCACTATAACAAGATCGGTATAAAAGTAGGGAATTGTCGGTCACCAATCATATCACTTTAAAGAAGGTTTGACATTAAACTAGTTGCTACCCAGTGAGTAACTAGTTTTTTATATCAAGCTAGTCTGCCTTTTACTGACTTGTTGAAATTAAAGAAAGTACATATGGATATTTCCAAATGATGTCAACACGAGTAGCAAAGATGTCAACACCGAAAACCATAAATGTCAGCACTCAAAACCATCCAAGTCAACACCGATATTTTGGCAAAGCAAAAACAGCTTTTCTCAATCTTTTTACATATAAAGACTATTTCCTGATTTGTTCCTAATAGAGATCAAATCAGGTTTTTATTTTCTCTTGGTCTTTTTGGTGTCCAAAAATTAGCAAGCTAGGAACAGCCAAATGATTTTCTAATCCTTATAATAGAGGCAGAGGTGGTAGTATGCAGTACAAGCAAATTATTGATCAAAGTATCACTTATATTAAAGACCACATTAACGAGCAGCTTATCGCTGAAAAAATAGCAAATCATGTTGGATACTCTACCTTTCATTTTTGTAGAATTTTTTCTCTGGTAAAAGGGGTTCCGGTCATGGAGTATGTGAGAAAATACCGCCTATCGACAGCAAGAATTGAACTTTCTGATAACCAGAAAATCTTAGATGTTGCCTTGCAGTATGGCTTTGAATCGGCAAGCGGATTTTCAAAATCATTTAGGCAAGAATTTGGATATACCCCGACATCATATAAAATTAGAATGGCGGATAGTGATAATACTCTCGTAAAAAATATACGAGATGTCCTAGATCCACCGAAATTCGTTGATAAAGAGCCCTTTAGGGTAGCAGGTTATGGCTTACACGCAAATATTGCAGATAATTATAGCCATCAAATAGCTGCTTACTGGGATTCAAGTAACGAATCCAATTTAGAGGAAAAGCTTTATGAACAATTAAAACCACCCAAACATGGTGAAGTTGGGCTGTGGCTTCCTTATCAGAATGAAGGTAATGCAATCTATTTATTTGGGGTTATTGTCGATGACTTTAGTCTGGCAACCTCAGATATGATCGTTGCAGAAATACCAAGTGCAACGTACGCTGTCTTCACTACTCCACCTATCAACAATCTATCAACCGCCACAACATACGACAAAGATCCTTTATCAATAGCTGTTAAGGAAACCTGGCGGTACATTTTTTCGGAGTGGTTTGATCAAAGTTCATATGAATTGGATGAAGATCGCCTTGCTTATGAATATTATGATGAACGCTGTCATGCCTCCGAAAATTCTATTATGGAAATCTATATACCGATTAAGAAATCATAGAAAGAAGTTGAAAATATGTTTACAGAATATGGTGAATTAAGCACCATGCTATACCAGTTGACCAAACCAGCCGGATACTCTATTGATGGTGATTTGGAATACTATTATGAACATTTGAAAAGTACTAAAGGTAAAATCTTAGAAGCAGGCGTCGGCACTGGTAGAATGATGATTCCTTTTCTGCAAAAGGGACTTGATGTAGAAGGTGTTGACGTATCTGAAGATATGTTAAAACAATGTAGAGCTAACATGGAGGCCGCAAAAGTGAAGGGAACTCTCTACCAAGGAGATCTTACTGACCTTCATCTACCTGAAAAATACGAGGCGATTATCATGCCTACCGGGAGTTTCTGTCTATTACCCCGGAATCAAGTTAAGGATATTCTGCGTTCTTTTTACCAACATCTTGAAGTAGGCGGTAAAATTATTATTGATTTGGAATTGCCAACTGGATTCATACCAGACAAAGTTTCAACAGGTCAATTTTCAATCGACAATGAAACTGGCATTCTATTTACGTCAACAACCCAAGGAATAGATTGGCTTCAACAGAAAACCAGCTTTATTCACCGATACGATTTGCTCAAAATTGGTAAGATTCAAGAAACAGAAATATCAAATTTTGTTCTCTATTGGTATGGAATCCAGGAGTTTCAGCTTTTACTGGAACATGAAGGATATTCTTCGATTGAGTATAAACTTGGGTATGAGAGAGATACGTCTTCTTCCCTCATCACCTTTTTTGCAAGTAAAGAATAATTAGGTTATTTCTTTTTAAGAAAGCTTCGCCAAAAACTACAAATTCATTTCTCTCTTACCTGTCACTCTGTTTATCATTTTTGGATTTTTTTACAGGTACTAACTTAGAAAAGATATTTAGTGTTCCGAGGAGGAGTCGAATGATTCAATACCAAAAGATCCTACAAATGTACTTCAACGGTGACTCTCAACGAACCATCGCAGCCGCCACCGGTCATTCATGGCGGACGGTAAAAGATGTGATTTACCGAGCAGAAAATAAAAATATCATTGAGCTGAAGCCGGAGATGGATAATCTCTGGCTATTTGGCTTCCTATACCCCGAAAGGCAGACATTTGAGCGGGGTTATTACCCTGTTAATTGGGAGTATATCCATAAAGAGCTGATGAAAAAGAACGTGACGCTCCAACTTCTTCATCGTGAATACAAAGAGAAAGCTCGAAACTCAAAGAAATATCCTTATTCCTATACCAGCTTTACAAGGGGTTATCGTCTATTTGTGATAACGCAAATACATTTGTATAATTCACATTTATGTAAATTAGTGAATAAAAAAAGCATATCCTTTAAGATATGCTGTAATTAAACACGTATGTAACTCATGGCTAATCCATTTTCATTTTTTTGAATTACTTTAAACCCGTTGTTTTCATAAAAAGATGATAACTGTTCATTTTCTTCATATTCAACAGATACTATTCTAATTGCAACTAATTTATTAATTAGCTTACAATTTTGAAACAAGAATTTTGGAACTTTCCAAGATTCATTAGGAAAGCACCTAATATACAAACTTTTTGTTTGATGTCTTTACAGAAATTATAAATCAAAATAGTCGCATCCTCAAGTGTTTTGTTGCAGATATCATTATTATCCTCCCCAATTATTAGTTATTTTATGCAGTTTCAAGCATATTAAATGACAAAAAATATGCTTCATTTATAGGTGGCAACAATATGACAAAAAAAGAGCATATCTAGTTAGAAGTTTGTTCTTTTTCTCTGTGCATCTTATAAAATCCATATCATATATTATTAAATTGAGGGGTTCGAATCTTTGTAACACTCGAGGCATTTGCAAGCTAATCAAACATTACTAGTTGATCTTTTGATTTTGCGTTATTCTGTTTTTATATCAGAGTAGCTAAACAAACAGGACACCAGTGACAAGTGGCGTAGCCGATGCTGACAAGCACTGGTTTATTTTCACGCTTGGCTTTGTCGAAGGCTTCTTGCCCCCACGGGTACCAGTGAACTGGGTTGTGGGCGTGCTGAAGGAGGTACGGTGATTTTTCGTTGATGAGTTGGTTGGGTGTTTGGTTGTTTGGCATGGGTCACCTGCTTTTACATCATTAGTTTAATTTCATCTTAAATTTCTTAAGGAGTAGAGACTAAGTCATTATTTGAGTGTATCATTTTGTTAAAATATAGGTTTTTCTTGATATTTGGAAACTGAATAAACACCCTACAATTTTAAAATTCGAAGGAGTTCTAATGTCTAAAAAAATAATGAGACGGTTATCACTGCTATGCTTTGTAATAGGTGTTCTACTATGGAGCCCTAATTTGATATTTGGATATGGAAGCGGATTATGGTTATTGAATTATCTATTAGGTCCAGTTGGTATTATATTAAGTATTTATAGTAGAAATTATCTTTATACGTTTTTAAACTTACTCACCACATTTAGCTTTTTTATCTTCATGTTTCTTGGGTATCACTGATTTACAACGTGACGTCAATTCACCTATCTAATACTAAATAATAAGAATGGAGAGATAAAATGGACTATGTTTATCAGAAAAATGAAAAGAAAAACGGTAATTGTGTCATATCCGTTCGAGATAGATGGGAGAATTCAATTATTGAATTTGAAAAAAAGCTACATCACATTGATATAGTGGTTAATTACCGTAATGATAAAACAACGAAGTATTCAATGCCAATAGAGATTTTTGAAAAAGTTTACGATGATCTACACAGAGATAATTGAGGCCTAAACTTTTCAACGCCTCATTGATGTTCCATTTCAATTCTCCTCTACTTCTTCACCAGCACATATTGTAAGTGTTCTAATTCAAACATATCAATCAGTTCACCGATCTCTTTAAAATCGATATGTTTCCCAAATCGTTTTTTGCTTAGGTCAATTTCTACATTTAATTGATCGTCTTTTTCTTTCGTTTCCAGGCCGTCTACACAAGAGTAGATTTCAATGGTTTCTCCTTTGGACAGCTCTGTTTCAATGAAAAGGAAAAGAGGACGGAGAGAATGAATGATGCCTAAATCATAAACAAAAGGATGCGTGAATTTGTCTCTTACGGCTTCATAGACCGGATCTACATAAGCAATGTGAATGTCAGCAAAGTCCTCTTCTGTTTCGTATACTTCTATCAAGGGCTCTTCTTTTTGATAGGTTTTGGGCTTTTTTCGTTTTCTATCAACCGTTTTGATATTGAGTTCAGAGAGTGGTTTATAGGTAGACTTTTGACCAAAGGTACCAAGCGACAGCTCTTTATTAGCACCAATATAGTGATGTAAAGTCATATGTGTGTCCTCTTTTCGCCAACTAATTTCTCGTGCATTGATTAACTTCTTTTTATCAATAAATGGTGGAATGTGCAATTCTTTTCACATACGATCTATCCTTTCTCTATAAAAAGGAGGGCAAGTCGTTTGACTAAATACCTCTTAGGGTATACTATCTGTTCATAGAAAGAATAGAAAGGAGTGCTGGTACATGGAATATAATCAGCAGATGAAGAACCGTCTTCGCCGGATTGAAGGGCAGATTAAAGGGGTTCTTTCGATGATGGAGCAAGGCAAGGATTGCCGCGAGGTGGTGACGCAGCTGTCTGCATCACGTAATGCCATTGATCGGGCAATGGGTGTGATTGTGAGTACAAATCTTGAGCAATGTGTTCGTGAAAGTCTTGAACAAGGCAAGGATACGGAAGGTCTTGTGAAAGAGGCAGTTGAGCTATTGGTGAAAAGCCGGTAAGAAATTCCTCAGCCTTTGGTGGTTGACGGATTTTTTTACTTGATGTAATATACCCTTACCGGTATATGTATATTTTTTATTTTCTATATACCCCCATAGGTAATTGTTGAAGGAGGAGCAGAATGGAAGAACAGAAAAAACGCACGACGATTGTGTTATTTAGTGGAGATTATGATAAAGCGATGGCAGCTTACATTATTGCTAATGGTGCAGCAGCCTATGATCATGAGGTGACCATTTTCCATACGTTTTGGGGGCTGAACGCCTTGCGTAAGGATGAGATGGTACCGATGAAAAAAGGATTTTTAGAAAAAATGTTTGGCAAGATGATGCCGCGCGGGGCTGATCGCATGGGGCTTTCCAAGATGAATTTTGCGGGAATGGGGCCGAAAATGATCAAGCATGTGATCAAAAAGCACAATGCTATGACCTTGCCGCAGCTCATTGAGATGGCGAAGGAGCAGGATATCAATCTCGTGGCATGTACAATGACGATGGATCTTTTAGGATTACAGGAGAAAGAATTATTAGATGACATTCAATATGCTGGTGTAGCGGCATATTTAGCAGAGGCTGAAATCGGACGTGTGAATTTATTTATCTAGTGAGGTGAAGCAGGATGGTGCAGACGATTTTACTCATCATCGTAATTGGATTACTCGTGAGCCGCTTTTTGCCGGTACGAGGTGTAAAGCAAATGGATGCAGCTCATATGAAAAAGAAGCTGAAAAGCAAAGGTCAACAGCTCATTGATGTGCGATCTCCTAGTGAATTTCAAACAAATCATATCAAAGGCTTTCAAAACATCCCGTTGTCTCATTTGAAGAAACGAGCTTCTCAGCTTGAGAAAAATGAAGAGGTCTATGTGATATGTCAAAGCGGAATGAGAAGTATGCAGGCGGCGAAAATATTGAAGAAGCAGGGATTTACTCAGATTACAAACATCAAGGGTGGCATGAATGCTTGGCATTAAATGCGCAATAAAATATACCCCCACCCCTATATAAAGGAGGATAAGACATGCAGCAACCAACTGTCATTTTAGATGCAAAAGGACTGGCATGCCCGATGCCGATTGTGAAAACAAAAAAACAAATGAATGAGCTTTTACCAGGAGACGTACTGGAAGTGCAAGCCACTGATAAAGGATCAGCAGCGGATCTAGCGGCATGGTCAAAAAGTGCAGGCCACGAATTTTTAGGAACAAAAGTAGAAGGCCAGGTGCTTCATCATTTGATTCGTAAGGGCGGAGAACAAGAGAAAGAAGGGAAGTCCATGATTTCGGAAATGTCTTTGGAGACTTTTCAACAGAAAGTAAAAGAAGATCCATCTTTGTTTATTTTAGATGTGCGAGAGCTGGATGAATACGAGGCGGGGCATATTCCAGGAGCTGTTCATATTCCTCTTGGTGAGGTTGAACAACGTGCGGAGGAATTGAGCCGGGAGACGGACATTTACCTGATCTGTCATTCAGGCAGAAGAAGTGAATTAGCTGCGCAAAAGTTAAAAGAAAAAGGATTTCATCAATTGACGAATATTGTGCCAGGCATGAATAGCTGGACAGGAGCGATTGAAAAATAGGAGCTGAATGGAACATGACGGTAAAAGTGATGAACGCAGAGCAGTTAACAAAAAAGATTGTGAACAAGGAACCGCTCTTTTTACTAGATGTGCGAAATCAAGCGGATGTACAGGACTGGAAGATCGAAGGGGAAGCAATCGTTCATATGAATGTGCCTTATTTTGATCTCCTTGAAGGAGTAGAGGGCATTTTATCTCACATTCCTTATGACCGTGAAGTGTTGGTGGTTTGTGCCAAGGAAGGCTCCTCTATCATGGTGGCGGAGATGCTGTCAGAGGCGGGCAGAACGGTCCATTATTTAGAAGGCGGTATGAAGGCGTGGAGCGAGCATCTAGAGCCAGTGAAGATCGGGGATTTAACCGGCGGTGGAGAGCTGTATCAATTTGTGCGTATGGGCAAGGGATGCCTGTCTTATATGATCATGTCGAATGGAGAAGCCGCAATTGTAGATGCAGCTAGAATGACGGATATCTATACCCGTTTTGCTAAAAAACATCATGTCTCTATAACGCAAGTGTTGGATACTCATCTTCATGCGGATCATATTTCTGGTGGGAAAAGACTGGCTGAACAGACTGGTGCCAGCTACTGGCTGCCGCCAAAAGATGCAGAAGAGGTGATCTTTGAATATCACCGTCTTGAAGAAGGGCAGCGGATGACGATTGGAGCGGCTTCCATTGATATTCACCCCCTTTACTCGCCGGGGCATACGATTGGTTCAACATCTTTTATCGTGGATCATCAATATCTTCTTTCAGGTGATATTTTGTTCGTTGATTCGATTGGAAGACCTGATCTCGCTGGAATGGCGGAGGACTGGGTAGGTGATTTGAGAGAAACACTTTATGACCGATATAGAGCACTTTCGAAAGAATTCATTGTATTGCCAGCGCATTTCATGATCATGGATGAAGTTAATGAAGACGGAAGCGTTTGGAAGGAGCTAGGCGTTCTATTTGAAGAAAATCATGGACTGAATATTGATGATGAAGCCGTATTTAGAGAAATGGTCACGAAGAACCTACCTGCACAACCAAACGCCTATCAAGACATTCGTCAAACCAATATGGGGAAGCTGAGCCCAGACGATGAAGCGCAGCGTGAAATGGAAATTGGTCCAAACCGTTGTGCGATTCGGTAATGTCCAATAAAATAAGAGGAGAGGAACAACGAAATGACATCAGATCAAATGTTAGACGTCACAGGGCTTGCATGCCCAATGCCGATTATTCGAACAAAGAAAAAAATGAACGACTTGGCGGAAGGTCAAGTTTTAGAAATACATGCAACAGATAAAGGAGCTAAAGCTGACTTGGCAGCATGGGCGAAGTCAAGCGGACATGAATTGATCACGCAGACGGATGAAGGACATGTGCTGAAGTTCTGGGTGAGAAAAGGGTCCTAAAGGATGTTAGGGGTATCTGCTGAAGATCCCCTTTTCCTTTTGCAAAGGAGGAGACCAGCGTGGATTTTGCGTTTTTGATTACACTTTTTATCATCGGATGTATTGGTTCCTTCTTATCAGGAATGGTGGGGATCGGGGGATCTGTGATCAACTATCCTATGCTGCTTTATATCCCGCCACTGGTCGGTGTGATGGCACTATCGGCTCACGAGGTATCAGGAATTGGCGCTATTCAAGTGCTTTTTTCGACGCTCGGTGGGGTATTGGCCTACCGAAAAAGCGGGTATTTACATCGGTCGTTGATTTTATATATGGGGAGCAGTATATTGGCGGGCAGCTTATTAGGCAGTTATGTATCTCACTTTATGCCAGAGAATGGGATGAATCTCGTCTATGGATTGCTCGCGGTAGTGGCTGTGATCCTTATGCTGATCCCAAAAAAGGGACAGCGTGCAGACTCAGAGGGAGAAGTCACTTTTCATAAAGGGCTTGCGGCAGGTATTGCCTTTGTGATTGGCAGTGTTTCCGGGGTGCTAGGCGCGGGTGGAGCATTTATATTGGTACCGGTGATGCTGTCTATTTTAAAAATTCCTGTCCGGATGACGATTGCGTCCTCACTTGCGATTACGTTTCTATCTGCGATCGGTGCATCGACTGGAAAGGTATTGACGGGTCAAGTCATGCTTCTTCCTGCGGTTGTGCTGATGCTGGCAAGTTTAATAGCCGCTCCGATTGGTGCTAAGGTCGGTCAGAAAATCAACGCCGTCTACTTACAATGGGCACTTGCTGTGATGATTACGGCGACAGCGGTCAAAATTTGGCTGGATTTATTATAAAGAAAAGACCAACAAAGCGTGTTGGTCTTTTTTATTTGACGTCATCGTGCTCGATATATGTTTCAAGGGCTGGATGAAACTCTTTTTGATAATGAAGGTTGGGGCATGTTTTCACGACTTTGCCTTGCAGGGCATTGGACTTAGAGACTTCTAATGCTGTTTTACATTTAGGGCAGCGTTCGGCAAACAGTGAGGGCCAGCGCTTCATATATCACCACTCCAGTTAAAGTCTTAAAAACCGATTATATTAATATGAATTATAGGGGATCGTGCAGGTGAGGTCAATGGGTGTTTGGGTCTTTTTAACAAAAAAAAAGCATCGTAAAGGATGCTTCTCTTTCGTTTCGATTCTCAATAAGCTTTCGCCCAGAAGACCATATCAGATGCAGGCTTTCCGCAGCAGACACATGTGTCTGAAACGGATTCCTGTTCAAATGGGATACAGCGTGAGGTCGCCCCTGTTCTTTCTTTAATGTCGTTTTCACAGGCTTCGTCACCGCACCACATGGCTTTAATCAATCGGTTTTCTTCTGAAAGAATGTGCTCAATGTCTTCAATTGTGTGAGCTTTTGATGTTTTTTCATGTAATCGTTCTTTCGCCTTTTCGTACATTGTCCGTTGAATGTCTTCAAGCGTGGATGTGATGGTTTGTTCAAGTGCATCTAATGTGACAGCTTGCTTTTCACCAGTGTCTCGTCTTGCGAGCATCACCTGTCCTTTTTCGATGTCCTTTGGTCCTACTTCGACACGTAGAGGGATGCCCTGCATTTCACATTCGTTGAACTTCCAGCCTGGCTGTTTATCACTTGCATCGATGTCAGTACGTGCGATGCGGGTGAGTCGATCTTTCAACTCGTAGGCATGATCGAGTACGCCTTCTTTATGAGAGGCGATTGGCACGATTCGCACTTGGGCTGGCGCAATGTTTGGCGGAAGGACGAGTCCTCTGTCATCACCGTGCACCATGATCATGGCACCGATGATTCTTGTCGTAAAGCCCCAAGAGGTTTGCTGGACATGCTCTAGTTTTCCTTCGCGGTTTAAGAATTCGATGCCAAATGCTTTGGCAAATCCGTTTCCGAAGAAGTGAGAAGTGGCCGTTTGCAGGGCTTTTCCGTCATGCATCAGACTTTCGACTGTATAGGTGAAGCGGGCGCCAGCGAATTTTTCTTTCTCTGTTTTCCTGCCTTTAATGACAGGGATCGCTAGAAGCTCTTCACAAATAGACGCATAGATATGGAGCATTCTTTCTGTTTCTTCAATCGCTTCTTGCTCAGTCTCGTGACAAGTGTGCCCTTCCTGCCAGAGGAATTCAAGGGTTCTAAGGAATGGACGTGTTGTCTTTTCCCAGCGGACGACATTGGCCCATTGGTTATATAGCTTCGGTAAATCACGGTAGGAATGAATGATATTTTTGTAATGCTCAGCGAACAGTACTTCAGAGGTTGGTCTGACGCAGAGCCTTTCCTGTAATTCGGATTCACCGCCATGTGTGACCCACGCCACTTCAGGAGCGAAGCCTTCGATATGGTCTTTTTCCTGCTGCAGCAGACTCTCTGGGATAAAGAGCGGCATATACACATTCTCATGCCCTGTTTCTTTGATTTGGCGGTCAAGTTCGTCGCGAATATTCTCCCAAATTTTAAAGCCATATGGCTGAATGATCATACTGCCTCTGACGCTTGAATAATCGACGAGTCGTGCCTTTGTGACAACATCTGTATACCACTGGGCAAAGTCGTCTTCCATGCTTGTGATTTTTTCAACAAATTGTTTCTTTGACATTGCATTTTCCTCCTTTTAAAAAACAAAAAAGCTGTGCTTTAAGTTAGGGACCATTCCTGGTGGTACCACCCTAATTTAAAGCACAGCTTTACACTCGATCATGATAACGGTATGAACCGCTGTATGAAACAGAACTAAATCGGCAGGTTCACTTGAAGATGTCAGTAGGAACTTCTCAGCACCGTTCCCTCTCTGTTAAAGGTCAATTCAAGCTACTATTCCAGATCTACGTTGATCAATGTTCGTTGATTTTTCATCAGTTTACCTGTAAATGCAGGAGAAAGCAAGTTGTACTGGGGTTTCTTTTCATGCTGTTCTGAGTGCTTTTGTGTGATCGTGAATTTGCAGTCATTTCCTATTTTTACAGCTTGCCAGTTATGTAAGGCTATGCTAATATATTTGAAGAAAAAAATAGACTTGTATAACCTCAATAATATGGTTTGAGGGTTTCTACCAGGATCCGATAAATCCTGATTACAAAAGCGCGCTTTCCTTTTTTGTAATCAGGGTTTTTTTGTTTGTCTGCGCCCTGTATCAAAAGTGAAAGCGATGATATATAGAAGGGATGTTAGACATGAACTGGAGAGTATATTTATTAGCCGTTTCTACTTTTGCGGTTGGATTAGTTGAGCTTGTGGTCGGGGGCATTTTGCCAAGCCTTGCAGAGGATTTGAATGTATCTCTTGCGACAGCTGGGCAGCTTATCACCGTATTTGCCATTGTGTATGCCATTTCAGCACCTGTGCTGCTGACTGCCACAGCTAAAATTGAACGAAAGCGTCTTTATCTAATCGCGTTATTGGTGTTTACAATAGGGAATGTATTCACATATTTTAGTTCGACTTTTGCCCTTGTCATGATCTCTAGGGTATTGATCGCAATGAGTACAGCGCTTGTCGTGGTGTTGTCACTGACGATCACTGCTAAATTGGTGGAACCAGCGCATCGTGCGAAGGCATTAGGGCTGATTTTTATTGGGATTAGTTCTTCACTTGTTCTCGGTGTACCGATCGGTATTTTTATTACAGAGAGCTTTGGCTGGAGAGTGATGTTTTTAGGAATCAGTATTTTATCAGCGATATCGATGGTGCTGATCTATTTCCTATTGGAGAAAATGCCTGTTGAAAAAGTGACACCTCTTAGAGAGCAAATACGTTCTTTAGGGCATCCGAAAATTTTTAGTGCACACTTGATTAGTTTGTTTATGCTGGCAGGTCATTATATGCTTTATTCTTATTTCACTCCGTTTTTAATGGAAGTTCTGCATATGACCCCGTTCTGGATTAGTATTTGTTATTTGGTCTTTGGGCTTGCATCTATTGGCGGGAATGGGTTTGGCGGCTGGCTTAGTGACAAGCTGGGTTCAGGGAAAGCCATTTTGCTGGTGACAATCGCGTTTGCAGTTGTGATGTTTATCATTCCTTATACAGCGGGTGTGTTTGTCCTCTTTATGATCATGGTTGTCCTATGGGGAGCGCTTAGCTGGGCATTAACGCCTGCCTTGCAGAGTTATTTGATTCAAACAGATCCTGTGACGTCTGATATTCAGCAAAGCTTAAATACATCGGCCTTGCAAATTGGTATCTCAATTGGATCAGCGGTTGGCGGTGTCCTGTTTACGATGACCGGTTCATCTGTTGATCTGGCGAAATTCGGTGCAGTGTTTGTGCTGATTGCCTTTAGCTGTGCGGTGATTTCGTTGAAAAGACCACCACTTTATATGGATCGTCAGCATCGTGCTGAATAGCTGCCTCATGATAGGCAGCTTTTTTTCTGTTCTATATTATTTCAACATCTCACGAAAAGAGCCTTTCTTTCCATGAATTATAGCAAATAAAAGAAAGAGGAGCTGTGACATGATGGGTCAACTAGTAGAAAAGTGCATACACCATTTTCAGGTCTGATGGCCTGTTCTTTTTCTCACACTGACATTTCTTTTGACTCCTCTTTTAATTATTAGTACCATTTTATTAACCAGTTAAGAGTGGAGGTTCAGATGGAAACTAAAGAGCAGATTGTATTAAAAGCGATTCAAGATCTGATTATGCATAGGGAAAAGAGACGGAATGATCCAACAGATCCACTGATTACCACGACTGATACACTCAAGCAAGATTGGACACTCACACAGCTTCACATTTTATCGATGATTCAAGCCAATCCAAACGAATCAAATAATACATTTCTTTCTCAACAACTAAAACTATCAAAGCCTGCCATTACAAAGGCTGTGAAAAAACTAATTGATAAAGGCATGGTGGACTATTGCCACCGGCAAGGGGATAAGAAATCTGTCTACTATTCATTGACAGAGAAAGGCACGCAATTGGCAGCGCTGCATGATGAACTACATGAAAAAGCCGTCGCGTCCTACTTAGAATTTCTCCAGCAGTTTC
The DNA here is from genome assembly GCF_002998655.1 of Bacillus sp. GBSW19. Taxonomy (NCBI): domain Bacteria; kingdom Bacillati; phylum Bacillota; class Bacilli; order Caryophanales; family Bacillaceae; genus Bacillus; species Bacillus sp. GBSW19. The sequence goes on from NZ_PVRF01000003.1 coordinate 63,774, forward strand.
ATGAAGATGAATTACAAGTAATTGAGCGCTTTTTGAAGGCATGGAAAGAAAAAATATAGATTAAAAAAACCGAAACCATCGTAGAAAATGAGATGATTTCGGTTTTTTATATGGTAAAATTAACATATATTGACGTTATTCCTGATCATGTTAAAAGGGAGGGAGCTTCTCTGGGGAAAGAAATGATGGAAAATTTTAAAAAGTCAGCAGCCATCATGCCGTTCGTAGGACTGTTTGTCAGCTTGCTATTATTTGTTTACTATTTTGGTATTACAGGAGTTGAAGAACCTGTTTGGGCGGCCGCTTTGTATTGTGCCCTGCCCTTTTTAGGGTACACGATCTTCTATCTGCCTGTATGTATTTATTTTAAAGTCAGTAAAAAACGCTCAATCCATAAAAATGAGGAACAGACGTGATTGTGGTCAGCGCTTGTCTTGCTGGGTTGAAGGTCCGGTATAATGGCAGCCATCGATTAGATCAGCGAATTGAAGAGCTTGTGCAGGAAGGAAAGGCTGTGACAGTTTGTCCTGAACTGCTTGGCGGCTTCTCTACGCCTAGACCACCGGCAGAAATCATTGGCGGAGATGGATATGATGTTTTACGGGGGCAGGCTGCTGTTGTCGATGTTCATGGAACTGACGTCACAGAGATGTATGTAAAAGGTGCAAAAGCCACGCTGGAACAGGTTCAGTCTCTGAAAGCAACAGCAGTTGTGTTAAAAGAGTACAGCCCTTCTTGCGGGAGCCGGCTGATTTACCAGGGAGAGTTTAACGGTAAGACAAAAGCGGGTGATGGTGTGACGTCCGCCTTGCTGAAACAGCACGGGATTCAAGTGTTCTCTGAGGAGGATGATTGGACTTCGTTGTTTCAATAGGTGTGGCGTGGATAGAAGGAGGAGCTAGGTTGAAAAAGTGGATCATTGGTGTAGGTGTAGTGGTTTTAATAGGAATAGGTATTTATTTTATGATCAATACCAAAACATACTCTTTTGATGATGTGACCTCACTGGATAAGAATAAGGTGACTTCGATTCAAATTGAGCATGATAATGAGCAAGTTGTGGTAGATAAGAAAGAAGATATTCAAAAGCTGCTGAATGAATTTTCAGGTATGAAATTAAAGAAGGCGAATGGCGCTAAAAAAGAAACAAAAGAGTCTTATTGGATTAGGGTGTTAGAGGAAGGCAATGTTACATACGGATTCGTCTTTTATGATCAAGCTTATTTAGAGACATATGATGGTTCTAAAACGAAAAATAAGATCAGCGAATACCAAATCGTTGACGCCAATCAAGTCGATATAGGACAATATATCAAATAACACCAGCGAAATTTCTTGCATGATCAATAGAAAATTCGGGTATAGTGCTTGGTAAGTAAAAATGAAGCGGAGGTTTGTTTGATGAGTGGATTAACAGATACAGTCACATTAGCAAACGGAGTAAAAATGCCGAAGCTAGGCTTTGGTGTATGGCAGGTAAAAGACGGGGAAGAGGCTGTAAATGCAGTCACAGACGCTCTTGAAGCGGGCTACCGCAGCATCGATACAGCAGCAGCCTATCAAAATGAAGAAGGGGTAGGCAAAGCCATTCAGCAATCAGGCATCTCTCGCGATGATCTGTTTATTACGACAAAGGTCTGGAATCGTGATCAAGGCTATGAAGCAACACTTGAAGCCTTTGAAACAAGTATGAACAAGCTTGGGCTAGATGTATTAGACCTTTATTTAATTCATTGGCCAGTTGAAGGTAAATATAAAGATACTTGGAAAGCACTAGAGAAGCTGTATAAGGATGGACGCGTTCGAGCCATCGGTGTGTGTAACTTCCATCAGCACCACCTAGATGATTTATTAGAAGAGGCAGAAGTTGTGCCAATGGTCAATCAAATCGAGCTACATCCTAAGCTAACGCAGGAGCCTTTACGAGACTACTGCAAGGAGAAAGGGATTCATGTAGAAGCGTGGTCACCATTAGGCAGCGGGAAGCTTCTGAACCATCCTGTTCTTCAGGATATTGCGAAAAAACATGACAAATCCGTGGCTCAAGTCATTCTTCGCTGGGACTTGCAGCATGGCATTATCACCATTCCAAAATCTGTGACGAAGAGCCGAATCATCGAAAACACACAAGTCTTCGATTTCGAGCTGTCCGCACATGAGATGGGTGTCATCGATCAGCTCAATGAAGATGAGCGCACAGGTCCAGATCCAGATAACTTTGATTTTTAATCGAAAGAAAAGTACAGGTGGATGCCTGTGCTTTTTTTTATTTAACGGTTTTTCGAGGCTGATACGTTTTCAATGACTTGAATGGCGTCGGCAATTTGCTCTTTGGAATAGTCTCCAATCAAGCAAAAGGTTTCGTCTGCACGTGCAGCATGGCTTGCCACTGTTTTTGCGGCTTCTTCCAGCTGAGCTGTGATGCCAAGCTCACGCATATTTCTAGGTAATCCGAGTGTTTCATAAAGCTCAAGTAATTCTTCTACTTCGCTCATTCGATTTTCTGCGGCAAGCTGAACAAGAATGCCATAGGCCACTTTTTGACCATGTAATACGTGATGCGTTTCTTCAATAAATGTCAATCCGTTATGGATGGCGTGAGCTCCTGCCATTCTGCCGTAGCGTCCCCCGTACCCGCCGACCGTGCCGGCTAATGTAATAATGGTATCCGTTACATCCGCAAATGCTTGCGAGTGCTGCCCTGTTGTCAAGCTGTGGACGGCTTCTTCGCTATGGGAAAGAAGAATGTCTCTGACGTATACCGCCTGCTTTAGTGCAGCATGCACCATGAGCGGTAAGGAGTCTTTTGCATTTCGAATAATGGCTTCCGCTTCATACCATTTGGCCAGCGTATCTCCAATCCCACTTTGAAGGTAGGAAAGAGGAGAAGAAAGCAAAAATGTATGATCAATGAGCGTGAGGTAGCTGGACCGTTTATGATAATCGACTCTCATGAAATTCCCCTTGTCATCATAAATGACGCTAAGCGGTGTAGATGCAGCACATGTCCCTGGGATGGTTGGAACCATGATCACTTCAATTTGAAGAGCTTCTGCTACTGACTTGGCGGTGTCTAAAATCGTGCCGCCTCCAATCCCAATCATCACATCTGCCCCTTTCAGTTCTTCAGCAATTCGTGTGATCGCATTTGGTGAACTGTATCCTTTGTGCTGAACAACAGGCCAATGAGGTGGAAGCTTTGTGTACGCTGAAAAAGCATGAAATGAATCGTGTCCCGTCAGTACAGCGGGCGACTGGAAGGATGGAGAAACAAGTGAATCGAGTTCATGATAAATGCCTTTTTGAGAAATAAATTGGTTTGGACCGCTTCTGACGATATCTTCTGGCTGGATCATTGCGTTCTGCTCCTTTACAACATCATATTTCATAAATCATCTCATTTTACAGAAAGTTCTGTCAAATATGAGGAAAAAGACCCTTCCGTTTTATGGAATTGAGCCGCTGTCATTGCCTTTAGGTATGTATTTCCTGTATGATAAAGAACGGTATGTTTTGATTAAATTTAAGAGGTGTTTATATATATGGAAAAACAATATCGTGTCTTACTTTACTATCAATATGTCCCCATTGAGGACCCAGAGACGTTTACAGCAGAGCATCTAGCATTCTGTAAGGAGCTTGGTTTGTTAGGCCGTATCCTTGTGTCAGCAGAAGGCTTGAACGGAACTGTTTCTGGTACCATTGAGCAAACGGACAAGTACATGCAAGCGTTAAAAGAAGATCCGCGCTTTGCGTCTATGCCGATCAAAATTGACGAAGCAGACGGTCATGCGTTTAAAAAAATGCACGTCCGCCATCGAAATGAACTAGTGAATCTGAGCCTTGAAGATGACGTGAACCCGTTAGAATTAACAGGTAAACATCTCAGCCCAGTTGAATTTTACGAGCAAATGCAATCACCTGATACCGTTGTGATTGATGCACGTAATGATTACGAGTTTGATGTCGGCCACTTTAGAGGGGCAGTACGTCCTGATATCGAGACATTCCGCGAATTACCTGAGTGGATTCGTGACAATAAAGAGATTCTTGAAGGGAAAAAAATCCTGACGTATTGCACAGGCGGCGTACGCTGTGAGAAATTCTCAGGCTGGTTAAAGCGTGAAGGCTTTGAAGATGTCTCTCAGCTTGACGGCGGAATTGTCACGTACGGAAAAGACCCAGAAGTTCAAGGAAAGCTATGGGATGGTCAATGCTATGTGTTTGATACCCGCTTAACAGTGCCAGTGAATCAAACAGAGCATGTAGTTGTCGGAAAAGATTTCTTCACCGGTGAGCCTTGCGAGCGTTATGTGAACTGTGCAAACCCTGCATGCAACCGCAAAATGATTGCAACAGAAGAGAGCGAGCATAAGTATATGCGCAGCTGCAGCCATGAATGCCGTACAAGTGAACGTAACCTTTATGTGAAACAGCACAATCTGTCTGAAGAAGAAGTGCAAGAAAGACTAGCTGTGATTGAAAAAGAACAAGCAATCTCACAAGGATAGAGGGACCCCCTTTATCCTTTTTTTCTATACACGAGAGGGTTCAGAAGAAAGAGGGATTCATTTCCTCTTTCTTTTTTTGTTTTGTTTTTTTCAAAATAAGGGTAAAGGTAGTTATTCAGTCTAATAGATTGAATCGTTGAAAAAGCGCTTTCTTTAGAAATAAGCATGTTCGACTATTTCAGAAAATAGAGAATTGAGAGATAATAAAACAGGCGAAAAAATGAACAAGGGTAAAGATTTAGTTGAAGAAATATTTGTCAATTGATTGAAAAGTGAGCTGCAAGTAAGAAAGACGCTTACTTGGGCACATGCTTTGTAATTTAATCGAAAGGTGTTATGAACATGAATCATTTGCATCGTAGAATGGGAACTTTCGCTTTAATGATGGTAGGTCTTGGCTCAATCATTGGTTCAGGATGGCTTTTCGGTGCTTGGCGTGCCGCTCAAATTGCCGGCCCTGCTGCTATTTTGTCCTGGTTGATTGGGATGGTCGTGATTTTATTTATCGCTTTGTCTTATAGTGAACTCGGATCGATGTTTCCAGAGGCAGGCGGAATGGTGAAATATACGCAATATTCACACGGCTCTTTTATCGGGTTTATTGCTGCTTGGGCAAACTGGATCGCTATTGTCTCCGTCATTCCTGTTGAGGCGGTGGCTTCTGTCCAGTATATGAGCTCATGGCCTTGGGAGTGGGCAAAGTGGACAAGCCATTTGGTCACAAAAGGGGTTTTGACGACAGAAGGGCTCATGGTCGCCAGTGTACTTCTTGTGATTTACTTTCTGCTCAATTATTGGACAGTTGGGTTATTTTCAAAAGCGAATACATTCATTACTGTGTTTAAAATTGTCATTCCAGGATTAACAATTGGTGCGCTCTTATTCGTAGGTTTTCATAGTGAGAATTTTACTTCTGGAACAAGTATTGCCCCTAATGGCTGGGCGAGTGTGCTGACAGCTGTTGCGACATCAGGGATTGTGTTTGCCTTCAATGGCTTCCAAAGCCCGATTAATATGGCTGGTGAGGCGAAAAATCCAGGCCGATCGATTCCGATCGCCATTGTTGGATCCATTTTGATTGCGACTGTAATTTATGTGCTTTTACAAATCGCCTTTATCGGTGCTGTCAATCCGTCCATGATTGTGAATGGATGGGGCCATTTGAATTTTAACTCGCCATTTGCTGACCTTGCCATTGCGCTTGGGATTAACTGGCTGGTTCTGATTTTATATGCAGATGCGTTTGTATCACCTTCTGGTACAGGGATTACGTATACGGCGACGACATCTCGTATGATTTATGGAATGGAAAAAAACAAATACATGCCAAGCGTGCTTGGCCGTCTGCACCCTATTTACGGTGTGCCTCGTCCAGCGATGTTTTTTAACTTAGCCGTATCGTTTATCTTTCTGTTTTTATTTAGAGGCTGGGGTGTACTTGCAGAAATCATTTCAGTTGCGACGCTCATTTCTTATTTGACAGGTCCAGTGACCGTTATGACACTGAGAAAGACAGGGACAGATTTATATCGTCCGCTTCGAATAAAAGGACTCAGCATCATTGCTCCTCTCGGCTTTGTCTTTGCCTCATTGACGCTGTATTGGGCGAGGTGGCCGTTAACAGGTCAGGTGCTGTTCATTATCCTCATCGGTCTTCCGATCTATTTTTACTATCAAGCAAAAGCGAAGTGGAAAGGCTTCGGCCGCAACTTTAAGGCGGGTGCTTGGATGGTCGTGTACTTGCTTGTGATGATGACGATTTCCTGCCTTGGCAGTGACAAATTCGGCGGCTATAACGTCATTCATTATGGCTGGGACATGGCACTTATTACAGTGGTTGCCTTGCTATTTTATATGTGGGCACTCAAAAGTGGATTTGAAACAGAATTTCTAAAGGATGCGAAAAAAATTAATGATGAGCTGCGTACTTCTCAGCAAGAAGCCGCATCATCCAAAGAATAAAGGAACGGCTGCCTGAATATCGCGGGCAGCCGTTTTATTTTGATAAATGATGCATCACGTGCTGCCTCAGCCAAGTGGTGACGCCACGCAAAACGGCTGCTGTGACAAATGAGATGAGCACATATCTCCAAAGCTGATCCATGCCTTGTCCACTAAGCCAAAACACGATTCCTAGAAAAACGAGTGTGAATAGAAGCATGAATAAAAATGATGCAGACCAGAAAAAAGCCTTCACTGAAGGTCACCTCCTCGGAGTATTGTATGCAGGCAATTGAATGATCAGACCAGCTATGAAGGGGTAGAATCATGATGAAATCTATTTCAAAAGTCAGATAAAAACACCAAGTGATTTGACAGTTGTGTTAAGATGAGAGCATATTTTGAGTGAAGATTGTGGGTCATAGACGGAGGTGTTTGGGGTTGCAGATACAAAAAGTTCTAAACAATAATGTCATTAGTGTGATAGATGAACAAGGAAAAGAAATCGTCGTCATGGGCAGAGGTATCGCGTTTCAACGACGGCCTGGAGACCCGGTAGACGAATCGTTAATCGATAAAGTCTTCCGCCTGGAGGATCACTCCGTTCATGAGCGGATGAAAATGCTGCTTCTGGAAGTTCCGTATGATGTGGTCAAGGTAACCGAAGAAATGATTCAATATGCACATACAAAGCTGAACCGAAGATTAAATGAAAGTCTGCATGTATCACTCGCAGACCATATTCATTACGCCATCGAACGATTGAAGAAAAATCACCTCATTGAGAATTCGCTTATTTGGGAGATTAAACGCTTATACAAAGATGAATTTCTTGTGGCAAAGGACTGTCTTGAGATGATTGAAGAGCGTCTTCATATTGAACTGCCTGAGGATGAAGCAGGCTTTATTGCGATGCATATCATTAATGCAGAGCTCAATGAGGACATGAATACAACGGTCAATATCACAAAAGAAGTAAACGCCATTCTCACCATTGTGAAATATCATCTCAACATGGATTTTGATGAAGACTCACTCAACTATTACCGTTTTCTCACGCATTTGCGCTTTTTCGTCCAGCGTCTGATCAACGAAACACTGCTTGTCAGCGAAGATCAGGACTTGTATCAGCTGATCAAGGTGAAATATCCGAAGGCTTACGAATGTGCAAAGAAAATCGCAGAATATGTCTATCAAACCTATCACCGAGATCTCACATCAGAGGAGATGCTGTATCTATCCATTCATTTGAATCGATTGATCAAACGAGAAAAATAAAGGTAGATTTTAAAAGAAAGCGTTGACATGAGAAAAGCTGAGTGGTACTATTTGCTCATAAACATAAAAGAATACGGTTTCACAATGATCGTCTTAGAGGATTGTGACTGTTCGGCAGGCAAAACCTAAACGTTCACTGAAAAAGCGCAATGGCAAGTTGCGACTATTTTTGGTGCCCGTTTAGGTTTTTATTTTGCCCAAAAACGTATTTTTTTGAAAAAAAGGGGGTTTTTGTATGAGTTATCGTCAATTAGCAGAAGACATTATCAAACACATTGGCACAGAGAAAAACGTTCATTCACTGGTCCATTGTGCCACAAGACTTCGCTTCACATTACATGACCGATCAAAAGCAGACAAAGCAGCCATTGAAAAATTAAATGGTGTTGTAACCGTCATGGAAAGCGGCGGCCAATTTCAAGTAGTCATTGGCAATACCGTACCAGAGGTTTATCGAGAAATTGGGGAGTTTACGAATCTATTAGAGGATTCCACTTCTTCATCTGCAAAATCAGGTGGAGAGAGCACAAGCCTTTTCGGAAAATTCGTCGACATTGTCTCTGGTATTTTCACACCACTTCTCGGTGTCATGGCGGGTGCTGGTATTTTAAAAGGTCTATTAGGCATCTGTATCAATGCGAAATGGTTATCACCTGAAGATACGTCGTACCAAATTTTATTTGCTGCGTCTGACAGCTTGTTCTACTTCCTGCCATTACTGCTCGCATTCACTTCGGCGAGGAAGTTTAGAGCGAATCCATTTGTCGCTGTGACGATTGCTGGTGCACTCATTTACCCAACCATTCAAGAGTTGTCAAAAGGCGGCGGAGATGTGACCTTCTTCGGTATTCCGGTCGTCTTAATGTCGTATACATCAACGGTTATTCCAATCATTTTGGCAGTGTTTGTCATGGGATATATCGAACGTTTCTTTAACAAAGTCATTCATGAAAGTGTCAAAAACTTTATTACACCACTGATTTTACTTGTCACGGTTGTTCCGCTGACACTCATTGTATTCGGCCCATTTGGTGTGTATGCAGGGAACGGCATTGCAGCTGTCTTGCTGAAAATATTCTCCTTTAGTCCTACACTTGCAGGTGCTTTAATTGCGATGGCATGGCAGGTTCTCGTGATCTTCGGTATCCACTGGGGTCTAGTGCCAGTGATTTTAAATAATATCGCCGTCCATGGAAAAGATCATATCAAGCCGGCTACTGCGCCAGCTGTATTCTCACAAGCCGGTGCCTCAATCGGTGTTATGCTGAAAACAAAGAATAAAAAACTGAAATCATTGGCTGGATCGACAGCGGTTTCTGCCGTGTTTGGGATTACAGAGCCAGCTGTATACGGGGTCACGCTTCGTTTGAAAAAACCATTTATTGCAGCCGTTCTCTCTGCCGGTGTCGGCGGTGCGATCATCGGTTATTCACAAAGTATTGCGATTGCGTCAGGGCTTCCAAGTTTACTGACACTTCCGATTTTCTACGGACAAGGGTTTACAGGGTTCATCATCGGAATCTCGGTCTCGTTTGTTCTATCCATCGTCTTGACTTATTTGATTGGATTTAAGGATCCAGTAGATGAAGATGACACGCCAGCACCGATTTCCGCACCAACAATGGAAAACGAACATGGGGTCAAAGCAGCTCATGTGAAGAGTCCTTTAAAAGGCGAGGTGATCAAGCTGGAGGAAGTGCAGGATAAGGCATTCTCATCTGGTGCACTAGGAAAGGGTGCAGCCATCATTCCATCAGAAGGCAAGCTGTTTGCACCAGTATCAGGAGTCGTGACAACGGTGTTCCCAACAGGCCATGCGTACGGCCTCACCTCTGAAAGCGGAGCAGAAGTGCTCATTCACATTGGACTGGATACCGTCCAATTAGGCGGTCAGCATTTTGCCCCGAAGGTCGTACAGGGGCAAACCATCACAGAAGGTGAACTGCTTGCAGAATTTGATATTGAAGCCATCCAAGCTTCCGGCCTGTCCGTCACAACACCAGTGATTATTACCAATTCCGGTGAGTTTAGCGATATCATAGAAACAGAAGTAAAACAAATCACACCAGGACAATCATTTTTACATCTCGTTTAATCAAGAGGAGGAAGAAATTATGAGATATTCAACACTAGCACCATTTCCAAAGGACTTTTTCTGGGGCGGATCTACTTCCGCCTATCAAGTAGAAGGTGCGTGGAACGAGGATGGCAAGGGGCCTTCTGTCATTGATATGAGAGCAAGTTACCCTGAAGGGACAACGGATTTTAAAGTCGCAAGCGATCACTATCACCGCTATAAAGAGGATGTGAAGATGTTTGCAGAAATGGGTTTAAAGGCTTATCGCTTCTCTATTGCATGGACACGGATCATTCCAGATGGAGATGGGGAGATCAATCAAAAGGGGATTGAATTCTATCATTCTCTCATCGATGAATTGCGCCGCTATGACATTGAACCAATCGTGACAATGTATCATTTTGATCTGCCTCATGCGCTTCAAGTAAAAGGCGGTTGGTCAAATCGTGCGACAGTAGATGCGTTTGAACGTTATGCAGAGGTTCTCTTTAAGGAATATGGCCAGAAGGTAAACTATTGGCTGACCATTAATGAACAAAACATGATGATCTTACATGGATCGGCGCTCGGTACACTTGATCCAAATTTAGAAAATCCAAAAAAAGAACTGTATCAGCAGAACCACCATATGCTCGTAGCTCAGGCGAAAGCCATGACGCTTTGTCATCGTTTGCTGCCTGAAGCGAAAATTGGACCAGCACCAAATATTGCACTCATTTATCCGGCATCTCCAAAGCCTGAGGATGTGCTTGCTGCGGCGAATTACAATGCGATCCGCAACTGGCTGTATCTTGATATGGCAGTCTTCGGCCGTTATAACAACCTTGCTTGGGCATACATGAAAGAAAAAGACATTCTTCCTGTTATTGAAGAGGGAGATATGGATATTTTGAAAAGTGCGAAGCCAGACTTCATTGCCTTTAACTACTACACATCTCAAACGGTTGAAGCGAGTAAAGGAGATGGCAACGATGAATTTGCACGCGGCGGAGATCAGCATTTAAAATCTGGTGAAGATGGCGTATACAAAGGCGGCAACAACCCGTTCTTAAGTAAAAATGCGTTTGGCTGGGAGATTGACCCTGTCGGCTTCCGTTCAACGATGCGCGAGATTTATGACCGTTATCAGCTGCCCCTTATTATCACGGAAAACGGATTGGGTGCTTTCGACAAATTAGAAGAAGATGGATCGATTCAAGATGATTATCGAATTGACTATTTAGAAAAGCATATCGAACAAATCAAATGGGCAATCACAGACGGCGTCGAGGTTTTCGGATACTGCCCATGGTCTGCAATCGATCTAATCAGCACACACCAAGGATGCTCCAAGCGCTACGGATTCATCTACGTCAACCGCGACGAATTTGACCTAAAAGACCTCAAACGAATTCGTAAAAAGAGCTCTTATTGGTACGAAACCTTGATTCAGCAAAATGGAGAGAACATCGGGGGGTAACAAATAAAAAAGCCAATCACCTTATGCGGGTGGCTGGCTTTTTTTCTTCATTCACTCTAATTAGCAAGATCATATTGTTCGAGTTGTTCTAAAATGATAGTCTAATTATATATTGTAAAATTTGGTTTAATATCCATTATAAGAGAGGGTCTGTTTATATGATGACGATTCTTTTTCTGTTTTTCTTATTGTTTTTCATTTTTTATGCTTTGAATTATATAGGTCAGAAATTAATTGCGAAGGAATACCCAATGAACCATGGTGTGATTGTGACTCTATCAGCTGTGGAAGGTATTCTTGTTTTTGTACTTGTTGGTGTTAATGAGAAGTTTCCATTTTTTTAGATCCAATCACATCTTGCTCTCTACTATTATTATACCGCGAATACAATCTCATTTACAGACTGTTTTCCGCCCAAATCAGGTCGTATACTGTTATACGCAAGTCAAAAACGATAAGGGGTGCGGCTGTATGAATGACAATGAGCAGGTTTTAGATCCTGGCCCATTTTTTCATGGGACGAAAGCAGAATTGAAGATTGGAGATCTGCTTGAACCGCTGTATTTATCCAATTTTCAGGATAAAAAATCAAACCATATCTATTTCACTGGAACATTAAATGCGGCCAAATGGGGTGCTGAGTTAGCAAGGTCTGATGCGAAAGAGAGAATATATCTTGTAGAACCGTTAGGCGAATTTGAAAATGATCCGAATTTGACTGACAAAAAATTTCCCGGCAATCCAACACGTTCTTATCGATCGAAATCCCCTTTGAAAATTGTCGCAGAATTAGGTTCATGGGAAAGACATTCTGATGAAGAAATTGAACATATGCTGAGCTCTTTGAAGAAATTAAGCGAAGAAGGGAAAAATGTCATATACGATTGATGATCCATATTCTAAATAACACGAAGGCCGCCTCATCAACAACTGGGCGGCCTTTGTTCTATTTTATTGAAACAATGCATCCATCAACTCATCAAATGTTTTTGCTTGCTTCAGGAAGTGAATGCGGTCTGGATTGTCCAGTAAATCGACGGCCTGTTCAAAGAATTGATTCATACAGACTGCGTCATCCTTATGAATGGCTAATAAAAAGACAAGTGATACTTGGTCTCCCTGCCAGTCAATTGGCTGTTTTAAGTGTGCGATGGCTACGCAGGATGTGCCTTCATTTGTGATGAGCGGGTGAGGCATAGCCATTCCTCTGCCAAGATAGGTAGACGACATTTGCTCCCGCTCAAGCACCGAGGACCGAAAAGAAGGCGATACTAGCTGATGCTTCTCTAAACGGCTGCATAGTGTGTCTAATACCTCCTCCTTGCTGGATAGGTCAGCATTCAATAAGGTCAATCGTTCTTGAAAAAATGCCATCAGCTCTTTAGAGGGAGTCCCATGTCCATTTAATAAATGAATGATCTCATTTACCCGCTGTACATCATGATGTTCAAAAAAAGCGCTGACCTGAATCACGGGTTTTCCCTTTGATGCGAGTGGGACGGTTGTAATGATGACATCACAGGGCAGGGTGGTGCTCATGAGATAATCCTGATAGGAATACAGCTCGACGATTTCCAGTTCGTGCTGAAAGGCTGCCTTCAATTTAATTTCAAGCAGTCTTGCCGTCCCTAGTCCAGACCCGCACACGATAATGGCTTTCTTTTTTTGCGAGGTATCGAGCTGACTTCTTTCAAATGAAGCAGCGATATGCAGAGCAACATATGCCGCCTCGTCTTCATTTGGCGTCCGTACCAGCTGTAAGGCATTCAGTCCGCTGACAGCCAAATCAAACGGGTAAGGATAGGACGCTTTGATCTCATGCAAAAGCGGATTTTGTAAGGATACGCCATATTGGATTCGATTTAATAATGGCTTCATATGAAGCATCAAGTCTTGCTGCAGGATGTTGTCATCTGCAAAGCGGTGGCCGCTTGTTTTCTCAATGTGCTGTAGAAAGACCGCAACCGCCTGCTGAACTTCCACTGTCGTCTGATGCTGAGCGGCTTCTTTCCACGTTTGATTCGCCAATAGATGCATCACTAAGTAATCTGTTTCATCCTCTGATAAGATGACGTGAAAGGTGTCACTTACCTGCTGTATGATCTTTTGGGCAATTCTCATTAAGACTTGCGATCTTTGTGTACGAGTGGTACTGGCGGATATCCGCTGGTTTTTTCGTGTCTGCTGAATCGCAATCGCTAAGTGAATGACTAAGTTTTTTAAGGCAATGTCTTTAATGAGCAATGACTCTTGATGCAGGTTCGTCAGGACAATAGATCGAATGGTTTCAAGAGAAATATCAGGAAAATGGAGCTGCTCCCGCTCGGTGATATGAGAAAGTGCAGGCTCTTCCTCAAGGAGTAAGTCTGCATAGCATGTTCTTTTTTGCAGCTCGTCTCCCTCAATCTTTAAGCCAAAACCAGGCTTTGACACAAGGGTCATGCCGTAACGGGCTAACAGCTCTCGTCCTTTTTTTAAATCACTGCTGACCGTCATGCGGCTGATAAACAGTTCTTCAGCCAGCTGGTCAATTTTTAAGTAATCCGGTTGAAGCAATAGCTTTCTCATCATAAATCGTACACGCTCTTCTGGCATGACGGGGACGAGAGAGCGGGCAGGAAGCTTCTGTTGATGAAGCCAAAGCAGGAAGGCGTCTTGGTCACTTGTTAATAGGGTGTATCCCTTTCCGCGGATCGTTTTAATCTTGGCTCCAGCTTCCTTTAATTGCTCATTTGCTTCTTTGATTAAATTGCGGATGGAGCGGTCAGATAAGCGAAAAGAGGCAGTGAGCTCCTCCAGCTTCACGAACCCCTTCGTTTCAAATAGCCGCTGAATCAGCTGATAGGTTCGAGGATCTGCCGTCATCATCATTGCGCGGCTCCTTGCGCCTGTAAGGCATCAGTACCAAGAGCGATTGCGCCCATTAAACCCGATAATCCATCAAAGGATGGCTTGGTGATAATTTCATTTAAAGGCTTTGGCAGCTGCAAATACCCGTGAAGCCGCTTTTCTGTTTCATCAAGAATGAGCGGCAGCATAGCGGGCTGTTTCATCACACCTCCGCCGAGAATGATGCGTTCAGGTGAAAGAGTGAGTAATAAATTGGCGGTCATCTGCCCGAGATAGTAGGCATGAAGTGACCAGGCAGGATGCTCCTCTGGCAGCATTTGCGCCAGTGTATGATAGCGTCCTTCTATGGCAGGTCCAGATGCCAGTCCCTCTAAACAGTCGTGATGTATTGGGCAGCAGCCTCCGTAGGAATCATGAGGATGCCGCTGAACGGTGATATGACCCATTTCTGGATGCAACAATCCGTGAATGAGGCGGTGTTCAATATAGGCACCGCCGCCTATTCCTGTTCCAACTGTGATGTAAACCAAAGAAGCAGGCTTTTGTGCTTCGACCGAAAAGCGGGCTTCCCCGAGTGCTGCACAGTTCACATCGGTATCAAGCTTCATCGGGAGCCCAAGGGCTTGTTTTAAGGTAGAGAAGAAAGAGAATTGGCGCCAGGCTGTTTTTGGTGTATCTAAAATCGTCCCATAGCTTGGGCTTTGTTCTTTTACATCGACAGGCCCGAATGCCCCAATGCCAATGGCATCGACAGGATGCTTTGTAAAGTAATCGATCACTTGCCGGCATGTTTCAATTGGGTTTCCTGTTGCAAAGGAAGTCATGTGTTCAATCGTTCCGTCTGTTGTTCCGTAGCCGCAGACAAATTTTGTTCCGCCTGCTTCAATGCCTCCAATTCGCATGATCAATGCCCTCCATTAAAGAGGGGCGGAATCCAAATGGACCCCGCCCCTACATGTTCATTTTTTCTTTACAATGTAGGTTTGTACCTGACAAGGTGTGAGCGGTTCAATGTGTAATGATCCATGTTGTGCTTTGAGTATATGTCCTTCAGGTGTTTCGCCTAAATTCGCTGTTTCTCCGTGTTGTAGAGATGAACTATTGATTGAAGCGGCTGTTTGACGCGTTAAATATGGATTGAAGAGACGGATGACAATGCCTGTTCCATGCTCTTCTTTTTTTAGAGCGCTTAGAATGGCTCCGTCTGTCTCAATGTCAAGCAGGCTATAAGTAGATTGTAAGTCTTCTTTTTCATCTCGGAAAGAGAAAATTAAACGACCGTTTAAAAAGTCTGCCCGTTCGTAGCATTGAACTGGGGTGGTATACCGCTTAGCAAGCTGCGCTAAGTGCCCCTCGCTGACAGCGTCCTTGCTATAGTGCATGCCAAATGAGAACGACAGTGCACCTTGCAGCTGAGCGTCAGGTGTCTCAACAATTTTTTCCCCAGATGCGCGGCCTGGACGGTAAAGAAGATTTTCTTTCCCCATTTTTCCGAAACAGCGGAAGAGCGTATACGCAATCGTTGTGTAGCCTTCTCCTGTGATCTGGTATTCTCTCACACAGTCGGTCAATAGAGCGACACCATATGCTTCATCACGAAGTGCAGTAAAGGATTGCATCGGTTCAATGGTGATCGGTTTTTCTTCCCAATGCTCATTGCTCCACCATTCAAGCTCTTGCGTGAGCTCTGTTGGGCGTTCGATGGTTCCAAACTGCTGATCGCTCAGTGATACCTTTGATGCGATGCCTGTATCAAAGAGGACACGCAGACGATGGTCTAACGCATGATTGTCGACATCGACATGAAAACGGATGACAGGCTCATCTTTGTTTAATGCCACCTTCGCTGTGATCGGGAGTGAAGTCGTGACCGATTGCTGAGAGCGCTCTTCTAAGTCATATGGGACAGTGAGAGTAAGCTGGATGGTGAGCTCTTCCTGCAGGCCGCTTTTAGACACTGTGATGTCTGCTGAAGAAAGATCCTTGGATGACACATACAGATCTTCGCGCGGCGGGGAATAGTTGTAGGAATCTCCATCGTCTCCATTGTCTTCAAAGATCATTTGCTCAGAGAATGTCCGGCCTGTTTGTTTATCTGTGATGTCCAGCGATCCGTTGTCATTTGCCGCTATGCGGTAATACGTATTTTCAATCGCGCGTCCTTCTGTTTGTTCCCATACAGATTCGCTCGATTCATCGAAAACCATGCTGACTTGTGTATAACCAACGGACGGTAAGCTGGCGGCTTCAATCAGCAGAATGGCTTTCCATACTTGTTTTGGCATGTACACATCTTTACTTGGGTTAAGAGAAATTTGCTGTGCCAGCACATAATCTGTGACATCGGTTTTGCTTTTCACTGTGTAGTGAAGCGTTCTTCCGTTTGCATCCTTTAGTGTAAATGGACGTTCCGTGATAAAGGTTTCGACCTCAATGACTTCAGAACGCTTTGAAGGCAGTGTATTAAATAACGTGAATGTGATTTCTTGCTCAGTTTGCAGTCGAATAGCAATGAGACGCATGTGTAAGTCCACAAGATTCTCGGCGATTTCCTTTGCCTGCTTGTAGCGGAAGAAGACATCTTGATTCGTCGTGTCGCTATTGCAGCCGCCAATGCTGTCATGCGCTGCATTTTCAAACATGAGGTACCAAATATCACGAACCGTATCATGCGGATAGTCGTGTCCGAGTGAATAGCTAATCGTTAGGATGGGTTCCATCACATTGACGAGATAGTTTTCAATTTGATTGTTTAAGATTTTTAAATCAGCTCGTGTTGAAAAAATAGATTTGTGAATCCGCATATGCTTCGCATGAATGAGCTCTCCTTCTAATGTTTCAAAAGACGTCCGCTCTTTTTTTACTGCTGCAATGTAATCTTCTAAACTGCTAATTTGATAGTGGTGCTCGTTAAGTTCATTGGCTTTTTCCAATAAGTCAGGCAGGTTTTTGCGGATCGGTGCCTGGTCAAAGCCATTTGGGAAATAGACATTCTTTGTGGTTGCTTTTGCTTGCAGCGCACCAATTTTTTCAGATAAAAAGGCTTGTAAGTCCTCATCCTTTTCAGGAATATTTCCACCGTAGTAGTAGCCAAATGGCAGGTTCACAGCAAAGACCTCACTGCCGTCAGCACCTTGCCAATTGAATTCAGTGTGATTCGTCATATGGTCTGAAACACCGCGCCAAAAAGCTGTATCCACAATGCCGAATCCACGGTAAATTTGAGGCATTTGCGCGGATTGACCGAAGGAATCAGGGACATAGCCGACTTTCATCACATGACCGAACTGCTGACAGCGTTCAATCCCATATTGCAGGTTCCGTACAATCGATTCACCTGAAATGACGAGCTGGTCGGTTTGGGTATACCATGGGCCGATGATGAGACGTTTGGCTGTGACGAGCTTTTTGATTCTATTCTCATCCTCAGGGCGCCATTTCAAGTAATCATCCAATAAGGATGCCTGTGCATCGAGCATGAAGTAATGGAACCTTTCATCTGTTTCAAGGGTGTCTAAAATGTCCATTACGCTTTTCATTAAGTAGATACGGGATCGGGAGGTGGTGAAATACCATTCCCGGTCCCAGTGAGTATGTGGAATCACATGTACATTGACAGTCATTGATCAACGACACCTTTCTATGTTCAAATTATCCTTCTAGCACAAGGTCAAAATCGTCTTCTTCTTTCTGCTTCTGGTCATGTTCTGGCGTTTTTGGCTCTTTTTTCTCAGAGAAATTCACAAGCAGGTTGGCGCCAATACCGATGACGAGTGCGCCAGTAAGGGCTCCGATTAAATAGGCCCACCAGTTTCCGACTGAGAAGAAGCCGTATAGCCCGCCAATTGGCGGCATGATGTCATGAACACCTAATAATGCAGCGACCCCGCTTCCAGCAGCACACGCGACAACATTGAGCGGAATTAATTTCAAAGGATTGACAAGGGTAAAAGGAATCGCCCCTTCCGTAATACCGATAATGCCCATCACAAGCCCGCCTCGTCCGGCTTCTCTAAAGGTTGGAGAGAAGTTGCGTTTTCGAATCAATGTCGCAAGCCCGTATCCAAGCGGCGGAATGACAATCGCAATATTGACGAGGATGGCAGGGAGGTAGACGCCTGATAGGAAGAGTGCATTACCTGCCATCCAAGCGGATTTATTCACCGGTCCGCCAAGGTCGAAGCCAATCATCGCACCTAGAATCAGAGCGAGTGCAAGTGTGCTTGTGCCGTCAGCGACCATACCTTTAATCCATTCAATTAATGCCGTGTTCAAAGCGCCTAATGGCCCGCCAAGCAGAACGGACATGAGAAGTCCGGTTAAGCCAACGGTAATAAGCGGTAAGATGAGCAGAGGAACGAGTCCTGCTGCGGAGCCTTGAATTTGAATTTTTCGTTTCACAAAGAGAGCAACATATCCTGCGAAGAAGCCTGCAATGACGGCACCGATAAATCCAGCATTCGTTGAGCTGGCAAGGGCACCACCGATGAAGCCGGCCGCAAGACCTGATTTATCCGCAATCGAATAGGCGATAAATCCAGCGAGCAGGACGTTCATTAAGCCAATGCCTGTCCAGCCAACCTGCTCCATTAAATAGGCGCCGTGTAAAATGCCGCCAGCATCCTTATAGGCGTTTAAATCTGAAACACCAAATCCTAATCCGACTAGTTTTGCTAAACCAACGATAAGGGAGGCGCCGATGATCACAGGAAGAATATAAGAAATACCGGTCATGAGATGGCCTTCAATGACTTTTAATTTTGCTTTCATTTTGCTTTGCTCCTTTCTATATGGCATTGCTCACGTTTATTGAGATTCAGATTTTTTCTTTTCAACAAGTGCTACGGCTTTTGTGATGATTTGCTCGGCATTTTTTAAGGCGCGTCCGATCTCGACACGTACTGTGGGAATGCCTGAGAAACGTTCCGCATCGTTGATATGCTGATTTGAGGCAATGATACAAAGGTCTGCCTGTTTTGCTTCCTCTGCTGTAATGCCATTTACCTGTCCCATAATCCCTTGCTGCTCGATTTTGATCTCGTGACCGAGCTGTTTACCCGCATTTTCTAACGCCTTTGCTGCCATTGGTGTATGAGCTAACCCTGCTGGACATGAAGTGACACCGACAATTTTCATTGTGTAATCCCCTCTTTCAATTGTTGTTCAATGACTTCGTAATAATAGTCAGCGGTTTGACCTGGTTGTATCTTTTCGATGAAAGCCGGTTCCATGAGGCTTGTCGCAATCCCTGACAGTAATTTCAAGTGTGTGACATTTGCTTCTTCTAATGGAACGAGCAGTGTAAATAAATAGCTTGTGGGCAAATCGTCGAAGCTTCCCCATTCAATCGGTTGTTCTAACTCTAAAAATAGAAGTGAAGCCGTTTGTACAGCGGAGCTTTTTGTATGAGGAATGGCGAAGCCTTGCTGAAGTCCTGTTGAGACTTCGTCTTCGCGTGTCAACAAATCGGATAATAACCCCGCCTGATCGTTTGTAATCTGAAGGTCTTCAGCTTTCTCGGCAATGTATTGTAAAATCTCATTCTTTGATCGTCCGTTTACTTGTGTGAAAACATGATCTTTTTGGAACAAGCTGATCCCTTCTCTCTTGTTTGTTAAGCGCTTACAAGTTGATTGTAATGTACTTTTCGGCATGGTTAAATAGCATCATTTTCCGTTTGAAATGGCAAAAAGTTTATGAAGCTATCTGTCATACTTTCTGGATATCTCAAATCCTAGCTTAAAACGAGTTTAATTATGTAAAAAACAGATTCTACTAAATGCATTTCTGTGATATTCTTCCAAGGTATTACAAAAGATAAGGGGGTCTTTTCATGTTCAAAAAGCAGGTCAAATCCTGTGTGATCGTACTCATGGCCATCATTCTCTGTATGGCGGCATTACCTGGATATGAGGCAGCAGCTGCCAGTAAAGGAACAACTGTCAATGAAGCCATTGGGTTAAAAAATGGTGAAGTGATTTCAGGTACATTACAGAATGAAAAGGAAGAGTCATGGTACCAAATCACGCCATCTGCACAAGAGGTGGCAAAACATACGCATATGAAAATTTCTGTAAAAAGTAAACAAGTGTTGTCCGTATCGGTCTATCCAAGCAAGGACAGAGCGATGAAGGATGACACTTATTCCAGATATCGTGTGGACACTGCAAGTGGAGAGACAGAGATCGACTTCCCGCATGCATGGTCAGGTCCTTATTTTGTCAAAGTGCTCTATTTAGGGTCGGAGGAAGACAGCCGTGATGAGGAAGAGGATGCGGCCTATACAATTGGGTATAAAGGAGCTAACCTTCCGCCTTCTGAACCCGTTTTCCCTGAAGACGATGAGCCTGACATCATTATTATTGAGAAAAAGTACGGGCGCGAAATTCTCCAATCGATGCGTACAATTGAAGATAAACGTTTTAATGAAACACCAAATGGTCAGAAGCTGAGTCGCCTGCTCCAAAAGACAAAGCCATTTCTCAAATTGAAGCTCATCAAACAAAAAAATGAGCAGCAAAAGGTATACAATCATCTGCTGACATTAAAGTCACTGCTAAATGACGTAGAGAAAAATGGTGCATTTAGCGGTCATATCGTGACAGAGAAAGAACAACAGGCGATCCGTTCCCTTTTTGATATGCTCAAAGGAGCAAGTCCTGCCTATTTAAAGAAGGAATTAGAAGCAGTGAGTCAAAATATTGGAATCGATCAGCTTGAAGGAAAATCGATCGGTTATGTATTAGAGAAGCAAAAGCTTGTAAAAGAAGAGAAAGTGAAGACGAATAAGATCATTTTTAAATTAAAGGATGGCCAAACGCTTCAATCTGCGAAAAAGAAGATGAAAAGCTATGGAATCCAAGAAAACCGCGTGACATCGCAGTCAGTAAGTCCTTTGTTTAAAGGAATGTATGTCTATGATGTACCAGCAGGGCAAGAATCAGCTGGGAAGACACTAAAAGCAGGCAAAGCTGTGATCAAAAGCACTGCAAGAAAGCTGTCCAGTATGCCGAATGTTGAATTTGCGGAGCCTGTTCAAACGTATCGTGCACTTAGCAATGACGTGCAGTATGGTTACCAGTGGCCACTGAAAAACAGTGCGCAAAACAGCGGGAAAAAAGGCGCTGATGTGAAGTTTGAACAAATGAATACACTGATTGGCACAAGCAAGATGAAGCAAACATTGATTGCAGTTGTGGATACAGGTGTAGACAGTCGTTTGACTGATTTAAGCGGGACTGTTCGTACGGACTTAGGTGCGAATCTCATTGGACGAAACAAAGATGCGATTGATGACAATGGACACGGTACGCATGTTGCCGGCATCATTGCCGCAAAAGCCGATAATCATTACTCCATGGCAGGTCTCAATCAACATACGGGCATCATTCCGGTGAAGGTGCTGGATGCCTATGGCTTTGGAGATACAGAGCATATTGCACTTGGAATCAAGCATGCAGTGGATAAAGGTGCAAAGGTCATCAACATGAGCCTTGGCGGCTACTACAGCAGGGTGATTGAATACGCAATGAACTACGCGGCTCAAAGAAATGTACTAGTGGTCGTGGCGAGTGGAAATGATGGCGTTCCAGAAATGGGCTATCCTGCGACATCAAAGTATGCAATGGCCATTGGCGCAAGCAACCGTATGGATATTGCCGCTGAATTCTCAAGCTACGGTAAAGGACTGAGCATGTCTGCACCAGGATCTGATATTCCAAGCTTAATGCCAGATGGGAATGTCTCATATCTGAGCGGGACATCAATGGCGACACCATATGTGGCAGCGGCAGCAGGATTACTGCTTTCTAAAAATCCATCCTTGAAGCCAAATCAAGTAAGGAATATCTTGCAAAGCACAGCAGATAAGATCTCCTTTACATCTGTTGATGGAAAAGATGACGTTTTCTATGATGAAAACGATGAGCCAATTGTCGATCCGAAAATTCCAGGTATTGATTGGATGACAGGTCATGGCAGACTGAATGCATTTGCTGCTTTAAGTGCTGTCGAACTGAATGCATCTGTGAGCAAAGTGGAGGATCAGCATCAAAAGGTGACAGGTAAAGCAAAGGCCGGCGCTGCTATTTCTGTGTATAGAGGCAGAACCCTGCTTGGAAAAGGCACAGCAGGCAAAAATGGAACTTTTAGTGTGAAGATCAAGCATCAGAACAAAAACAAAGTCCTTCACATTAAGATTTCAAAAGGAAAGGCCGCTACAACGCTCAAAACAGTCGTCAAAAAAGGCAAAGCACCAGCTAAGCCGAAAGTGGGAAAAGTAACGGTCAAAAGTAAAACGGTCAAAGGTACTGCGGGTGCAGGATTGACCATTAAAGTGAAAAACAAATCAAAGAAAGTCATCAAAACGGTGAAAACGAATAACAAGGGCGCATTTACTGCCCAAATAAAACCGCAAAAAGCCAAAACAGTCTTGTATGTGACCGCTTCTGATGTGAGAAAAAGAGAAAGCAAAGCGGTGAAGGTTGTTGTTGTGAAAAAGTAAGAGAAGAACTTCCCTTTCTAAAAAAGGGAAGTTCTTTTGTTTGTTACTGGAAAAATACCAATTAATGTCGATGGTAATATAGTAGGAAAAAAAGGAGGATTTATCGATGAAAAAAATGATGTTTGCTTTCTTTCTATCATTGCTTCTCGTATTCCCAACCTTTGCACATGCAGAGGAAACAGGAGCAGTACCAGCATCTGTACAAGTAACAAGTGTTACAGCAGCCGATAGTGGATTGGTGAATTACGGCTATGGCAGTAAATATCGCGTGGGTTCTTATTATCCAGCTACGTTTAAAGGAACACTAAAAGATGCAAGTGGAAATCTCATGCCCAATCAGCCGATCCAGCTTTATTTTGAAGCAGCAATCAAATCATATGCTCAAACAGCGACAGGCACAACAGACGTAAATGGACAATTTTCACTGACGTTTCAAGTTCCTGCAGGTGCAGGCTACCAAACATACAATAATGCAGGCTGGTCTACACATTACTACGATATCGTTCCAGTGACGTTCACTTCAAACGACATCAAGCTATCTTCAAATGTCACAAGTGTATACCATTTGGCATATACATCACGTTACTAATCTGCTGGAAGAGGCGACTTGGCGAAAGCCCTGTCGTTTTTTTCATAGAAAAAAGGATGTCATCATTTGACATCCTTTTCTTTTTGTTAGCAAACCTGCTGGGCGGCAACCGAAAGAGTCGATAAACAAACACTCATGAGCCGTGACTCCCAGATTTGATCGAGTGTTTACCTTTTAATTCTGAGCTTTGATGGATAAGAACTTTCACACTTGAACGTTGATCCTTGAACCTTCAGCTTTGAGCTTTTATCAAGGATCATCCAGAGATGATCAGATGAGGAGGGAATGACCTTTCCCTCGGAGGTGTTTAGTTCTATCGATTTTCGGCTCACTAACAAAATCAATTAATCGATCTGTATTTTCGTCAGTGTATTGCTTTCAGACAAGGAAAAATCAACTTCCATTTGAAAATCCTCAATTTCGTTCGAAAGCTTTTCAATCTTCACTCGAAGACGAAGCGGATCGATGATCGTTGCCTCATTTTCAGCTAGGAACGACTTGACGATCTCTTGGTTGGCAGCCGCTTGTGTTTTTCCGTCTTTTCCAAACAAGGTTTCTAAATGCTGGTCGAGTCTCTTTTTCACATCTTCATTGGTTTGTTCTGCTTTGTCTACTAGTTCTGTGTACACCTTTTTTAATTTCCGTAAATAACGAATATCGTATTCAATGGACGTCTTCCGTTCAATCGCTTCTGCCACCGTCATGCTGACACCCGCTACATCAATTGTTGTGGTCGCATTCGACACAACAATGGCTGATTTGATGGCATTCCGGCGTTTGATTAATGCTTGAATCGATTGGTCATCAGCCTTCGCCTTTTTTTCGATTTCTTCTTGATTTTGAAACCCGTGCTGTATATGTTTCCCGATCATCAATCCACCAAGTACGGCTTCATCAACGGTTCGGTTGATTCTCTTATCTAACATTTTCAGTTCACTTAATGCTCTTGTAATGGTCATTTCCATATTAGTGACAACTCCCTTGGTTCATCCTGAAAATCATAGATTCCTATCATATACCAATGTGTGTTTCTTTTGCTAGCGATATCCTTTTTTGTCAAGTTGTTTATACTTTAAAAAACCTGGTGCTATACACCAGGTTCTTCTCGTTTTTTCTGAATCCAAGCTGTCACATAATAGGCAGCATAGCAGAGCGCGATGAAAGGAATGCCGCAGATGAGGGCAATCCGCTGATTTGGATCAAAGGCAATACCGATGACAGATGCAAAACACAGGAGGAAGGCAGCAATTGGAACCACTGGATAGAGCGGGGTTCGAAAGGAAAGATCATGGAGCTGTCCGCCTTCCTGTAAAAAACGTTTCCGAAACATCAACTGTGACGCAGCAATCCCCATCCACACGATTACAACGGCCAGTCCAGAGATCGAAACAAGGACAAGGTATACCGTTTCGGGTGCGATGACACTTGATAACAAAGAAAGAATACCGCCGATCATACTTAAAATCAGTGCATTCAAAGGAATTCCTTTTGATGTCAGCTTTGCAAGTTTCTTAGGCAGTGTCCGTTCCTCAGAAAGTGACCAGAGCATACGGGATGACGCGTATAGTCCAGAGTTTGCAGCAGATAAGATCGCTGTCAAAATGACAAAATTCATGAAATCTGCGGCATATGGAATCCCGATTCGATCAAACACCACAACAAATGGACTTTTGATCACCCCGGCTTCTTCCACTGGGATCAAGCCGGCTAAGACCACGATCGTTCCAACGAAAAACAGGACAAGACGCAGTACGGTTGTGCGAATCGCTCTTGGAATGGTCTCGTCAGGATTGACGCTTTCACCCGCAGCAATTCCAATTAACTCCGTACCTGAAAAAGCAAAATTGACGGCTAGCATCGTCATTAAAATTGGTAAAAAGCCGTTTGGGAAAAGTCCGCCTTCTCCAGTGAAGTTAGAAAAGAACGGAGCGGCCTCACCGCCCTTTAATGGAATCAAGCCAAACATCGCAGCTCCGCCAAGGATAATAAAGAGAATAATAGCCATTACTTTAATGCTGGAAAACCAAAATTCCGATTCTGCAAAGAACTTAACTGTAAAAGCATTGAGTAAAAAGATGAGAAGAGCAAAAACGCCGCTCCACATCCAAACCGATGTGTCTGGGAACCAGCGCTGCATTAAAAGGCCTGCCGCTGTAAATTCCGAACCGAGTGCCACTGTCCATGTCAGCCAGTAGAGCCAAGCGACTGTATAGCCTGTGCCGGGTCCAATGTATTTTGTTGCATACGTATGAAAGGCCCCTGTAACCGGCATTGCGACAGATAGCTCGCCTAAACAGAGCATCACTAGGTACACAATTAATGCCCCGACAAGATAGGCAAGAATCGTTCCTGCGGGTCCTGCCTGATTGATGGTATACCCAGAGCTTAAAAAGAGCCCTGTTCCAATAACGCCGCCTAGAGAAAGCATGAACAGGTGGCGGCTCGTCATTTTTCGTTGATATTGTTGTGACTGATCTTTTGCTTGTTCCATGTCTTCCCGCCCTTTTGCTTAGAAGTATGTGTGATGATTCGTGGTGCTATGATGTGGTTTGTTTTAAGATGTCCGTGATATCTTCTGGGGTCGTCCGGCAGCAGCCGCCGATGATATGCGCGCCGTCTTTGTACCATTGATGCGCACATTCACCAAATGTATGCTGAGATGTATCCCCGCTCCATACCTTTTCTTCAGGATCATATAATTCTCCTGAGTTTGGATACACGACAATCGGCTTGCTCGTCCCCTTTTTCATCTCTTGAATGAGAGAAGAGATAAATTGCGGCGGCGTACAGTTTACACCAACAGCAGCGATCTGTTCATAAGGTTCCAATGCTTGTACACATTCTCTGAGCAAATCACCTTCACTAATATGAAGGTCATCCTTCGCGCTGAAAGTAATCCAAGCACATACACCACTGAATTCATCTTGCAGCAGCTTTGCGATAGCCGTTGCTTCAATCAGACAAGGGATCGTTTCACATGCAAGAATGTCTGCACCAGCTTCTACTAATGCCTGAATTCTTGGTCTGTGAAAATCAATAAGTGCCTGCTCCGTGAGTCCGTAATTTCCCTTATATTCTGAACCATCAGACAAATAAGCGCCGAATGGCCCCACAGATCCTGCGACAAATGGTTTTGTCCGCCCTTTACGACGCGCTTCATCCTGCCAAAAAAGATCGCGTGCCTCTTTTGCTAAAGTGACAGATCGTTTCATTAGTTCAATGGCTTCTTCTTTTGTATAGCCTTTTTCAGCGAAGCCATCAATCGTTGTTTGGTAGCTCGCTGTTGTGGCACAGTCAGCTCCGGCTTGGAAGTAATCCAAGTGTACTTGCTGAATCAATTCTGGCTGTTCAATGAGTATTTTGGCTGACCATAAACGATCGTTTAAATCGCAGCCCTTTCGTTCAAGCTCCGTTGCAAGTGCACCGTCTAAAACCAAAGGTGCGTGAGGCTGTAAACGGCTTTGAATAGGATTCATCGGAATCGAACACCCTCCTTTTTAGTTGGAAATGATGGATATGATATGAGGCAGTAGTTTAAATGACTAAAGTGTTTTTGTCAAGGAGAGGAAAAAGCATGATATCGCGGAAAAACCTTGAAAACATGCGGGTTCCGGTGCATAAACATGCAGTCAAAATAATAGAAAACCAAGTCATTGACAGCCTCTAAAAAGAGATATATATTATGGAAAGGTTCATTTCAGAAAGCTTCATCAAAAGGCGCTGTCTTTTGATTTTTATTTTGTCCAACGACTGTCTTCTTTCGTGCAGAAAGAGGGTTTTTTATATGCTTAGAAAAGGAGGAAAGAAGAAATTGAAAAAATGTGTAAAAGATTTGGCTATGATTCTGATTGGTTCTTTTTTATTTGCTGCAGCAGTGAACATGTTTGTCATTCCACTTGAATTTGGTGAAGGCGGTGTAACGGGGCTGTCCATCATTTTCTATTATTTGTTTGAAATTGCACCATGGCTGACGAACCTGGTGTTTAATTCCATCCTGCTGCTTGTGGGGTATAAATATTTGGACAAGAAGACGACGATTTATACTGTGGTTGCCGTCGCAAGTAACTCCCTATTTTTACACCTGACCACAACATGGGTCGTGAATGTACATGAATTGATCATTGGAGCGATTTTCGCAGGAATTATCATCGGTATTGGAATTGGTCTTGTGCTAAGAGCAGGCGGTACAACGGCGGGTTCTGCCATACTCGGAAGAATTGCCAACAAGTATTTAGACTGGAACGTGAGCTATGCCATCTTGTTCTTTGATCTGATCGTCGTATTTGCTTCCTACTTTATTATTGGTGCGGAAAAATTAATGTTCACCATTGTGATGCTGTACGTGGCAACAAAGGTGATGGACTTCGTGATAGAAGGGCTTAACACGAAAAAGGCAGTAACGATTATTTCTTCATGCAAAGATGATATTGCTGAAGAAATCAATCACACTTTGGATCGAGGCGTGACGATTTTAAACGGACGCGGTCATTATTCAAAGGAATCGAAGGAGATTCTCTACGCAGTCATTCAAAAGCAAGAGCTCATGCGCCTAAAGAAAATCATCAAGAAAATTGATCGAGACGCATTCGTTGTTGTCCATGACGTGCGTGATGTGTTCGGAGAAGGATTTGTGAATATATAAACCTGAAAAGACCTTAACCGGGTCTTTTTTTATGCTCTATACCTCTTGTCACATCATACTATGTATTGTATAGTATAAATGGTTAGGAGTTGTAATCATGAATGCACAATTAAAAAAAGGTTTGCTGGAATTCTGTGTACTGGCGGTATTAAAGAAAGGCGATTCCTATGGTTATCAAATTATTAAAGATATGTCCCATTGTATTGAGATTTCAGAATCGACATTATATCCGATATTAAAGCGGTTAGAGCAAAACAACTATGTGGAGACCTATTCCCAGGAACATAACAGTCGATTAAGAAAGTACTACCGAATGACAAATAGCGGCCGTGAGCATATGGCGCAGTTTTTAGCGGAATGGGATCAAGTAATGGCGATTTACGACTTTATTTCTGGAGGACAGGGCAATGAATAAAAAAGAATTTTTAGCCAGCTTAGAGAAGCACCTGCATCGTCTAGGCGAAAAAGAAAGTGATCGGTTCATCGAATATTACGATGAAATGATCGAGGATTATCAGGAAGATGGCTACAGCGAACAGGAAGCTGTTCATCAAGTGGGTCAGCCTTCAATCATCGCTGAGGGGATTATGAAGGAACAAGGAATCAAAACTGCTCAGGTGCCGACGTTCGGAGAAAAAGCTACAAGGCTTTCCATTCTCATTTTGGGCTTTCCGTTATGGGGAAGTATTTTAGCAACGGTCATTCTGCTGATTCTTTCTGTCTATATGGTGGTTTGGTGCGTTCCGCTCGTCACAGGTGCATTGACGCTCACTGGTCTGCTCGGAGGTTTTTGGAGCATCATTGGTTCTCCATTTATTTTTCAGGACGGTTTGCATGTGGTGGTGACGCAGGTTGGAGTGGGTATTCTTCTATTAGGTGTCGGATTATTATGCGGCATAGCCACGGTGTATTTGACAAAGCTATTTGTTCAAATGACTGTTCAAACCACTAAGGCATTCATGGGAATGTTTAAAAAGAAGGTCGTGAGAATATGAATGTGAATGATTTAAAAAAGCAATGCATCAAATGGGGGATCATCTTCACCGTTGTCGGAGGAATGATCATGGCAATTGGTTTTGGACTATCAGGCTTTGACCTAGATGCATATCACAACAATGACCAGAACAATGTGTTTCGCACTATCAATTGGAACAAGCCATAAATGAAAGACCCGCTTATGCGGGTCTTTTTTTCGCTCGAACCACAAAGAAGAAATAACAGCAAAGTGCACCTAGTTCACAAAGCATAATGATCAGGCCCATTGGAAAGGCTGTTTGGCTTCCCGCTAGTCCGACAAGAGGTGTCATGCATGCGCCTAGCAGCATTTGTGCCACCCCGATGAGGGCAGCTGCACTTCCTGCATGCGCTCCATGATGCTGCATCGCAAGAGACGGCGCGGACGTACCGACAATTCCGACGCTTGAGACAACAAAAAACAATGGAATGAGAATGCCATACAATCCTGCATCAATGGAGATCATCAAAAATAAGGTGACGCCGCCTAAGGCAGCTGTCAGCAATCCAATGCGAAGAACTTTCTCTTCGCCGATTTTTACAGCGACACGGGCAAATACTTGTCCAGCCATGATGATGCCAAGACTGTTCACTGCAAAGGCAGCACTAAATCCTTGTGGAGAAAGGTGGAAAAGATCCTGGAGCACAAACGGTGAGCCAGAAATATAGGCAAACATCGCTGCGAATACAAGACCCTGCGAGAGGGCATACCCAACAAAGAGACGATCACTCGCTAAAATTTTCATGGCACCAACAATCTGTTGAAAGCCCCCAGTCTGTCTGCGCTCCACAGGTAAACTTTCTTGTAGTGAAAAAATGGATCTCAGCAGCATCAAGGCCCCGAGAATTCCTAGTAGAACAAATACACCCTGCCATGTTGTAAAGCGTAAAATCTGTCCGCCCACAATAGGTGCCGCTGCCGGAGCAACCCCGTTGACCAACATCAGCAGTGCAAAGAATTTCGTCATTTCTGATCCTTCATAATGATCTCGCACAATGGCTCGTGCAATGACAATGCCAGCTGAACCAGCGAGCCCTTGAATCAATCTTAAGAGGATGAACATCCAAATCGATGTGACTACCGTACATAAAAGTGATGAGGCTATAAAAATGATTAAGCCGATCATCAGCGGTTTTCTTCTGCCGATCGTATCACTAATAGGACCTGCAATCAGCTGTCCAAGCGCCAGTCCAATAAGACAAGCCATAAGACTTAATTGGGACAAAGCCGTGCTTGCTTCAAAATCACGCGCAATATTAGGCAAAGCAGGTAAATACATATCCATTGCAAGCGGTGCAAGGGCTGTTAAAGACCCAAGCAATGCAGCAAGGAGAAATCGATTTTTTTTCGATTCTTGGGGATAAGATAAAGAACTCATATGATTACTACACTCCTCGTATACTTCCTCAAAACAGCATAATGAATCAAGCGTTCCTTTTCAATAGAAATTTTCAAAGATGGATTCCGTGCAAAATGATTGATCTTTCGAATGAGACTCTTTACATTGAATGAGTAGAGAAAAGAACAAGGTCATCGACATGCAGTATTTGCATGATACGTATATCTAGCAATAAGCAACAGGAGGTGCTGACATGAAGCAGCAAGAGCTGATCATTCGTCAAGCAGTCAAAGAAGATCATGAAGCGATCAGGCATGTACTAATCAAATCCTATTCACAGTATGAGCCTCAATTTACAGAGGAAGGCTGGCAAAATTATTCTGCTGCGCTTGCAGCAGCTGTAGATAATCCGAACATGGAGCTGATGCTTGTGGCGGAGCTTGAAGGCAAGGTCGTGGGGACGCTTCAAATGTTTCGGTCATCAGAGCAAGCGTATGACAAACCCGAAATGGGCATTACATCAGCCATCGTCCGGTTTTTAGGAGTAGATCCCGATGTTAGGGGAAAAGGAATTGCAGAGTCATTGTTACGTAAAAGTATTGAACTTACGCAATCATGGGGCGAAAATGTCCTGTATCTTCATACATCTGATAAAATGCAGGCTGCCATTCGTCTATATGAAAGAATGGGCTTTGAGCGTGCACTAGATAAAGAATTTGTGAATCAAAATGGGACGCATGTCAAGAGCTATCAATATGTTATCCAGAAAGAACAGCCGGCTGGTTCATCACATCACTCGTAATAAAAGGAAGAGCACGTCCTTCAGGGACAGCTCTTCCTTTTTTCAATTTACGCCCACAGTACAAGCGCCCAATATGATACCCCCCACGAAATTAAACCGAACATGACTTTTAACACGCGTTTGTAAAGGGACAGCTTTCGTTCTCTCTTCGTTTTCACCAGCCGCCAATAAAAGGCATAGCTGCATAAAAAGAGGATGATTTGTCCAAGCTCTGTAAGGTTTTCAAAAATCGTGATTCCGTTCATTTATTTCACTTCATCATAGGTCTTCCATAAGTAAATGCAGCAACCCTTTATTTCTTCAAAAAAAATCGGTGTATACTGGAAAGAGAGAAACTAGATGCAGAGGGAGTTGTGACATGTTGTTTTCGCTACGTGCGGATCGTTGGGATGAAGTAATCGAGAGGAAAATCAAATACGATCAGAAGGTCGTGGAATATACTTGTCAGCTGTTAGACGCACAGGAGCAGCAGGCTGTGCTGTTTCACAAGATCGAAGACACGTTTACGATGAGGGCAGGTGATGGTGCTCTGACGATTCCAAAAGGGAGCTATACGACCGCTTATTATTGGAAGGATCGACCTTACAATATTTACTTCTGGAGGGATGATCAAGGGAAGGAACTTGGGTCTTATTTTAATATTGTGGGGAATACATGGTTCAACGGCCAGCTGGTCATATTTGAAGACCTCATTATTGATCTTCTCGTTCTGCCGAATGGTCATTTCTTTGTGTTGGATGAAGATGAATTGCCGGAGAGTTTAGCGGCTTTTGAACAAGGTTCAGTGCGCCAGGCATTAGAGGGTGTGATGGCTTCGTTAGAAAGCATACTCGATCAAGTGAGGGCAGATGTCGAAGGGAAATATCATCACAGCTTGTTTGCGCCGCTGTTGAAATAAAAAACGATTCCTTTAAAGCGAGGAATCGTTTTTTTTCTGTTACACTTTGATCCGGTTCAATCGTTTTTGTAAACTGGTTTTCGTTTTAGAAGCTTTTAACTGTTTCACAGCGGTTTGCGCTGCTGCTTTTGTTTTCTTTGTTCGTTTGGCTTCTGCTTTTTTGACCTTTTGTTTGGCGTCTGTCACTTTCTTTTGATAGGCGACCTGTTTTTTGACTTTGTCGAGCCGGTTTTGGAGGCTTGTTTTTTCTTTGCCTTTGTTTAGCTTTTTGATAGCCGTTTGGGCGCTTTTAATGGCGCCTTGTGTTTTGCTTTTTTCGGCTGTTTGGACCTTTGCACGTGCGGAACGGATATCAATGGTTCCTTGTACTTTTTTCACCCGTTCGGTGAGTGCTGTTTTTTGTTTACTTGCAGTGAGTCTGCCAATTCTCGTTTTGGCTTGATTGACATCTGCCTGCTTTTTAGATGTTTCGGCTGTTTTGACAGCGCTGGTCGCAGCCTTCAAAAAGCTTGATTGTGGTATATATTGCATGCGGCCATAGCCGAATTGTGGATCCCTTCCTTTTGCGCCAAGATCCACTGTATAGCTGCGCAATAAGGTGCGAAGCTGTACATTTGTTTTCTTCGGATGAAGCTGTTTCAACAGTGCCAGCATGCCTGTGACATGCGGTGCAGCTTGTGATGTACCTGTTGCATACCAATATTCATTCTTTAAATAAGTGCTAATGACGTTCTGGCCAGGGGCAGAAAATTCAATGCCTTTCCCTGTATTTGAGAGAGACGCGAGTTTGTCTTTGTCCGTCGTTGCAGAAACGGCAATGACGCTATTGTACGCGGCAGGGTAGCTAATATAATTCTTCTTCCCATCATTCCCGCTTGCAGCGACCACAAGCAGTCCTTTTTTGTATGCCGCATCCACTGCTGAATGCAAGATGGGGATATTGTCTTCAAAACTTAGGCTTAAATTCATAATATCCATCTTGTTGTTAATGGCCCAATCGATTCCTCGAAGCAGGCTGTACAAGTCGCCTTCTCCCTTTTTATCTAACACTTTTACAGCATACAGCTTCGCACCAGAAGCGACGCCGACTGTGCCATAATCGTTATTGAGCGCACCAATCGTGCCTGCGACATGTGTGCCATGCCCTTGATCATCTTTATAGGAAGTTGTGTACTTCACAAATGATTTCCCGCCGGATATCTTTAAATCCTCATGTGGAGAAATACCAGTATCTAAAACAGCTACCTTCACATTTTTCCCCGTGACGCCTTCTTTTATCGCTTGCTTTACATTCAGCTTTTGCAAGTTGTAAGATTGTTGAACCAAAAAATTCTGACCCGTAGCGGCAGCGGTTTTTTTCATAGTAGAAGAAGCGAGTTTAACCTTTATGTTTTTTGAGACATAAGCGATGTTTGGATCTTTTTTGAGTGAGGTGACCGCTTGTTCATCTGCTGTCACAGCGACAGCGGGAAGATGTATGTACTGAGCGTTCACTTTTTCACTTTCTTCAATAGCCGTTTGCTTTCCTTTTTGGTTTTTATAGACGATGATGACATCTGTTTCTTTTGGCGGTGCAGCTGCCTGCGAATGGTAGGGCAAAGCAGTTGTCAACGCAAGAAGAAACGCGATGACTATGAATATTTTCTTTTTCAAGGCGATAGCCCCTTGCATACGATGACCTCCGTCTTTTTTTCTCTATTATATCGGAGAAATGAGAAGGATGGTTAGAAGAATCATATTGTTTGTCAGAAAGTTTTTTTACAAGTAACCTTAAATTGAAATTCATACAAATCTAGTAGACAATAGAGAGATCATAATAAGAGAAAGTAGGATATGCTGATGAACGTAAAAGAGTATATGACGTATGATGCGACTGGCTTGGCAGCACTTGTACGGAAGAAGCAGGTAACGCCAGACGAGCTTGTACAGGCTGCATTTGCTAGATTGAATGAGGTCAATCCTGAACTAAATGCGGTGATTCAGACAAGACAAGATCAAGTATTAAAAGAAATCAAGACATTACATACGAATCAGCCGTTTGCGGGCGTTCCATTTGTACTGAAAAATATATCGCAAGGGATGGAAAATGAACCGCTGACAGCAGGTGCTGCATTGTTAAAGGATGTAAAGGCAAAAACGGATTCCCACTTTGTCCATCGATTGAAGCAGGCTGGATTTCTCATGATGGGGCATACAAACACACCAGAATTCGGTTTAAGGAATGTAACAGAACCTTCTTTACATGGTCCAACGAGGAACCCTTGGCATCCTGACTATTCCCCTGGCGGTTCAAGCGGCGGGACGGCAGCAGCTGTTGCAAGCGGCATCGTACCGGCTGGTGGAGCAAGTGATGGCGGTGGGTCCATTCGGATTCCAGCATCCTTTACAGGTTTGTTCGGTCTCAAACCAACGAGAGGAAGAACGCCGGTAGGACCAGGCGCAGGAAGGCAGTGGCAAGGGGCTTCCATTGATTTTACACTCACAAAAACAGTGCGGGACAGTGCAGCCCTTCTTGATCTGCTTCAAGTCATTCAGCCTGAAGCGGCTTTCCAAACGCCGTTATACGACGGCAGCTATCAAGAAGATCTAGTGAAATGTACATCTTCTATGCGAATTGCTTACAGTATAGAATCTCCAGTAGGTACGAAGGTTAGTGAGGAAGCGAAGCAGGCGGTTCAGCAAACAGTGAAATGGCTGAGTGACCAAGGGCACCAAGTAGAAGAAGCGAAGCCGGCAATTGACGGGATCCATCTAATGCAGCAATACTACGTCATGAACAGCGGAGAAATGTCTGCATTATTCACGTCCTTGGCTCGTTCATTAGGACGTCCAGTCAATCCGGAGGAAACGGACATCGTCGCATGGGTGCTGGCGGAGGCTGGCAAGAATGTGACCGCTGCTGCTTATACAGAAAGTCTTGATGCGTGGGATATGGCGGCTGCACAAATGGCATCATTTCATCAAACGTACGATCTTTTTGTGACACCAGCTACTGCCTATTCAGCTCCAAAGGTTGGTGAGCTGATGCATTCGAAAGAGGAAATCACTGAACTTTTACGTGTGTCATCCCTCTCAATGCAAGCGCAGCAGGATCTCATTTATGACATGTTCTTAAAGAGTCTGACCTACACACCATTTACACAGCTTGCCAACTTAACGGGTCAGCCTTCTATGAGTGTTCCTGTTCATCTCACTGAAGCGGGCATGCCTTTAGGGGTACAGGTGACAGCACCAAAGGGAAAAGAGGACTGGCTGCTTCGGCTTGCAGCAGAAATGGAGACATCCTCGATTTGGAAAGGAACAAATCAAATCATACGTTGAAACGACATTTGTCTATGGAGGGAAAGGAGTGTCACACGTGAGTACGAAGGACAGAATCATTCAAACGGCTGCACTTCTTTTACGAAAACAGGGGTATCATGCGACAGGATTGAATCAAATTATTAGAGAGAGCGGCACCCCTAAAGGATCTCTTTATTATTACTTTCCAAACGGAAAAGAAGAGCTAGCCATAGCAGCCGTTGAATATATTAGTCAAAAGGTCATCGATCGAATTGAAGAAAGTTTTGCCTATTCGGATGACCCTTATATCGCCATCGACCGTTTTATGACAAACATCATTCGGGGATTTATGGAGCAAGAAAGTGAAAGAGGGATTCCGATTGTCTTGCTGGCGGCAGAATCCAAGCCAGAACATACGCAGCTTCATGCTGCATGCAAACAAGAAATGATCCGCTGGCAAGAGCTTGTGAAAGAAAAGCTAATGAACAGCGGATATGAAGAAAACAAAGCGGATGAGCTGGCTTCTCTCCTTCATTCAATGGTGATTGGGGGTCTATCGATGACCACAGCACTCAAACAAACGACCCCGTTAGAACACGTAAAGTGTTACCTTAGACACTTATTTATGCGAGAAGAGTAAAATCTCTCGCATATTGTCTATCTATTATATCAATTGGTCTATATAATAAAGATAGTCAATTAGTCATGAGGAGTGATGGGATGTCGGAGCAACCGCAATCAATCAAGCAATCCGAGGATACCTATTTTTATACCGTGTCTGGATCAGGGAAGCTGTATGGGCTGGAAAATCAGCTTGTTCATGTACTGGCAGAAGCAAATCAAACGAATCAGCTGTTTGAGCTTGTCTTAATCACAGGTGGGAAAGGAGCTTATTTTCCACTTCATTGTCATGAGCACTTATTTGAAACCATTTTCATGCTGGAAGGAAAGCTTGAAGTGATACTGGACGGTAAAAAATATATGGTCACAGCCTTCGATTATATTCATATCCCGCCTAAAACGATTCATGGCTACAGAATGCATAGTCACAAAACAAGGTTTATTTCATATACGTTGGGCGGACAAATGACAGATGTCTATCAGCAAATTGGGAAGAGGCTTCAGCAGAACGAATGGCTGATGACTGATCATGCTTTCGATGCAGCCAGCTTTGAACAAGCTGAAAAAGAAAGCGATCTCATATTGATGCATGGTATCCGGCAGCTATCAAATACAACCAAGCCCTCCGTTTTATTTCATAGTCAGCTCCCTCAGGCGGTGCAGCCCTATGTATTAGAGGCTGGTGAAGGGAAGCAATATATCGTGGATGGTCAGCTTCATGAGCTGATCGCAACAACAGAAACAACTGGAGGCGGGTTCAGCCATTTTGTGATTGAAGGCGCGAAGGGAAAGTATTTTCCTCCGCATTATCATCAAGTACATACAGAAGCACTCTATTGCGTTGAAGGAAAAATGAACCTTCAATTGAACGGAGAGGATATTTGCCTGATGCCGGGTGATTTTGCCTATATACCGCCGGATACGATTCATTCTTATGAATTCGTTTCCCATTCTAATAAATTTTTGCTTTTACTGCTCCCTGGAAAGATTGAGCAGTTGTATGAGCAGTTTGAAGAATCACAAAGCCCGAGTATATGTCCTTATTTTATTCAAGAAGGGAACTTGATGATCGATCGAGAGACTTCCTCTCAATATGATTTGGTTTTTGTCGAAAAAGGATAAATATGTAACGCGTTACACATGATTGAATAAGCGCCTGTCGAACCCATCGACGGGCTTTTTTGTTTTTCAAATATTCCTGATCTGATGCATGAACCATCCATTCCAGGTGAAGCTATGTACAGATGATTTTCGCTAAAGGAGGAAATGCATGTGAGAGCTGTTACTTATCAAGGAAAAAATAGCATTGCAGTGAAGAAAGTAGATGCGCCATCTATTCAAGATCGGGAAGATGTGATCATACGAATTACATCAACAGCAATTTGTGGATCTGATTTACATTTGTATCAGGGGAACTTCCCGCTTCCAATCGGCTATGTGATTGGGCATGAGCCAATGGGGATTGTGGAGGAAGTTGGACCGGATGTCACGGTAGTAAAAAAGGGAGATCGTGTCGTTATTCCATTTACCGTTGCATGTGGTCAATGCCAATATTGTCATCATCATTTAGAAAGTCAATGCGACAACTCAAACCCGCACTACGATTCGGGTGGGCTTTTTGGATATAGTGAGAAATATGGGAATTATCCTGGAGGACAGGCAGAGTATTTACGCGTGCCTTTTGGAAATTACACCCCGTTTAAGATCCCAGATGATTGTGAGCTGGAGGATGAACAATTACTGTTCTTATCGGATGTTCTTCCAACTGCCTATTGGAGCGTGGAGCACGCAGGTGTGAAAAAAGGTGATACGGTCATTGTGTTAGGCTGTGGACCTGTTGGGTTAATGGCGCAGCAATTTGCATGGCAAAAAGGGGCAGAACGTGTGATTGCGGTCGATTACATTGATTACCGTCTGCGACATGCAAAACGGATGAGCGGCGTAGAAGTATTTGATTTTACAGAAGATCCCGACATGGGAGAAACGTTAAAGGAGCTCACCAAGGGTGGAGCCGATGTTGTGATCGATTGTGTGGGAATGGACGGGAAGAAGTCACCGCTTGAAAAAATTGAGCAGAAACTCAAGCTGCAAGGTGGAACGATCGGACCGATTCAAATTGCTACAAAAGCCGTCCGTAAATGTGGAACGGTGCAGATGACGGGTGTGTACGGCGGCCTATACAATATGTTCCCATTAGGTGCCTTTTTCGCAAGAAACGTCACCCTGAAAATGGGACAGGCTCCGGCGAGAGGCTACATGTCAAAGCTCTATCAAAAAGTGACAACCGGTGAAATTGATCCTAGAGCGATCATCACACATCAATTGCCATTAGATGATGCCGCTCATGCGTATCACATATTTAACGAAAAACAGGATGATTGTATAAAGGTCATCTTAAAGCCATAAAAAGAAGGCCCTCAGCATGTAGACAAACCCTCGCATTCGGTGTCAGTCCTGCGTGCCGGTACTCACGAATGTAAATTCGCTCCGCTCCGGTACTCGTCCTTCCTAGGGCTGCAAAGGTTTTCTATCACGCTGAAAAGAAGACAAAGGGCATTTTAGCCCTTTGTCAAAAAATCTAAAGGCTTAGGAGTATTCCTAAGCCTTTAATGTGTGCTCGTCCATCATTTTTTCGATTAATTCAAAAAATGTTTTTTTATCTTCTTCTGAAAGATGGTTGAACAGCTGATTGACAAGCAGCTGGCGGTTGTCGATCATTTGTTTTGCGATTTGTTCACCTGATTCAGAGAGTGTAATCCATACAGTGCGGCGGTCATTATTATTTCGAGAGCGGATAATCAGCCCTTCATCTTCTAAGTGATTGAGAGCGGTTGTTGTTGCAGAGGGAGATAATGAAACTTCCTGCAGAATATTTTTCACAGTACATGATTGATGGCGATAAATGATGCGTAAAATAAACCCTTTCACATTCGTGACGTTTTTCGGGATGTTCTCTTCATCTATTTGCTTCGTCGCCTTTAAATACTTTGTCAGCGCATGGTCTAATAAACTTGCCTCTAGCTCGAAATGTTGCATTCTCCATACCTCTTTTCCTATTGCGTTCGCATTTTCCGATCAATTACTAGGTCTATCTTATCATAATAGTTATCATCATTTAAACCAAAATGGAAGACGGCTATAAAATTACCTATATTATCAATTAATATAAAGAACAATTCCAAAATGAAATGATTTTACTTTCAGCTGGTTTTATTTTAGAATGTGAATGAGATAAAATCTGCCAACCCCATTCACTGGAAATTGGCTATTGTAAATCAAACGTTTGGAGATGAAGATATTGAATACTTTACAGGCATTACTTAACGACAGAATGGAACGCTCTTCACAAATTGAAGCGGTAACTGGCGGGGGTGTGTCTTATACATTTGAAGAATATGCAAAACGCATTGACCAGCTCGCTCATTACTTATATCAAAAGGGGATTCGAAAAGGAGACCGCGTTTGCTTTATTTGTCAAAACCATCATCACTTTTCAACGATTATGCTGGCAGCCATCAAAGCAGGTGCAGTCGCAGTTCCGCTTAGCTGGCAGCTTACTTCTTTTGAGCTGGAAGGTATTTTGAAAAAAGCAGAGCCAAAGGCTTTATTTTTTGACCGTGAATTCCGTGACATCATTGCGGCAGTGAATGTGTCTTTAGAAGATTGTCTGATGGTGGAATCCGGTGCCAATGCGAAAACAACCCAGCTGTTTGAAGACATTTTGGCTTCAAATGATGGAAGTCATCTTGCTGATGAGGTATCAGAAGAGGATTTAGCGATGATTTTATTCACTTCTGGAACAACGGGCAATCCAAAGGGCTGTATGGTCGGGCATGGACGAATTTATCAATTTTTAACAAGACATGGGAATCGAGGATTTGATCTGAAAGGAAAACGGTACTTGGCGAGTCATCCGCTGTATCATATGAGTTCAATTAATCATCTGATCGCAGCTGCGATTGAAGGGTATACGCTTGTCTTCTTACATGATGCAACACCGAAACGCATTTTAGAAACGATTGAGAAAGAAAGAATTACGTTCATGATGGCTTTCCCATCAGCTTACACGTACATGCTAGAAGAAATGAAACGCGGTTCGTACGATCTCTCATCTTTTGAAATTGCGATTTCTGGCGGTACGAAGGTGCCGGTACGCTTAATTAAAGATTACAAAGAAGCAGGCATTCAGATGATGCATGGCTATGGAAGTACGGAAGCATGGATTGTCAGTGCGTGGCATCCAGCGATGGGTGAGGATAAAATGGGCTCTGCCGGTAAAGTGGATGCGGATGTAGATGTGAAAATCGTGCATCCTGAGACAGAGGAGACATTGCCAGCAGGAGAAATTGGCGAAGTCGTCATGAGAAGTCCATTTTATTTCCTAGGCTACTATCATCAGCCTGACGCTACTGAGAAGGTGCTGAAAGATGGCTGGTTCCATATGGGGGATGCAGGCTATCTAGATAAAGACGGTTTTCTTTTCATCACAGGCAGATACAAAGATGTGATTCTGTACGGCGGGGATAATATCTATCCTGACCAAGTAGAAGAGATTATTGAACAAATTCCAGGTGTGATTGAGTCAGCTGTCATCGGGGTACCGGACGAATTATATGGGGAAGTGCCAAGTGCGTATATCGTAAAAGACGAATCCTCCGATTTCTCCGAAGAAGATGTGGTGAACTATTGCCAGGAACGTTTGGCAGATTACAAAGTGCCCTCCATTCATTTCACACAGGAGCTGCCAAAAAACAAGCTTGGTAAAATCATGAAGAAAGATTTACGTGAATTGGTTGTGAATGCGTAGTACCTATTCTGCTATAATGAAATTTGAATGATTTTTTGTTTTTCTAACGTTTTGGAGGGAAAGGGTTTGCGACATATTCTTCGTAAGAAACACATTCACGATTTGTTAGAACAGAGCAGGCAGCAAAAGGTAAAGAGAACGCTGGGCGGGCTCGATCTCACGCTCCTCGGTATAGGGGCAGTGATCGGCACGGGGGTCATGGTGTTAACCGGAATTACAGCGGCTAAGGATGCAGGACCGGCTGTCATTTTCTCCTTTGCCATTGCAGCGATTGTGTGCAGTTTGGCAGCACTTTGCTATGCAGAAATGGCTTCAGCGCTGCCTGTATTCGGCAGTGCATACATTTATTCATATACAACGATGGGTGAGCTTGTCGGGCATCTAATGGGATGGACTTTATTGTCCGTTTATATGCTGACTGCTTCAGCTGTCGCCAGTGGCTGGTCGAGTTATTTCAACAGCTTGCTTGAGGGGTTTGGCATTTCGATTCCCCATCAATTTTTAGCGGGGCCAGAACAAGGCGGATATATGAATCTGCCAGCCATTATCATTGCCTTACTGATTGCGTGGATCTTATCTAGAGGAACGAAGGAAAGTAAAAAATTCAATAATATCATGGTGTTTGTGAAACTCGGTATTATTGTTCTTTTCATTGTAGTAGGCGGGTTTTATGTACAGCCATCCAATTGGCAGCCGTTCATGCCATTTGGTGCAGAAGGCGTCATTGCCGGTGCTGCTGCTGTATTTTTTGCCTTTTTAGGATTTGATGCGATTTCTGCTTCTGCGGAAGAGGTGAAAAATCCGCAGCGGAATCTGCCAATTGGCATTATTGGCTCATTACTCATTTGCACGATCATTTACATTGTCGTTTGTTTGATCATGACAGGTATGGTGCACTATACAAAACTGAATGTCACAGAGGCTATGTCCTATGTGCTGCAAAGTGTACATCAAAATAGCGTAGCCGGTATTATTTCTGTCGGTGCGGTCATTGGATTGATGGCTGTGATTTTCGCCAATAATTATGCAGCAACTCGAATTGCCTATGCGATGGGCCGAGACGGTCTTTTGCCTAAAGTGTTTTCGAAAACAAACAAAAGCGATACGCCTGTTGCAAGCATATGGATGATTGGCGGCATGACAGCTGTTATTTCAGGGTTTATTGATTTAAAGGACTTGTCGAATTTAGCGAATATCGGTGCTTTATTGACGTTTGCAATGGTGAGTTTATCTGTGCTCATTTTGAGAAAGACACATCAGCAGCTTGAGAGGGGATTCCGGGTTCCATTTGTGCCGGTCTTGCCGATTATCTCAATGGGCTGCTGCTTGTTCCTTATGCTCAACTTACCAGGCCGGACGTGGCTTTACTTTGGTGTTTGGCTGTTAATCGGTGTCGTCATGTACGCAGCGTATTCAAACAAACATAGTGAATTAGCGAAAGCTTCATGAGAAAAAGGTGCAAATCCGTTGACGATTTGTGCCTTTTTTCATACGATTTGGGATAAGCTATAAAAGAG
This sequence comes from Bacillus sp. GBSW19, assembly GCF_002998655.1. Taxonomy (NCBI): domain Bacteria; kingdom Bacillati; phylum Bacillota; class Bacilli; order Caryophanales; family Bacillaceae; genus Bacillus; species Bacillus sp. GBSW19. The sequence continues at coordinate 105,905 of NZ_PVRF01000003.1, forward strand.
AAGATGGACGGAAACAAGAGGAGGATGAAGGGTATGATTAGCGTTAGTCCTTATATTGTGGTAGACGATGTGAAGGAATCTCTTCAATATTATCAAGGAATTTTTGGCGGAGATATTCATATTTTAAATGAACATCAAGACCGTGTGTTGCATGCGGAACTTCACCTTGGAGAATCATTGCTTCACTTTTCAGATACGTTTGGCCGCACACCAAAGCCCGAACATCTCAGATTGATTATGCAGTTTGACAATGAAGAAGAACTAAAGGCTGTATATGAAGCGCTAGAAGCTGATGGAGATGTACTGGTCGAATTACAGGATACGTTCTTTGGCGCACTTCACGGACAAGTACAGGACCGCAAAAATGGGTTGATCTGGGTGCTGAATTATATGAAATAGATGAAGACAAAGAGCTAAATAAAGATCATGCAATGATATAAAAATAAAAAATGATTGTGGACACAGCAACCTCAAAAAACTATTCCCTTATATTTACCTTAAATCTATTGAATATCCAGGTGATAAATCTATGTATGATCTCTTTTCAGCAAAATTATTGTTTGAATCCATACCGTCTCCCAAAGTTAGACCTGATAAGATATTTGAAGAAAGAATCGTATTAATCAAAGCAAAAGATCAAGATGAAGTTAAAAAAATTATAGAAAAAAGTTTTCCAGAAGAAACATTTGGAAATGGGGATTACGGACAAACAACAAAAAAATTAGTAGCAATCCTAGATATATTTGAACTTGTAGACAATTTAGAAGAAGAACCACTTCACTTAAGTGAAGTGTATTGTCGTTATCTTTCATTTGATGAAGAAATATCTCCAAAAGAAGCAATAGAAAAATATTCTCTAGATAAATAAAAATCGTAAAAAAAGCAGACTGATTAGAGTCTGCTTTTTTAGTTATTTAGTCATTTAGCACAAATACATATCTTCTCTGTTTCTTTCGCAATAAGACACCAATTCGCTGTTCAAGGATCCTTGGTCAAAATTCTAAGACCTTCACTATTGTGAAGGTTTTTTTGGGAGTGTTTTTATTTTCTGAAAAATGGAAAATATGCTATGTTGGAAGAATAAAAGAACAAGGAGAAGGGTGGCAAAGGGATGGAGCAAATTGAATTTCAATCGATCCAAACAAATGGTGTAACACTTCACACAGCAATGGCTGGACCTGAGAATGGCCCGCTGCTTGTACTGCTGCACGGGTTTCCTGAGTTCTGGTACGGCTGGAAGAACCAAATCATGCCCCTCGCTGAGGCAGGCTATCGTGTCGTCGTTCCTGATCAAAGGGGCTACCATCTAAGTGATAAGCCAGAAGGAATCGAATCCTACGTATTAGATCAACTGAGAGATGATATCGTAGGGCTGATTAAGACGCTTAGTCCGAATCAAAAGGCGATTGTGGGTGGTCATGATTGGGGCGGAGCAGTTGCTTGGCATTTGGCATCCACACGTTCTCAATATGTAGAGAAATTAATCATTGTCAACATGCCGCATCCGCGGGTCATGATGAAGGTTCTTCCGTTTTATCCCCCGCAGTGGAAGAAAAGCTCCTATATCGCTTTCTTTCAGCTTCCGAATGTGCCAGAGGCAGCACTTCAAGAAAATCACTACCAACGGCTGGATGAAGCCATTGGGCTGTCTGCACGACCACACCTATTTACAAAAGAAGATGTATCAAGATATAAGCTGGCTTGGACGCAGCCAGGTGCCATGACCTCAATGCTGAATTGGTACCGCGCCATCAAAAAAGGCGGCTTTGAAAAGCCGATATCTAAACGCATTTTAGTACCTGTTCGCATGATCTGGGGGATGGAGGACAAGTTTTTAAGCAGAAAGCTGGCGAAGGAATCGATGAAGATTTGCCCAAATGGTCAGCTGATTTTTGTCGATGATGCATCTCATTGGATCAATCATGAAAAGCCAGAAGTGGTGAACAAACTCATACTCGAATTTTTGAACTAAAGAAAAAAGCTCTGGTCAGACGACCAGAGCTTTTGTGATTTATCCGATATGATTCTTTTTCAACGAAGCAGGTTCGTCGTCCCAGCATTCAATGTTCTCATTGTTTGGAACGGCATTTTTATAAAAGACTGGATCTTTCCCCTCTTTTTTCTGCCGTGAATAATCCTTTAATGCTGCAAAGGCGACTTTAGACAGCATGGTAATGGCAATGAGGTTGACGATGACCATTAACCCCATAAACAGGTCGGCAAGATTCCAAACAAAAGGAACACTTGCTACAGCACCGAATAAAACCATGACAATTACCGCAATACGGTATCCAATCAACCATGCTTTGCTTGATTTAAGGAACTCAATGTTCGTTTCCCCATAGTAATAATTCCCGATCAGCGTACTAAACGCAAATAAGAAAACCATAATGGCAAGAACACCAGAAGCCCAAGGACCGATGTGTTCACTCAAAGATGCTTGAGTGAGCTCAATACCTGTTAATTTTGTCGTTTTATATGCACTTGAGAAAAGGACGATAAAGGCAGTACTTGTACAAATAATCAGGGTATCAATTAAGACACCAAATGCTTGAATCAGTCCTTGCTTCACAGGGTGGCTCGTCACGGCAGCTGCAGCAGCGTTTGGTGCGCTACCCATCCCTGCTTCGTTTGAGAATAGACCCCGTTTGATTCCTTCCATAATGACGGCACCCATCGTACCACCTGCAAACTGCTCAATACCGAATGCATGTGAAATAATAGTATGGACAACACCAGGCAGTTCAGTAATGTTTGTAATCATGACAAAAAGAGCAATACCAATATATGCGACAGCTAAGAAGACCACAATGTATTCTGCCATCTTGGCAATCGTTTTGACCCCGCCGAAAATGATGATACTAAATCCAATAGCCATAATGACGCCTACGACCAAACGATTTGTGCCAAATGAATTTTCAAAAGCAATGGTAATGGTGTTCGACTGTACAGCATTAAAGACAATACCGAAAGAAATGGTGATTAATACAGCAAACAAAATCCCCATCCAGCGTTTCTTTAAGCCTCTTTCAATATAGTAAGCGGGACCACCGCGAAAGCCTGATGCATCTTTTACTTTATACACTTGGGCAAGCGTACTTTCAACAAAGCTTGACGCGGAACCGATAATGGCTAGGATCCACATCCAAAAAATAGCGCCAGGACCACCCATGGCAATTGCGATCGCAATCCCAGTAATGTTCCCAGTTCCAACCCGAGCCGCCATACTAATAGCAAAGGCTTGGAATGGTGATACGCCAGATTTTTGTTTATTTGTTCCTTCTTTCAGAACGATCACCATTTCCTTAAGCATACGCACTTGAAGGAAACGAGACCTGAATGTGAAATAAAGGCCGACAAGAATTAATAGTGCAACAATAATATATGACCATAGAAAACCATTTGTTGTTGTTAATAAACCATTCATAACATCACCTCTTCTAATTCATCCTATTTCTTTAAAAAATACTGAGATCCCACTCTTTGGCGAGCTTTTTCAGCATCATGACACCGGTAATACTATTTCCACAATCGTCAATGGCGGGACCATAAATACCGATTCCACAGCCTGTCTGAAACGGGAATTCTCTTCTTGCGCTTGGCGGAACGCAAGCCATAATTCCTCCAGACACACCACTTTTGGCTGGTACGCCTACGAAAGCAGCAAAATTACCTGATGCATTATACATGCCGCATGTCAGCATCAATGCCTTTGTTAGTCTTGCGATATCTTTTGGGATGACTTGGACTTGTTTAAAGGGATGGTAGCCATCACTTGAAATAATTAGTCCAATCAAGGCGATGTCCTCAGTTGTGACCTCGATGGAACATTGCTTTAAATACACTTCTAATGTGTCCTCGACATCTGATTCTAAGTAATTGGTTTCTTTTAAGTAATAAGCAAGAGCACGGTTGCGGTGCGCAGTTGCCCATTCTGATTGATAAACCTCTTCATTAACAGATGGACGCTTTCCTATTAAGTTTTCGATTAAATCGAAAATATATGCTAGCTTTTCTGTAGAAGTCTTTCCGGGAAGGATGGAGGATACGGTAATAGCTCCAGCATTAATCATTGGATTAAAGGGCTTCCCCGGTTTATGCATCTCAAGGCGGTAGATGGAATTAAATGCATCACCAGTTGGCTCTACATCTACCCGGTCCAAGACGTAAGGAACGCCTCTTCCTAAACAGGCAGCTATAAAGCTGATGACTTTTGAGATACTTTGCAGGGTAAAGGGAACGTCCCAATCACCATATCGTACAGATGATCCATCTGGGCCTATCACGCTGATACCAAGTTGAGAGGAATTCACTTTTCCGAGTGCTGGAATGTAGCCAGCATTCTGCCCGTTTTTGTAATACGGACGTATTTCTTCTGCCCATTGATCAACAGAAGACTGGCATGCGTGTTGTGTATTATTAGAAATTGCTGTTTTCATACGATTCCTCCAATCAAAAATCAAAAAGTACCCTATTGAATTGGCGGATGACAAAAAATGCGATCAAATAGGCACGAAAACATGTTACACATCTTCAAAGAACTTGTCATGCGCTGCTTGTACCACTCCTTTACACCTAAATATATGTTCAATTGAAGGCTTTGGCGGCGAAAAAACAAAAAGGGTTTTTAGTGAAAATTCAGAAAACGCTTACATATAGTTTCACTAAAATTGTTCATTCAATTTATCTTGGAAACTACACAATCTGACGAAAATCTACAGAAAAACTTACAAATAAAAATCGGTTTGTCGATGATTGTCTAAACAATTCCCATTATTGTAGACAATCACCAAAACACTGAATAGCTGAAAGGTCACCATGCCGCCTCGGAGAATAGTCATAAAAAAGGATTTTGGGGAAAGAAGGAGCTGTGAAAATTATTTTTTTGCACATTGTGAAGAAAAGAGTCTCCTTGTATACTGTGGCTATGCAAAAAGGGGAAGGGATGTCAGTCATTTGAGTTTAAACCAGCTTGTCAAAAAAGACGCATTCATTTTAATTTTTATGGTGGTTATTGTGCCGCTTGCAGGAGAACTGAAGTTTTATCCTGTGAATGAGACGTTCCGGATCAGCTTTGGCGCACCTGCGTTTTTCTTTTGTTTATTACTCTTAAGGAAATCTAGACCGTTTTTGCCTGGGTTTTTAACAGGCGCAGCCATTGTGCTTTTTCGAGTAGGCTTAGATCTGATTCAGCATCATGCTGATCTCGCTGCATCATTTTATCAGCAATTCCCAAGTTTCTTTTTCTATTTTACATATGCATTTCTGTTCTTTGCCGTCCGTACGGGACGTTTTAAACAGCGCTCTATTTTTATTGGCATCATTGGTCTCATGATTGAATTAGTGGCTGATTTTGTTGAGCTCTTTGTACAATTTTTAGTGTTTGATACGACGATGACGCTATCAAAGCTGAGTGATATGTTTCTCATTGCGTTTGCTCACAGCTTTGTCGTAATCAGCTTTTTTAATATGATGAAGCTATATGAGGCACAATCAAGAGAGAAGCAAATCATGAAACAAAATGAGCATATGATGATGGTCATTTCAAATTTATACGAAGAAACGGTTCATTTAAAGAAAACGTTAAAACATACAGAGCACATTACGCAAGAATCATACAGGCTTTATCGTCTCTTGCATGAACACGAAGCAGGGAAGAAAGTGAGTCAGGAGCTATTGAAGCTTGCAGGAGAAATCCATGAAGTGAAAAAGGATAATCAGCGTATATATGCTGGGCTTTCGAAGCTAATTTCTAAGGAAAATATGCAAGACTATATGAAGGCAGAAGAACTCGTTCAAATTGTACTCCGCATTCAAGAAAAGTATGCGCTCTCTCTAGGGAAAAACATCTCCTTTATATCTGATATAAGGGGCATTCATTTGCATGATTATCATGTGTTCATTTTTTTATCGCTCATTAATAATTTAATGGCAAATGCGGTTGAAGCCATAAAGGATACTGGAATGATCTCACTCGTATTGAAAGGAAGTCATGATAAAATAGAGATTCGGATTGAAGATGATGGCCCGGGGATTCCTGAAAAAATGAGAGAAATAGTATTTGATCCAGGCTATACTTCTAAATTTGATGCATATGGAACACCATCAACTGGGATTGGATTATCCTATGTGAAAGAGCTGGTTAAAGAGCTTGGCGGTCAAATTAAAATCGAACAAAGAGAAACAAAGGGAACAGCTTTTCAGCTAATCCTTCCTATACAAAATTTAATACAGAGAGGGTGAGTGTATGCGATTTTTCATTGCAGATGATGATCGTGCAATACGCTCGATTTTAGGTCAAATCATTGAGGATGAAGATTTGGGAGAAGTCGTAGATGAAGCCGATGACGGAGTTGGATTAGAAGCCCATTCATTGAACCTAAAAAAAGTAGACATCCTTCTGATTGACCTTTTAATGCCTGCTAGAGACGGCATTCAAACGATTCGTCATATTCACCCTGAATTCAAAGGTAAAATCATGATGATTTCCCAAGTAGAGGCGAAAGAGATGATGGCAGAAGCCTATGAATTAGGGATCGAATATTATATTCATAAACCTGTCAATCGAATTGAGATCGTCAGTGTGATTCGAAAAGTCATGGAGCGTATTAAGCTGGAGAAATCGATATATGATATTCAAGCTTCCCTTCGCCATGTGCTGCCGTTAGAGCCTGTAATTTCTCATGATACGACGGGTGCTGGGGCGAAAAAAAGGACGATGAAAGAGGCAGGGGAATTTCTCTTATCCGAACTAGGAATTGTCGGAGAGAGCGGTTCTAAGGATTTACTAGAGATCCTGATCTACTTACATGAAACACAGTCAGCCAATTCTCATGAGGTCAATTTCCCGCCGCTAAAGCAGCTCTTTATCAAAACAGCGGAGAGGAAGCTGGATCATGGAGCAACCGATGTAGAAGTGATGAGGGAAGTGAAAGCGGCAGAGCAGCGGATTAGACGAGCTATTCACCATTCCTTGAATCATTTTGCTTCACTAGGATTAACAGATTTTTCGAATCCTAAATTTGAGCACTATGCGTCGAAGTTTTTTGACTTTACCGATGTCAGCCAAAGAATGAAAGAGATGCAGAAGACCTCTTCATCCGCAGGATCGACGGGCAGAGTCAATACGAAGAAGTTTGTTCAAATCTTTTATTTTGAAGCAAAGCAGTTATTTGAGGGAATGAGCTGAAGAAAATCTGTTGGAATGATTGGAGAAAATAAACAGAAAAAGACCGCTATTCCTATGATCTGTCGTGATCTTTATGTATCTTTGTTATTTAACTGATCATTCTGATTTTTCTTTTTTCTTGAAAATAAAACTCTCCTGTGCAATCGTTTGTTAAAATAGTGAGGTTAGACTAGAATGTCGGAGGTTTTATTTTGGGAAAAATTAAACGAAATGCGCTCTGCTCATGCGGAAGCGGAAAAAAATATAAACATTGCTGTGGTCAAAAGTCAGGCGGAGAACAAACGTCTGAGCTTGTGTTTAAGGAAGCTGTACAAGTTCAAAAGGATTTAATGAATTATGCTTTCTCTAAGCATCAGAGAGCCATCAATCAATTCATTAATGAGTTTTCTTTCCTTGCAGATATGGATAAAGAAACGCAACAAATTTCAGTTTTCCATTTGAGTGTATGGGGCATTTTCTTCCGTCCATTAACGGATCAGAAAGAAACCATCTTCCAAGAATTTCTGACAAAGAAAGCAGAGGATATTACCCGTCCGAAAACAAAACAAGTGGTTCAATCATGGACAAACATGGAACCATCTTTGCTTTTATTAAATGAAAAAACGGACGAGTCTCTTTACTTTGAGAATATGGTGACAGCTGAGAAGGTTGAAGTAGATGTAAAACCGGATCAAACAGTCTTGCCTGAAAAAGGAAGTCTCGTGCTTGGATTCCCTGTTCAATTTGAAGAAAAAGCAGAGTTTTTCATTCAATATACGATGTTTGCGAAAGAGTTTACAGATACGCTTCTTCTTCAGGTTCGTCAGCTTGTTGAAGCATATGAGGCAAATGGAGGGGCACGCAGTACATTTATGAGAGAATCATTCCCTGACGTGCTGAAGTGCATGTTTGCGAAGCAAGAAGTAGAAGAATCAGAAACATCTGCTCAAACAGAAGGCGATACTGGTCTATCAGCAGATCGTATGGACTGGGCAAGTGACGTTCAGCTGGAAACAGCTAAGCTGATTGAAGACGGAATGAAGGAACACGGTGATCAAAGCCTGACAGATGGCGCTTTAACTGTGTGGAAAGCCTATTGTGATCAGAAATCACCTGTGATCCGTAAAGCAGCATCATTTGCTGCGGGAATCGAATATTACATTCATTCACTTGCAAGCGATGCCCCGCTTTCTCAAGCGCAAATAGCGAAAAAGTATGGCATTAGTGCGTCTACTGTATCGAGCCGTTTTAAAGATATTGAAAAAGCGGTGAAAGAAGAGCAAGAGGCGACTGTATAGCATAATAGAAAAGACGCGGCACCTTCATGGGCCAGCGTCTTTTTTGTTGATGCTTATCTTGTTTTAATAAAACCGCTCATGTACTGCGATGTATTATAATCGTTGAGGTCAATTTTCCACTGACCATCCCCATTACGTTTCATTTTCACTTCGTATTCAGCTGGGCTGGAGACTGGGGGAAGCTTCTCGAATTCAGACGCGTACATGTCTAAGCTTTTCTTATACAATTCTTCTTTAGAGCGGATCTTGCCGTTGTAAAACTCGTCTCTTTGCTTGTCTAGCTTGTCTTTTAAGTTAGAAGCATCAATGCCTGTTACTTGAGCGACAACCTTCGCCTCGTCATCAGAGATGGTTTTCACACTTGTTTCTACTTTGGCTTTATCCTTCATGGTGTTTTGAATGCGTTTATACATAGACAGAATATCACGATCACTTACTTCATTTCCGTACATTCCGGCACTTCTTTTGAAGTCTTTGACAAACATTTCGTGGTATTTATTGACGACATCCGATTGGTTGTCACCTGTTAAATCGGCAAATTGATCGTTCTTTTTGTCAAAGACAATCATATCGGTATAAGCGGATAGCGCCTTTGCAGGGTTATCCAGCTTTTTCGCTGTATCCAGTATTTTGTTTCCATCTAGGTTGATTTCGATCGAATCACTGTTTTTCTTGATGCTGTCTTGGTACACGAACTGATATTTTTTCCCTTTGTCTACTAGGAAATAAAGAGCACCTGATTGTGATTTGCCTTTGTTCAATGAACCGAGGTCAAGGCGGTCTTTACTGCCGTAAAATTTTAAATCAGATACTTTGGCATCGTCCTGATAAAGGGAGAAGTCAGAGTTATATAATGAAAGGGCTTTGTCACCTTTGTTTGTGATCGTCAAGTTGACTTTTAAAACCAATTCATTGTCTCTTAGCGTAGTTGTTGAGTCTTCTGGTAACGTATATTCGTAGCTATTGACTTTTACCTCTGCTGTTTTTGTTGATTTTTGATCAGCGTTGCTTGATTTGGCTGAGCTCTGGCAGGCTGCAGAGATGATCATCACGAATGAAATCATGAGGAGTGCACTTATTTTTTTTAGATTCACAGTTGATGCTCCTTTGCTTTTCTTTCGTCATTTCATTCCCGCTATCTGACTATGAAAAAAGAAACAGATAGAATGGTATATTCGGGTGTTAAAGGGGAAAATCTCCTTATGACGATTTGCACTATTCATTCTATCGAAATTCAATCATGATGAGGAATAGGTTTTAATCCCTATCTTTGAAAGAAATTTACACAAACATCTTTAATAAAAGGAATTTTGTAAGTCTAATATACTAGTTAATAAGAATTAATTTATAGATTTATCATGGGTTTTAAATGTTTTTTAGGTAAAAATCTTGAAGTGAAGGTGTTAATGCTTTTAGAGAGATGACTATACGTCCCTTCATTTTTTCAGCATCTACCTGCTATGTTAATTTTCAGAGAGCAGGATACTTGAATGTTGAAAAGGATTCATGGGAAAATAAGGATGATTAAGCAGATAAGGGAGATGAGCTTTTGAAAAAGGTAACGCTTGGACGAACTGATTTACAGGTGAATCCGATAGGGCTTGGTACGAATGCGGTAGGTGGACATAATTTGTTCCCGAACCTGAGTGAAGATGCCGGACGAGAGCTTGTGGAGACGGCTCTTGATCAAGGTGTCAATTTCTTAGATTCTGCTTTTATTTATGGGCTGGGCCGTTCAGAGGAATTGATCGGTGAGATCATTGCCAAAAGAGGCGGCAGAGAAAACCTTGTCCTTGCGACAAAGGGGGCTCATAAAGAAGTAAACGGACAAATTGAACTGGATAACAGCCGGGACTTTTTAAGAGAGCAGGTCGAAAATAGCCTGAAACGACTGCAAACAGATTATATTGATTTATACTATATGCATTTCCCGGACGGCCGGACGCCGCTGGAAGAAGTAGCAGGCACATTAAAGGAATTGAAGGATGAAGGAAAAATCAGGGCAATTGGTGCATCAAACCTTGATTTTGAACAGCTTCAAGCCTTTAATCGAGATGGCTACTTAGACGTGCTTCAGTCGGAGTATTCTCTGCTGAAACGTGAGGCAGAGCAGGATCTTCTCCCATACTGTGTCGAGCATCGTATTTCCTTTATTCCTTATTTCCCGTTGGCGTCAGGCCTGTTGACTGGGAAATTTACGAAGGATGCGACATTTGATGATATTCGAGCAAAAGACCCGCTTTTCCAAGGCGAGGCGTTCCTGCAAAACCTCGAAAAAGTAGACAAGCTGAAGGCAATTGCACAATCAAAGAACGCTGAAACGGCACACGTCGCACTGGCTTGGCTTTTAGCGCAGGACGGCATCGACGCCATCATTCCAGGTGCAAAACGAGCTGAGCAAGTTCTGCAAAACCTAAAAACAAACGATGTTCAATTAACAAAAGAGGAAATCAATCAAATTGACCACATTTTCTCTTAACATAAAAAAGGTGCTCAGCTGCACCTTTTTTTTATGACATCGTAAGGGGAATTTTGATGACGAGCCGCAAATTTGGAGAACGGTAAGTGAAATCAAGTTTACCGTCTGCCTTTTCAACAAGCTGATGAATGATATACGTCCCCATTCCTTGATGATCGCCGCCTTTTGTCGAGCGCCCATAGGTTTTGAACAAATGGTCTAACACGTGTTTTTCCATTCCTTTTGTGCTGTTCTCACAATGGATTAAAAAGAGCCCGCTCCGAATAGAGGTCGTGATTGAGATGCTTCCCTCGTTCCCGGCTTGCTTCGCTTCAATCGCCGCATCTAGGGCATTATCAAGCAGGTTGCCAGTAAAACTAACCTGATCCGCCTTAGAAAACGGAAGCGATGAAAAAGGTGCTTGAAGGTCTAGTGAAAGGGCAATGTCCTCTTTTTCAGCCCGCTCAAAAAAGGAGTGCAGGGTTGAGGCCAAATAAGCATTTTCTCCTTTAATCCATGGGAAATGTTTCACGTATTGCTGAATCAAATCCTTGATCTCATGTTCGTCGTTCGACGCGGAAAAGGCATTTAAATGTCTAGCTGTTTCATGATGTTTACTGCGCAGCTCAAGCAGCAATTCATTGGTTCTTGATTCTGCGTTGATCAGCTCTTGAAGCCGTCCATTTAACCGTCTCTCCGTCTGCATCATCTTCAATGAAAGGATATCTGCTGTCATGATGATTATAAAAGCCAAAAGAGAGCTCAGCCCATTTCCTTGCGTCAGAAAAAGGGAAAGACCTGCACAGGTGAAGAGCACAAAAGCGCCCAGCATCACATAACCACTCACATGAGACAAAAACCTTTTGTACATGAAGAATGTATAAAGACAAATCACACAAAAGGTGAGGAGCCACAGCACCCCAGATGATAGCGGCAGAAAAGCTTCAACAGCTGCATGAAATGCAAGACCTAGCCATATGAGAGCATACATGCGGAATCCAAGATAGAAAGCGTTCACGTTCGTTCTCCTTAAAAATAGTATTTCTTAAAGTATTCTAATTGCTGCTTGGTCATCATGGCTTTTTTATCCGTACCTTCAAAAGACACGATAAACGAATTTTTGGCATACGCCGAGAAGTTCTTAATGTAATGAATATTGATGATAAACGATCGGTGGGAGCGGATAAAATCTCTTTCAGCCAGATCGCCTTTTAACTCGTTTAATGTCTGATATGTCTGGATATCTCCTGTTGTTGTGACAATGGTGGTTGACCGTCCTGTTCGCTCAACAAAAATGACATCCTTCTTTTGCAGCACATGAATATCTGACTGCTGCTTAATGAGAAGCCGTCCATGAATGCTTTTCTCCTGCTTGGTGGACAGATAGCGATCTAAGGATTTGGCAATTCGATCGGCTTGATAGGGCTTCATAATATAATCATGAACATTTAAATCAAACGCATGGACCGCATATCCGCTGTTTCCTGTCACAAATACAACATCGACATTCAGTGCGTGAGAGTGAATGAGATCCGCTAATTCATAACCGGACATTCCGGGCATTTCAATGTCTGCGAACAACAGGTCAATGTCTCCCTGTTTGACCTTCTCGTATGCATCCTCTGCTGACTGCGTGACAAAGACAATGTCCACAGCCTCCATTCTGCCCACAATGGCATGCAGTTTTTCTAAATCTACTCGGTAATCATCAACGAGACCTACTTTTATCATAAAAATCACCTGTGACTCTTCTTATTATTTGTCTATTTTACCATTTGTTTTTTTAAAATAGATCATTTCAAGACAGAAAAAGGACGTTTCGCGACATTTTTATGTCAGGGAAGCGTTATTTTTTCTATCATAGACTTAGAAAGTTGAAAGGGGCGAACCAAATGATTACTCTCAGCGATTGCAGCTGCTGGTTTAAAGATAAGAAAAAAGTCGTGAAAGCAATGAAACACATGACGTTCTCTGTGAAGGAAGGGGAAGTCGTTGGCATCTTAGGAGAAAATGGTGCAGGAAAAACCACATTATTGCGCGCCGTAGCCACATTATTAGAGCCTACGCACGGAACAGTCACTGTCGCAGGCTTTGATACGGTGAAAGAAGCAACTGAAGTGAAAAAGCGAATTGGTGTTTTGTTTGGCGGTGAGACGGGGCTTTACGATCGTTTGACGGCACGAGAAAATCTTGAATACTTTGGCAAATTATATGGCTTAGATCAGCATGAAATCAAAGCAAGAATAGAGGATCTGGCAAAGCGTTTTGGGATGAGACAATATATGGATCGCAAGGTGAAAGGATTCTCAAGAGGAATGAAACAAAAGGTGGCAATTGCCAGAACCTTGATTCATGATCCTGACATTATCTTATTTGATGAGCCGACAACAGGCTTGGATATCACATCAAGTAATATTTTCAGAGACTTTATTCATCAGCTCAAGCAGCAAAATAAAACCATCCTTTTTTCAAGCCACATCATGGAAGAAGTCAGCCAGCTTTGTGACAGTGTCATGATGATTCATCAAGGAGAGCTTGTGTACAAAGGAACACTTCCAGAATTATATACACAGGAACAAAGTGATGACTTGAACTATATCTTTATGTCGAAGCTCGCTAGGGGGATTTCATAATGTGGAAAACCGTATTTTTAAAAGAAATGACAGATGCGCTAAGGGACCGAAAAACCTTACTCTTAACAGTGCTGATTCCTCTTTTGACGATGCTTGGACTGGTGTTCTTTTATGAAAGCATGATTGCAGATCCAGGGGATGAAACCTATACGGTCGCAATCAATGAAAAGCTTCCAACTGAAATGAATCAAATGATCAAAGAGGTCAAAAACCTCACGCTTGAAACATTTGATGACCCGCAGCAAGCTGTCAAAGAAGGGAAGGCGAATGCTTACCTGGAAATGCCGAAAGAGGCTGACGACATGCTTCAGCATCAAAAATCATTTGCGATTAAAATTCATGGGTACACAACAGATGATGATTCGGTCATCGCGGTTCAAATGCTGCAATCCTTACTGGAGCAGTATCAAAACCAAATCGTAGAAAAGCGTTTAGCCGCTGATCAAATCAATACATCTGTTATTCATCCATTTCAGGTGCAGGCCGTTGATGTAGAAGAAGGCGATGAAGGGGAAAATGGAATGACCGCTATGCTTTTGTCGATTCTCCTTCCGATGATTTTGGTGACCTCCGTTATCTCAGGAGCTTTGCCAGCTGCGCTTGATATTGTAGCGGGTGAAAAAGACCGGAAATCCATTGAAGCGTTGTTCCTGACACCTGCCAGCAGACTTCATATTCTCATAGGAAAATGGCTTGCTGTCTCCATGTTCGGGATTTTAAGTGGAATTGTGGCGATCGGCATGCTGCTTTTATCCACGCTGCTCTTTACAGAAAAGCTAAAACAAGCACTGAACTTTGGTGATCAAATGTGGAGCATTATCGCCGTCATGTTTGCGGCGCTTATCATCTTCTCATTCATGGTATCGATGATTGAACTGCTGCTCAGTGTCGTTTCAAGCTCAGTGAAAGAAGCGCAATCGTACATGTCCATGATCATTACATTAGGTGTGATCCCAATGTTCTTTACCATGAGAGCAGGTGCTACGCAGCTAGATACGTACTACTTTGCTGTCCCATTCCTTAATATTCATGCATTGTGTAAGCAATTGATGTTTGGCATCATCGATCCGATGTCCATCACTCTGACACTCGGCTCCTCAGCCCTCGCAGTCGTCATCTTGTTTGTCATCGTGAGAAGCTTGTTTATGAAAGAAAAGTGGATGCTTGCAAAATAAAGAAACGCCCTCTATGATAGAGGGCGTTTTCAAGTGAATGCCGATCACCGTATGTTTTAGTTTAAGAAACCGAATTGATCCAAGTTCTCTAAATAAAATTGAAAATACTCGTTATGAATATCAACTGGATATTCTTCTAACTCATTTTCAATAATTGCACCTACAATTAAAGCATTTAAATACCTATCAAGCTTTTCGCAGCTAGCTCTTACTTGAGATTCTGAAATATATAATCCATCTTTACTTTCTAAAATGATATCAATTCTTCTACCTTCTTGTTCATCAAGCAATAAGTGATTATACTCCCATTCTTTGACTCTCTTGGGGTTTAAGGGATGTTCACGATTATCAAGTATTTCTTCACGATGATTCTTTTTTTCCTCATTTGAAAACAATTGAATCAATATACTTGGATCATCTATGACAAAACATTTATATATCTTATTATACTCAAAGTGATCATCATTTACTAAATCTAAAATTTTTGTTTTTGAAAATTCTCTAGCTTTAAATTTAGACGTTATCATCTCAGCGACTCGTTCTTTAGTAAAAATCAATTGATCTTTTTTATATAAATACTGTTTATATAGCTTTTCGTAATTATACATTGTTCACCTCTATTAATTATTTAACAGGACCTCCGTAGAATGAATGAGCTTTTGGAGTTCTTTTATAGGGATGCCAGTGATAATAATACCATGAGAGCAGGAGCTACGCAGCTAGATACGTATTACTTTGCTATCCCATTCTTAATATTCACGTACTATGTAAGTAATTGATGTTTGGCAGCGTGAGAAGTTTGTTTATGAAAGAAAAGTGAATGCTTGCGAAATAAAAAAGCTAAAAACTTGTAGATTTTTTCTGCAAGTTTTTTTATATCCAGAGATTCATATAAAAGAGGTTCACGATCGGACAAAAGAAATGGCATAATAGAAGGCGAAATGACATTATTATCCTAATTTAATTAAAGAGGTGATTGGTGTATGTCTTATCAAACAGATGATGATGATGTGCTAGAGTTATGTAATATATATGCTCAACAAACACACCATTTTGAAGCGTTTATTTTGGGAAACAGGAAAGGGTTATTGGAATTAAGAAAAGCGATAGATGAGGCATTAGAAACGGGTAGTTCCGTTGCACATTTATATCCATCTGATTTTGAAGGATATGAAACGTATGTTGCTTTAGTAGATGATGAGCAAAAGTTTGAGAAATTAATGGACCCTTATGTAGAGGAATACGCACAAGAGGAGGATGCGGTTGATCCGGTTGAGGTGATAAAAGAGTATGAAGCTGTAAAAGAAAATCCTTCATAATAGACCGTATCTTACTTTCTTGGCTGCAATTCGGAACTAAATATAGGGATCAAACAAAAAACCCCCGGCATCGGGGGTTTTTCATTAGTTCTTGATGAATTTTTCAACTAATGAGCTTGTTTTGTAATCGTTCAAATCAAGTTTCCATTGGTCGATGTCATTTTTCTTCATGTTGACTTCTACTGTTTCTTCAGAAGATGAAGGTCCTAATTTTTTGAACTCTTCTGGGTAGATCGAGAGTAAATATTTTTGTGCTTCATCATAAGACGCTGTACGGTTTTTGCTGTAGAACTCAGTTGCTTTTTCTTTTAAACGATCAACAAGCGGGCTTGCGTCAATTGGTGTGAGAGTCACAGTCACGACGGCTTTATCACCGCTGATTGATTTTGTTTTTGTTGAAACTTTTGATTTTTCAGCTAATGTTTCTTTCACAGCTTTTAACAGCTTATCAAGGTTTTCATCTTTCGCTGAACTAGAAGAAATACCTGATGACGTGATGTAGCCTTGTTTGAATGATTTATTAAATTCGTTGACAACGGTTGATTTGTTATCACCTGTTAGTTTTTCGAACTCGTCGTTATTCTTACCAAAAATCATCACATCAATATAAGAAGAAAGGGCTTTTGCAGATGCTTGAAGTGTATCTGCTTTTTTCATTAAGTCTTTTCCTTTAATATCGAACTCTAGTGTTTTGTCATCTTTTTTAGAACCAGTGCCTGGCTCTGTGTATACAAGCTGATAGTCTTTGTCTTTATCAACAACAAAGAAAAGACCGCCTTTTGATACTTTGTCTGCATTTAGAGAGCTTGAAGATAATACTTCGTTGTAGTCATCTGGAGAGATCGTAGACACCTGTGCGTCATCTTGGTAAAGCGTGAAGTTGCTTTTATCAACATTTAGAGGCTCTTTGCTGATATTTTTTACAGATACATTCACTTTTAGAACATACTGATCATCCTGTACAGATGTATCGTATTGAGGTGGTAATGTGTACTCAGCACTTTCTACCTTTACCTCTGCTGCATCAAGGGATTTTGTATCTTTTTCCTTTGCAGCTGACTTTTCTTTTCCACCACTACAAGCAGCAGCGACAACAGTGACACACAAGATCAGAAGAAACAGGGATAATTTCTTTTTAAACATGACGTGTTTTCCTCCTCGGGTTTATGATGAATTTCATTGGAAAGCTTTAGTTCATATCGTTCTTTTTGCACAAAAAGAAAAATACTGTATGTTTTTTACTGTAGAATGAAGCGAAAGTACTGTCAATACTTCAGTGCGTTTCAAAGGTCGCACAGCTTCAAGTAGTAAAAATGACACTAAGTTGAGAGGAGAAACTTGTAATTTATTATTTGATATCTCCTGTAAAAACTCAACATTTTATATTTTAAGGTTTTGAGTCGGATTATTGAATAGGTTCAAATGACTGTTTTTGACGAAGGTGTAGCAATTAGAAGGATTTTTATGACTTGTAAATGAGTCTATAGTAATGAATATTTTTTCCTGTTATGTGTATGATCACTTGGTTTGTGTGTTGTTGGCAGAGAGACACATGTCCAGCAAAATGTTGAGGTGTTTAGACAGGCTCTCGACACTGAATGTGTCTTTTCCCGTCAAAATGGCAGTCATCTACACAGAAAGACCACATAAAATAAAAGAGAAACGAAATGGAGGTGGATGTATGGCAGTGGTAAGAGCGACAAGCTCTGATATTGATCTAATGGCCAGACTGCTGAGAGCGGAGGCAGAAGGTGAAGGGAAGCAAGGGATGCTGCTCGTAGGAAATGTAGGCATCAACCGGTTGCGTGCCAACTGCTCTGACTTTAAAGGGCTGCGTACGATTCCACAAATGATTTATCAGGAGCATGCATTTGAAGCGGTCACGCATGGTTATTTTTATCAACGAGCACGAGAAACGGAAAAAGCACTAGCGCGGAGGAATATTAACGGAGAACGATTTTGGCCGGCAAAATTCAGCCTTTGGTATTTTAAACCGCCCGGAAATTGTCCACCGACTTGGTACAATCAGCCGTTTGTGGCAAGGTATAAGTCGCATTGCTTTTATCAGCCAACCGGTGAAACATGTGAAAATGTCTATAACACCTTTTAGCTTGATGAACAGCACAATCCTCTTAGTCAACGATTGCAGAGGGTTGTGTTTTTCTTTTTTTCAAAATGGGTAACCATTGTGTATCAACAAGATGAAGCACGTGATTGGGGGAAATGAAGATGTATCAAGATTTAAAAGGAAAAACAGCCATTGTCACAGGTTCTTCAAAAGGAATCGGACAAGCCATCGCATTACGATTTGGACAAGAGCAAATGAATGTGGTTGTAAACTATAAAGGCGATGAAGATGGTGCTGAAGAAACGGTACAAGCTATTCAGCAGCGCGGAGGTCAAGCGGTGAAAGTACACGCAGATGTCTCCAAAGAGGAAGGAATTCAAGCCATCATGGATACAGCACTGGAGCATTTCGGTACAGTAGATGTGTTCGTTAATAATTCAGGCTTTAATGGCGAAGAAGCGATGCCGCATGAGATGACGCTTGAACAATGGCAAAAAGTCATTGATGTCAATATCACAGGCGCCTTTTTAGGAGCAAAGGCTGCGATCGCCTATATGATGGAGCATGACATCAAAGGGTCCATTTTAAATATATCCAGTGTCCATCAGGAAATACCGCGCCCGTTCAATGTTCACTATTCCACTTCCAAAGGTGGAATGAATATGATGACGAAGACGCTGGCTCTTGATTATGCGGAAGCAGGGATTCGGATCAATGCGATTGCACCAGGTACAATGGGAACCGAATCGAATGATGATTTGCAGGATGAACAGAAAAAACAAAAGCAGCTTGAAAAGATTCCGATGAGAGCCTTTGGCGAACCGAAGGAGATTGGGTCCGCCGCTGCATTCCTCGTATCTAAGGAAGCTTCGTATATCACAGGCACCACCTTATTTGTGGATGGAGGAATGACGCTTTATCCTTCTCAAATCAATGATTAATACAAAAAGCATCCGCCCGATCAGCCGGCGGATGTTTTTTGTTCGTAGCGGTGTGCTGTTTTGGCTGGTTTGCCGAGCAGCATCGGATACTTGCTCAGGAAGGAGATACACGGCACCATAAGCAGCAAAGTCCCGATTGTATAAAAGAGTGTCCAAGAGAGCTGCGCTGTATCCGCAATATTGATACCAAGTCCATAATAAACAAATGCTTTCATGATATCGATGCCGGCAAACTGCAAGACAAGAATAACAATAGAATTTCGTCCGAGATACGTCAAAATTGGGGACGTTTTGAATTTAAAGCTTAAATAAATCACGGCAGCTGAACCGAGCAGTGCACATGCATAGAAAAGAAAGAGATCGCCATAGTCGTTAACGCGCATATCGATCCGTGAATTCAAGCTTTGCATGTAAGCCGTCAGTACAAGCAGACCTGTACATAGAAGAAGGGTTGGATCTGTTTTTAATTCCACAAACCATTGCTTTGCCAAAAATCCAATTGAATAAAACACAACAGCCGTCAAGGCGACATTGGCATTCCAAGGAAGACTTTGGTCTAAAAGCAATGTAGAGACATATCCAGCACCTCCGCAAAAAACGGTCAGTAAGATCAGGACAGCAGGTTTCCCTTTTGTCAGACGGTGCATAAAGAAAAATATAATTTCCACTAAAAAGAGCGTCGTTAAAAACCAGATGGCTGGGTTATGCGTGAGTCTAGCTTCATCTGCATTGGATATAAAAATACCTGTAAACGGAACGAAAGGGTCAATATCCGTTTGTCCCTTAAAGGCAAAAAAACGAGTAACGGAGAACCAGAAAACATACGTAATGATGGAGAAATAGAGATAGGGTAAGAGTAAGCTCTTGGCTTTCTTCTGAATAAATGACAGAGCAGGGTGTGAGGATGATCGAAACATCATGCCTGATAGTAAAAAGAAAAGCGGCATATGAAAAGAGTAAATGAATTGCTTTAAAGAATCTGGAATGGGCACATGCGCCATGACCACGAGCAGAATGCCGATTCCTTTAGCCGCATCGACCCAATCGAGTCTCTTTTTCATGGCCTGTCATCTCCTTCCTTCTAGCGTCGTAAACGATTCTTTGAATATGTACCTCTACTATATAAAAGGTACACCCCTTATGCGTTTACAGTTCGCTAACGATTAGAAGACACATTTGCGATCAGATGACAGACGGAAGGATTTTGACATCTTGATGTTACATTTCCCATTTTCTATGACAATGAAAAAAAGAAGCCAAGGGGATTGGCTTCAAAATAATTCTGCGATTCGTTTGAAGGAGCGCTGTTTTTCGATCGGATCAAAGGAATTGTTTAGAATCATGATGTCATCCGTTTGATAGCGGTCCATCAAGCTAAGTAATTGCTCTTTCACCGTTGCCTTTGAGCCAACAATCATCCGCTGGCGGTTTTGTAACACTTTTTTCTTTTCCTGCGTGGTGTAGTGATAGGAACTGGCTTCTTCTATAGAAGGTACGCGGCTGTCCAGTCCTTTTTCAACACGCAGCAGCCATAAATCTGTACTGCTGGCGATCTGGTCGGCCTCTTCATCTGTTTCACCACAGATGACAAAAACAGCAAACATAGCGTGCGGCTGCCCGGAAAAGACAGATGGAGAAAAGTGAGACCGGTACGTCTCAAATGCTTGCTTGCCGCGTGCAGGGTGGATAAAATGACCAAAAATATAGTTGATCCCAAGCTCCGCCGCCTGCATGGCACTATTTTCTCCTAGCCCAAGCAGCCAAACCGGCGGATGAGCATCAACAAGCGGAGAAGCTTTGACTCCTGCATGCGGGTGCCCAGAAGGCAGGCTGTCTGATAAGTAAAATAGAAGATCCTTCAGCTGGCGGTCAAACTGAGACAGGTCTTTATGCACGCCGTCCGTCAAAGCCAGTCTCGTCCTTTCAATCCCGCCCGGAGATTTGCCGACACCGATTTCAATTCGTCCAGGATAAAGGGCCTCAAGCTGCCGCGTGACCTCTGCTACTTTAAAAGGGCTGTACTGCGGAAGTAAAATGCCGCCAGACCCGGTACGTAAGGTTGATGTATGAGCGGCAATATGAGCCATTAATATTTCAGGTGCTGTACTAGCGAGCCCTCTTGTGCTGTGGTGTTCAGCAAACCAATAACGCTCATACCCAAGAGTTTCCGCAAGCTGAGCCAGCTGCGTTGTGTGAATCAATGTCTCTTGGGCTGTCTGACCTTTAGGAATAGCGACTTGATCTAATATGTGAAGTGATGGCATCATCAACATCCTTTCATCGACACGGTCAATGTTCTTCATCTCAAGTATAAAGAAATCCATGAATAGAAGGAAACGAAAGGGTTTATCTCTCGATCGCAAGCTTTTATATTTTCTATATCAACATATAAAACCAAGTGAAATGATGCCTACACTTCGTTCATTCAGCTAGAGCTGCTTACCGGGAACATTCGACAATGTTTCACATGAAACACTTCATTTACGACATGAACCATTTTCAACATGGATCTTTCGTTAAAAAAATATCATCTGTTTGAAACCTATCTTGAACATAGATCGTATATACTAGTAAATAGAAAAAAGAGTAAGAGGCTCCAATGTCATATCATGAATTTTGTCGAATTTTCATGTATGATAATTTTAATAGGGTCCATCGCTTAATAAATAGATTTTTATTATGCTGGAGGAGTGATTGATTTGGCGATTACATTAGAAAAAGGTCAACGTATTGATTTAACAAAAGGCAAAGCAGGGCTAACGAATATTCTTGTTGGACTTGGCTGGGACCCTGTATCACAAGGCGGCGGATTTTTAGGAAAGCTGTTTGGCGGCGGAGGCGGCGCTGATGTTGATTGTGATGCTTCAGTGCTCATGCTGAAAAATGATAAGTTTACGGAAAATAAAGATTTGATTTATTTTGGCAACTTGAAAAGCAAATGCGGCAGTGTCGAGCATACAGGTGACAACCTAACTGGTGAAGGAGACGGAGATGATGAACAAGTCCTCGTCAACTTGAGCAAGGTGCCAGGCAATGTGAATAAATTGGTGTTTGTTGTGAACATCTATGATGCACTAAGAAGAAATCAACATTTTGGTATGATTCAAAATGCGTACATTCGCATCGTGGATCGTTCAAACAATCAAGAATTAGTGAAATATAATTTAAAAGATGAGTATGCAGGGAAAACATCGTTAATCGTTGGAGAGCTTTATCGTCATGAGAATGATTGGAAGTTTGCGGCTGTTGGAAACGGTACAAATGATGCGAAGCTTGCCGATATTACGAGAAACTATATTTAATCAGAAGGGAGAGATTCCTAGTGGGAATTTCTTTAGCGAAAGGTCAAAAAATTGATTTAACAAAAACGAATCCAGGTTTAACAAAAGTGGTCGTCGGTCTTGGCTGGGACGTCAATAAGTATGACGGCGGACATGACTTTGATCTAGACGCAAGTGTATTTCTTTTAGATGCAGCAGGTAAGGCAAGCTCTCCATCGGATTTTGTCTTTTACAATCAAACAACTGGCGGTGGCGGCAGTGTCGTACATACAGGCGATAACCGCACTGGTGAAGGAGACGGAGATGACGAGCAAGTCAATATCGACTTATCAGCTGTACCAGCGAGTATTGAGAAGATTTCATTTGTCATTACGATTCATGATGCGGAAGCGCGCAGTCAAAATTTCGGACAAGTAACGAACGCATATGTGCGTATTTTAAATGCGGCATCAAATGAAGAACTCATTCGCTACGATTTGGCAGAGGACTTCTCCATCGAGACAGCGATTATTGTAGGTGAATTATACCGTCATGGCGGGGAATGGAAATTCTCAGCTGTCGGATCGGGCTATCAAGGCGGACTTGCCCGCATTGCAACGGACTTCGGTTTAGATATCGGGTAACGGCTAGTTTCATATTTTCAAAGACAGGAGAGGTACGAATATGGCGATTCAGCTTTCAAAAGGACAACGTGTCGATTTAACAAAAACCAACCCAGGGCTGACGAAAGTGATGATCGGTCTTGGCTGGGATACGAATAAATATTCTGGTGGAGCCGAATTTGATTTGGACGCTTCGGCTTTCTTAGTCGATGCAAACAATCGTTGTCAGCAAGACACAGATTTTGTCTTCTATAATAACCTTCAGCACCCAAGCGGCAGTGTCACTCATACAGGTGATAACCGGACGGGCGAAGGAGATGGAGATGATGAGCAAATTCTCGTTGATTTCTCAAAAATTCCTGCTAACATTGATCGTATCGGAATTACAGTTACGATTCATGATGCAGAGACGCGCAGCCAGAATTTTGGACAAGTCTCTAATGCGTTTGTTCGTGTTGTAAATGAAGAGGGCGGGGAAGAATTGATTCGCTTTGATTTAGGGGAAGACTTCTCAATTGAAACAGCTGTTGTGGTATGTGAGTTGTACCGCCACGGAAGCGATTGGAAGTTTAACGCCATCGGAAGCGGATTCTCTGGCGGACTTGCAGCTCTTTGTCAAAATTATGGGTTAGAAGTGTAAACGATAGAAACAAATCGATTCAAGTGGCGCTGCCAATGACTCATATGAGGGCCTTTTCCAAAGTGAGAAAGAAACAGCGGTCAAGAATAACAGCAGGCGAAAGCCTGCTGATGCTTCTACACTTATAGGAGGAAAACCAGTTGGATATTTTGAAACATATGTTGGACACGTATGCCTCGTTTTTTGATTGGCATATGTGGGCAGAGGTATTAACAAACCCTGTCTCTTGGGGGCTTATTGGGACCCTTGTTGTGCTTGAAGGATTGTTATCAGCAGATAACGCGCTTGTATTAGCTGTCATGGTGAAACATTTACCAGAAAAGCAGCGTAAAAAGGCATTAACCTACGGATTAATTGGCGCTTATTTCTTCCGTTTTCTATTCATTGGCGTAGGGATGCTGCTTATTAAGTTCTGGTGGATTAAGGTCCTCGGAGCTGCATATTTAGCATGGCTTGTCATTAAGCACTTCTGGTTAGGTGACGGCGATGACGAAGCGAAGGAATTGAAAAAAGAAGGCTGGATGGTTCGTGTATTTGGCGTGTTTTGGGCAACTGTTATTTCTGTGGAAATTATGGACCTTGCCTTCTCGGTGGACAGTATTCTTGCGGCATTCGCTGTATCTGAGGAAGTATGGATTCTGCTATTAGGCGGAATGCTTGGAATTCTCATGATGCGTACAGTGGCACAGTTATTCCTTGTCCTCATTGACCGTATTCCAGAGCTTGAGAATACAGCGTTTATTCTCATTGGAATTATTGCCATCAAAATGGGCTTAAGTGCTGCTCATATTGAAATTCCGCATGTCGCATTCTTTGCAATTATTATCCTAGCATTTATCGGGACGTTTATTGTTCATAAAATCAATAAGAAGAAACATCAAGATGTGACAAACGAAGCTGCGGCTTCAAAAGAAGAATAGGACGATCAAAAAGGAATGGAGTTGACTAGCGGCTCCATCCTTTTTTGAATCATCAGGTCATTTATTTTCTCTAAACAACAGGAGGTGGCACAGCATGCGGTATTTTCGATTTTTATCAGAGGCGAGGCAGCACGATCTTTTTTTCAAGCGGCCAGGGGCGATGTATTCACTGACACCGAGGCATGTACTTGCGCATGCATTAGGTGCTACTTTGTATATGCCTGCGACAAGACAAGATATAGCAGATATGCTGCTGTCACAGAAATATGAAGCGCTTTGTTCTGTTGTATTTTGCTTGGAGGATGCCATCGGTGATCAAGAAGTGGACATGGCCGAACAGAATCTAGTGGCACAATTGGCCAGTCTCAAAGAGAAAGTAACGCATGCTCCTGAAACGGCTGAACAATTGCCTCTTTTATTTATTCGAGTTCGTTCGCCGAAACAGCTGCTTAAAATGGCAGACTTGCTCGGTTCCTCTCTTCAATTACTTACCGGTTTTGTGTTTCCGAAGTGCTCGGTTCATAATGCGAAGGATTATTTGGACAGTCTGAAACAGGCATCGTCCCAAACGCGGACAACACTTTATGGGATGCCCATTTTGGAAACACCCGATTTATTAGAAAAAGAAACAAGATATACGGTGTTGTCTGAGTTAAAGCAGATCTTGCTGAATGATGAAGAATATATTTTGAATATTCGCATTGGGGCAACGGATCTTTGCGGTTTGTACGGTATTCGCCGTGATCGTGACACGACCATCTATGAGATCAAATTGATTGCAGATTTAATCACAGATATCATCAATTATTTTGGGCGTTCCTTTGTAATTTCTGGGGCTGTGTGGGAGCATTTTGGCCCTGCTCGAAAGGAACAAAAGCCATTCATCCGTGCGCTTTCTCATAGGAGCGGTGAACCGTCTTTATCTGAATTTGATGACGTACAAGGTTTACTCAAGGAGACAAAACTCGATGTCGCTAACGGCATTCATGGAAAGACGGTCATTCATCCAACACATCTTAAGCCGGTGCAAAGCATGTATGTTGTGACGAAGGAAGAGTATATGGATGCATTAAGCATTCTTGAACATGCAGACGGCACAGTTGGCGTAATGAAGAGTACCTTCTCTAATAAAATGAATGAAACGAAGCCGCATTACCGGTGGGCAGAGCACATTTTAATTAAGTCAGATATTTACGGGGTGTTTCATGAAAATAGAAGCTATATCGACATACTCACAGAAACAGAAGCCGCATACGCTGAGCATCTTGGAACATATGGAAGTTGAGCTTGATCTCAAAAAAGGTGCGCTTCAGCTGGAAAAAGAGCATCTTTTTGACATGGCAGCAAGAGTGAACAAAAAAAGAGCCTTTTTATTCGTTAGTAAGGTGCTCGGTAAGCATATTCCTGTTCATCCAGTAAAACCGCTTCTTGTCTCGGGTCTTTTAGCCATGGCGTATGCACAAGAGCAAACAGGCAAGACGTCTCCGCATCAAGACCTTTTAGTAGAAGCACTCAAGACGGATGACCACACGGCATTAACTAAAGCCTACGAAGCACTCAAAAAAGAGAAGCTTTCATCAGGAAAACAGCCGATCGTGATCGGCTTTGCAGAAACAGCAACAGCACTGGGTCATGGTGTGTATGACGTAATAGAAGGAGCATCTTACATCCATACGACACGTGAACAGCTGCTGGATCTTGATCCTTCATTGGTATTTGAAGAAGAGCATTCGCATGCAACGGATCAGCTTTGTTATGCAGACGAAGCATTACTTCGCACAGACCATCCCATCGTGCTAGTAGATGATGAAGTCACGACAGGCCGTACGAATATCAATATCATTCGGGACCTTCATGCAAAGCATCCGCGGCATTCTTACACGATTCTTTCTATTTTGGACTGGCGGACTGAGGAGCACGAGAAAGCCATGTGTGAGCTTGAAGAGGAGCTTGGTATTCACATCACATCATTGTCTTTATTAAAAGGGCAAATGGTCTTTCGGGGCAAAACGCTGGATGAGCCAGCTTATTCGTATGAGATTGCTGAGCAAAAGGATCTGCCAAGTCTCTCTGTTCACTCTCTTCAATCTTTCTTTAAGCACGAGCCGTATGCACTTTCTCATGCAGCAAATTCGGCGGGTCATTCGCCATATATACATGAAACGGGCCGTTTTGGTTTAAACGCAGCAGATACGGCAGCCATCGACCAAGCAGCTGCACAGGCTGGGCTGAAACTGAAGAAGGAACGTAAAGGAAAGCAGACACTTTGTTTAGGAACAGGTGAGCTGATGTATGTGCCGATGAGACTGGCTGCACATATGGGAGAAGGCGTTCTCTTTCATTCAACGACGAGAAGCCCAATTCACCCTGTTGAAAAGGATGGATACGCTGTTCAAAATGGGTTTACCTTTGTGAGTCCAGAGGATGCCCGAATTCAGCACTACGTGTACAACATACCAAAAGATCAATACGATGATGTATTTCTCTTTTTTGAGAAAAAGGTCTCTCAGGAGGCATTGCGTCCGCTTGTTCACTTATTTGCCGAGCGGCATGTGAAGCATGTGCATATTGTGACTTTATCAGACGAGGTGAAGGTGAATGGCTAATGTGTATACAAAGATGGGAAGCTATCCAGAGCAGGATGTAACCTTCTTACTCAAAGATTTATCATCCATTGAGATGGAGAAAAGTACAGAAGAGCGGGAGCGTTCGATTCAGAGCGGTGCGCATTATTCAGAAATGCTGCCGATTGAGTATAAACCAACGGAATCTTATATGGATTTATTCTATCAATCTCTGAAAGAAAGTAAGGAAAAGGTAGCAGAAGCAGTAGCTGTGGTAGCAGAACAGATTGTGAAAAAGCGAGGCTTCCAAACGGTTCTTTGCAGTTTGGCTAGGGCGGGAACGCCGATCGGGGTGCTCATCAAACGATATATTCGAAAGACATATGGTCTTGAACTGCCTCATTACAGCATCTCTATTATTCGTGACCGAGGAATAGATGAGAATGCGCTGCATTATATGCTCAAGGAACATCCGGGCTTTGAGATTGCCTTTATTGATGGATGGACCGGAAAAGGTGCGATTTCGAGAGAGCTCCAAAAAGCTGTGATTGATTTTGAAAGAAAGTATGATATTCGTCTTTCTAGTGAACTGGCTGTACTAGCTGATCCAGGCTATTGTACAAATGTCTACGGAACGAGAGAGGACTTTCTCATTCCAAGTGCCTGCCTGAATTCGACGGTATCAGGACTTGTCAGTCGAACGGTACTAAACAACCGCTGGATCAATGCCGATGATTTCCATGGGGCGAAGTATTATGAAGAGCTGCTTGATGAGGATGTGTCCAACCTGTATGTGGATACAATTGAAGAAGCATTTTCTAGCCTCAAACCAAATGTAGAAGAGAAAGCAGAGACTATCCTCACACAAGGAATGCCTGCGGACTGGCGGGGGATGGCGTCCATTGAAGCGATCGGTCAGGAGTTTCACATTGAAAATACCCATTTGATTAAGCCGGGTGTTGGTGAGACGACCCGTGTGCTGCTTAGAAGAATCCCTTGGAAAATCCTGATTCAGCCGGGGTCTCAGGAGAAGCTGAAGCATATTTTGCTTCTGGCAGAGGACAGAGGCGTTCCTGTCATTGAATATGCCAATATGTCCTATACGTGCTGTGGACTTATTCGTCCGATGGAACAGACGTCATGAAGACATGTGCGTTTGCCAGTGATTTAGACCGGACACTGATTTACTCACATCGAGTGCTTGATCAGTATGAGTATGAAGGAGATTATGATTTAGTTGAGGTGCTGGATGAACGGCCGCTTTCCTATATGTCGGTTGAAACGAAAAAATCCTTGCAGACAATCCATCAACTGGGCTGGTTCATTCCAGTGACGACAAGAACGACTGCTCAGTATGAACGGATCACCTTCTTTCAGCAAGAGCTTAAACCGGAGTATGCCGTTACGACAAATGGGGGCTGTATCCTTCATCACGGCAAGCCGCTTGAGGATTGGCAGGCCATCGTTGATGAGAGGCTCAAAGCGTGTATGTCAGTCAGAGAGATGCTAAGAGCCATCTCCGACCTTCCAGTTGCGGCATGGGTGAAGCGTACCCGGACAGCAGAGGGGAAATTTCTTTATTTGATTATGAAAGATGAGTATTTGTCTCACATTCCACTTGCTGAATTGAAGCTGTGGGGCGAGGAGAGAGGCTGGCAGGTTTCTCTTCAAGGACGGAAGCTTTATTTTATTCCGGAGCCGCTCAATAAGTGGGATGCTGTTGCTTTTTTAAAGGAACGGCTGGAGCTTGAATATGTATATGGTGCAGGCGATTCCCTTTTAGATGCAGGTCTTATTCGTCAGGCGGATATGGGCTTTGCCCCGAGGCATGGGGAAGTGCTTGACTTTGACCCATTACTTGAGCCGACAGCAGCATCTGGCATGGCAGCAGCAGATGAAATCACCTCTTGTGTCATGAAGCAGATGACGACCGTAAAAAAGCCTTCGATTCGATAGCAGAAGTAGAAGGGTGAATGATATGATAGTAGTAGCTTTCGAGAAAATATAGGAGAAAGGAAGGAGCGGCGTGAGTTATAAAGAAATCGATGTCAACCATACACGGGCGGAGCAGGAAGCCTGGAAAAACGTGCTGAAAAAGCCGCTCCCTGAAAGAGACGGTTATGTAAAGGACGAGCATACATTGTCCTTGCCGCGTCTCGCCGCCCGGGTCCTTGGAACTCCGCATGATGCAACCGATTATTTTATTTATTTACATGAATTATATGAAACAGATGGCGTTCATATTTTAAGTGAAACGCTCAATCGTCATATTGAGCCGGAGCATTTTCAAGCGCTTCAACGCATTCATTTGATTAACCAAGAAGAAAAGGGATTGTCCGTGAATCGCTTTGTGGCTTTTTTAGATGGTGAACAGCTGATTGTACGCCATCCAAACCCTGTGATGAACCGGCATATCCGCCTTTCATTGATCAAGGTGTTTGAGCATTTCAAACAGATGCATGAGGGTGGATTTCAGCATCCCGATTTCCGCCGGGTTCTGCTGGATGTAGTGAAGTTTTCAAATAATCATCTAGATCCATGGCTGAAGGAAGTCAATATAGAAGAAAAAATGCCGGCTGTCATTTGGTATGGAGAGGCGAATAAAAGTCAGCTTTATTTTCTTTACTATGTCATGCTGATTGGCTGTGATGTTGTGCTATTTCATCCAGAGGGCGAGGATTCGTTCCGCGAATTAGATCCAGAAGAAAAGCTGACTTTTATTGATCAGTATCCGGGAAATTCAAAGCTTGAACCGTTCCCTACTGAAAAGCCTGAGAGGAAATCAACGGTGGCGTACCGCTCGACAAGAGAGCTTGAAGAGGTGCTCCACACGGAAGATTCAATGCTGTATAAGCCGTGGCAATTCAGAGATCATACCCCTCATTCCATTACGCTGAAGACAACGTATGATGAGCTGTTTTTAATTGCAAAGGAACGTTCCTTTATTCGCCCTAATTTTCAAGCAGACCGGGACACGATACAGATTCCGAATCTCTTTGCGAAAATGATGGGGATCACACGAGACAAGCGTGAATACTGGGATCGTATCCATACGTTAATGGAAGGGAAAGAGACGAAGACCATTCGCCATTTTCCTTTTACGAAAGAAGTGTCTTCGAATTATCAATTTCATTATCAGCATGCCCTTTCTTCTGCTGGAGAGATTGATCCTGAATTATTAATGAAAAGCAATGTATGGCAGTTTTCTCATCTATATGAGGGCGCGCAGCGTGCGATAGCAGAGGCGATATCTCGAATCTGTCACCATCCAAAGCTATTAAAAGAAGGCAATGAGACCGAATTAGATGTCCGTATTTATTTATTCAAACAGATACTGCATATCGGCCAGGAGCTCATTGAACTCATTCAAACCTTTGATTATGCACAAACCGTACCGAAAGTGATTTTATACCATACGGAATATAATGGTGAGCTGACTCGTTCTGATGCGGCTGCCCTCATTTTCCTAAACGAAATGGGGGTGGATCTCTTCGTGTATCATCCGGCGGGATACCAGTGTATCGAGCGGTATATAGATGACCAATTATTTGATACCCATTGGCTTGATGAGATGGTCATGAATCAGGAGTTTAAAGAGCCATCCATCGTCAGAAAGTTATTTCAATCCATTAAAAATCGATAAGGAGATCAAAGCTTATGACAAATACAAACGGAAATGACATCATTTCAATTGATAAAGAGGAAATCTCCATTGAGAAGGCAGACGATATCCGCGTTCAGCTTCGAAATGAACCAGAAGTGCAAAATATTGCGAGACAGATCGATGCGAAAAATCAGCTGGAGCTGCTTGAATACGGAAAACAGCCGGCCGTTGAAATCTCTAAGTTCTCTGATCGTATTCTTTCGATGATGCGTTCAACAAGTGTCACTGACTCAGGAACGATGCTGACGCAGCTTGGAAAAATTATGGATCGTTTTGATAAAAATGATTTTGACGAGCCAAAGGGTGGTTTGTTGTCAAAAATCTTTAAGCGCGGCGGCAGCATGATTGAAAAGATTTTCAGTAAATATCAAACGCTCGGTGCAGAGATTGAAAAAATTAATGTAGAAATCAGTAAATATAAAGACGAAATGACTAAATCGACTGTGACGCTTGAAGAAATGTATGAGCATAACATTCAATACTATATGGAGCTTGAAAAGTATGTTGTTGCAGGTCAAATGAAAATCGAAGAATTAAAGCAATTGGTTCCTTCTTATGAAGAAAAAGCGGCTAGTGGAAACCAGCTGGCACAAATGGAGCTTGATACACTTCGTAACGGCATTCAAGCATTGGAAGAGCGTGTATATGACCTTGATATGGCACGGATGGTGGCTCTTCAAACGGCACCGCAAATTCGTTTGCTGCAGCGTGGGAATACGAAATTAATCGGTAAAATCAACTCAGCGTTCATCATCACCATTCCAATTTTTAAAAATGGGATCATTCAAGCTGTTACAGCGAAGAGACAAAAGCTTGTGGCTGATTCAATGAGTGAGCTGGATAGAAGAACAAATGAAATGCTGAAACGAAATGCTGAAAACATCTCAAGTCAAAGTGTGGAGATTGCCAAATTGTCTGGACGTCCAAGTATCGACATTGAAACGATCGAATCTTCCTTTAATACGATTGTACAAGGGATGAAAGAGACGAAACAGATCGAAGAAGAAAACAAACGATTACGCGAAGATGGAACAAAACGTATGCTTGAATTGCAAGATAATATTAAGCGGGCTGCCCTAGAGTCCTAAAAAATAAGCTGTCTGTAACTAAAGTTGCAGGCAGTTACTCATGAATTTTATTAAAATTTGAAGAAAAAAGGTTTTTATGTGACCATTTTCGGGTAAATCCTGTTCAGGGGAATGGTTCGCCCATGTTTGAAAAAGTCCGCTATGGTGAGGATTCGAGTTATTTTTTAGCACAATTAGGAATTTCCAGTAAAATATTGTCTGATGAGAGGAAATACCCCGTAAAATATGTAGTTTATGAAGCATTCTATAGGATTTACGAGTAATACGGCGTATAAACTCTAATCACCAGACCTCTATATGGAATTCATACATATTGTGCGGAAATAAGCGAATTCTAAAGATTGTTCGCATCATAACGCTTATGTTACGGTTATAAAGATGCTAATTTGGAGGGAAAATATGAATTCTGAAGAGAGAACTATCAAAATCAAGATAAATAATGTATCTAAAATTTTCGGTAAAAATGCTAAAAAAGCATCTCAAATGCTTGGAAAAGGGAAAACAAAAAGAGAGATTCTAAAAGAGACCGGCGCAACAGTTGGTGTCAATCGAGCAAATTTTGATGTGTATGACGGCGAGATATTTGTCATCATGGGGCTATCAGGGAGCGGAAAGTCCACACTTGTGCGGCTGCTAAATAGGTTAATCGAACCAACCTCCGGAGAAATATTTATTGATGGGGATATGATAACAAATATGTCAAAGGATCAATTGCGTGAAGTCAGACGGAAAAAGATCAGCATGGTCTTCCAAAACTTTGCATTGTTCCCCCACCGTACGATTCTTGAGAACACCGAGTACGGTCTTGAATTACAAGGTGTAGACAAAGAAGAGCGCCGCTCAAAAGCGCTTGAATCCTTAAAGCTTGTTGGACTTGAAGGCTTTGAAGAACAGTACCCAAACCAATTAAGTGGCGGGATGCAGCAGCGTGTTGGATTGGCACGTGCATTAGCAAATGACCCTGATATTTTATTAATGGATGAAGCATTCAGCGCACTCGATCCATTAATTCGTAAAGATATGCAGGATGAATTGCTTGAGCTTCATACATCTGTAGGAAAAACGATCATTTTCATTACCCATGATTTAGATGAGGCGCTTCGGATTGGCGACCGCATTGTGCTCATGAAGGACGGAAATATCGTTCAAATCGGAACACCAGAAGAAATTCTGATGAACCCATCGAATGAATATGTTGAACGTTTCGTTGAAGATGTCGACCTTTCTAAAGTATTAACCGCTGGTCATATTATGAAACGTGCAGAAACAATTCAGATCGACAAAGGGGCACGTGTTGCGCTCACGCTCATGAAAAACCTTGGGATTTCGTCTATCTATGCAGTAGATAAGAAAAAGCATTTATTAGGTGTTATTTCTGCACAAGCAGCGAAAAAGGCAGCAGAAATGGGAGCGTCGCTTGAAACAGTTCTCGATAAAGAATTCACGACAGTATTGGAATCTACGTATTTGACAGAAATCTTTGACGCAGTGTCTGATGCAGCAAACATTCCGATTGCCGTTGTCGATGAGAAAAACAGAATGAAGGGTATTGTGGTCAGAGGTGCATTAATTGGTGCGTTATCAGGTAATGATGAGTATATCAACATGTCTTCTAACAAACTTGAGGAAATTAAAACACAAGAGCCTTCTGCACAGGAGGTAGAATAAGATGTTTAGTATGAGTGATTTACCTAGAATTCAGTTCGCGGATTACATTGATCGATTTGTTGACTGGTTAACATTAACGTTTGGTGGTTTCTTTGATGGCATCACAAATGGATTAGCAGGCACAGTAAATGGAATTGTGGCAGCACTTGGTGTGATTCCATCTATTATTTTAACCCTTATTTTTGCCGGCATTGCCTGGTGGATCAGTACAAGAGGAGTTGCTCTTTTCACACTTATTGGATTTTTGCTGATCGACTATTTAGGCTACTGGCATCCAATGCTACAAACACTTGCGCTCGTTTTGACAGCTGTGGTCATTTCCATCGTGATCGGGGTTCCGATCGGTATTTGGGCATCACAGAAGGAAACTGTGCGTAAGATTGTAACACCTATTTTAGATTTAATGCAGACAATGCCTGCATTCGTTTATCTATTACCAGCAATCTTCTTCTTTAACATTGGCGTTGTGCCTGGGGTTGTGGCATCAGTTATTTTCTCCATGCCGCCAACGATTCGTATGACGATTCTCGGTATTAAACAAGTACCAGCTGATTTAATTGAAGCAACAGAAGCATTTGGTTCAACGACATTCCAGCGTTTATTCAAAGTTCAGCTTCCACTTGCAACAAAAACCATCCTAGCTGGTATTAACCAAAGTATCATGCTTGCTCTATCAATGGTCGTCATTGCGGCAATGGTAGGTGCTCCAGGACTTGGTTCGGAAGTATATAGTGCGGTAACGCAGCTGAAAACAGGAATTGGTTTTGAAGCAGGTATTGCCATTGTGATTGTGGCGATTACACTCGACCGTATTACACAAAACATTAAAACGAAAAAAACCAGGGGGAATGCTTAATGTGGAAAAAGTCTCTCTACATTGGGATGACCGCCCTGCTTGTCTTTTTACTAGCCGCTTGTGGCGTGAAGTCAGATTCAAATGCGAGTGCAGCACAGCAGGTGAATAAAACCATTATCGGCATTGATCCGGGTTCAGGGATTATGGCGCTAACGGATCAAGCGAAAAAGGATTACGGCTTAGAGGATTGGACGGTTGTGTCTGCATCAAGTGCAGCTATGACCGCAACGCTCAAGAAATCTTACGACCGTAAAAAGCCAATTATTATCACTGGCTGGAATCCACACTGGATGTTTACTCGCTATGATTTAAAATATTTAGAGGATCCAAAGAAATCTTACGGTGAAGCGGAAGAGATTCATACGATTTCACGTAAAGGTTTTGCAAAAGATCAGCCGGAAGCAGCCAAAATGCTTAGTCAATTTAAATGGTCTCAAGATGACATGGGCGAAGTCATGATGGATATCCAAGATGGTATCAATCCAAAGGATGCCGCCGTTAAATATGTGAAAAAACATAAAGACCAAGTAGCGAAATGGACAAAAGGCGTGAAAAAGTCGAATGGTGACAAAGTCAATCTTGCCTACGTTGCGTGGGATAGTGAGATTGCAAGTACCAATGTCGCTGCAGAAGTACTGCGTGAGCTCGGATTTGAAGTGACCTTGACTCAGGTGGAAGCAGGTCCGATGTGGACAGCAATTGCAACTGGAAGTGCAGATGCATCGTTATCTGCTTGGCTGCCAAATACGCATAAAACGTATGCAGCGAAGTTTAAAGGGAAATATGATGATCTAGGCACAAGTATGAAAGGTCTTCGTATGGGGCTAGTTGTTCCGACATATATGAAGAACGTCAACTCGATTGAGGATTTGAAAAAATAGCCTATAGTGATGAGGTTCCCTTATAATAGAAGGGAGCATATGAAAAAGCAGTCTGCTCAAAAAGCGGCTGCTTTTTTCTTATATAAGGATGGTGGACGAGTTGTCGATGATGGATAAGCCAATCATGATTTTCCTGCATGGCGGAGGAGTCAGCAGCTGGATGTGGCAGGAGCAGATGGAAACATTCAAGGAAGCGTATGAATGCTATACGCCTGAACTGATTGGTCACGGGACAAGAGCAAATGAACAGTCATTTTCCATGCGAGAAAGCGCTCTTGAAGTCATCTCGTGGTTCAAGCAGCATGCGCACGGCCGTAAAGTGATACTCATTGGATTCTCTCTAGGTGCACAGGTTGCCGTTGAAGTGTTATCGAATGAGCCTGATATCGTAGACATAGCCGTCATCAACAGCGCTCTTGTGATGCCGCTGCCATGGCTTTACTTGATGGTGAGACCTCTTCTCCCTCTTACGTATCCATTATTAAAGAAAGATTGGTTTATCCAGCTCCAAGCTGAAAAGATGGGGCTTCCAAACGATGTACTGAATGACTATGCGGCGGATTCGAAGAGTTTGCAGAAGAAAACCCTTCTGACGATGTTTCAAGAAAATCTCCATTACAAGCTCCCAGACACGTTTCAACAAGCGAAGGCACGGATTCTTGTCACAGTGGGAGAAAAGGAAAAAGGTATCATGAAACGGTCAGCAAAGAAAATAACGACATCACATCCGAAGGCAACAGGTGTCGTCGTTCCTGATATTGGACATACATTTACGTTTGAAAAGAAAGAACTGTTTATTGATATGATTCAATCCTTTATAGAAGAGCGTGCGTTACCGGTGGAATTAAAGGAAATCAAGTAGCCGAAAGTGAAGACAGGCATAAAAGAGGCAGTTAGATCTTAGAACCTATATGATATAGGCATAAAACGCTTACAGATGAGCTGCAGTCTGACTGAAAGCTCATGAGCCGTAGAAGGAGGAGCTATGAGTAAAAACTATATCATATTCGGTGCGAGTCAAGGCTTAGGGGATGCTTTTGTAAAAGGTCTTCCTTCAAGTGGAGATACAGTTTGGATTGTGTCTCGAAGTGAACCGAGCAGTTTGAACATAGATGACGGTGTACATAGAATTTGGCTGAAAATTGATTTATCAAGCCAAACCCACATCCCTTTTATGCTCGAAGCATTGGAGAATAAAACCATTGATGTTCTCATCTATAACATTGGTTTATGGGAAAAACGAGGCTTTGAAGATGATTATTCATTCGATCACGATCAGCCAGAGGATATCGCTCATTTAATCAATGTGAATGTCACCTCTACGATTACTTACATCCAAGCACTGCTTCCGCACGTAAGGAAATCGGAGAATGGAAAAATCATCGTGATTGGCTCAACGGCGGGACTAGATCATACAAACCTGCCGCAGGTTTCTTTTGTCGCTTCTAAATTTGGCCTGCGCGGAATTGTGAATGCACTGAGAGAACATGTGAGAAAAGATAAAATATCCGTCACCTGTATCAATCCAGGAGAGCTGGCGGCAGAGGTTCCATATGAAGATGGAGCCGAAAAAGCCATCACTCTATATGGTGAAACGAGAATCCCTGTACAGGATATTGTAGAGCTTGCGAGATGTGTGATTCATTTATCAAGGGTATCCTGTGTAAAAGAAATCAACGTCCCAGCCATGACAGATTTGAATGCATAATATAAAGCATACCACCCGTTTAAAGAAAAAACGGGTGGTTTTTTGATTTTATGATGAATGCTGCTGAAGGGTTTGATAGACAGCTTCCGTCAAGATCTCAATGCCGGTAAAGATAGCAGAGCGGTCGAATGTCATATATGGATGATGTAGACCGGGCTCTAGATCACAGCCTAAACCAAGCATCGTGGATTTGATATGCGGAACCTTTGCTGCATAAAAGTGAAAATCCTCTCCGCCTGTCGTGACGATCGGGGGATCGAGCTGCTCTTTGCCTAAAATCTGTTCAATTGCATTAGACATGATCTGGACAGCTTCCTCATTTAAGGTTGCGGCAGGCAGACGGTGATCGGTTGAAAGTGTAATGGAAGCGCCAAAGGCATCCGCTACAGCATGTACGGCTCTTTCAATTTCTTTTTCTAGTTCATCCATCACATCATTTGTTTGTGCCCTGACATCTAATGTAAAAGAAGCTTTGCCAGGGATGATGTTTGAACTGCCCCCGCCAGCATGTAGGTTGGTCATTTTTACAGAATGTGCAACTCTTGGGTCGACATGGATATGCGCGAGTCTCTGCACGAGGGTAGAAGCCACTTCAATGACGTTGACCCCAAGATGCGGGCGTGCACCGTGGGCTTCCTCTCCAATAATTGTGCCGATGTAATGATTACTCGATCCATGTAAAATTGCAGGTGCACAGCGTCCGTTTAATGTTTCTTGAATTGGGCGCACATGCACTCCGTATAAGTAATCAACGTCTGCTAACATACCTTTTTCAATCATTTTCAGCGCGCCGCCGCCTTTTTCCTCAGCAGGCTGAAAAATGAAGCGGATGGTGCCGTTCGGGAGCTCCTTTTCCTTTAATGCCATGAAGGCGCCGAGAGCCATTGTCATGTGTGCATCGTGACCACATGAATGATTGGGTTGAAACTCACCATCTACTTCCTGCCAAAGTGCATCAATATCGGCTCTCACAGCGACCACTGGTGCGCCTTCTCCAATTTCACCAATCACTCCTGTACAGTCGTCAAATGTTCGAGTCTTGCAGCCCATTTTTTTTAATATGCCTTCAAGATAAGCCGTCGTATTCGTTTCTTCCCAGCTTATTTCTGGGTGGGCGTGCAGGTGTTCAAAGATGTCTGTCACGGTCTGTTGCATTTCGTTTGTCAAAGTTGTCATGAGTAGCCTCCTTGCTGACAGAAAATCTGCCAAAACATTCTTTTAGTGAAATAATATTGATCTTAAATATCATCAGTGTTTATAATATAACACATCATTTGATTATTCTGAAAATTAAGTGAAATTCCGATCGGGACAAAGGGGTTTTGACACATGAAAACAGCGGCAGTATCAGCACCAGAGAAACAAAAACGAAAACTTCAAATGCCGGATGCGTATGTTCTCTTATTTATCATTGCGCTCATTTGTACCATTGCAACGTATTTTGTACCAGCGGGTGAGTTTGACCGAAAGACATCAGGGGAAATCACAACAGCTGTTCCTGGTAGCTATCACCGCATTGATCAATCACCCGTAAGTCCCGTTGGCTTTTTTACAGCCATTCAGGAAGGGATGGTAGGGTCCTCTTCTATTATTTTTCTCATTCTATTTACTGGCGGAACCATTGCCATTTTGGAGAAAACAGGTGCCATTAACGGAATGATTCACCATGTCATCAGCAGGTTTCAAACGAAGCAATTATTGTTTATTTGTATTGTTGGAGGATTATTTTCGGTGCTTGGAACGACCGGCATTGTCGTGAATTCTGTTATAGGATTTATTCCAATCGGGATTATTGTGGCAAGGTCCTTGAAATGGGACGCTGTGGCAGGAGCAGCGGTCATTTACATCGGCTGTTATGCTGGATTTAACGCAACCATTTTGTCTCCATCTCCACTAGGTTTATCTCAAACGATTGCAGAGCTGCCGATCTTTTCTGGCATTGGCCTGCGTGTCATTATTTATCTTTGCTTTCTTATATCTAGTATTGTGTACATCTATTTATATACAAGACGCCTGAAGAATAAAGAAAAGGGAAGTCTTCTTGGTGATCAATGGTTTCCTGCGAAGGGGCTTGGCGGATCTGATGCAGAATCTGTGGACAAGCCTGCATTTACCGGCAGACATAAGCTGATTTTAGCGGTGTGCGGATTGTCTCTTGGGGGCTTCTTATATGGCGCGCTTCAGCTTGGCTGGACCGATAAGGAAATGGCAGGTGTGTTCATTTTTATGGCCATTGCTGCTGGATTGCTTGGCGGATTAGCAGCCAATGATATTGCGAAAACATTTATTGTCGGCTGTCAAAGCCTTGTGTACGGCGCACTCATTGTCGGAATGGCACGCTGCATTTCTGTCATTTTAGAAAACGGTAAGCTGCTTGATACAGTGGTCAATGGCTTGGCGAGTATGCTGACAGGATTTAGTCCAATTGCTGGTGCGATTGGGATGTATATTGCGAGTGCACTTCTTCACTTTTTGATTTCATCAGGATCAGGAGAAGCGGTTGTCTTTATTCCAATTCTTGCGCCACTGGCTGATTTAATGGGCATCACAAGACAGGTAGCTGTTGAAGCGGTTATGCTTGGCGAAGGGGTGGTCAACTGTATCAATCCGACGTCAGGTGTGTTGATGGCTGTGCTTGCTGCAAGTGGTATTCCTTATGTGAAGTGGCTGCGTTTTATGGTACCGCTTGCGCTCATTTGGTTTGTCATTGGTCTTGTCTTTATTTGTATCGGCGTTATGATCAACTGGGGACCTTATTAAACATGTATAAAGCTGCTGACAATTGTTTGGCAGCTTTTTTCTTGTGGAAATATGCATGGAGACAGCGCTTTGAAAGCACAATAAGTGTGTTCACAAATTCGCTACATATTTTTTTTGAGCAACCCCCTTGCAAAAGTTTGTGAAGTATTGCACAATAAGAATGTGAAATACTTCACATACGAAAAACAACCTAGTTTTACTCAGGAGGATGAGATAAATGACAAACGAAAAAGTAAACAAAGTAGCACTTATTGGAGCAGGTTTTGTAGGCAGCAGTTATGCCTTTACATTAATAAATCAAGCGATCACAGATGAATTGGTTGTCATCGATTTAAATCAAGATAAAGCAATGGGTGACGTCATGGATTTGAACCACGGGAAAGCATTTGCTCCGCATCCTGTGAATACATGGTATGGAGATTATGAGGATTGTAAGGATGCAGACATTGTATGTATCTGTGCTGGTGCGAACCAAAAGCCAGGTGAAACGAGACTTGACCTTGTTGAGAAAAATTTAAATATATTTAAAGGCATTGTAGACAATGTGATGAAAAGTGGATTCGATGGTATTTTCTTAGTCGCCACGAACCCTGTTGATATTTTGACATATGCCACTTGGAAATTCAGTGGCCTGCCAAAAGAGCGAGTGATTGGCAGTGGAACCACACTTGATACTGCAAGATTTAGATACATGCTCAGTGAGTACTTTGAAGCAGCGGCACACAATGTGCATGCGTACATCATTGGAGAGCATGGGGATACAGAGCTTGCTGTGTGGAGTCATGCGAATATCGGAAGTGTACCCATTACAGAATTAATGAAGAGAAATGATCAATACAAACAAGAAGATTTAGATGAGATGATGGAAAATGTCCGCCATGCCGCTTACCAAATCATTGAGAAAAAAGGCGCCACTTACTACGGCGTAGCGATGAGTTTGGCCCGCATTACAAGAGCGATCCTGCACAATGAAAACAGTATTTTGACCGTCAGCACTTACTTAGATGGAGAGTATGGAGCAGAAGATGTCTACATTGGTGTACCTGCCCTTGTGAATCGAAATGGCGCAACAGAAGTGATGGAGCTTGCACTTAATGATACAGAAAAAGAACAATTCGCACACAGTGTGAATGTGTTAAAAGAGATTTTGGCTCCTCATTTTTAATCAAAAGCAACCTATCTGAGCAGAAAAGGATGAATCACTATGTGGCAGCAAATATATAATCCGTTTGGTAATGAGTTCGTGAGTGCATTGGTAGCAATGCTCCCAATTTTGTTTTTCCTGCTTGCATTAACTGTATTTAAGTTAAAAGGTGTTTTAGCCGCTTGTTTTACCTTAATCGTCAGCTTTGTAACAGCTGTTTTCTTCTTTCATATGCCAATTGAAAAGGCATTATCTGCTGTGCTGCTCGGTATATCTAATGGGCTGTGGCCGATTGGATATATCGTCATCATGGCGGTATGGCTCTATAAAATTGCTGTGAAATCTGGTAAATTCGATGTCATTCGTTCTAGTATTGCAGGAATCTCTCAAGATCAACGTCTTCAGCTCTTATTAATTGGTTTTAGTTTTAACGCATTTTTAGAGGGAGCCGCTGGGTTTGGTGTACCGATTGCGATCAGTGCCGCTCTCTTAACAGAGCTTGGGTTTAAACCGCTGAAAGCTGCGATGCTCTGCTTAATTGCCAATGCTGCGTCTGGCGCATTTGGTGCTGTGGGTATCCCAGTCATTACAGGGGCGCAAATGGGCAATATGACGCCGCTTGCGTTATCTCAAACCCTTGTGTATACGATACCGTTTATTTCATTCTGTATTCCGTTCCTCCTCATTCTCATTGTGGACGGATTCAAAGGGATTAAAGAAACGCTCCCTGCCTTGCTTGTTGTAAGTGGAAGCTATGCCATTTTACAAGCTGTCACAATGGTGACAATGGGTCCTGAGCTTGCCAATATTATTTCAGCTTTAGCAAGTATGGGCATTTTGGCTTTATTTCTTCGAAAATGGCAGCCGAAACACATTTATCGTGAAGAAGGAGCACCAGCCATTGAACAGAAACAAACGTATCGCGGCATTGAAGTGCTGAAAGCATGGTCTCCGTTCTATATTTTAACCGCCGTTATTACGGTATGGAGTCTGCCAGCATTTAAAGCATTGTTTGCTGCAGGAGGCCCGCTCAACTGGACGACGATTTTAGTGAAGATGCCGTTTTTGCATCAGCAAATTGTGAAATTACCACCAATTGCACAAACAGAAACACCTATTGATGCAATCTTTAAAATTGATGTCATCAGTGCAACGGGTACTGCCATTCTGATTGCGGTGATGCTGACAGGGTTGTTTAGCAGACATATTACATTAACAGAAGGCGCTGCCTGCTTAAAAGCATCAGTGAAAGAGCTTTGGGTACCTGTTCTTACCATTTGTTTTGTCATGGGCTTTGCCAACTTGGCGAACTTCGCTGGACTAAGTTCAGCCATTGGGCTTGCACTTGCCAAAACAGGCGATTTGTTCCCGCTTGTCAGCCCGGTGCTTGGCTGGATCGGGGTGTTTATTACAGGATCTGTCGTGAGTAACAACGCCTTATTCGGCAACCTTCAAGCGGTCACTGCTTCTCAAATCGGCTCACAGGCAGGTTTGTTAATCGGGGCAAATACAACTGGCGGGGTCATGGCAAAA
Organism: Bacillus sp. GBSW19; assembly: GCF_002998655.1. NCBI lineage: Bacteria > Bacillati > Bacillota > Bacilli > Caryophanales > Bacillaceae > Bacillus > Bacillus sp. GBSW19. Next base: position 148,274 of record NZ_PVRF01000003.1, read on the forward strand.
TTAATTTCTCCACAATCCATTGCCATAGCTACAGCAGCTGTTGGAGAAACAGGTAAAGAATCTGAGCTCTTCCAAAAGACTGTGAAGTACAGCTTCATCCTGCTCGTTATTGTGTGTATATGGACATTCATTCTTGCTCAATTTGTATAGGTTTAAAAAAAGACTGAGACAGCTCTCAGTCACAGCGTGTAGATAAACCCTCGCATTCTTTGTCAGGTCTGTGCTCCGGTGCTCACGAATGTAAAATTCGCTCCGCTCCGGTGCTCGCCTTTCCTAGACTGCAAAGGTTTTCTATCACGCTGCAAGAAGGAAGACAAAGGGCTAAAACAAAGATCATTTTAGCCCTTTGTCAACAAAAAAGACTGAGACAGCTCTCAGTCTTTTTTGTTTATGTCGATTCCCTTGTCACAAGCCGGGTAGGCAGATGGATATGTTCACGCTGTAATGGTTTTTGGTCTTGCAGGATCTCGATTATTTGCTGCACAGACCGCTGGCCAAGCTCTACGATCGGGATGTCAATTGTGGTGATTGTTGGAGCTGTCACCTCGCAAATGTCTTGATTGTCATAGCCGATCACCGCTAGATCCTTAGGGATTTGATAACCGTATGAAATGGCCTGTTTAATGAGCCCTGCTGCGACTTGATCATTACCCGTGAAAATGGCATCAGGTGCATTCTTCATGTCATGGATGACATCCATTAAGCGAAAACCGTCTTCAATGGTGAAGGCCTCCCCAAAAAGCCAATCGTCATGCAGCGGCAAGCCGTGTGCAGAAAGTGCATCAAGATAGCCCTGTTTCCTTTGTTTTTGTGCTTCACTGCTTTCAGTATCAAAGCAAAACCCAATCGATCTTCGCCCTGACTGAATCAAGTAGTCAACCGCTTTATAGGCGGCTTCCCGCTCATCGTATCCAATAATCGGGATGTCTGCTGTTTGATGATATTCGTTCGCCATGACAATAGGGCCGTTCGTTAAAAATGGCTCGATCTTTTCCCACGGATTTTCTAATGCCCCTAATATGACCCCATCTACTTCTCTTTTTTTTAATAATTGAAGCCCTTCAAGCTCTAACGATTCCTGATAAAACGTCTGAAGCACGATGGCTTTATAACCTTGATCCAGTACTTCCTTTGATATGCCTTTAATCAATTGTGCAAAAAAAGGATGGTCCACAGCCGGGACAGACACAGCAATGGTTTTTGTCTGATGTGAACGAAGAGTGCGAGCCGCTGAACTTGGTGTATATTCCATTTCTTTCATCACCTGTAAAATAAGCTGACGCTTTTCCTCTGACACATATGGATGATGATTCAGCACTCTGGAAACGGTGGTGGTTGAAACCCCGCAGCGTTTGGCAATTTCATAAATTGTACACATATTAACAAATCCTTTACACAAAGTTATTGTTCTGAAATCGATAACATCATTTACAATGTGAAACAAGTTAAATATTAACAAATGGAATTGATTAATTGGAGGGAATGGAATGCAAATATTGACGAAGATATCAGGTAAAAGCAAGGATTATCTTCCTTTGCTGGATATGATCAATCAAGGTGTTCAAGTAAAGTCTGATTCAGTTGAGAAGCACCTAGCAAATGAAAAGCTGGTGACGTTCCTTGAGCAAGATATAGGGCGCACAGGCTTGGAAAAAATTCTCTTCCATTATAAACAAAATAAGGAAAAAAAGATACCGTTTCTGCCAGTTGATAAACTGATTTCAGAGGATGAGATCGATGATATCATGCAGGTGTTGAAAGAAGTATTGAGTTCTGGCCGTTTTACTTCAGGGCCATATATTCCGGCGTTTGAAAAGCAGCTCGCTGAGTACTTAGGGAAGAAATATGTCATTGCCACGTCAAGTGGAACAGATGCCCTAATGATCAGCCTCATATCAGCAGGCGTCCATCCGGGAGACGAGGTCATTTTGCCAGCGAATAGCTTTGCTGCAACAGAAAATGCAGTGCTTGCGATTGGGGCTGTTCCGGTCTATGCCGATATTGATTCAGATACTTACTGCTTGGCACCGAGTGAAATTGAGAAGCATATCACAGATCAAACGGCATGCATTCTTCCGGTTCATTTATATGGAAAGCAAGCGGATATGAAGGCCATTTCGGCGATTGCGAAACAGCATGGGTTGAAAATCATTGAAGATGGCTGTCAGGCGATCGGCAGCAGCGGCCTTGGTGCATATGGAGATGGACTTGTTCTCAGCTTTAATCCATACAAAAACCTTGGCGTCTGCGGTAAGGCAGGGGCTATCGCCACAAATGATGAAGCCTTAGCGGAAAAATGCATGGAGATCAGCTATCACGGCTTTGAAGTAGGAAAGAAAAATGTCAAACGCAGTGACTATGGATTTAATTCTAAAATTGATAATTTGCAGGCAGCGATCGGACTCGAACGCATGAAGTATTTAGGATTACAAAACTTTAAACGCTTTTACTTAGCAAAGCGATACATTGACCAGCTGCAAACGCTTGAGGAAGAAGGATACTTGAAGCTTCCGAAGCTGACGGATGATCATGTCTGGCATCTGTTCCCGATCAGAGTGCTAAAGGGCGAACGAGATGAGCTTGCAGCGAAATTGCTGGAAATGGGCATAGAAACAGATGTTTATTACCCGATTCTATCGCATCAGCATCAAACAAATCTTGTTTCTCAAAAGTATAAACGTACGACACTTCCACACACGGAAAAAGCAGCACAGCAATTACTTCACTTGCCGCTGTATCCAGGCATGCCGCTGCAAGATCAGGAGAAGGTCATCGAGGGGGTTCATCATGTTATCAAGTCTTCCATTCAATAAAAAGCTGCTGAATCAGCCGGAAAATCCGAAGTGGATCGTCTTCTGTGACTTTGATGAAACCTATTATTCTCACGGAATGACCAATGAGCAGAGAGAGGATGTAAAGCGGCTGGAAGCCTTTGTGGCAGAAAAGAGCGAAGCAGGACAGCTCATGCTTGGCTGGGTCACGGGAAGCAGCCTCGATTCTGTCACAAGTAAAATGGAAAAAGGAGGTTTTCATCAATTCCCGCATTTCATTGCGTCGAACTTAGGAACTGAAATTGTGTATACATCGGAAGCCCGTTTTGGACAGCCAGATGCGGAATGGATGAAGCGGCTGGATGCGCAGGGCTTTTCAGATGAAAAAATTGAAGACATCCTGGAAACCGTACGTGAAAAGGGAATTCATCTCAGACCGCAAACGCAGCTGGGCAGCTCAGGGTATAAGAAGAATTTCTATTATCAGGAGCAGGATGAACGGACAGATCTTCATCATCTATCATTCATCCAAACACTTGCCAAAGAGCGCGGGGTGGCGGTCAACATTAACAAATGCAATCCGCTCGCAGGAGACCCTGCGGATTGCTATGATGTCGATTTTTTACCAGTCGGCACAGGGAAGGATGAAATTGTCCGCTTTATGCTGAACCAATATGATCTATCAAAAGATCAAGGCTTTGCCTTTGGAGATAGTGGGAACGATTTGCGGATGCTTCAATCCGTCACGCATGGTTTCCTCGTCCAAAATGCGACGGCCGAAGCCAAGCGGCACCATCATCAGATTTGTCATCATGGGTATGCAAAAGGAATCTATGAAACACTGAAAACAGTGATGTATAAACATGAGGAGGCACATTCATGAAGAAAATTGGAATTGTTGGAGCAGGGAATATTGCAAAAGCTCATGCAAGAGCATTATCAACAATCAAAGGTGCAGAGTTATCCGGTGTCTATGATTTGCACGAGTCAGTTGCACAGGGATTCATTAAACAGTACGGCGGACGTGTGTATTCAAGTATCGAAACACTAGCAGATGCATCTGATGGGTTGATCATTGCCTCCCCTAATTTTTGTCACAAAGACCATGCCCTTCAGGCACTAAGAGCAGGACAGCCCATTTTATGTGAAAAGCCGATGGCTGTGTCGCTGAAGGAAGCGAAGGAAATGGTGGAGACAGCCAAACAGTTCCAGGTTCAAGCCAGTATGGGCTTTAACTATCGTTACTTATCCTTTGTGAATATTTTGAAGAACTTGATTGCCAATGGTGAATTAGGCCGCATTTTGACCGTCAGGACTCATTTTAAGAAAAACAGTGCCCTCAGAAGAAAGACATTTTCATGGAGAGACGGCGGTGAGAGTCTGCGCACGAGCGGTGCATTAGGGGATCTTGGTATTCATTTAATTGATATGCTGTGGTACTTATTTGGCAGTGACATGAAGAAAGAATCACTTAATACCAAGATGCTGACACATGTAAAGGAAAAAGAAGAGAAAAAGGTGCAGGTGGATGATCATACCGAAATTTTCGGTCAGATGGAGAATCAAGTATTCTTTCACTTGGTCACATCCAAAAGCACGCAGCCTGAGGAATGCGGATTTAGTGTAGAAGTCGTTGGTCATGACAAGGTATTCAAATACCATACGAACATGAAAAACGAATATGAGATCAGTGATGGATTGTGCGTGGAGCGTCATCAAATGCCGCAAACCCTGCTGACAGATCCGCCAAATGAATTTTACGGATGGTCTGATACGTTCCGTGATCAGCTGATGCACTGGGTGAATACTGATCCATATCCATGTCATATGAAAGTGGCTGATTTTGTAGATGGGTATCGCGCACAGGCTGCGCTCAATACATGCTTCGAGAGGGAAGAGGCTGTCAAGTCTGCCCGGGCATATTAAAGAGGTGGAGCGGAGGATGTCATGACTCCGCTCCTTTTTAGAGGAAGTGAAAAGATGAAAAAAGTATTTTATTTTGGCTGTGTCTTTTATTTTTTTATTGGGACCATTCATGTGTTTTTTGGCAGCTTAACTCCTTATTTACTGTCAAGTTACGATAAGGGTCCCGGGGAATTATCTTCTTTAATCTTTTTTCAGTTTATTGGTTTTTTGACAGGTGTTCTGTTATCCCCCATTCTTGTGAGGAAAAAAGGCTATGGCGCTGTTCTGACCATGGGTCTTTTGCTGATGATCGGGTCACTTCTCCTTGGGCTTTTGGTGCCGGGCTGGACAACACTTGTGCTGGCAGGTTTTTTTCTTGGGAGCGGTGCAGGCAGTCTTGAGACCACAGCCGGAGCGTATGTGATTTCGATGGCAAACAGTGCGAAGCGAATCAGCATCATGGAGGTCTTTTTTGGGTTAGGAGCGCTGTTATTTCCACTTGTGATTCTGCTCACTGTCACTGAACAGACGTGGCACTATGTGTTTTTATTTCAAGTCGGTGCACTGACTTTCTTTCTTATGCTCTGGCTTGCCTTTATGAACAAATTGCCTTGTGGACAGATGGATTCTTCTTCCAATTCCAATGGGATGAGAAAACCGTCCTTACTTGTTGATCGAAACAATCGAATGATTGTGGTGCTCATGATCTGTTTTGCTTTTTTCTACGCAGGGATTGAAACGAACTTTGCGAACTTTTTGCCGTCGATCATGCTGGAAAAAGGGGGAGACAACTGGAGTCTTTTTGCGGTTTCTACCTTTTGGACAGCGATCGTCATTGGCAGAACTGTCATTGCGAGAAAAGCTGATCAGCTGCATCCGCTGCGTTTTTTAAAGCTAAGCGCAGCACTCATGATTCTGCTGCTCGTTGTATTTGCCCTGACAACCCACATCGCCGCGCAGCTGCTTCTCATCTTTTTCATCGGCCTGTGCGCAGCTGGCATGTTCCCAATCGCACTGACTGCATCTGCATTAATGATTGAAAATGCCATCGACGAGGCAACGAGTTACTTTATTGCAGCCGCAAGTTTAGGCGGAGCCTGCTTGTCCTTCTTGATTGGCTTTAGTCTTGAATGGGCAGGAGCAGCAAGTGCCGTCTTTGTTTTCGCCTTCTTAGCTGTTCTTCTGTTTGCAGCTGCGATTCAAATGAATCGTGCTAAGAAAAAGGATACGGTTCTGTCGCAGCAATCGGCGCTGAAAGCCGATCGGTAAGCAATATCCAATGTCTCCTTGAGTCCACCTGAAAAGATACAAAGGACTTGTACTAAAACACAGAACGTTTGAATAATATGTACAAGTCAGCATCAAAAGGAGGACGTCTATGTGGCGGTGTTTTTTGGTTATATCTTTTTAGGGTTGTCACTTTCAGCGCCTGTTGGGCCAGTCAATGCAGCCCAAATCGACAGAGGGATTAAAAGTGGATTTTGGCACGCGTGGATTTTTGGTGTGGGGGCGATGGCCGCGGATATTGTCTATATGCTCCTCATCTATTTTGGTGTCGCCCAGCTTTTGACTGCACCTCTAGTGAAAACCTTTTTGTGGCTGTTCGGCTTTTTTGTTCTGACCTATACGGGCATTGAAAGTCTGCGTAAAATCAATTTGCAGGAGAGCCCGAAAAAGGATGGTGGAAACACTTCGGTTGGTCAGTCGTTCATGACGGGGTTTTTCATTTCTCTTTCCAATCCGCTCAGTATTTTATTTTGGCTTGGCATCTACGGCAGTATTTTGGCTAATACGATTGAAAAGTATGGGGCATCTCAAATGCTGATGTACAGCATGGCTATTTTTATCGGCATGCTGATCTGGGATTTCAGTATGGCGCTTCTTGCTAGTTCGTTTAGGCGCTATTTAAGTGAACGTGTCTTACATGGCTTATCCGTTCTTGCAGGCTTATCTTTACTTGGTTTCGGCGCCTATTTTGGGTATCAAGGGATCATGGCGTTGATTGGGTAGAAAAACAGACTGATACATTCAGTCTGTTTTTTTGTAAGGATTGACAGACATAACACATTCTTGAATAATGGTGGGATATTGCCATCCGTATTTTTCTTCCAGTATTCAACTATGTGTGCATGCTGATCTTATCAGTTATCACAGCAACATTGTCTATCTATTTAGCTTTTGCTCAGCCCTCATTTATTGGGTGCTTGATTCTGTCTTTTTGATGAAGAACAGATCATAGGAATGATACAAAAGCGCTCTATTAAAAGAAGCAGTTTGACGGCTGCATACACTTGTCTGTTCATGCATCATGGAGTGAAAGACACACATACATGCTCAATTTGAACGAGAATATCCACCTCTTGCGTGCGCAAGGAAAGTCGTTGAAGGACAGTCACCACAGCCTTTTTTTCTCATAGGCTATGGAGAAGACGCTAAAACGAGGTGGAAGAAATGGCCCAGTTGTATGCAAAAAGTTGCCTTGATCAAAATCTACGATCACTAGAAGAATGGAAGCAGGATGCTTTTACTCAATTTGGAGATATGGTAGGAGATGAGGCAGATACATTCCCTTGTGTACCGGGAAGACAGGGGTTTTTTCTCGATCATTTACGCTATGGGTTTGTTGGTGATCCGAGGAAAGAGGAAGCGGTTGATGAATTAGCCCAGCTGCTGAGAGAATATCAAAGCTGTGCGAAAGAAACGGGTCAATATGCTTCATTTATTTGTTTTTTTGAAACACCGCAGGATTTAAAAGAAAGTTCACTTGAACAGTTTGAGCAGCAGTTTTGGTCACTGCTTCAACGACTGCACCAGAAAGATGAAGTGCCATGGCCTGAGGATATTCCACTAGATACTCATCATCATGAGTGGGAGTATTGCTTTCACGGGGAAGCGTATTTTATTTTGTGCTCCACACCGGCTCATAAGCTCAGAAAAAGCCGCCACTTCCCTTATGTCTTGATGGCATTTCAGCCTAGATGGGTGTTTGAGAAATTGAATGGATCGACCAAGTTTGGTCAAAAAATGAGCCAGCTCGTTCGCAAGCGGCTCAAAGCGTATGATGAGGTCAGCGTTCACCCATCATTAAAATGGTACGGTGATCCGACCAATCATGAATGGAAGCAATACTTTCTCCCAGATGAAGAGGCGGAGAAACCAGCCTCCGCCAAATGTCCTTTTACTGCATTAAAAAACATGATGAAATTATGATGCGGTCTGATCCTGCTGCTTCCACTTTTTTCTCATAAATAGCACCATGATGGCAATCACTGCAATGATCCCAAGGCTGATAAAAAAGCCAGGTCGTCCGCTTGCCTCTGTTAAAGTGCCTGAAATGGCGGCTCCAATCAAGAGAAGCGCAAGAATCATTTCGCACGTTTGGCGAGTGGATGGCTTTGATAGCTTTTTACTTGAGAACAGAATGAATACCCATGTGTACAGAAGGGTAAGGCCGGCTGCTGTTGTGAGATGCTCGTAGATGTGTTTGGACAAAAAGAGCGCAAGCAAAATCGAGACAATTAAGCCAGCGGCAGTTAAGATAATCGAAGGCCATCCGACATGAGTTGGGTCTTTTTGTTTAAAACAAGCAGGTGCATCTTGATGCTCCGACATTGAGCCAAGCAGTGTCGTGACCGCATAAAGAGAGGCAACCAATGTCGAAAAGCCGGCAATAATGAAGATGCCATTAAAGATATGAAGAAAGATCGATAAATGAAACGGCTCCAATGATGTAATAAATGGACTGCTGTTCTTGTCAAAGGCGGTTACTGGGACAAGCAAGAGAGCAAGTCCAATTGAGACGATATAGATGACCGCTAGAATGATCAGCATGACGCGTCCAGACTTTGCCGCATCCTTCGGGTCCTTTAAATGAACCGCCATCAGCCCCATGACTTCAATTCCCCCAAATGCATAAAACGCGTAAATCAATCCATTCCAAAGACCAAGCGGACCGAGGGGCATCCATTCGTGATCTTTGTTTGGCAGATGCAGGGTCGGTTTATGATCTGTCAGAATGCCGAATAACACAAGCACAGCAAGGATCATAAATAGAAAAATCGCCGCTGTCTTCAGTACTGCAAGGACATTTTCTGTCTTTTGAAAAGAAGAAAGCCCTATGATAATCACGAGCAGGGCAAGAGCGGAATAAATCGCAGAAAACACCCAGAGCGGAACAGATGGAAACCAGTGGCGGGTAAAAAGAGAAATCGCTGTTAACTGACTTCCCGTAATCAACATTTCTGCAAACCAATACACCCAGCCATTGCTAAACCCTGCCCAGCGTCCATATGCTTTACGAGCATAGGAACAAAATGACCCTTTATCAGGGTTATCGGCTGTCATCGCAGCCAAATGTTTAAAGACGAGATAGGTTCCGACCGCAGCAAGCAAAAAAGAAATGCAGACGGAAAAACCGGACTTTGTAATGGCAATGCTGGAACCAAGGAAGAAACCAGTGCCAATTGTACAGCCGACTCCGATGAGAGAAAGCTGCCACCAAGATAAAGTTTGTTCTTCTTTCAAAGCATGTGCAACACCTTTCGATTTCAATGACATTAGCTTGTGACCGCCGTCTTTTTTTATACATGATCAAGGGGACGTTTTGGGCATACTGACATGGAAAGGAGTGCATGTGATGAACGGAGAATATGTCATTTTACCAAAGGATGGACACGGCTTTCGCTTAGGAAAAGGCCAATGTATGCGGGTCGTTGATATTGAAGGTCAGCAAGTAGCAGATGTCATGGCCTATCATGAAAAGGATTTTTATGAAAAATTTGACCAAGGCGCGACAATGGACAGCCTATTTTCGTCAAAAGTGAAAAAAGGGGATAAGCTCTATTCTAATTTATATAAACCGATGTTTACGGTCATTGAAGACACAGTCGAATGCCATGATTTATACATGCCCGCCTGCCGGCAAGAAATGTATCAGCTTTTATACGGACGGACGCATTTAGAGGTCATGCATACATGCTACGATAATTTGCGGACTGCCTTTGAGCCATTTGGGATTCCTAAGGAGGATATGTACTATCCTTTTAATGCCTTTATGAATACAGTCATTGATGAAAAAGGAAAACTGTCTGTGGAGCTCCCAAAATCTCTTCCCGGTGATTACATTCGTCTGCGAGCCGAAATGGATCTCATTGTGGCCGTATCCGCATGTCCTTCTGATATTGGGAATTGTAATGGCGCAAGCTGTACATCTATACGGGTAGAAATTGATTGAAAAAGAAAAGGGCCAGTCCATATAGACATGGTCTTTTTCTTTTGTGAATGTTTGATCATTAATGAAATAGGGGAACGTCTAACAAAATGTTCTTCCTGAAAACATGGTATAATGAAGACTTAAAAAACGTTGTCAAACCAATGAATTCAGAGTAAAACCTGTTCTCTTCATGTAGAGGATGCTTAGGAGGAAAAGTGTATGAGTTTGCAGAAAAAGATCAGCCAAGAGTTGCATGTGCAGCCCTCAATTGACCCAAAGCAGGAGATCGAAAAGCGGGTTGGATTTCTAAAGGAATACTTGAAAAAAACTGGCGCAAAAGGATTCGTCCTCGGCATTAGCGGCGGACAGGATTCAACGCTCGCTGGCCGTCTTGCACAGCTGGCTGCATCTGAGCTGCGTCAAGAAGGAAAAGAAGAGGCAGTCTTTATTGCGGTGCGCCTCCCGCACGGTGTGCAGCAGGATGAAGATGATGCACAGCTCGCTTTATCATTTATTCAGCCGGACAAGTCGTGGAAATATGATATTGCGCCTGCCGTGACGGCATTTAGTGAACAATATCAAAAGGACACAGGCGGCCCGTTGTCTGACTTTAATAAAGGAAATGTCAAAGCACGTATGAGAATGATCGCGCAGTATGCTGTCGGAGGAGAAGAAGGATTGCTTGTCATCGGTACAGATCATGCAGCTGAAGCAGTAACCGGCTTCTTCACGAAGTATGGCGATGGCGGTGCAGATGTTCTTCCGCTCACAGGTCTGACGAAACGCCAAGGCCGGATGCTGCTAGAAGCGCTGCAAGCACCTGAGCGCCTATACTTAAAGAAACCGACAGCGGATCTGCTTGATGACAAACCTCAGCAAACGGATGAAACAGAACTTGGCATTACGTACAATGAAATTGATGATTACTTAGAAGGTAAGCCAGTGTCAGATCAAGCAGCAGAAGCGATTGAAAAGCGCTATGTTCAATCAGAGCATAAACGCCAAGTACCAGCTTCCATGTTTGATGACTGGTGGAAATAAGAAAATGCAAGAGACCTCTCCTGTGATGGAGAGGTTTTTTATAGTAAAAATACTGTTTGGAAAATATAAAATTATTTATAATGGTCTCTTATTGAATATGTATTTAGGATGATAATCAGCAACTTTAACCAGCAGATATTGCTTAATCATTTAAGAAATAAAACAAACCTATATTATTTACTAGAAAAATGAAATTGATTGTATTTTTATTTGAATAATAAAAATTTTCTAAAAATTTAGTTGACAATCTCCGTTATGTCATTTTATGATTGTTTACGTAAACGCTTACCGTAAACGTTTACTATAATCGAAAGGGGAGGAATTTGTTGATGAAAAATAAAGAAAAATGGAGCGGTGTATTCCCGGCTGTCTTAATTCCTTTTAAAGATGACTATTCAATTGATGAACCTGCTTTTCGTAAGCTTGTCCGTTGGGTGGCGGAGCACAAAGGGATTAACGGTATCGTTGTCAATGGACATACTGGCGAGATTATGACTTTACTGCCACATGAACGAGCTGAGGCTGTGCGCATTGCAGCCGACGAATTAAAAGGGGAAGTACCTGTCATTTCTGGGGTTTCTGCTGAAGGGACAATTGAAGCGATCCAACATGCAAAAGCCGTTGAAGAAGCTGGCGGAGAAGGTATACTTCTCATGCCGCCACATTCATGGCTAAGATTCGGTATGCAGCCTGAGTCACCTGTCCAATTCTTTAAAGAAGTTGCAGAAGCGATTGACATTTCAATCATCGTACATCAATATCCAACTTGGACAAAAACCTCATATACAACCAATCAATTACTAGAAATGTCGGAAATTGAGAATGTTGTCTCGTTTAAAATTGGTCAAAGAGACATGGCACAATACGAGGTCGATGTGCGGGCATTGAAAAAACATGCACCAGATGTATCGTTACTCACATGTCACGATGAATATTTATTGCCAACATTAATTCAAGGGATTGATGGAGCACTTGTAGGTTTCGGCTGTTTTGTGCCAGATTTGATCGCTGAACTTGTGAAATGTGTGGAAGAAAAAGATCTTGTAGCGGCCAATAAAGTTTACGATAGAATCTTCGAATTAAAGCATGCTGTGTATAAAATGGATGAACCTTCATCTACCTCTCATCTGCGAATGAAGGAAGCGATGTACCAGCGAGGTCTAATCAGTAGTTCGCTTGCTAGGAAGCCGGTCTTACCTTTAACTCATAAGGAGAAAGAAGAGATTCGCCAGGGCCTTCAAAGTGTTGGTTTGCTTAAGGAAAACGTCAGTAGATAACAGACCATTAATTTCATGATGAAGGTGAGTCAGGTTATAATAGAGGACAAAACAACAGACTCCCGGAGGTATGAAATGTGTCAGTAAGTATTAAAGATGTAGCATTGAAAGCTGGAGTGTCTATAGCATCTGTTTCCCGAGTATTAAGTGGTAAACCAGGAGTAGGTGCTCAAACGGCTGAAAGAATCAAACAAGTAATTGATGAATTAGGCTATCGTCCTAATTTAGGAGCTAGAGGGCTCGTCAAAAGGAAGACTGGGAATATAGCTGTAGTGGTTCCGCGTGGTTCATATATTTTGAATAATCCATTTTTTTCAACGATTCTAGATGGAATAGCGAAGGAATTAGATGAGACGGAATTCAATATGTTGATGTCGTTTACATCTGTACAACAGCAGCGATTACTTGAAACGCAGGCAGTAGATGGAGCCATTCTATTTTCACCAAGAAATGAAGAACTAAGCATGGATTGGTTAAAAAGTTTAGCCATTCCCATTATAGTTGTCGGAAGTTATCTAGATGATTCTCCATTTCCATGTGTCAGGCCAGATGATGAAGAAGGTGTGTGTCAATCAATAACGGCCTTATTTGATAAAGGTCATCGAACCATTGGGCTGGTCAATGGTCCAATGAGTTCGATGCATAGTGTGAGGTATTACAAGGGATATGAGCGCACACTTAAAAGTTTAGGGTTAACAATAAACAAAGAACTTGTGTTTGAGTTAGATGAATTTGATGGGGGAAAAGTAGTAGAAGTGGTTTCTCAATTTCTCCAAGGAAACCAGCACATGACTGGAGTTGTTTGCTCTTCAGATTTTTTGGCGATGGGGGTCATGAAAGCGGCAAATAACGCAAATGTGTCAATACCTCATGATTTGTCTGTCGTTGGTGCCGATGATGTGCCCATTGCAAGTTTTCTAACCCCTTCTTTATCTTCAGTTCATGTTGATTTAGTTGGAATGGGAAGAAAAGCTGTTTCTTTACTAACACAGTTATTGGAAGGAGAACAGTTAGATGCGATGGAACATATCTTCCCTATGTACTATATAGACCGGGGCACCACGGGAACGCCAAAAAAGAAATGATAGATGCTGAAAACTCGTATGAACGCTTTAGAATGTCTATTGGTTTAAAATGTAAGCGATTTCTTTAGCGCTCTTCGGCATGTACTTTTGCATCATTTCCTCTAATAAGGAGGAGATACCATGACGTTAGAACTCAGCGGAAATCCAAATTCTCATGATGGGCAAGTTGTTGATAGAGCTTCACAACTATTGACTAGAATGGAAAGTGTACCTTTTTCTAGATGGCATTTAAAACCTCGTATCATTATGGGATCTGCTACTTTTTTTGATGCTTTTGATGCTCTATCTTTAGCGTTTGTTCTCCCAGTTCTCATCGGAATGTGGAGTTTATCACCTGCTCAAATTGGTCTTCTTATTGGGTCTGGTTATATAGGACAAGCGATTGGTGCTATTTTCTTTGGCTGGTTAGCAGAAAGGCGCGGCCGTGTATTTAGTGCAAAGTGGACTGTACTCCTCATGTCCGTCATGAGTATTGCATGCGTGTTTTCAGGTAATTTTATGGCCCTGTTTATTTTTCGTTTTATACAAGGGATTGGGGTAGGAGGAGAGGTGCCGGTAGCAGCCTCATATATCAATGAGCTGTCCCGTGCTCAAGGGAGAGGCAGGTTTTTTATGCTGTATGAGATGATTTTTCCTTTAGGTTTAATGATCTCAGCTCAAATAGGTGCATTTGTTGTACCTAGCTTTGGTTGGAAGTGGATGTTTTTGATTGGGGGCATCGGAGGTCTCGTCGTCTTTGTATTCTTTTTTATGTTACGTGAATCTCCAAGGTGGTTGATTTCGAAAGGCAGATTTGATGAAGCCGAAAGAATTATTGAAGAAATTGAAGCTAGTACTGACAAACGAATGCCTGTAGCAAAGCAAGTATCTAGCAGTACTGAAAAGGGCGACTGGAAAGAGCTTTTTTCAACTTTTTATCGTAAAAGAACATTGATCGTATGGGGACTCTGGTTTTCTGCCTACTTTGTATCGAATGGTTTAAATAACTGGTTACCAAGTCTTTATAATACGGTTTACAATTTGCCAGTTGGAGATTCATTAAGGGCAGCCTCTCTGACAAATATTTTACAGACCGTCGGTGTATTCGCTTGTGCATTTTTAATTGATAAAGTAGGACGAAAGCGCTGGGCAACCATTGCATTTATTGTAACAGGTGCTTTATTAACTGCTTTATGGATCAGCGGAGCTAATTCTCCAGAAAGTGTTATATATTTAGGGTCCGCTGCTTACGGAATGATGGGGACAATTACAGTTCTTCTCTATCTATATACACCTGAAATTTATCCAACACGTATGAGGGTGATTGGAACGGCATTTGCTACAGCGTGGCTTAGGCTGGCCTCAGCGATCGCTCCTATTATGATAGGCTTTATTTTAGAGGTAAGCGGTGTTTCAACTATTTTTATTCTTTTCGCAAGTGTGACTGTAGTGGGAGCAATTCTTGCTTTTAAAATGATCGAAACGCGCGAGAAAGTATTAGAGGATATTGCACCGTGAGTTACGCACGCAGTGAAGAACTTATTCCAAAGAGGGTAGGTTCTTTTTTCTATGCAGATGATCTACGTACAATTTTTCAAATTGCCTATCTTTTCGCGCGCCATTTATCATATAATAGATACATTATGTAGCATTCCTTGTCGTAAGGAGGACGTGTCACGAATATGAAAAACAATAGAGAAATCCCTGTGAGACAGCGAAATATTGTCCTCATTGGCTTTATGGGTGTTGGGAAAACAACCATTGGGCAGCTGGTTGCCAAAAAGCTATATAGAGATTTTATTGATGTGGATCAGGAGATTGAGAAAAAGTATAACATGACGATTCCAGATATCTTTCAGCAAAAAGGAGAAGCATTCTTCAGGCAGGCTGAAAAAGATTATATCGTCGATTTATGTGAACATACGCAGCTAAAGATCGTTTCTCTTGGAGGCGGTGCATTCAAACAGGAAGAAATCAAACGCGCCTGCTTGAAGCATTGTACGGTTCTTTTCCTTGATTTATCCTGGGAGAATTGGAAACAGCGGCTGGATATTTTAATTGAAAACCGCCCTGTTCTTCACAACCGGACGCTCGATGAGATGAAAGAGCTGTTTGAAGAGCGCCGGGAAATATATGCCCTTCATAACTCAAGAGTCGAAACAGATCATCTAGAAGCTGAGGAAGTCGCCAATTATATTGTGGACACACTCAAGCTTGGCTGGGATTTATACTCGAAATAAAAAAGTCTACCAACGAGGGTAGACTTTTTCTATAAGTTCAATTCTTCATTCCTTGAATGAGTGCAGCTTTTAAACAGAAGGAAATAGGCTGCTGCTGTGCATCGAATTGAAGTTGAAACAGCTGCTTTGTATCAGGGTCTGCGGATTGAAGATGGGAAACGATCTCTTTTTGAACATTCTCTGGTGTGCGTCCACGCATCATCCAGTCCTGATAATCAATTTGCAGATCCCAGTAACGCTTTTCTTTTTGAGTCAGTTGGTTGGCAGCGAAGAGCTCTTTCCATTCTGATAACGAGCTTTCTCGCACATGAGAAGGATCTCTGAGTCTATTTAAGTGATTAATGAATGAATCCTGTGCAGTGTTTTCGGGTGCGTAATGATCGACGAGCAGGAATGTGCCGCCTTTTTTTAAGACACGGCTGATTTCAGACATAGCTGCCGGCAGGTTTGGAAAGTGGTGAGCGGCAAAGCGGCACGTCACGATGTCAAATGATTCATCAGCGAAGGGCAGTGCTTCTGCGGCTGCCCGCTCAAAAGTAATATGTTTCAGTTGGCGTTCTTCCGCAAGTGCTGCTGCAACCTCGATCATTTTTTGCGTGACATCAATGCCGATTCCTTTAGAAATGATATCTGAAAAGGAAAAAACGGTATGTCCTGCCCCGCAGCCGATATCAAGTAAATGCTCGTGACCCTTCGTATTGGCTGTTGCTTTCATCCATTCCAGCTCTTCTCCGGCTGCAAATATAGGTGAATCTCGATAGTTCTCGGCATTTTGTGAGAATTGGTTTTCGGCTTTAGCATATGGATTCATTTCTTCTCCCCCTTTGTTGTCTCTTTATCGTAAAATTCATTTTGTTATTTGTCTAAGACATAAAAGATATGACATGAATAGTTAAAACCTATGAGGTGATGAAAGTGGATATACGAATGATGGAATATGTCATGGAAGTGTACCGGCAGAAAAGTTTTACAAAAGCAGCGGATCAACTTCACATTGCACAGCCTTCTTTAAGCCAACAAATGAAGAAGCTGGAAGAGGAATTAGACACACCCCTCTTTATTCGAAAGTATGGACAAGTCACGCCCACACCTCAAGGGAGTCGATTCATTAAAAGGGCTGAGAACATTTTGAAGGAAAGAGATGATTTGCTGCGTGAAATGGGAGAAGCAGCTTATGAGGTGGGGAAAGAGCTGAACATTGGAGCGCCAGCAGTCACAGGGGGCTATGTCTTGCCCGGTTTATTAAAAACCTTTTGTCGAACGTATCCTCATGTTCACGTTCAACTAATAGAAGAATCACCTCGTGAGCTAGAAAAACTTCTATTGGCTGGAAAGCTGGATTTGGCTATTTTATCTATGCCTGTCGAGCATGAATCATTGAAAACGAAACACATGCTGACAGAGCCGCTTCTTCTCGCAGTTCCGCAAACTGCCCAGCCCTGGTCAACAGATGAATTGAACGAAATCATCAATCAAGCAGATCAGAAAGGGTCTGTTCCGTTTCGCCTTCTGGAAGACGCCGCATTTATTATGTTGAAAGAGGGATATGGCTTTCGGCAAGTGGTCATGGAACTATGTCTTCATCATGGTTTTCAGCCGAAGATTACCTTTGAAACAAGTCATATTCAAACAGCGCAGGCATTGGTCAAAAATGGACTAGGTGTGACAGTTGTGCCGAAAATGGTGGCACAAGAGGAAAGGAACGAAGTCACTTATTTGAAAATTGATTCATGCCCAACCCGCACTCTTGTGTTTGCATATGTGGAAGAAAGGTATTTAACGAAAGCCGCTCAAGCCCTAATGGACCTTTACCAGAATCAAGCTTAAACAAACGTTTAATTAAATGCAAAAAGCAGGGGAGCACCCTGCTTTCTAATAGATATCCAGACGCTGATCCGTCATCACAGGAATTTGCTGTCTCACTTCATCCACTAGCTGAAGATCAATTTCCGCATAATAAATGTCTTCCTCATGGCTTGTTTCAAGCAGAATACGGCCAAGTGGATCAATCACCATGGAGTGGCCAGGGAATTCAGTGTCTCTGCTTGTGCCTGTTCTGTTAACAGCAATCATAAATGACTGGTTCTCAATCGCTCTTGCGATGAGCAGGCAACGCCAATGATCCACTCTTGCTGACGGCCATTGCGCCGTATTGATGAGCACTTTCGCCCCTTTGTTTACAAGTGTTCTGGAAAGCTGCGGAAAGCGAAGGTCGTAGCAGATCATCGCACCGATCTTCACATCCTCATCATAGTCAAATAAACCAAGCTGATCACCAGCTGTTAAATAGTTGTGCTCATCCATTAAGCGGAATAAGTGAATTTTATCATAATCCACTAAGAGCTCACCTTGGCGGTTAAAGACATACATCGTGTTGGTGATGTTGTCATCTTCTGTGCGCTTGTTCAATACACTTCCTGCGATGAGAACCACTTGGTGTTTGCGGGCAAAGGAAGAGAAGAGCTGTTTTGTGCGTTCACCGTTTACATCTGCAAGCTGCTCGGCTTGTTCAAGATCGTAACCGGTATTCCACATTTCGGGTAAAATGATCAGATCAGGCTGCTGATGGATGGCTTCTTCTAAAAACGCTTCTGCTTTTTGAAAGTTCACATTAGGTTCTCCAATTTGTACGTCCATTTGGACAAGGGCGATTTTCATACAGGTTCCTCCTTTATGCGATGGTGTAAATGTGAAAATCCATGAATGTCTATCAATTTGTTTTGCCTGAGAACATCTATTCTTCAAGCCAGTTTCTTTATCATAAAGGTTTCAATCCTCTTTGCCAATATAAATGTCAGAAGGTTTTGTCTTTTGTAGTGAAAATGACTTTCTAAGTCAAGAAAACAGTGATATGATACTCATAACTAATAAAACAAAGGGGAATAGTATGGTATGCAATTGTTCGATTTACCACTAGAAGAGCTAAAAGTATATAAACCGAAGAAAACAGCACGACCTGATTTCTCAGACTTTTGGAAGGCGTCGCTCGAAGAACTGCGCCAAGTGGAGGCAGAGCCAGCACTTGAACCTTATGATTATCCAGTGAAAGGCGTCAAGGTGTACCGCCTGACGTATCAAAGCTTTGGTCATTCTCGAATTGAAGGCTGGTATGCGGTACCAGATCAAACAGGTCCGCATCCAGCGCTCGTTCGTTTTCATGGCTATAATGCCAGCTATGACGGCGGCATTCACGACATCGTCAACTGGGCACTGCATGGCTATGCGACATTTGGTATGCTCGTCCGCGGTCAAGGGGGCAGTGAAGATAAGACAGTGACTCCAGGCGGGCAGGCTTTGGGATGGATGACAAAAGGCATTTTATCGAAAGAGACCTACTATTATCGAGGTGTTTATTTAGATGCGGTTCGTGCACTCGACGTTATTCAGTCCTTTCCGGAAGTGGATGAACACCGTATCGGCGTGGTGGGTGGAAGCCAGGGAGGTGCACTGGCGGTTGCAGCTGCGGCACTTTCAGACATTCCAAAGGTCGTCGTGGCAGATTATCCTTACTTATCAAATTTCGAGCGTGCAGTGGATGTGGCATTGGAGCAGCCTTATTTAGAAATCAATTCATACTTTCGAAGAAACAGTGATCCAGAAGCGGAAGAAAAGGTATTTGAGACATTGAGCTACTTTGATTTGATCAATTTAGCCGAATGGGTGAAACAGCCCACATTGATGGCCATCGGTCTGATCGACCAAATCACCCCGCCATCTACTGTGTTTGCGGTATACAACCATTTAGAAACAGATAAAGATTTAAAGGTGTATCGCTACTTTGGACACGAGTACATCCCGGCTTTTCAAACAGAGAAGCTTGCCTTCTTACAAAAGCATTTAAGGATCTAAAAGAAAAGAGGCCGCTCTAGGAGGGCCTCTTTTTTAATAGCTCGTATTCTGTCTCGTTTTTTCATCAGGCACTAACGCAGTGATAATCAGGGCAAGGGCAGTGATGATATGAAGAATGAATCCGAGAATTGGAATCCAAGCAAGGCAGGATGTGACAATTCCGATGATGCTTCCAATCATTGGTCCCTGGTCTCGCTTCGATAAGACGAGTGTGATAATATGCAGAATAAGCATGACCATGAGCGGTGAATAGCCATTGCTGATAACGAATAGACCTCCGATCACAGGGATGGCAAGGCAGGCTTCAAAAATCCCGGTGATCCATTTCATAATGCGAGATATAGACATCAGATCCAACTCCTTTTTTATATGTCTTATTCGTATTTTCCCAAAACGTGAAGAAGTCATGCAGAATTCTATAGAAAGAGTTGATGGATGTTGAGAGAGAGAATCAAGGAAGAGCTGAAAATCATCGAAGAAACGTATGACGTAAAGATTTGCCTCGCCGTTGAATCAGGCAGCAGGGCATGGGGATTTCCCTCGACTGATAGTGATTATGATGTTCGTTTTTTATATGTTCCCCGGAAAGAATGGTATTGGGCGATGGAAGAGCATCGTGATGTCATTGAACGGCCGATTGATGACGTGCTTGATATCAGCGGCTGGGAGCTTAGAAAGGCACTTCGCTTATTCAATAAATCAAATCCATCCATCATGGAATGGCTATCTTCTGACATCATCTATGCTGAATCTTTCTCTTTAGCAAAGCAGCTAAGAGAATTAAAGGATCGAGCGTTTTATCCTGCAGCATTGATGTATCATTACCTCAATATGGCGAAGCGGAATGAAAGCCGGCATTTACGAGGGGAGCAGGTGCGAATCAAGAAGTATTTCTATGTGCTTCGTCCGCTATTTGCCTGTCAGTGGATTGAACGCTACCGGACGGTTCCGCCGATGGACTTTCATGAACTGCTCGAGGAGCTAGTGGAGGAAGGCCCGCTTTTAACAGAAATTCACGAGCTGCTCAAACGTAAAATGGACGGAGAGGAAATGGATGTAGAGAACCGTCTCGCCTATGTCCATCCATTCATCGACAAAGAGCTGGCGCGTTTTGATGAATTGGTGAAAAGCTACAATCAGCCGAAAGACAATCTCACGCTAGAATTAAATGAGCTGCTGCAGTCTACCCTTGATGAGGTGTGGGCGTAGGAGGGAAGAGCCAGCCGGATAGCGGCAGGCTCTTTTTTAACTCTTATTGTGATAAAACCACAAAAAAAGTCAGAATTTTTGTCATCTTCAAATATTGTAGCGGACAGCTTATGAGCCTTACAATAAAGACATAGCTTACAAAGAGTGGGAGGTGCCCTTTATGGAGTCGGTCACAAGAAATTTCTTCTTGTTTTTGTCAAAGAGCAGTCTCTTGAACCATATTGCTCGTAATTGGGGAAGTGCTGTTGCATCTAAGAAAATCATCGGTGGGAAGGATTTTGAGAGCGCTATCTCTGTCATCAAACGATTAAATGATCAAGGAATGGCTGTAACAGTTGATCACCTTGGTGAGTTTGTCACAAAGGCAGAGATTGCAAATGAGCGGACGAATGAGTGTATTCAAACCATTCAGCGGATTGCTGAGGCGGGACTCAATTCCCACGTGTCACTCAAAATGACATCACTAGGCCTGGATATTGACGATGACCTTGTGTATCGCAATATGAAAAGCATTTTAGATACGGCAGAGAAACACCGTATCATGGTGACAATCGATATGGAGGATGAACAGCGCTGTCAAAAAACGCTGGACATTTTTAAAGAGATGAAATCTCAATATGAGTATGTCAGTACGGTCCTGCAGGCGTATTTGTACAGAACAGAAAAGGATCTTGATGACCTAAATGAGCTTCAGCCATTTTTAAGACTTGTAAAGGGTGCCTATAAGGAATCCGCTGAAGTGGCGTATCCAAACAAAAAAGACGTCGATCAGAATTATCAAAAGCTGATCGAAAAGCAATTACTCACAGGGAACTATACAGCCATTGCGACACATGACGATCAAATGATCGAGTTTACGAAAAATATTGTGAAAAAACACAATATACCGACAAGTCAGTTCGAATTTCAAATGCTGTATGGCATGAGGTCAGAAACGCAGCAGGCACTTGTGCAAGAGGGCTATCAAATGAGGGTCTATACCCCGTATGGACGAGAGTGGTATGGCTACTACATGAGACGTCTTGCAGAACGGCCGGCAAACATTGCCTTTGCTTTAAAAGGGATGACGAGAAAATAATTTGAAACGGGAGCGTGACAAAGATGACAACACCTTACAAACATGAACCATTCACGGATTTTAGCCAGGAAGAAAACCGCAAAGCGTTTGAACAAGCATTAGCAAAGGTAACAGAATCACTTGGTCAAACCTATCCGCTCGTGATTAATGGAGAAAGAATCGAAACGAAAGACCAGATTATCTCGATCAATCCAGCGAAAAAGGATGAAGTCGTTGGAACCGTATCAAAGGCCGGGAAAGAAGAGGCAGAGCAAGCGGTTCAAGCTGCGGCGAAAGCATTTGAAACTTGGCGCTATACGTCTCCAGAAGAAAGAGCCAGCGTCATATTCCGTGCTGCGGCAAGCATTCGCCGTAAAAAGCATGAGTATTCAGCCCTTCTTGTAAAAGAAGCAGGTAAGCCTTGGAACGAAGCGGATGCAGATACAGCAGAAGCAATCGACTTCCTTGAATACTATGCCCGTCAAATGCTGGAGCTGGCGAAAGGCAAACCAGTGAACAGCCGCGAAGGGGAACGCAATCAATATGTTTACACACCAACTGGCGTGACGCTCGTCATTCCGCCGTGGAACTTCTTGTTTGCCATTATGGCAGGAACAACAGTAGCACCAATCGTTACAGGGAACACAGTTGTCTTAAAACCAGCGAGTGCAACTCCTGTGATTGCGGCACGTTTTGTGGAAGAGCTTGAGCAAGCAGGTCTTCCAAAGGGTGTGGTGAACTTTGTACCAGGAAGCGGAGCAGAGGTCGGAGATTACTTAGTCGATCATCCGAAAACAAGCCTGATTACATTCACTGGCTCAAGAGAAGTAGGGACACGTATCTTTGAACGCGCGGCAAAAGTACAGCCAGGTCAGCAGCATTTAAAGCGCGTCATTGCTGAAATGGGCGGTAAAGATACAGTGGTTGTAGATGAGGATGCAGACGTCGAATTAGCGGCTAATGCCATTTTCACATCAGCCTTCGGTTTTTCAGGTCAGAAATGTTCGGCTGGATCTCGGGCTGTCGTCCACGAGAAGCTGTATGACCAAGTGGTCGAGCGAGTGAAGGAAATCACAGAAACAAAAACAACAGCGAATCCTCTTTCTGCGGATGTCTACATGGGACCTGTCATTGATCAAGCGTCCTTTGACAAGATCACGGATTATATCGAGGTGGGCAAGGAGGAAGGCCGCTTAGTGACTGGTGGAACGAGTGATGATTCGGAAGGATACTTCATTCACCCAACCATTTTTGCAGATCTTGAGCCAACATCTCGCTTGATGCAAGAAGAAATCTTCGGACCAGTCTTGGCCTTCTCGAAAGTGTCTAGCTTTGATGAGGCACTTGAAGTAGCCAACAACACGGAATATGGTTTGACAGGTGCTGTCATTACCAATAATCGTGATCACATCAACCGTGCGAAGCAGGAGTTCCATGTAGGGAATCTCTACTTTAACCGTAACTGCACAGGAGCCATCGTGGGATACCACCCATTTGGCGGATTCAAAATGTCAGGAACCGATTCAAAAGCAGGCGGTCCAGATTACCTAGCTCTACACATGCAGGCGAAAACGATTAGTGAAATGTTTTAAGATGGAAAAGCATGAACCTGTGCACACGGGTTCATGCTTTTTTTGCTTGTCTACGACTTGTTTCTATACAAATCTGTCCGGAAAGAAGTATGATAAATGTATTACTTAATCAGGGAGCAATCGGGATGGAAGAGATATTAGAAAAGCTTCATACATTTTTTGATGTCGATAAGTTAATTGCATTTATTAGCGGGTATTTAAAAAAACCAGTCATTTTAGAAAGCACAGAGTGCCAGCTCCTTGCTTATAATTCTTACAGCATACAGCAGTTTGACCCAGTCAATCAGCAAACGATTTTCTCAAAGGAATGCCCGGGGTCTGTAGTCGATTGGTTAAAGAAAACAGGGGTCATCGAGCGGCTTCACAAGGAGTCAAAGCCTTTTTATGTGAGCGGTCATGACGAGCTCGGGTTTAATCGGCGGGTGGCTGTGAGCGCCAAGCATAAACAAGAGGTTGTAGGCTTTATTTGGGTGCAGGACATTGAGGATTCCCTCTCTCAGGAGGAGCTGCAATTTTTGCACGAAGCTTCCTTTCAAGTGGGAAAAGTGATTTATAAGAATAAGAAACAGCTGGAGAAAAAGGAAGGCAAGATTGAAGAATTTTTCAAAAAGGTCATGGATGATCATTTTTATACAGAAGAAGAACTGAAGTGGGAGGCTGAGAATTTAAGTATCCCATTGCCGGCAGTATTTACTGTCATGGTCGTACATGCTGCCGATAACAAAAGTGAGACGGCAGAAGACGTGAAGGATGTCATTCGAACGTATTTGCAGCTAGAAGATAAGGTGAATCACGTATACTCCGTTCAAGCCGACATTGTCGTGATATTGGGCAGCTTGTCAGACCGGCACTCACCGAAAGCAACTGCTGCCGGCGTCATCGCTCATCTGCAATCGAAAACGCATGCCCATCCTTCGCCGCTGTATATCGGGATGGGAAGAGAGTATCGAGATGTCATGAAAATGAGTACAAGTCGATTTGAAGCGATAGAGGTCGTGAAGGCTGTGAAAATTGTTGGGGGACAAGAGCTGATTCCATATGATTACGAGAATCTGGGGGTTTTCCGGTTCTTAGACTCGATTTACAGCCATCAAAAAAAGAAAAATGATTTCAATCCAGATTTGTTACGTTTGAAGGAAAAAGACCGTGACAGCCAAACTTCTTTTTTAAAAACGCTTGAAGTCTACTTATTGAATAACTGCAAGCTAAAGCCTGCTGCAGAGCAGTTGTTTATTCATCAAAATACATTAAACTATCGAATGAAACAAATCTTTGATATGACCTCAATCGATTTAAGTCACTTCAGCCAGCGATGTGAGTTATTTATTGAATTGATGCTGATGAAAAAAGATCAATAGTCATCGAATCCGCAGGTGCCCGGGATCACCTGCGGGTTTTCATGTGAAAATGGCATACAACTGCTGCGTTACGTTGTATGATAGATAAGGATTTTATGAAAGGGGGGCCACCTTTGGGAGCAGTCACCTTGGCCATTTTGATTTTTATCCTGACCCTCGTCCTTGTCATTTGGCAGCCAGGACGTTTAACCATTGGATGGTCAGCATGTGGAGGCGCCATTCTTGCACTTGTCTTTGGTGTCGTTCATCTGGGCGATGTGTGGGAAGTGACGCATATAGTATGGAACGCGACATTTGCGTTTATTGGCATCATTATTATTTCGTTAATTTTAGATGAAATTGGGTTTTTCGAATGGGCTGCACTGCATATGGCAAAAGCCGCAAAAGGGAACGGTGTCCGCATGTTTATTTATTTAACATTGCTCGGCGCTGTCGTGGCTGCTTTTTTTGCGAACGATGGAGCGGCACTGATTTTGACCCCGATCGTCTTGTCTGTGGTGAGAGCGTTAAAGCTGGATGAGCGGATGATCCTGCCTTTTGTGATGGCGAGCGGCTTTATTGCAGATACAACCTCCTTGCCATTTGTGATTAGTAACTTGGTTAATATCGTATCAGCCGACTATTTTCATATTGGATTTCTAGAATATACAGCGAACATGTTCGTGCCAAACCTTGTGTCGCTTGGAGCGAGCATGCTAGTGCTTTATGTGTTTTACCGGAAGCTCATCCCAAAAACATACGATCTGTCACAAGCGAAAGAGCCGGCATCAGCTATTCGAGATATCCGCATGTTCCGCTTGTCTTGGTATGTGCTTGGCTGTCTGCTTGTCGGTTATTTTGCAGGGGAACTCATTGGGGTTCCGGTCTCCATCATTGTGGGCGGTATTGCTCTTGTCTTCTTGTGGCTGGCGAGAAGAAGTCCGCAAGTGGCGACAAAACGCGTCATAAAAGAAGCACCGTGGTCCATAGTCTTTTTCTCAATTGGCATGTATGTCGTCGTATATGGACTGAAGAATGTCGGTCTCACAGAAATATTGGCGGCATGGATCGAACAAGGCGCATCGCATGGCTTGCTTGGGGGAACGATGTTTATGGGCGTGCTTGCCGCAGTGCTGTCCTCTGTCATGAACAATCTGCCCACTGTGTTAATCGATGCGATTGCGATCGGTCATACAGATACAGCAGGCGTCATGAGAGACGGACTGATTTATGCCAATGTCATCGGCTCCAACCTTGGTCCGAAAATGACCCCTATCGGCTCATTGGCGACATTGCTGTGGCTTCATGTTCTCAAGAAAAAGGGCGTCCATATTTCTTGGGGTGCATACATGAAAGCCGGAATCATCCTGACCATCCCAACCTTGATCCTTACTTTACTAGGGTTATATGTGTGGTTATGGCTGATACATTAAAGCTAAATACAAAAGAGAGCAGATCCATGAGATCTGCTCTCCTTTATTACAGATATTTCGCATAGCGCTTTTCTAAAAAGTCTTGAAGCAATGAGACTACGCTGCAAATGCCCCAGTATATGAGTGCGACCAAAATATACATGGTCATATAATCGAATTCTCGTCCACCTACAATTTTTGCTTGCTGGAAGAGCTCGGGTACAGTAATCATCGCAGCCAGTGAGGAGGCTTTGATTAAATCGAGCATGACATTGGTCAATGGCGGCAGTGCGATGCGGACGGATTGAGGTAAAATGACACCGCGCATCGTTTGCCAATAGCTGAGACCTAGTGACTTGGCAGCTTCCACCTGTCCACTCGGAACAGAGGAGAGGGCCGCCCGGTTGATTTCTGCAATATAGGCAGCGCTATTGAAGCTGAACCCAATAATGGCAGCGGTGACCGCTGTAAACTCAATCCCGATATAAGGGAATCCAAAATAAAGAATAAACAAAATCACCAGAATGGGCACGCCTCGCATGAATGAGATATACAACCGTGCAGGCAGGCGAAGCATCCACGTGTTCGCCATTCTGGCAAGCGCAATAAAAAAGCCAAGAATTGTACCAAAAAACATGCTCACAAAGGAAATGAGCAGCGTCAGCCAGATGCCTTTCATGACAAATGGAAATGACGCCTTTGCCAGTGCAGGATTAAATATATATTCTAAATGAATATCTCCCACGATTGCGGCTCCTTATTTAGAAATGTCGACATCTTCGACATCAGCATCTATTTTCTTTGAGACGTCTGCATGATGAAAGAATTTTTCGGAAATCTTTTTCATGGTTCCGTCTTTTTTCATGTCTTTTAAGACACGATTTAATTCTTTTTGAAGCTCTGTGTTGTCTTTCTTCATCACAAAACCTTGTTCGTTTGGCATGTATTTTAAGTCAGGGTGAATCGTAATATTTAGTTTCGGGAATGCAGCAAGAGCTAGTGTCTGCAAGTAATAATCATTTAGAATGACATCTGTACGACCATTAGCTACATCCTTTAAGTATTGCTCGTTTGTCGCATTATCATAAATGACTTCCTTCGCACCGTACTTGCGAGCGACATCCATGTAAATCGTTGTGGCAGCTCCAGCTGCTTTCTTTCCTTTTAAATCTTTTAACTTCTTAATGCCAGACAAATCATCTTTTCGTACGATCGCCGTGCCATAGGAATATTTATAAGGAGTTGAAAAGGCAAACTTATCTTTTCTGTCATCTGTGATGTCAATGTCGTTTGCAGCGGCATCCACTTGACCAGAATTAATGGCGCTCAGCATGCCATCATAGCCCATTTCTTTAAATTCTACTTTCACATCAAGGCGTTTAAACGCTTCTTTGACCACTTCCACTTCATAACCAGTCAATTGATCCTTGCCATTAGATGTATCATGATATGACGTTGGATAAAGGGTGCCTGAAGTAGCAACCACGATTTTCCCTTTCTTTTGAATCTCATCCCACTTTGAATCTCCAGACTGAGAAGAGCTTGATTGACTGCAAGCAGACATGACAAGTATGAAAGCAGACACAACAAGCATCAACCATATCGATTTTCTATGATAAAAACGACTCATTTAAGAATCCTCCTCTATTTTTTATACAAAACAAAACATAGCACGCTTTTTCTGTTAGGACAACGTTTTCAGAAGAAAAGCGAAAAAGTAAGAATATTATGTGAAATTTGCGTGGTGAAATAATGTATAAAAAAGGAAAGTGCGTACAAAATAATTGCGAATAAAGGAGGGAATAACAATGATGAAAAAAGTAAGTGGCTTAATCATATTATCGATGATGCTGTTGTCTGGTTTTTATATGGAAACAGCTCATGGTGAAACACCCCAAATGGAAAAGCGTCCAGTAACGCATCAAGTAAAATTAACGACAGAACAACAAAAACAAATTGAAATGCTTGAGCAGCAAATTCTTTCTAAACGAAAAAAAGTGATTGAGAAATACGTTCAATATGGTGTGTTAACAAAGGAACAAGGTACACATATTACCAAACGAATGGATGAGCATTACAATCATTTGAAAAATAACGGATTTGTTCCATTGCTGAAAAAACCACAGCACCATCGACCATAATGATGAAACCGGCAGCGAGGTGCCGGTTTTTTATTGTTTATGAATCTATTCAGAAGGGGAGACTTTCACCATCTTTAGGGACAAAAATGGCTTGTTCTGCTTGATGCTCCTGAATGTAAGCTTGTAAAGAAGCTCTTGTTAGCAAGCAATGGTTCACTGCCTCAAGGTGACAAGCGACAATTTGTGCTTTTGGCTGAGAACGGTGAACGTCTAAAATATCTTCCTTCGTCATGGTAATCGGATCGCCTTCTAAAAATTGAGCAGCTCCGCTATTAACCACAATGACATCTGGCTTGCATGTATTGACAACCTCCTTCGGCTCATCACACCAAATGGTATCACCTGCAATGTAAAGGGTAGGTTCATCAGGGTGAGAGAAAACAAAACCGCTGACCTGTCCCATCCGCTTCGCAGTTTCTCCTGTCCCATGCTGTCCACCTGTCCGCTTAATATGAACACCGCAAATGTCTATTTCATCTTCAATGCATGTGACATGCTGGAAACCGGCTTCTTCAACTTCTTTTTTGTCATTCTCCGATTGCGTATAAATGGGCTGGTCTTGAGCTAATTTTTGTTTTGCCTCGTCATCAAAGTGATCCACGTGCAAATGAGTGAGTAAGACAGCATCTGGGTGTAACATGTTGTCTAAGTCAATGTTTACAGGCAGATCAACAATAGGATTGTTCAAATGTTGATTGGCTGTATGAGGAAACGGTGGATATGTTCCTTTTGCTGCTAAAAAGGGATCAATGAAGAAAGTTGCCTGACCATATTGAAGGTATAAAGTAGCATTCCGAATGAGCGTGATTTTCATGAAAAGGCCTCCTTTTTTTCTGATTAAGTTTACAGTATATTAAAAGAGTTCCATATGACAGAGGGTAATGAAAGTCTTTCAGCAGAAGGACTTGATTTTTGAAAGAGGTGAGCCAATGTTAGACCAGACCGATATGGATATATTAAAAGAGCTCTCTAAAAACAGCCGATTGACCATGAAAGCGCTAGGTGAAAAAGTTCATTTAACCGGTCAAGCTGTTGCAAATCGTGTGTTAAAGCTTGAAGAAGAGGGTGTGATTGAAGCATATACCATTTCGATTGACTGGCGGACTCAAAAGACCATCCAAACATTTATGCAGCTCTATACCCGCAGTCATCATCACGAACCACTTCTGTCGTTTCTCGACCAACAGGAAGAGATCAAGAACTTGTTTAAAATAAGTGGTGAGGGCTGTTATATGGCTGAAGGCCATTTTTCCAGTCATGATGAACTGGATCTGTTTTTAACGGAGCTGACAAATTACGCAAATTATAAACTGTCTATTGCGGTTAAACGTCTCATTCATCAGTAATAGAAGAGACGCAGGAGGAAAAGGAACGATGAAAAAATTAATCAAAAATCAAGCTGAACCGATGACAAAGGAAAGAATCAAAGCAGACTTGGTTCAACTTGGTGTGAAAAAAGGCATGATTTTATGTGTTCACTCATCTTTATCATCTATCGGCTGGGTAAACGGAGGCGCTGTTGCCCTCATACAAGCATTGATGGAAACCTTATCAGAAGAGGGGACACTGATCATGCCGGCACAAACGTTAGAGCTTTCTGATCCCGCTGATTGGATCAATCCGCCTGTTCCTTTTTCGTGGTGGAAATCGATCAAAGAGACGATGCCTGCATTTGATCCAGCATACACGACGCCAACAGCAATGGGAAAGGTAGCGGAAACGTTTTGGAAATACCCAGGCGTGGCGAGAAGCAATCATCCTCATTTTTCATTCACAGCCTGGGGCAAAAGGAAACATGAGCTTCTGAAACACCACGCACTTTCTTTTGGATTAGGAGAACATTCGCCTCTAGCCCGCATGTATGATCTTCAGGCTCAGGTGCTGCTGATTGGTACGTCATTTGAGAGCCTGACAGCTTTCCATCTTGCTGAATATCGCATCCCTCAGCAAGACCTCATGACAAGAGGAGCTCCCATCTTAGAAAATGGATGGAGGGTATGGAAAGAGTACCAAGATATTATCACAAGAGAAGAACTATTTGAGCAGATCGGTCGTGATTTTCTACAATCAGGAGGCACTCATGATCACGGTCAAATCGGACTTGCCAGTTCATATTTATTGCCGGTGAGAGAATCAGTAGACTTTGCGGAAAAGTGGCTTGATTTGTACGATCAGTCGTGATCTACACAGTTTGGAAATTTATATGATAAAGGTCTTGATCAGGCTGCTGTGAGGTATAGCAGGTGAGCTGATAGTCTCCCTTTGGAATAGGGAAAGATAGCACCTGAGCCATGACGCTTGTGATATAAACTTGATCGCTTGCATGCGTAAAAGGCACTGTAACTATTCTGTCAGCCGAGGCTGGGGGCATATCGCTATTTAAAGTTACGGTAACAGATGCTTTTCCGTTGTTGACCCCTTCAAAGGACACACCCTGATCTCCCATGGCGAATCCTTGAAGAATGTCATCATCTGACCAATCAATCACAGGTGGTGTTTTGCTTCCGGTGTATACGGTGATTTGGTGATAAGAGATAGATAGGGAATAGGCTTGGTTTAACTTATTCATTTAAAAAACTCCTTTATACATAGATTTTCGTTGGAATGTGAATGGTTGAAAGAATGATTCTTGAAGAGAATGTTAGGCAGCAAGACGATTGTCGCCGTCTTGCGCTTCTATTTGAGGAATCTAGATGTGAAATTGCGAAACCATTGCTTTTAAATCTCCTGCTAAATGGGCAAGAGCTTCTGATGATGCTGTTACTTCTTCCATTGAGGCAAATTGTTCTTCTGTTAAACCGGCTACTTGCTGTGAATGTTCACTCGTTAGTTTAACGCCTTCTGTGATAGTGGCAAAGGATTGTTTCGCATCGTTTGTATAAGCTGCGATTTTTTGTGATGCACTAGATAAATGCTTGATGCCATCTGCCATTTCTCTCATTGACTGTTGAATATCAATAAATGATTCTTCTGTATGAGAAATAAGTACAGTCCCTTGAGCCGCTTCCTCTTTTACTCGTTTGATGGCATTCGTCGAATGAGTCATCTCTTTTTGGATTTCAGAAATGAGATGGGAAATCATGTTTGATGATGCTTGAGATTCTTCAGCGAGCTTTCTCACTTCGTCTGCGACAACCGCAAAACCTTTTCCATGCTCGCCTGCTCGTGCTGCTTCAATTGCTGCGTTAAGAGCAAGCAGGTTTGTCTGATTAGCGATGTCTGTAATAACATTGGAAATATGATCAATTTCAGCTGAACGTGTTTCTAATGCTTGAACGGCTGTCCCATTTTCCTCGATTGATTTTGCAATAGATGTCATTTGTGAGTTTACTTCCCCAATATTCTGTACACCTTTTAGGGCCATTTCTTGTGCAAATTGACTTCTTGAAGCCATTTGTTCCGCATTTTCCGTGATGTTTGCCAGCTCGTTAGATACTTGAATCATCGTGTGCTCACTTGTTGTCATTTGAGCTGATTGTTCTTCTGATGATTGAGCTACTTCTTGAATACTGTGGGTGATTTTTTCTGATGCTGCACTTGTTTCTTCTGCGCTAACTGAAAGCTGCTCAGATGAGGTGGCCACTAATTCAGATGTGTTCATGACATTAAGAATGGTTTGATTTAATTTTTCCCGCATCTTATTGAAATGACCAGCCAGGTCAGACAGTTCATCGCCTGCCGTATCCGACACATTGATGGTTAAATTTCCTTCGCCTGCACTTTTAATGGCAGAAGCTATGCACTTGAGGCGTGACTGAAACCGCTTTGTGAAAATAGAAATAATGATAACTGCAACAATTAAACTTAACAACAGAACAATGACAAATTGAATATAGAATGACTGAAGCATTTGTGAAATCATGCTTTGATTGGCGCCCGTATAAAAAATACCAATCGTTTTGCCTGCTTCATTTTTGATCGGCATATAAGCCGTTTGATAGTCTTTCCCGGCAACATTTGCTGTGCCGTAATAGTTTTCTCCTTTATCTAATACAGTGGCCTTCACTTCAGGTGAGACTTCTGTACCGACAGCTCGTTTTCCGTTTAACATGACATTCGTCGCGACACGGGTATTCCCTTGGAAAATTGTGATGGTATCATCGGTATATTCAGCTAATTGGTCAACCAATGTATCATGATCATTGATTTGGGTATCCCCTTTATAAAGCTTGCCATCTTTTATCTGCCACGAGCCTGCCACTTTTTCATCTAGGTAGGCATAGCCTAGCTTTAAATCACTTTTTGCTTTTTCAGTGGCCATGTGCTTGATGTTTTCTGTCATTTCACGATTCACCACATAACCAACAACTGCTGAAAAGATGATGAGGACACTTAAAAAGATCAGCAAAATTTTTGCACCAAGCCTCAGTTTTCCCTTTTTCTTCATGCTTTTTGACTCCTTTAGGTATAAGGTAGGTTAAACCTCCTTAAGGATTATCGGCATGAAAAAAATGTTTGAAATACCTGTATGCAGTTACGAGAAAATTTTTTTAGATAGAAAAAGGAAATGGCGTTAATCGATGATAAATTGTATTCTTGTGCCGTCAGGATCATCCGATAATTGATGACCGACCCATGAGCCTGCTCCCCTATTATCTGAAGGACTGATATATTTGACAGAAGCTCCTGTTCCTCCTTCCTTACACATCGCCATCGGCCATTCGTCCCGATCATACCCGCGCTTTGTTGGGATGCCATGAAGTGATTGGTCTCTCTGTTCATCGCTATGTTTACGGTCAATCGTACATACGGATGAATGGCCTTCATCAATTGCCTCTTCTATGTGTTTCGCGGTTTCTGGGTAACGATCTGATGGGAAGTGAATGGTTTTGTCATAAGATGAATTCGTCGTCTCTTGTTTACTTTGCTCCAGCTGAATATAGCCTGTTGCTACACCAACGACGATTAGTAAAAGCAAGAGAATGATTTTAAGAAGTTTCATAGATGCTAGCTCTCTTTCTTGTTTGCGTATTTTGTAAACAGAAGTATAGCAGAATTACTTACCAATTTCTCCTGGTTTTGAAAAAACGCCTTTTAAAGTTCGAAAAACGGTTTTTATCCGTTTTCTTGCTTTTTATATTTGTAAAAATTCATAAAAATTTTAATTTTGCTGGTCAAAAAAAGATTATGCTTTATCAAAATGGCTTTATCACTGCTTTTTGGGCTAATTTCAAGAATTTAACACACAGAAATTTTAAAAAAATAAAATTGACTAGACCGATATGCTTTAATAATATGGAGTCAAATATCAAAAAATGTCGTAATTTATCAAAATATGATTCTATTTACATTGCAGGAGGGGAGTACAAATGGCGGATGTCTCTTATCGGCTTGGTATAGACATAGGAGGAACATTTACTGATTTATCGCTGATGAATGAAGCAACAGGGGCGCTGACTGAACTCAAAACACCCACAGTGACTGACGACCCAGCCCAGGGAATTATCAATGGGCTAAAACTTCTAAAAGACAGGGGTGTTGATTTATCTAAAATCCAATATCTCGTACACGGAATGACAATCGGTCTTAATACATTATTGCAGCGAAAAGGAGCAGACTTAGCCCTTTTTGTGACGGAAGGCTTTCAAGACATATTGTCACTACAACGTTTACGGTTACCCATTCCTTATGACTTCAATTCTCGTTTGCCGGAACCATTGATACCACGAAAGCATGTATACCCAATCTCTGAAAGGTTGATACACGATGGTACGATCAAAAAACCTCTCCATCTGCAGCAATTAGATCATGCTGTCCAGCAGGTCATGTCTAAAAGGCTAGCAGGTATTGTCATTTCTTTTTTACATAGTTATCAAAATCCAGTTCATGAATTACAGGCAAAAGCCTATATCAAACACCATTATCCGCAATTAGAAGTTCTTACTTCATCTGAATTATGGCCTCAAATGAGAGAATACGAGCGTACTGTGATGTCTGTTGTCAATTTGTACATTCAACCAAAGGTAAAACAGTATTTACAAACATTGAAAAGCCGTTTGAAGGAAGAAGGTGTACCAATTTCTCCATACATTACACAATCAAATGGTGGTTTAATGGATGCAGAAAGTGCAGCAACCTCACCTGTTAAAACACTTTTTTCTGGTCCAGCAGCTGGTGTCATTGGTGCGGCAAGAATCGCAGCCTCTGCAAACGAATCCAACCTGATCACTTTTGATGTAGGGGGGACGAGTGCAGATATCTCCATTATTCAAAAGGGGCAGCCTACAATGGCTCAGTCTAATCAGCTTTCAGGTTTTCCTATCATTCTTCCATCTGTTGCGATGTATTCAATAGGGGCAGGCGGAGGTTCTGTCGCGTGGATTGATCAGGGCGGGCTTCTCAAAGCAGGACCAGAATCAGTTGGCTCACAGCCGGGACCAGCTTCGTATGGTAAGGGAAAGAAAGCCGCCTTAACTGATGCGTTCCTCATATGCGGTTATCTCAATCAAGAGCGTTTTGCCGGAGGACATTTACAACTACAGCTGTCCGCGGCGGAAAAAGCCTTTCAGCCAATTGCTGACCAGCTCAACAAAACAGTAGAAGAAGCGGCTGACCAGCTGATTCAAGTAGCTGTCGCCAATATGTACACAGAATTAAGCAATGTCATGGAGCAGCAGGGGTTTGACCCAAGAGATTTTAGTTTACTAGCGTTTGGCGGAGCAGGACCGGTTGTGGCGAATTTCCTTGCGCGAGAAATCCATGCGAAAAACGTGGTCGTTCCTCCAGGTCCAGGAACATTATGTGCATTAGGTGCTCTGACCGCTGATTTTATTCATGATGCGGTGCTGTCGAAGAAAATATGCTTACAAGACTACTCGATAGATCAACTAAAACAAGATTATGAGATGCTTTCGCGAAAAGCGACTGATTGGTTCAGTCGGCAGAACATTCAGCATATTAAACAGACATCCATTCTATTATTGGCAGATGCACGTTATCAAGGACAAGCCTTTGAGATTGAATTACCATTATCAGCTGAATGGCTGAAGCAAGAACAAGATATCCACCAACTCATTGAAGCCTTTCACAAACTGCATCAGCGTCAATATGGTCATAGAGATGATCAGGCGAACATCGAGTTTACTCATTTACGAGTTCGAGTCATAGGCGAGACGCCGCCGCTGCCTTTCACACCTGTTCATGAAAGCAGCGGACAATCTTTGAAGCCATATGAATACAGGCGAATCTTTATAGAAGAAAAAGAACATGAAGCAGCTATTTATTACAGAGATACTTTGTCAGTAGGTTCTGTCATCAATGGACCTGCCATTATTGAGCAGGATGATACGACAACATTGATTCTGCCAAATTGGACAGGCAGCATTGATCAATCAGGGAACTTGGTGATTTCAAGGGAGGCGGCTTTACATGAGAACTGATCCAGCAAAGCTTGAGATGATGCGCAGTTATTTTAATGCAATTGCGTCTGGCATGGGACATGTCATTGAGCGGACGTCTTTTACGACTTTCGTCAAAGAATCAGCTGACTTTGCGACAGCGTTAGCCACGCCTTCTGGAGATTTCTTTGTTTATCCGAAGACAGTGGGTGTAACGATCTTTTTAGGGCTGAGTCTTAAAAAAGCGATTGAAGAGAGCGGGGCGATGCAGCCGGGAGATATTATCATCACAAATGACCCTTATACGACAGATGGTTTAGCGACTCACCTGCCGGATGTCCATATCATTAAGCCAATTTTCGTAGATGGTGAAATTGTCAGCTATGCTTGGTCTTTTGTTCATGTGAGTGATGTGGGCGGACTTGTGCCCTCGAGTATTTCACCGACAGCAACAGATGTCCATCAAGAAGGATTAAGAATCCCGCCAGTGAAAATTTATGAAGGCGGGAAAGAGAATCAGGTCGTTCGTACCTTTTTAAGAGCCAACAGCCGAGCCAGTCATTTAAATGATGGGGATATCAATGCGATGATTGCTGCAGTAAATACAGCAGAAATTCGGTTAAAAGAAATGATCGGCAAATTTGGAAAAAATGAAGTGAAACAAGGAATGATGGACCTGCTGAAGCAAGCTGAGATTCGTGCAGGAAAGGTCATTGAAGCCATTCCGGATGGAACGAGTGAATTCGCTGATTATTTAGATGATGATATGATCTCGGATGTGCCGATCCGATTGAAAATCAAGTTAACGGTCAAAGGAAAGCGGCTGACGCTGGATTTCTCTGAGTGTGACCCGCAAGTGAAAACAGCTTTTAACCTTGTCACTAATGGTCAGAAGCATTCCTTCCTATATCAAGGGTTGATTAATTACATTATTAGTAAAGATCCCTTTATACCGATTAATGGCGGAATAACATATCCAATTGAAGTGATTTCACCTAAAGGGACGCTGGTGCATCCAGAATACCCGGCCTCTGTTGGTATTCGGCATTCGATTACGATGAGGCTGTATAATGTCGTGCTAGGCGCCATTGGTAAGCTGTTACCTGAAGCAGTGCCGGCAGCAGGTGCAGGTCAATCTGCTATTGTTGTTCTCTCTGTTCCTGATGATCAAACAGGTGGCAGGAAAATGTCTGTTGTCGAACCATTAGGCGGAGGCGGCGGTGCTCAAAATGGAACGGATGGAGTAGATGGCATTGATCATTCATCTGGCTTTTTGAAAAATACACCCATTGAGAGTTTAGAACAGCATATTGATATTCATGTTCACCGATATGAGCTTTTGCCGAACACAGGCGGGGCAGGAGAAAACAGAGGTGGACATGCGATTGGTTTGGAATTTGAAATGATCAAGCCTGAATCTATGGTGACCGCACGAGGAATGGAACGAATGAAGTTTCAGCCTTGGGGGTTAATGGGCGGCCGAGCAGGAGCTGTTGGTGAGGTCAAGCTGATCACAGCAAAAGGTGAAAAACAAGACCAGCCAAAAATAGATGTTCTGCGTCTTGAAAAAGGCGATATTGTGCAATTAATATCACCAAGTGGAGGCGGCTGGGGAAATCCATTTGCTAGAAATAAAGAAAAAGTCCTTCAGGAAGTGGAAGCAGGTCTATTAAGTGAAGAAAGAGCGCTGCAGCAATATGGCGTTAAAGTGTATCTAGACCAAAATGAATGGAAGATTGATGAAAAGCAAACGAATAAGCTTCGTGAAAAGGTTGATCATCCTGCTGATATCATGTGGGATTTCGGAGAACACAGAGAAGCTTATGAGAAAGTATGGACGGATGAAGCCAGCAGCGAGCTTGCTGTGCAGCTGCGTTCTTACCCAGCTAATGAACGTACGCATTATAAACATGCAGTTCATCAACATTTCAGTCATAGAAATGAGCCGTTAACAAAGAAAGATATTATTCAAGCACTTCTTCATATGGATGGACAAAAAGGGGGAAATCAATCATGAAAAGAAGATTAATCACTATTTTTGCAGGTGTACTATCAATGATTCTACTGCTGACAGCTTGCGGTGGAAATGGACAGGATCAAGGTAAACAGCAGCAGACTGTGATCGTTGGCGTATACGGAGGCGATTGGGAAAAGAATATCAAACCAATCCTCGAAAAGTTTGAAAAAGATACGGGAATTAAAGTCCAAA
Source organism: Bacillus sp. GBSW19 (assembly GCF_002998655.1). NCBI lineage: Bacteria > Bacillati > Bacillota > Bacilli > Caryophanales > Bacillaceae > Bacillus > Bacillus sp. GBSW19. Next base: position 185,927 of record NZ_PVRF01000003.1, read on the forward strand.
CCGTCTCTGGAGCGGATTCTGAATGGTTTACGAAATTAAAAGCGTCCAATGGAAAAAATCCACCGTATGACCTGCTTATTTTACAGCCTGATACGATTCAAAGAGGCATTGCAGCAAATGTTCTTGCGCCGATTGACGAAGAGCAAGCACCGAATGTCAAAAAACTTTACCGTTCTGTCCAAAAGAAGCTCACTATTGATGGGAAACAATATGCAGCAGGCTTTAGCATGGGGCAGCTAGGAATTGCTTATCGAAAAGATCTTGTGAAGCAGGAACCAAACAGCTGGACAGACCTATGGAGCAGTCAGCTAAAAGGGAAGGTGGCGATATCATCTCCGACTTATTCAGCCGGTTTGCAATTTTTCTCTGCGCTTGTCCATGCTCAAGGGGGGACAGAATCAAATCCTAAGGATATTGATAAAGCCTTTAAAAGCCTTTCACAATTAAAAGGACATGTAGCTGCTTTTCCAGATAATCCAGGGTCTATTCAAACCTTGTTAGAACGTGGTGACGTGGCAGCAGTTCCATATTGGGATGGACGAGTATTTGCACTTGAAGAAGAAGGAATGGATATTGGTTTCTCATATCCGAAAGAAGGCGCTGTTGCAGCTGTTGCGAGCTGGGCTTTAACGAAGGGAAGTCAGCATGAAGAAGCGGCTTACAAACTATTAAACTATTTAAGTGGAAAAGAAGCTCAGGAGGCTTTCTCGGAAAAATCTTATTATGGCATGTCGAATTCTGATGTGAAATACGGTGACAAGATTAAGGGGAAGGTCAAGGTTGGAGAGAATTATTATAGCAAGCTGACTTGGGTAGATTACGAAACAGCAACTTCAGAGCTTGGCAATTGGACAAATCGATGGAACGAAGTATTAGGCGGAGGAAAATAGGTGATCGCATGAGTGGAATCCATTTAGAACATATCAGCCAGCATTTCGGCGAGCAGATTGCTCTTAACGATGTCAGTCTTACGGTGAATGAGGGAGAGTTTTTCTCCCTTCTTGGCCCTAGCGGCTGCGGAAAATCAACGTTATTAAACATCATTGGCGGTTTTTTAGAGCCAACAAAAGGTGTCGTCTATATTGGTGATCAGGATGTGACGACTTTACCGCCTTATCAAAGAAAAACGGGTATGGTCTTTCAAAGCTATGCACTCTTTCCGCATCTGACCGTATTTGATAATGTGGCGTACGGGTTAAAGGTTCAAAAGAAAAAGAAGGCAGAAATCAAAGAGAAAGTAATGGAATGTTTGTCTCTTGTGCAATTAGAGGCGTTTGCGAAACGTATGCCGCATCAATTAAGTGGTGGACAGCAGCAGCGGGTAGCGATTGCAAGGGCGCTTGCGATTCAGCCGTCTGTTCTTCTTCTTGATGAACCGCTCAGTAACCTAGATGCAAAACTTAGAAAGAATATGCAGACAGAGCTTCGAAATATTCAAAAGAATGTCGGAATTACAACCATCCTCGTGACCCATGACCAAGAGGAAGCATTAAGCCTTTCTGATCGGATTGGGATTTTAGGTGAGGGAAGAATCCAGCAGATTGGGACGCCTTTAGAGGTGTATCGCCAGCCAAACAATCGATTTGTTGCTGAATTTATCGGACAGGTGAACCTATTTGAAGCAGTATATGATGAAGCTAAAGCTGCATTTATCGTTCCTCATTTAACCCAGTCAAACGGGCAGCATGTTGAGTTAAAGGCTGCGGCACACCAAGAGAAGAAGGGGAATCATTTACTCATGCTCCGTCCAGAAAGAATCAGCATATCTTCTGAGTGGGAAAACGTTCAGCCCAACCATGTATCAGGCGTGCTGGCAGATGTCAGTTATATTGGTCACTCATTACGTTTGGTGGTGGGGCTCGATAGCGGTGAAATGATTGTCCATGCTTCTGATGCAGCATTTCCTGAACTGCCGAAAGCTGGAGAAGCTATTCATATCAATTGGCAGCCTGAAGATATTGTTTTCCTAGATTCGAAGGTGCACACGTGATGCGTATCAAGAAAAAAAATCAGCGATTTCATTGGTTCATGCTGCTGCCTGCGTGTTTGTTTCTTGTTGTATTTCTTCTAGCGCCGCTTGTGATGATGTTCGTCCTCAGTTTTCGCGATGTGGATTCAATGATGAATACATTACAAACGTACAGCTTTTCTCAATATATTCATGTGTTCACGACAGATGCGTATGTGAAGGCGATTGGAAGTACAGTGTGGGTAGCCTTGCAGACAACGGTAATTTGTTTATTGATGGCATACCCCGCAGCATACGTGCTCGTCAAGGCACCTCATCCGCGTCTGCGGGCATTTTTCTATATCTTACTTGTCTCGCCGCTTTTGACAAGTGTTGTGATTCGGACGTTTGCATGGATTGTCCTTCTTTCGCAAAATGGTCTGATCAATGGCATGTTATTAGATTTACATGTGATTGAGAAGCCGCTCTCTATGCTGTGGAATATGAATGCGGTGATTATTGCTTATGTTCAGGTCATGCTGCCTTTTGCAGTGCTGCCTATCGCGACGAGCTTAACCGATATGGATCGTCATTTACGACCGGCTTCTATGAGTCTAGGAGCTGGACGTATTCGAACCTTCTTTCATGTGACCTTTCCACTGACCATTCCAGGTATGGTGACTGGAGCTATTATTGTCTTTTCACTGGCGGCTGGGAGCTATATCACCCCGCTGTTAGTCGGCGGAAGGATGCAGCCTCTGCTGCCGCTGTCTATTTATCAGCAGGTCATGCAGGTGTATAACTTGCCTCTTGCTGCAGCGATGTCCTTTACGTTATTGGTTTGTGTGCTTGTGGTGGTCAGTTTATTAAGCTATCTATTGAAGCGTTGGGAGGCGAGGATGCATGCGTAAAAAATCATTAGGTGACCGCTTGCTTTCAATCCTGATTTGGACTGCTGGGTCATTGGTTTATCTCTTTTTAACCATACCTGTTCTTGTCATCGTTTTATCTGCTTTTAGTCCAAATGCCTTTCCTGAATTTCCGCCGACTTCGTTCTCCGTTCGTTGGTTTCAAGAGGTCGTGTCGAATCCAGAATGGATGGAGTCTCTGCGTATCAGTGTGATTTTGCTATTCATCGTAACGCCGCTCACGGTTCTTTTAGGCACGATGGCTTCGTATGCTTTAGCAAGGCTTACCTTTAAGGGAAAGGAGGCCATCCAAGCCTTCATTTTGTCACCACTTATGATTCCTCAGGTAGTGTTGGGGATTGCCATGCTTTATTTGTTTACGGCTATGGGGTTTACGGGATCTTTGTGGGCGCTTGTCATAGGTCACGTCATTATTGGCTTTCCCTATGTGGTTCGAACAGTAGGCGTCAGTGTCTCGAATTTGGACCCGCAGCTTGAGCTAGCTTCAATGAATCTTGGCGCAGGACCCATTCGCACATTCTTTCGAGTGACGCTGCCTTTGATTAAGCCAGGAATTATTGCAGGCGGAGTGTTTTCAGCTGTGACGTCATTTGGGGAAATATCGATCAGTTTGTTCGTTTCCTCTCCCCAAACCATTACGATTCCCATCAGGACGTTTAATTACATTGAGCAAACCTTTGATCCGAGTGTCAATGCGATATCTGTCATATTTATTATCATTTCTATCATTGCGTTGCTCATCATTGAGAAAACGATTGGCCTGTCTAAGGTGATGTAAATATAATGAAGAAACAAGGGAGCTGTCATTTGAAATGGCAGCTCTTTTTGTGTTGTTTTTACGGTAAATATTTTCAATTTTTCAGGGAATATAGTTCTTAAGATTTAAGAAATTTTGGAGAATGAAAGGAGACCTCTATCCTGCATTTTCGGTCATATTTGCAAATTTTAAGGGGAAACATGAAATTTTTGCGGTATTTAGTCGATTATTTTCGGTTGAACGCAACTATTATTAGTTATTTTCGGTAAATATCGTAAATTATCATGTGATTCATTCGGTATAACGCATGAATCTTTACACCCATTTTTCGGTGAAAAAAACAATAATTTCATATAAAGTGGACGTAAATAGAAAATATTTAAAAAGAAAAGAAGAAAAAGGCAAATCTATGGAAACGTAGAGACGCAAAGCCATGTCCTAAGGTGAAAGTTGCTTTTTTTACTATGGTCGGCAGGTTACCGAATCAAAATGGGAGTCCCTCCGTTTTATTCGGGGTGGGCTTCTTTCCGTATTTCGTCTATTTAATCAAATAGACTTGGTTCTTTTGATATAGAGGGTGCAGGGTGTCACATTGGTGGAGAAAACATAGAAGAGGCGGAGGATAAGAATGAATACAGTTTATTACCCCTTAACACATGCGCAAAAGCGAGTATTCTACACGGAAAGATTTTATCCAGGTACAAGTATTTCTAATTTGGGTGGATTCGCCAGATTGAGATCGGTATCAGGTTTAGATCCATCTTTAGTCGTTGACGTGCTTCAAGCGTACATTCGCCAAACTGACTCCCTTCGTTTGAGGCTGGTGTATCGACATGAGCAGGAGGAGCCTGTTCAATATATGAAGCCTTATGAAGAACAGCCGATTCGCATGGAGAAGGGCTGGAGTGAAGAAGAAGTGAGGGCTTGGGCGAATGAGCAAATCCGTGAGCCAATGCCGTTAATTGACAGCCCCTTGATTGAATTTACGGTCTTTCAAATCAGTGATCAAGAGTGCTGGCTGTTCTGTAAAGCACATCATATTGTGGCGGATGGTATCTCGATTATCTTGATGGGAAATCGCATTATCGACTTATACCAGAACATGCTGCACGGGGTAGACATCTCACCGGTTGAGGAGATTTCCTTCGTTGATCACATCATGAGTGAGCAAAGCTATGAAACTTCTAAACGATTTCAAAAAGACCAAGCCTTTTGGAATGAGCAATTTGCCAATATTCCAGATTTCGCTTCTTTAAAACCGCATAAGGGATACGAGATGAGTTTACATGCGCAGCGATTTTCGGGGGATATTCCAGATTCTTTGAAGGAGAAACTTCGTGCTTTTTGTGAAGAGCAGAAAGTCAGTATGCTCTCGATGTTTATGTCCACTGTTTATGTATATTTACATCGTTTTAGCGGCATGGAGGATGTTGTTCTTGGAACCTTTATGGGCAACCGAACGAATGCCAAAGAAAAAAAGATGATTGGTATGTTTGTTTCCACGATTCCAATGCGTGCATCTGTTCATGGGTCGCAAACATTTCTTGATTTCGTAAAACAGGTCATGGCGGATCAAATGAAGATCTTGCGTCACCAAAAGTACCCTTACAATCTCCTCATGAATGATTTGCGAGAAAGAGAAGGGTTTACAGGGCGCCTTTTTGATATTTCTTTAGAATACCAGGTCATGCAGTGGCAGAAAAAAGAGAATCTGTCTTTTATTACTGAACCGATTTTTAGCGGGAGCGGAATGAATGATATTTCAATCCATGTAAAGGACCGCTGGGATACAGATACATTGACCATTGATTTGGACTACCGTACAGATGTATTCACCGAAGAAGAAATCAGTAAGATGTTTGATCGATTTTTGATCATACTAGAGGCGGCGGTCTCTCAGCCTGACCAGCTGATCGGGACACTTCCTTTACTTCCATCAGATGAACAAAAGGAACTGCTGCAACTATCTGAGAGAATCCCGTTTGAAAAACCAGCTGAAAAACCGGTTCACCACATGTTTGATGAGACAGCAAATAAGTATGCAGAGCGGACAGCCATTGTAGCGGAAAATGGAGCATTTACTTATGGAGAGCTGTATCAAAAGGCAGAAAAGCTGGCGCGGTTTTTACAAATGAAAGGTGTCTCGCGTGATGTGCCTGTTGCTGTCCTAATGGATCGGAAGGCAGATGCTATGGTGGCGATCTTCGGCATATTAAAGGCTGGCGGGGCGTATGTACCGATTGATCCGGCATTACCTGAGGAGCGCATTCAATATATTGTGGAGGATTCTGGTGCTTCCATTGTGTTAACAGAGGAATCGTTCGTTTCAACATACCGTGCCCTCTCGGAAAAAATGGTCGTTCAGCAGCAAATCGAATTAGATGATGGTCTGCTGCCTGCGCTTGTAAATCAGTCGGCACCTGAGGATTTGGCTTACATGATTTATACATCAGGTACGACTGGAAAGCCGAAAGGCGTCATGATTGAGCATCTTCAGCTGCATCATTTGGTCCATGCCTTGCATCATGAGATTTATCAAGGGGCGAGTGAGCTTCAAATGGCGCTTCTTGCACCATTCCATTTTGATGCATCGGTGAAACAAATCTTTGCTGCTCTTTTATTTGGGCATACGCTTCATATCATCCCGCGAGAAACGACGAGAAATGGTGTTCAATTAGCGGCTTATTATAAAAAACATCAAATTGAAGCAGCAGACGGAACACCGGCGCATGTGCAGCTTTTACTTGCAGCGGATTTGGACGGGCTGTCATTGACACACATGTTGATTGGGGGAGAAGCATTGCCTGCGAAAGCAGCACACTCTCTTATCGAAGCGCTTCGTATGAGTGAGCCTGATTTTACTTTGTGGAATGTGTATGGTCCGACTGAGACGTGTGTCGATGCGGCGGTTCATCGTCTGGAACTAAGTGAGCTGCGCGAATCATCTGAACAGCAGCGTTATGTGTCGATCGGAAAACCACTCGGTCATCACCGTCTTTATATTTTAAATGACCATGATCAATTACAGGTGCAGGGGGCTATTGGAGAGCTATGCATTGCAGGGATAGGTGTTGGACGAGGCTATGTGAATCAGCCTGAATTAACGGAGAAGGTATTCACGACAGATCCGTTTTCTCCACACGAGCGGATGTATCGAACGGGGGATCTAGTCAGATGGCTTCCGGATGGCACCATTGATTATCTTGGCAGAATGGATGATCAAGTAAAAATAAGGGGTTACCGCATAGAAACAGGCGAAATTGAAGCAGTGATGGAGCAGGTAGATGGAGTCGATCAAGCTGTCGTACTTGTGGTTGATGAAGCGGATGGGGAAAAGGCGTTAAGTGCTTACTATCAAGCTCGTCAAGAAGGTGTGTCAGTTGACATGCTGCAAGCCGCTATCAAACATCAGCTTCCAGCTTACATGATGCCGCTCTATTTCAAAGAGCTCGATGCATTTCCACTCACAGTCAGCGGCAAAGTCGATCGTCGTGCACTTGCTGCTTTAAAAGGCGACAAAGCAGTTCATGCTGTATATGTTGCACCTAGAAACGATCTCGAAACGAAGCTTGTGCGTTTGTGGGAAGAAATCCTTGGTCAAGAGAAGATGGGTGTATATGATTCTTTCTTCGAGCGAGGTGGTCATTCACTTAAAGCGATGACAGTACTCACACATGTTCAGCGAGACTTTCAGGTGGAAGTGCCGCTCTCCATTTTATTTGAACAGCAGACCATTGCTGCTTTGGCTGCCTACATTGAGCAAGCGGAAACATCTTCTGAAACGGTGATACCAAAAGCGCCGGCAGCAGACCACTATCCATTGTCACCTCCACAGCAGCGCGTTTATATGGTGAGTCAATTGGAGCAAAGCACCGCATACCATATGCCGGCTGTTGTGAGGTTAAAAGGAACATTGCAGCGAGAGAAGCTGACTGAAGCCTTTGAAAGACTCATCACACGTCATGATATGCTGCGTACTTCTTTTCATACGTTGAAAGGTGTTCCATGTCAGCAGGTAGCTCCATCAGTGCCATTTCAAATAGAGCAGCTGACAGGCGGCACGATGGAAGAAAATATGCAGCAATTTGTCAGACCTTTTGACCTTGAGTGTGCACCACTTCTTCGCATTGGCTTGAAGTCATTACATGATCAGGAGCACCTGCTCTTTTTCGATATGCATCATCTCATCTCAGATGGTCTTTCGATTGATTTAATGCTGCGTGAGCTGTCAGATGCTTACGAGGGATCGGTCAAAGCACCATTGAAGCTTCAATATCAAGATTATGCTGTTTGGCAAGAACACCAAGATTTTCAAAAAGAAGAGGCATTCTGGCTGCAGGAATTTTCGGGTGATCTTCCTGCTTTACAGCTGATGACCGATTATCAACGCCCAGCGGTCCAGTCTTTCACAGGGGATCGTGTGATCAAAGAAATAGATGAAACGTTAAAGGAACAATTGCAGGAGCTTGCGGCAAAACACCACACGACACTGTATACGGTTCTGCTTTCTGCTTACTATACATTGCTTGCGAAGTACACGGGTCAAAAGGAATTCGTGGTTGGAACACCGGCGGCAGGGCGTGTGCATGCAGACCTGGATGACATGATCGGCATGTTTGTCCAGACACTTGCTTTGCGGTCAGAGGTTGATCCGAATGGAACCGTGTCGCAGTTGATCGAGCAAGTTAAGGAAAAGACGATGCATGCATTTGAGCATCAGCAATATCCATTTGAACGGCTGCTTGAAAAGCTGAATATACCAAGAGATTTTAGCCGTCATCCTTTATTCGATACCGTTTTTACACTCATGCCAGATCATGGAGCAGCCCAGCATATTGGAGAGATGCAAGTTGAAATTGAAGAAACCAATTTCCATATTGCAAAGTTTGATTTAACGCTGCAAGCGATGGAGTCAGATCAAGGTTTATCCTTTGTCCTCGATTACAGTACGGCGCTATTTAAACGAAGTACAGCCGAGCAAATGCTACATCATTATATGTATTTGCTGGAGCAGATGGTCCAATCGCCGGAGGAAGCGATTCGATCCTATCGATTACTGTCTGAACAGGAAGCGGAAGCTCAACTGAATCTGTGGAATCCGTTACCGACGCCTTATCCGGCAGAAGAAACCATTGTGACGCAGTTTGAAGCACAGGTGCAGGAGCATGGTCATAAGTCTGCACTCCAATGTGAAGGTGTGATTCTTTCTTACCAAGAACTGAATGACCGAGTGAACCAGCTGGCTCATTATTTGCGTGAACATGGGTTTGAAAGAGGGATGAAAGCGGCCTTATTCTTTGAGCGATCTAATGAAATGGTACTCTCTGTTCTAGCTGTACTTAAGGCGGGCGGCGTCTATGTACCAATTGATCCTGATTTCCCTGATGAGCGCGTGAAGCACTTTTTGACAGACAGCGGTGCGCGATTCTTATTGACACATCAAGTGCTGCGCCATCGCTCGGTACTCGCTTCTTTCGAGGGAACCATCATCGAAACAGAAGATCAGGCAATTGACCAGCAATCAGACAGCCCTATAGATGTTGGTATTTTACCAGAGGACTTGGCGAATTTGACCTATACATCTGGTACAACTGGCAAGCCGAAAGGAAATATGGTGACACACCGGAACATTTTGAGAACGGTGAAGCAATCAAATTATCTTGCCATTCATCATGAAGACACGGTGATGAGCCTATCAAACTATGTATTTGATGCTTTTATGTTCGATGTGTTTGGTGCTTTATTAAACGGTGCGAAACTGATTGTTCTGCCAAAGGATCATATCTTAAACATGAATGAGCTTTCTGGAGCGATTGAGAAGGAAAAAGTCAGTATTTTAATGATCACGACAGCTCTTTTTCACTTACTCATCGATATGAAAAAAGACAGCCTGAAGAACGTCAGAAAAGTTCTGTTTGGCGGAGAGCGAGCTTCCGTGCCTCATGTCATGACTGCACTTGAAACGGTAGGAGAAGGCAAACTTGTTCATATGTACGGTCCTTCTGAAAGCACGATCTTTACTACGTATTATCCTGTGAATCGCATTGAGAAGCATGCGTTGTCTATTCCAATTGGAAAGCCAGTGAGTCAAACGGCTGTTTATATTGTAGATGAATTTGGGCAGCTGCAGCCGCCAGGTGTAGCAGGAGAGCTATGTGTCGCTGGTGATGGACTGGTGAAAGGATATTATGGACAGCCAGAGCTCACAAGCGAAAAATTCGTGGAAAATCCTTTCTGCCCTGGTGAGGTCATGTATAAAACGGGTGATCTTGCACGATGGCTGTCAAATGGAGAGATTGAATTCATTGGACGAATCGATCATCAAGTGAAGATTCGAGGTCAGCGTATTGAACTTGGAGAAATTGAGCATCAGCTGCTTCGCCATCCGCAATTGAAGGAAGCCGTCGTCATTGCGGCTCCAAATGATACATTATGTGTGTATTTCACAGCAGAAGGGTCTGTCTCATTAACTGATTTGCGCGAGCAAGCAGGACGTGAACTGCCTGTGTATATGATGCCGTCGTTCTTCATGCAATTAGACGATCTTCCGCTGACGAATAACGGCAAGGTAGATAGGCGCGCCTTACCGGTGCCTGACCTAAGTGAGCAGGGGGTAAATGAGTACATCCCTCCTCAAACCGAAACAGAGCATCACGTAGCGCGCATTTGGGAGGAAGTTCTTGAAGTGCCGAGAATCGGCAGGGACGATCATTTCTTTGAATGCGGTGGCCATTCGCTGCGCGGCATGAAAATGCTGAACAGGCTGTATGAAGAGATGCACGTGGAGCTCACTTTGAAGTCTTTATTTGAATCTCCAACATTAGAGGCGTTTGCCTTTGCGGTTGATCAAGCGGATCAAACGGAGATCAAGCGGGTGGAGGTTGCAGAAGAAGCGGCCTATTATCCAGTGACATCTGCTCAGAAAAGGCTGTTTGTATTGGAGAAAATGACCGATGCGGAGCAAAGCTATCATATGCCGGCTGCTTTAAAGCTAGAAGGTGTTTTTGATGAAAAACGATTTAAAAAAGCGATTGAGCAGCTTGTCCATCGTCATGAAGCATTTAGAACGAGCTTTGACTTTGTTCAGAATGAACCTGTTCAACGGATTGAATCAAATATTTCCTTAGACATTGAGGAAATCGAAGGGAACGGAAGAGACATACAGGAATTGATGAATGACTTTATCCGTACATTTGATATAGAAAAGGCGCCTCTACTCAGAGTAGGTCTAGTTTCTGCTTCCGTAAATGTTCATTATTTGCTGATTGATATGCACCATATCATTTCAGATGGTGCATCTGTGGGCATTTTAATTGAGGAGCTTTCAGCCTTGTATCGAGGGGACAAACTAGAGGAATTACCTGTTCAATATAAGGATTATGCGGTTTGGTCAAAAAGCGAGACGTTTGCTGCACAAATAGAAGCTGAAGAGGCGTTTTGGCTGGAGCAATTACAAGGAGAACTGCCTGTACTGGCACTGCCGGAAGACCTGCCAAGACCAAAAGTGCAAACATTCGCAGGAGAGCGCGTCTCATTTACAATCAATGGGCCGCTTAAAGCGAAATTGGATGAGCTGGTCAGAGCGCTCAACAGTACGACGTATACAGTCCTACTCACTTGCTACAGTACCCTTTTAAGCAAGCTATCAAGACAAGAAGATATCATCATCGGTTCACCGATTGTGGGCAGAACTCACCCTGATATTCAATCTGTCATTGGTATGTTTGTGAACACGCTGGCACTTAGAACAAAGCCAGCAGGACATCTGACAGCTGCAGAATTTGCGTCAAATGTTCATCAACTTGTGTTAGAGGCAAATGAGCATCAGTTGTACCCATTTGAAGAATTGGTAGACCAAGTACAAACGGTTCGAGACACTAGCCGTCACCCAATCTTTGATGTAGTGTTCTCGATGGAAAATGCGGATATCCGTGATTTAACGATGGATGGACTTCACATCGTTCCAGAGCCATTTGAAGAAAATATCGCCAAATTTGATTTGACCTTAACTGGAAACGAATCGGCTGATCACATTGAGCTTGTGTTCGATTTTAATACTTCTATCTTTCAACAGTCTTCGATTGAAAAGTGGAAGGAGTTTTTCCTTCATTTATTGGAACAAATGGTATCAGCGCCAGATCAATCGCTAGATCAAATGCAGCTATTATCACCGAAGCAGCAGCAAAAACTGCTCAGTGAATGGTCAGGTCCTGTCCTAGACGTTCCGTCAGATCAAACCATTCATAAACTGATCGAGGCTAAAGCATTTGAAGCACCGCACCAAAAAGCGGCAACCTTCTGCGGAACAAGCTGGACGTATGAAGAACTGAACAGTCGGGCGAATACAGTCGCTTCAAGGCTCATCTCAAACGGCATAAAACGAGGAGACCGCATCGGCATTCTCACCCGTCCGTCCCTTGATATGACGGCAGCTGTCCTTGGCGTCTTGAAGGCAGGTGCGGCATTCGTTCCAATCGATGCGGATTATCCGGATCAGCGCATTACCTACATGCTGGAAGACTGCGGGGCAGAGGTTCTTTTGATGCAAAAAGGATTGACTGCACCATCTTCATTCACAGGTCATGTCCTATTGATAGAGGATGCCGTAAAAGGTGAAGCGCAAGAAATTCAGATTCATATGAAACCGACTGATCTCGCCTATATGATTTACACGTCTGGAACAACAGGACAGCCGAAGGGTGTCATGGTCGAGCACCAGTCCCTTGTAAACCTAGCGTTTTGGCACAATGATGCCTTCCAAGTGACCAATGCAGATCGAACCGCCAAATATGCCGGCTTTGGCTTTGATGCCTCCATTTGGGAAATGTTCCCGTCATGGATCGCCGGCGCAGAGCTGCACATCATCGATGAAGCGATTCGTCTCGATATGATCAAGCTCAATGCGTATTTCAATCAAGAAGGTATCACCATTGCGTTCCTGCCGACCCAGTTATGCGAGCAGTTTATGTCAATGGACAATCATTCTCTGCGTTACTTACTAACAGGCGGAGATAAGCTGAAACAGATAAAGCCTGTTCCATATAAACTCGTGAATAACTACGGTCCGACGGAAAATACAGTCGTGGCGACAAGCGGGATTATCAATCCAGATCAAGGAACGCTTCCAATCGGAACAGCGATTGCCAATACACGTTTTTACATTATGGGTTCGTTATATGACCTCTCGCCGCCAGGCGTACCGGGTGAGCTTGTGATCGCAGGAAAAGGACTGGCTAGGGGGTACTGGAATCTTCCGGAGGAAACAGATAAACGATTTGTCCCAGATCCATTTTATCCAGGTGAGCGCATGTATCGCACAGGCGACTTAGTGAAATGGACAGAGGATGGCGAGCTGATCTATCACGGCAGAAAAGACCATCAGGTCAATATCCGAGGCTTCCGGATTGAGCTATCAGAAATTGAAGCTCAGCTTCTTGAGCTGGATTCAGTCAAAGAAGCAGTCGTGACAACGGTGAAAGATGCAAGCGATCAAGACGCCCTTGCCGCATATGTCATCACGGAGAATGAAACAGAAGACTTAAAAGAAAGCTTAAAACGCACGTTGCCAGACTATATGGTGCCTTCATGGATCATCAAGCTAGACCAACTGCCGATGACGGCAAATGGCAAAGTCGATCTGAAAGCATTGCCAACACCAGATATGGAAGCCAACCAAACGGCTTACGAAGCGCCAAGAGACGAAGTCGAAACGCTTCTATGCGGCATTTGGGAAGACGTACTTGGCGTGAGCCAAGTCGGCATTCACGATCACTTCTTCTTCCTTGGCGGAGATTCGATTAAAGGCATTCAAATGGCAAGCAGACTCACACAAGCGGGCTGGAAGCTCGATATGAAACTACTATTCCAGTACCCAACGATTGCAGAGCTACGCCCATATATCGAAGAAGCTGATCAACTGACAGCCGACCAGTCACCTGTCGAAGGGGAAGTCATTTTCACACCGATTCAGCGCTGGTTCTTTGAGCGAAACTTTACGAGTCAGCACCATTGGAACCAATCGGTTATGCTCCAAGCGCCAAATGGTTTGGATGAAACCATCGCTCAGCAAGTGTTGGAGCAGCTTATGATCCATCACGATGCCTTGCGAATGGTGTATCCGATTGAAGAAGGACGCGTGATCCAGCGTCATCGAAAAATCGAAGAAAACTTGGTGGCTGTTGATGTAATGGAAGTACGAGGGGAACTGTCGGAGCAAATCCTGCAGGTAGAAAAGCTGGCAAATGAAGTGCAGGCGAGTATATCGCTAGCAGAAGGACCTTTAGTAAAGCCAGCTATTTTCCGAACGGATCAAGGGGATCATTTACTGCTCGCTGTACATCATCTTGTCATCGATGGTGTGTCATGGCGTATTTTCCTTGAAGATTTTATGGCTCTTTATGAACAGTCGAAGCGCGGGGAAATCCTGACACTTCCTGAAAAAACACACTCTTTCCAAGAATATGCCCAGAAGCTGACGGAATACGCGATGTCAGATGAGTTGCTGTCGGAAAGAGCCTATTGGAAAAAGGTACTTGCGCATTCCGTTACACCGATTCAAAAGGATTATGTGACAGAAGATCAGCGGATGCTTCATACACAGACCATTCGTTTTACATTGTCTGAGGAGGAAACACGCAGTCTGCTGACAGATGTACATGAAGCATATCAAACAGACATCAATGATATTTTGCTGACAGCACTTGGATTGTCCATGAAAGAGTGGACAGGTGAAGACAGACACTTTATTCATCTTGAAGGACACGGGAGAGAGAACATCCTCCCTGCAATCAATGTATCACGGACGATTGGCTGGTTTACAAGTATGTATCCTGTGTTACTGGATATGTCGCATGCAGACGATCTTTCTTATCAGATCAAGCATTTAAAAGAGGAACTCAGGCACATTCCGAACAAGGGAATCGGCTATGGCATATTAAAATATTTAACCCCTGACAAGATGAAGGACGATATCTCATTTGATCTCGCGCCAGATATCAGCTTTAACTATCTTGGTCAGTTTGATGAACAGATCAGCGGTGAGTTAAGCCGCTCAACGTGGCATCCAGGACAATCGCTGAGTCCTGAATCAGAGAAACCTCATGCACTTGATATTGTGGGATTCGTCGAACAAGCCATGTTCCATGTGACGATTTCTTATCATCAACTTGAATTTGAAGAACGTACGATGGAACAATTCAAGGATCTTCTTGAAAAGAATGTGAGGGCGCTGATTTCACATTGCGTATCACAGGAGGAAACCCAGATGACACCTAGTGATGTAGGGGATGAAGATCTCACGATGGATGAACTTGAAAAGCTAATGGATATATTTTAAGCAAACGAAGAGGTGGACATATGAGCAAGCAGAAGATTCAGAAGGTATATCCTTTAACACCCATGCAGGAGGGCATGCTGTATCATGCCATGCTAGACCCTAATTCCTCCTCTTATTTCACACAGCTTGAGCTTGGAATAAGCGGAGAGTTTGATCTCGCTCTTTTTGAAAAAAGTCTCAATGAGCTCATACGGACATATGACATTCTCCGTACAGCCTTTGTCTATCAACAATTGCAAAAGCCTCGTCAGGTTGTACTGGCTGAACGTCATCTAGATGTGTATCGAGAGAATCTATCTCATCTGAATCATCAAGAGCAGCAAAAGGTATTGGGTCAATATAAAAAGCAAGTGAGAAAGCAAGGATTTCACTTAACAAATGATCTGTTATTGAAGGTCGCTGTTTTTCAACTAAATGAAACAAACTGGCATCTAATTTGGAGCAACCATCACATCATCATGGATGGTTGGTCCATGGGTGTTTTAATGAAAAAACTGTTTCATTACTATGAATCTTTTCGGAACGATCGAACGCCGGATCGCTCACAGGGAAAGCCTTATGCAGATTATATCCAGTGGCTTGGAAAGCAAAATAAACAAGAAGCGGAAAGTTATTGGCAGGAGCGTCTAGATGGAGCGGTTCAGCATCAAGGGCTGCTGCAGCAAAATGAAGCGAAC
Organism: Bacillus sp. GBSW19; assembly: GCF_002998655.1. Classification (NCBI taxonomy): domain Bacteria; kingdom Bacillati; phylum Bacillota; class Bacilli; order Caryophanales; family Bacillaceae; genus Bacillus; species Bacillus sp. GBSW19. The sequence goes on from NZ_PVRF01000003.1 coordinate 201,573, forward strand.
GGACAATACGACCATCAGGAATGGACGTTTACATGGGATGCTCAAACGGTACAAGCCATTCAAAATGTAGCAAGAAAATGCCAAGTGACAGCCCCGAACCTGTTTCAGGCTGTCTGGTCTGTTCTATTAGGCACCTATCATGCAGCTGATGATGTCACATTCGGCACCGTTGTATCGGGCAGACCTCCAAGTGTATCTGGAATTGAGCGCATGGCAGGGCTGTTTATCAATACGATACCCGTTCGAGTGACATTGGATCAGGGGCAGACGTTCAAACAGTTGTTTCAAAAGGTTCAGCAGCATGCACTGGAAGCGGAAAACTATGATTTTATGCCGCTTTATGACATTCAGCAAAAGACAGCTGCTGGAGGGCAGCTCTTTGATCATTTGGTTGGGTTTGAGAACTATCCTTTAGATCAGGAGCTGTCTGGTGATACCATGTCTGCACGGCTTGGTTTTTCCATTGATGTAAAGGACGGATTTGAACAAACGAATTTCGACCTAAATGTCCTTGTTTATCCAGGTGAAACGTGGACATTGAAAATCAAATACAACGCCATAGCTTTTGAAGAAAAGATCATTGAAAACATATCAAAACATCTGACCAATCTCATGAAGCAAATCATCCAGAACCCTGATGTACGCCTTCATGAAGTGACATGTATCACAGAAGAGGAGAAGCAGCAGATTGAAGCTTGGAATCAGACAGAGCGAGATTATCCGAAGCATCTGTCTATTCCTGAGCTGCTTAATGAACGTATGAAGGCGCAGCCTGACCATCTGGCATTAGTTGAAGGCGATCGAACATTCACGTACGAGGAGCTTGGACAAGAAATCCGTCGTTTAGCCGGCAGTCTTGTTGAAAACGGCGTACAGCCCGGAGATGCTGTCGCGGTGTATATGAACCGATCAGCAGATGCGGTGATCGCCATTTTAGCAGTTCTGCACGCAGGGGCAGCTTATGTGCCGATTGATCCTTCCCAGCCTGAGGAGAGAATCCGATGGATGCTTGAAGACAGCGGCGCATCCATTTTGCTGCATGCTGACAATCAGCCGCCAGTTGATGAACATATCAAGGCTGTACATGTGACCAGCATGCCTCATCGCTCACACGTGGATTTCTCAGTCCGGACGTCTCCATCTCAATTGGCGTATATCATGTATACATCAGGATCAACTGGACAGCCCAAAGGGGTTCAAATTGAGCATCAGCATATTGTGAGATTGGCTTGCTCTCAGGAGAAATTAGGCTTGACCAAGTCGGATCGTATGGCGCATACAGGGGCCGTCAGCTTTGATGCTATTACCTTTGAGATATTTACCACGCTGCTAAATGGGGCGACGCTTTATCCTGTTGACCGTGATACTTTATTGGATATTCATCGATTCGAACAATTTATCCAAACACATCAGTTGACGGCGCTCTTTTTAACAACTGGATTATTTAATCAGCTCGCTCAGCAGCGGCCGCAAATGTTCGAAGGATTAACCACATTAATTACAGGCGGTGACGTCATCAATGTGAAGAGTGCGGAGCTTGTGAAACAGCATCATCCAGCACTTGTTTTACTGAATGCCTATGGTCCAACTGAAAATACAACCATCTCGACCATTTACGAAGTAAGAGGAGATGAAACGGGTCCGATCCCAATTGGTCAGCCGATCAACCATTCGTCGGCTTATATTTTAGATGATGATCAAAGATTGCAGCCAATTGGAGCGCCAGGAGAGCTGTATGTTGGCGGAGATGGTGTCGCAAGAGGGTATCTCCATCGTCCGGATTTGACCAATCAAGTGTTCATGGCAGATCCTTTTAAGCCGTCAGGCCGTTTGTATCGAACAGGGGATTTGGCTAGATATGGCGCGGATGGCCAGATCGAATTCCTCGGCCGGACAGATGATCAGGTGAAAATTCGAGGCTTCCGTATTGAGCTTGGTGAAATTGAAACAGTGCTTCAGCAAAAAGCGGGCATAGATGATGCGGTTGTGCTTGTCCATTCGTTTTCCTCAGATGAAAAGGAAATCACCGCTTACTTCACAGGGACAATGACAGAAGAAGAGGTGCGGGATTTATTCAATCAAGAGCTGCCAGCTTATATGGTGCCGCACCATGTGATGAAGCTGGATGCTTTTACGCTCACATCGAACGGGAAGGTAGATCGAAAAGCTTTACCAAAGCCGGACGAAGCGCATCAGGAGAAAAAGGAAATCATTTCGCCTGAGACGGAGACAGAAAAGGCACTTGCTCAAATTTGGGAGGAGCTCCTTGGGAAAACGGTAGGAGTAGATGAACATTTCTTCATGGCTGGCGGGCACTCTCTCAAAGCAATGATGATGTCCGCGAAAATTCAAGAGGTGCTTCAAAAGGAAGTACCGATTCAAGTGATTTTTGAGAAGCCGACGATTCGTTCATTAGCGGCATATATCGATCAGGATGGTCAAGAAGAAAAAGGACATCCCATCTTACCAGCAGAGCAGGCGGACGAATATCCGGTATCACCAGCTCAGCGCCGTTTATACATTTTGCAGACACTCGAACCTGACAGCACGAATTATCATATTCCGATCGTCTTAACGCTTGAAGGGGCACTCGAATATCAGCGGCTCAGATCAGCGTTTGATCAGTTGATCCAAACGCATGAAATCTTAAGAACGAGTTTTCATATAAATGGAGAAGACATCGTCCAAAGGGTGAATGAATGGACTGCATTTGACCTTCCCGTTCATGACATCAAAGAAGAAGAGGCAGAGGCATTCCTTTCTGAACGTCAAACACCATTTGATTTAACAGCTGCGCCTCTATTGCGAGCTCAGTTGTTGAAGGTCAGTGAGAACCGTCATCTTCTCGTCTTGGAAGCACATCATCTCATTACAGATGGCAGCTCCATGAAGACGTTCATTCAAGATTTGGCGAAGGCCTATGATGGAGAAGCTCTTGCAGAAAGAGCCATTCATTATAAAGATTACGCTGTCTGGCAGTTAAGTGAAGAAGAGACGGAGAAACAGAAGGAGCATGAAGCATATTGGTTGAAGCAATTCGAAGGAGACTTACCGGTATTAGAGCTGCCAACTGATTATCCGCGTCCAGCGGAACGTTATTTTTACGGAGAACGATTCATGTTTGGCTGTGATCAAGCGACGACTCAGCGGATTCATGAATTGCTTCAGAAAACAGATACGACCATGTACATGTTCTTGTTATCTGCCTTTCAAGTGCTGCTTGCCACCTATAGCGGCCAGGAAGATATCATCGTTGGTTCCCCTGTTGCAGGACGGACACACCCTGATATACAGGACATGCCGGGGATGTTTATCAACACTGTTGCGATGCGCGGAAAACCAGAACAAACGAAGACATTTTTACAGCTGCTTGAAGAAATAAAAGAAACGAGTGTTGACGCTTTTGCTCATCAAAGCTATCCACTCGAAGAGTTAATTGCACGTCTTCCGCTAGATCGTGATACAACCCGAAGCCCGCTCTTTAGCGTGTCATTTAACATGCAGAACATGGAGGTTCCGGCGCTAAAGCTCGGCGATCTGCACATTTCGCCTTATGCCATTCAGCATCACTCTGTCAAATTTGACTTGTCTCTAGAAGCATTTGAACGAGAGGGAGCATTAAAGCTGAGCTTTGACTATGCAGCGGCATTATTTAAAGAAGAGACGGTCCGCAGGTTCGGAACTCATCTTCTAGCGATTATTCGTGAAGCGGTCCAACACCCGGATGAACAGATCGGCTTGCTCCGTATCCTTGATCAGCATGAGCAAATAGAGCGATTGGAGAAAAAAGACGAAGTGCAATCGAATCGTCATGAGCCCTTCCATGTCCAATTTTCGCGTCAGGTAAAGGAAACACCAGATGCCATTGCGGTGATGGATGATCAACGGAAGCTCACTTACCGCGAGCTGGAAGACATGGCAAATGCGCTTGGCAGTGAACTGAAGGTGCGAGGCGTCGAGAAAGAAAAGACTGTAGCACTGATTCTTGACCGCTCTGTCTATGTCATCGTCTCAATGCTTGGTGTGATGAAAGCAGGTGGTGCATTTGTACCAATTGATCCGGCCTTCCCTGCGGAACGTATCCGTTACACATTAGAAGATTCAGGTGCACAAGTGATCGTGACAAATGAGTCTCTTGCAGGTTCCTATCAAGATCACAAGTCGATTCAGGTGGTGCAGGTTGAAAAAGCAGTGCAGCAAAGCCGCTCGCTAGATCTGCCGGAAGGCTCAGCCGATCAGCTCGCTTATGTAATATACACATCTGGTACAACAGGGAAGCCGAAGGGTGTACAGCTCACGCATCGTAATCTATCACACTATGTCAACTGGCTGACAAATGAGGTGACATTGCAAGAATGCGATCGGACGGCACTGCTTTCTTCTTATGCATACGATCTCGGTTACACAAGCATTTTCCCTGTTTTAAAAGCAGGGGGGACACTCTATGTGCCTCGTGAAGATGTGTATACAGACCCGGTGCGTCTTATGCGTTTGATTGATGAACAAGAGCTGACGTATATCAAAATGACACCATCCTTATTTCATATGATGGCAGATTCGAAGGATCATGCATTTAATGCTTTACGCCTTGTGATACTTGGAGGGGAACCGATTGTCTCTGAGGATGTTGAAACGTTTATGGAGCAGCACCCATGTGTGGCAGTGATGAACCACTATGGCCCGACAGAGACAACTATTGGGACTGTGACCAAGCTGATCACACCGCAAGAGCTAGGCGCTTTGATGGATCGCTCTGTGATCGGGCAGCCAATTGCTCACACAAGAGCGCTCGCACTCAATCGTCAGCAGCGCCTTGTCCCTTATGGCGCACCTGGAGAGCTTTATATATCGGGGGAAGGTGTATCGAGAGGGTATTTGAATCAGCCTGAATTAACAGCAGAGCGTTTTCTTGAAAATCCATATTATCCTCAGGAGCGAATGTATCGCACAGGGGATTTGGTCAGACAGCATGCAAATGGAGACATTGAGTTTCTCGGAAGAATAGATGATCAAGTGAAAATCCGCGGTTATCGTATTGAGAAACAGGAAATTGAGCATGCCGCGCGTGCACGATTATCCATTCAAGAGGTGTATGTCAAAGTAATTCACATGTCCCGTTTACCGGAGCTTGCACTCTATTACACAGCGCCTGAGCCAATTGGAACACTGACGTTTAGAGAAAAGCTTGCGGAGACACTGCCGGATTATATGATTCCAACGTACTTTGTCAAAGTCGACCACATTCCGCTCACACAAAACGGAAAGGTAGATGCGAAGTCTATGCCGCTTCCGCACGAGGTGCATATGAACCGCGCGGTGCATGCAGCACCAGAAACGGCACTTGAGCAGTCGCTGTGTGACATTTGGTCAGAAGTACTTGGGGTTGAACAAATAGGTGTTCATGATCACTTCTTTGAATTGGGAGGTCATTCTCTCAAAGGCATGGTGCTCATTTCGAAGGTACAAGCCAAGCTGAACAAGCATGTGCCGCTCAAAGTCCTTTTTGAAAAGCCAACGATACGGGCGATGGCAGCCTATTTGGAAGAAGTGGATTCTTCGGACATCACATCCATTCATCCGGCGGAGAAGCAAGATTTCTATCCTGTCTCTTCCGCTCAAAAGCGGATGTATGTGTTACAGCAGCTGCATCCAGAAGCAGTTACTTACCATATGCCAGCTGTTTTGATGATGGAAGGCAGCCTTGATGTGAAGCTGCTAGAAGAAGCGCTGCAAGCCTTGATCGAACGACATGAATCATTGCGGACAGCCTTTGTAGAAATTGACGGCGTACCAGTTCAAAAAGTCTATCGCCGAATGCCGTTTACGTTAGAGGTTGTTGAAGTAGAGAGAGGTCATGAACAACCTGTCATAGACGCATTCATCACCCCATTCTCATTACATCAAGCACCATTAATGAGGGCAAAGGTGGCGAAGCTTTCTAATGAAGAATATGTGTTCATGATGGATATGCACCATATCATCGCAGATGGTGTCACACGCAGTTTGCTCATTCAAGAATTGGCAGAGTTGTATGAGAAAAAGACATTACCGCCAGTTCAGCTGCACTACAAGGATTATGCGGTATGGCAGCAGGAAGAAAAGCAGCAAGCGCTGCTCGAGAAACAGCGTCAATATTGGCTAGAGCAATACGCTCAGCCGCCTGAAGATTTGGCGCTGCCACTTGATTTTCCGCGCCCTCATGTTCAGTCATTTGAAGGAGACCGAGTCGACAGATGGTTATCTGCTGAAAAGGTGCAGTCCATTAAAACGCTCATGGCTGAAAAAGGTGTAAGCTTGAACATGGTCATGCAAACGGCATTTGCCATTTTCCTTTCCAATTTAACTGGGCAGACAGATATCGTTATAGGCGCTGTGACAGCAGGACGTACGCATGCTTCAATGGAACGGGTTCCGGGCATGTTTGTGAATACACTGGCTCTTCGACATGAAGTGCAGCTGGAGGAAACGACAGCACAATTGCTTGAAAAAATGAAAGATCGCAGCCTATCAGCCCATGAACATCAAGATTTCCCGTTTGAGGAATTGGTGGCACAGTTAGATCTTCCGAAAGACACGAGCCGCAATCCATTGTTTAGTGTCATGCTGACAACGGATGACCGAGATCTGACGTTACCGGATCTGGATGGACTCAAGCTTTCGCAAAAACAGCAAGAGACAGTTCAAGCAAAATTTGATGTAACGCTCGGTGTATTTGAAGAAAAAGACCAAGTGGGCCTGCGTTTTGAGTATGCAGCGGCACTGTTTAAAAAGAAGACCATTCAGCGTTGGAGTCAATATTTTGAACAAATCATAGACGAAATGCTGGCTAAGCTCAATCAGCCAATTTCAGCGCTATCGATCTTAACTGAAGAGGAAAAACGAGAACTGATCAATGAATGGTCAGGTCCTGTCCTAGACGTTCCGTCAGATCAAACGATCCATGAACTAATTGGAGCTAATGCGCACAAAGCGCCTCACCAAAAGGCGGCGACCTTCTGCGGAACGAGCTGGACATATGAGGAACTGAACAATCGGGCGAATGTAGTTGCTCAGAAATTGATCTCTCTTGGCACAAAACCCGGAGATCGCGTCGGCATTCTCACCCGTCCATCGCTTGACATGACGGCAGCCGTCCTTGGCGTCCTGAAGGCAGGTGCGGCATTCGTTCCAATTGATGCGGATTATCCGGCTCAGCGTATTGCGTACATGCTAGAGGACTGCGAGGCAGAGGTGCTTCTGATGCAAAAAGGACTGACTGCACCAACTTCTTTCACAGGTCATGTTCTGCAAATAGAAGATGCCGTAGAAGGAGAAGCACAAGAAATTCAGGTACATGTGAAACCAACAGATCTCGCCTATATGATTTACACATCGGGAACGACTGGACAGCCGAAGGGTGTCATGGTCGAGCACCAGTCCCTTGTCAATCTTGCTTTCTGGCACAATGATGCCTTCCAAGTGACAAATGCGGATCGAACCGCCAAATATGCCGGCTTTGGCTTTGACGCCTCCATTTGGGAAATGTTCCCGTCATGGATCGCCGGCGCAGAGCTGCACATCATCGATGAAGCGATTCGTCTCGATATGATCAAGCTCAATACGTATTTCAATGAAAAAGGGATCACCATTGCGTTCCTGCCGACCCAGTTATGCGAGCAGTTTATGTCAATGGACAATCATTCACTGCGCTACCTACTGACTGGCGGAGACAAGCTGAAACAGGTAAAGCCTGTTCCATATAAACTCGTCAATAACTATGGCCCAACAGAAAACACAGTCGTAGCGACCAGCGGGATCATCAACCCAGATCAAGGCACACTTCCGATCGGAACAGCGATTGCCAATACTCGTTTCTACATCATGGGTTCGTTATACGACCTCTCGCCGCCAGGCGTACCGGGTGAGCTCGTGATCGCAGGAAAAGGACTGGCAAGAGGGTACTGGAATCTTCCAGAGGAAACAGAGAAACGATTTGTCCCAGATCCATTTTATCCAGGCGAGCGCATGTACCGTACAGGCGACTTGGTGAAATGGACAGAGGATGGTGAGCTGATTTACCTCGGCAGAAAAGACCATCAGGTCAACATCCGAGGCTTCCGTATTGAACTGTCAGAAGTTGAGGCGCAGCTCCTTGCGCTGGCGGAAGTCAAAGAAGCAGTCGTGACAACGGTCAAAGATGCCAGCGAACAAGATTCGCTTGTGGCATATGTCATCACCGATGAAGAAACGACCGACCTGAAAGAAAGTCTAAAACGAACGTTGCCAGACTATATGGTGCCATCATCCATCATCAAGCTTAACCAACTGCCGATGACGGCAAATGGCAAAGTCGATCTAAAAGCATTGCCAGCGCCTGATATGGAAGCAAACCAAACGGCATACGAAGCGCCAAGAGACGAAGTTGAAACACTGCTTTGCGATATTTGGGCAGATGTCCTTGGCGTGAGCCAAGTCGGCATTCACGACCACTTCTTCTTCCTTGGTGGAGACTCAATTAAAGGCATCCAAATGGCAAGCAGACTCACACAAGCGGGCTGGAAGCTCGATATGAAGCTACTATTCCAATATCCAACGATTGCGGAGCTGCGCCCATATATCGAAGAAGCCGATCAAATGACAGCCGACCAATCACCAGTTGAAGGGGAAGTCATTTTGACTCCAATTCAACGCTGGTTCTTTGAGCGAGCATTCAGTGACCAGCACCATTGGAATCTCTCGATGATGCTTCATGCGCCAAACGGATTTGACCTTTCGATTACAGAACAAGTGATGCAGAAATTACTTTCACATCATGATGCACTGCGTATGGTATACAGGCAGGAGCATGATGACATTCTGCAATACAATCAGCGGGAGCTCAGGGAATCGATTGCGATTATTTCTCATGATGTCTCTAAAGAGCACGACGTGAAAAAGGCCATTTCCACATATGCCAACGAGTATCAGCGTCAGCTGAACCTCGAAACAGGTCCACTCATGAAAGTGATTTGTTTCCGTGCAAAAGATGGCGATCACTTACTCATCGTGACACACCATCTTGTCATTGACGGTGTCTCATGCCGAATTTTACTAGAGGATTTTATGTCTCTTTATCAGCAGGCAGCTCAAGGACAAACGCTCGTCCTTCCGCCAAAAACCCATTCCTTTAAAGAATGGGCAGAGGCAATCGAACGATACGCACAGTCCAAGCCGTTAAAAAGCCAAAGTGAGTACTGGACAGAGATTGACACTCTGCCATTGACCACTTTACCTGTTGATCATGAAGTAACGAAAAGAAAAGTTGCTCAAACAAAAGCAGTACAGATGCAGCTTTCAGAGTCCGAAACCGAGCATCTCTTAACCGATATTCATCTACCGTACACAACGGAAATGAATGATATTCTTCTATGTGCTCTCGGGCTTGCCGTTCAGGAGTGGACAGGGAAGTCCCATGTACATGTGCAACTTGAAGGTCATGGAAGAGAGGATATTTTATCAGGGCTGGATGTCTCCCGCACGGTTGGCTGGTTTACGAGTATGTATCCAGTTGTTCTTGAAGCAAAGCCGGATCAGACCATAGCTGATGCTATTAAAGGAACGAAAGAGATGCTGCGGCGTGTGCCAAATAAAGGAATTGGCTACGGGATTTTGAAATACATGACAGCCACTGAGCCGTCAGGACAGCACGTACATCCTGAAATCAGCTTGAACTATCTTGGGCAGATCGATCAGGAAGTGACGACAGAACTCTTTGGACCGTCCACCTATGATATGGGACGACAAGCAAGCCCTGATTCAGAAGCTGTCTATAAGCTGAACCTCAGTGGTCTTGTTCAACACAATCGATTCATGTTGTCGTGTTCCTATTGTACAGATGAATATGAAGAACAAACGATACAGCAGTTCATGGCATTGTTGAAAGAAAAAATCCAATCCATCATTACCCATTGTTTAGCGCAGCACGAAAGAGAATTTACGCCAAGTGACTTCTCTGCGGCTGATCTTGAAATGGATGAAATGGACGACATTTTTGACATGCTTGAGGAAAAATTGACCTAACAACACGAGATCAGTCATACAAACGGGAAGGGAGGATGAAATAGATGAGTTCATTTAAAAGGGATCAAGTTCAAGACATGTATTATCTGTCACCGATGCAAGAAGGAATGCTGTTTCATACCCTCCATCATCAAGAAAAGGGCTTTTATGTAGAGCAAATGGATATGAACGTAAAGGGCACACTGCGTCATGACTTACTTGAGAAAAGCATGAATGTCATCGTGGAACGGTACGATATTTTTCGTACCGTATTTCTCCACGAAAAAGTGAAGCGCCCTGTCCAAGTTGTGCTGAAGAAACGCCCTTTTACGCTTGATGTGGTGGACATGCAGGATCTTTCTGAAGACGAACAGCTTGTACGTATTGAGACATTTAAACAACAGGATCAGCTGAGAGGATTTGATCTCTCGAAGGATTCTCTCATGCGGGCATCCGTTTTCCAAACGGGTCCTGCCAGCTATCGCTGGATATGGAGCTATCACCATATCCTCCTTGATGGCTGGTGCTTTGGGCTTGTGGTGCAGGAGTTATTTGCAATTTATCATGCACTTTTGCATGACGTCCCTTACAAGCTGGAACCGGTTAAACCATACAAAGAATATATTCAATGGCTGGAAAAACAAGATAAACAAGCATCACTTCAATATTGGCAGCAATCATTAGCCGGGTTTGATGGACAATCAACCTTTAAAGAACAGAGAAAACAAACGAATGAACATGAATTAGGCGAAATGGAATGGTCGATGAGCAAAGAAGAAACGGCTGCTTTATCAGAGTTAGCGTTGCAGCAAAATGCCACGTTAAGCAGCGTGCTTCAATCGGTGTGGTCAATTCTGTTGAGCAGATATCAGCGTTCAAATGATGTGTTGTTTGGCACGGTTGTGTCGGGACGTCCGGCAGATTTGGCTGGTGTTGACAGAATGGTTGGCTTGTTCATCAATGTCATCCCAAGAAGAATTCAGCTGACAGATGACATGACATTCCGTTCTCTTCTATCAGAGACTCAGCAGCAGTCTCTTGCAGCCGAGCCGCACCAATATATTCCGATTTATGATATTCAGGCAAAGACAGGTCAGCAGCCACTCATTGATCATATTGTCGTGTTTGAAAACGTCCCAGCCGCAAAGAAGGACGAGCAAGAGGCGCGATTAGGGTTTACTGTGGAAAACATGAATGTGTATGAAAAATCGAACTATGATCTCAATTTGCTGGCATCACCAGGAGAACAATTGCAATTGAAGCTGGCCTTTAACCAAAAAGCATTTGATCCTCAATTTGTCCACCGGTTAAAGGAGCAGCTGAGTCTATTGATGAGCGAGGCGATCAAGCATCCTGATCAATCGGTTCATACACTTACACTCGTCACGAAACAGGAAAAGCAGCTGATTCTTGAGGAATGGAATGCGCCTGAGCTTGAGCATGACCAGCTGTATTTGTCGAAATGGTTTGAGCATAATGTCCGCAAACAGCCGAATGCAGTGGCATTATCAGCAGGTGAGCACACGATGACATATGCGGAGCTGAATGAACAAGCCAATCGATTGGCAAGGCATTTGCAAAAAAATGGGGTCACGCATCAAACGGTCATCGCCATTTTAGCCGACCGCACGCCTAAACTTATTGTCAGCCTGCTGGCTGTCTTAAAAGCAGGCGCAATCTATGTGCCAATTGATCCCGATTATCCAGAAAGCCGCATTCAATACATGCTTAAAGACAGCGGGGCAACGCATCTTCTGACTCACTCATCCTTTATCGGTCAGGCGAAGGCACTTGCGTTTGATGGTACGTATCTGTTTGCGGATGATCAGGAAATTTCACTGATGAGCTCAGAGAATCTTCTGCTAGAAGCAGGCTTACACGATACGGCTTACATCATGTATACATCTGGTACAACAGGTCAGCCAAAAGGCATCATGACGACCCATTCCAATATTGCCCGGGTGGTCAAAAATACGAACTACTTAACCATTTCAGAAACAGATACACTGCTGTCACTATCCAACAGTGTATTTGATGGCTTTACATTTGATGTATATGGCGCACTTTTAAACGGAGCAAAGCTTGTCTTGCCGAAAAAAGAGACCATTTTAAACATGGGCGAGCTGACGGGGTTGATTAAAAGGGAAAACATTTCTGTCATGTTTGTTCCGACGGCATTATTTAATCTCCTCGTTGATGAAGAAACCGACTGGATGCGCAGTGTGCGCAAGGTGCTGTTCGGAGGAGAGCGGGCATCGGTACAGCATGTGAGGAAAGCCTTTGATGTCATGGGGAAAGCCAGACTGATCAATGTCTACGGTCCAACCGAATCAACGGTCTTCGCCACCTATTATCCAGTAGATGAGGCTCTGCCGGTAGAGACGCGTTCGATTCCAATCGGAAAGCCGCTCAACCAGACGGGTGCTTATATATTGAGCCCGCACGGACAGCTTCAGCCGATTGGAATGGTCGGAGAACTATGCCTGAGCGGAAAAGGGCTTGCGAAGGGGTATTTGAATCGTCCTGATCTGACAAAACAAGCCTTTATCGCCCATCCATTTGCTGCGGGAGAAAGGCTGTATCGTACGGGAGACTTGGCCTATTTTCGAGCAGACGGTTTGATTGAGTATGCAGGCAGAGTGGATGACCAGGTGAAAATTCGTGGTCATCGAATTGAGCTGACAGAAATTGAAGCCCACCTTCTCATGCATCCAGGCGTAAAGCAAGCTGCCCTTATAGCTGATCAGCATAACACGCAGCATACAAGGCTGCTCGCCTATATGACGTGTGAGGAGGAGTGGAAGGACAAACTCGATGTGATCAAGTCAGGGCTGAAGGAAAAACTTCCGGCTTACATGCAGCCTCATGAGCTGATCAGACTTGAGAAAATGCCGCTTACGCCAAATGGAAAGGTTGATAAACGTCAGCTGCCAAAGCCAGAGGCGCCTCAAGGAAACCGCCATGTGAAGCTTCCAGTAAATGAGGTAGAACAAAAGTTGCTTGTGATGTGGAGGGAAGTGCTTGAAAGAGATGATATCAGCACAGATGACCATTTCTTTGAGCTTGGCGGGCATTCATTAAAAGCGATGTCGCTTTTATCCAAGGTGTCGAAGGAATTCGATGTTCAGGTGCCCATTCATTTGCTGTTTGAGACGCCTACCATTGAAGCAATCAGCCGTTATATTCAACAGCAGGATCAGGAAGCCGCAGGCTATCTTGTATTCAATGAATCTCAAACGCCAACAGTCTTTGCTCTCCCGCCATTACCAGGCTATGGCTTTATTTATCAGGAAGCCGCAAAAACGCTTGATGGTGTTCGTTTGATCGCCTTTGACTTTATTGAAGCCGATCATCGAATTTCGCAATATGTTCAGCATATCCAGCACCTTCAGCCTGAAGGACCGCTGACTTTGATGGGATACTCTGGCGGGTGCTACCTAGCCTTTGAGCTTGTTCAATCGCTCGAACAAGCAGGGCGGACCGTCGAAAAGGTCATCATGATCGATTCCTATAAGAAAATAGGAGAAAGTGATTTAGAAGGACGATCCATTGATGACGATATAGCAGCGATCGTCCATCAGTCGCAGCAAAGTGAACTTGCCCAAGCGGAGCTCATCCAAGACGCGCTGGCTCAAAAAACGAGAGCCTACTATGAAACTTTTGTTAAGGGGGTGAACCAAGGAGAGATACAAGCAGACATTGACTTCATCCAATCCGAAGAGCAAATTGCGATACCAGACTGGATGGAAAATTGGGAAGCTGCGACGACCGGCGCTTATCGACAATATCAAGGCTATGGTCAGCACGCTGACATGTTCAAAAACAAAGAATGTGCCGCTCAAAATGCACAGCTGATCCAAAAGATAGTCCATCATAAAAATAGAGAAGCAGTCTTGTAAACTTTAGATTAGGCAGGGGTGCACACTGGCAGCCCTGCCTGACAAAAAAGGAAAGGAACTCATATGAAACCATCAACCATCAATCAATCGAATGTACATGAATCAATGGATACGATTTTACAAGATGTACAGAAAACCATTTTACAAACCAACGAAATCGAACGCTTCGCTGTTTTTTCTCGTGAAAAAACCATTCGACCTCGGCCATATCACCTCTCTCATTTATTTCTCGACCATCACATGGAGCAGGAGGCCGCAGTTGAATGGATACAGACGCAAATGGCTTCGCCTATTTTAGCGGACATGCCCCCAGCCATTTCCTATGGGGGGGATATAGATGTTAGTGCAGGAGCTCAAACCTTGCAGGACGCTCTAACTGAGGCAGCCAAAACGACAAACGGGCTGACTTATATCATCAATAGTGAAAATGAACTCACGCAATCCTACGCACAGTTAAAGGAGGATGCCGAACGGGTTCTGACGGGTTTAAGGGCACTAGGGCTTGAGCCAGGTGATCCTGTCTTCTTTCAATTTTCATCGAATCATGCGATGGTCACGGCCTTTTGGGCATGTGTGTTAGGCGGATTTGTCCCAACACTTGTATCGGCAGCCCCGACCTATCGGGAAATGAATGCCTCAGTGAAGAAGCTTCATCACGCTTGGAACCTGCTGGAACACCCGCTCATTCTCACGGATGACTCGCTGATTGATGAGGTGCAAGGCTTAGCTTTACTGTGGCATACAGATCAATTACGTGTGGCAGCCGTTGAACCGATGCTCACTTTAGAAAGAGATCTAGAAGCACATCCAGTCACGCCTGATGATTCAGTCTTTTTTATCTTAACGTCTGGAAGTACGGGGATGCCTAAATGCGTAGAGCATTCTCATAGAAGTGTGCTGGCGAATGTCAAAGGGACAGTGGCAGCCAATCAGTTTACACAAGAGGATGTCTCGTTAGACTGGATGCCATTAGATCATATTGGCGGCATTGTGATGTTCCACCTTGTCAATGTGTACACAGGCTGTGAACAGATTCGGGCAAGGACAGATGACTTCATCGCTCAGCCGCTGCGCTGGCTTGACTGGATGGACCGCTATCGTGCAACGAAGACGTGGGCACCTAACTTCGCATTTGCGATGATCAATGATTATGAGAAAGACATTTCTTCAGGATCATGGGATCTTTCTGCCATGACGTGCATGATCAATGGGGCAGAAGCGGTCGTACCGAAGACAATTCACCGGTTTTTACACCTGCTCGCTCCGCACGGCTTAAAGGGAGACGTCATCAGACCGGCTTTCGGCATGTCTGAAATCTCATCAGCCGTTGTCTTCTCTTTTGCGATTGAGCGGGGAGATGAAAACAGCGGGGTTCTGACCTTTGAGGAAACGTCGCTGACAGAGCAGCTAAGACCAGCGGAGGCACGTGAGACAGGAACCGTCAGCTTTACAGAGCTGGGGAAACCGATTCCGGGTATCACGATTCGTATCGTCAACCATCAGCATGAGCTTCTTCCCGAAGATCATATTGGCAGCGTGCAAATCAAAGGGCCGACGACAATGAAGGGCTATTACAAGAATGACGAAGCGAATCAAGAGGTTTTTCAAACAGAGGGCTGGTTTCACACGGGTGATTTAGGTTTTCTGCACGAAGGAAGGCTGACATTAACCGGTAGAGAAAAAGACATGATCATCATCAACGGGAAAAATTATCACAACTATGAGATTGAAGCCATGGCAGAGGAAGTACCAGGCGTAGAAACGAGCTTTGTGGCTGCTTGCTCCGTTCGGATGGAGGCATCTGCATCCGATGAACTGATTCTCTTTTTTACACCGAAGCTGTATGAGCCTGCTTATATCATGAGGGCTAGCCAGCATATTAAAACCCATATTGCGACAAAAATGGGTCTGTCTGCATCAAAGGTTATCCCTGTCCAGAAGCATGCCTTTCCGAAAACAAGCTCTGGAAAAATAGAAAGGGCACAGCTCAAGACAAGGTGGCAGGAAGGTGAATTCGACGAAATCATCAAGGAACTGGACATCAGACTTGAAAATGAACACACCTTGCCTGATTGGAGTTATCAAAAGAAGTGGACACCTGCTCCGCTTCATGAAACTGAAAAGCAAACAGCAGGGGACATGGTGATCTTTGCAGATGCATTAGGGCTGGCAGATCAATTGAGATCCCTCTCAAACAATGAACAAACCTATATTACGGTTGAACCGGGTCAAGCATTCACACAACTCACACATACTCACTTCATCATCCACCCGAATCGGCCGTCAGACTACGAACAACTCTTTGAGACGCTCCGTTCGTATGGCGTTTCGGTGAAACAAATCATTCACCTTTGGAACTACACAAACAAGGAAGACACACTTCAAGCGGCAATGGCGAAGGAAGCGCAGAAAACTGGCAGCATGAGTGCATTATATGTAACAAAAGCGATTGCCACCTATGAGGAACCTGTAGAGATCACCTTTGTCTCAGCTCATGCGATGAATTTGCCAGAAGATCAAACGCATCATGTGGAAAAAGCAACGACAACAGGATTGATGACAGCTGTACAGCATGAATGGCCGTTTATCAAGGTGCGATGTCTTGATTTTTCTCTAACAGAACCGGCTGACCGTTCTCATGCATCAGCGATCATGACAGAGCTTACACATGACACAAGCCATCATATCGCTGCTTACCGTGAAGGTGTTCGTTATATTCCTCTTTTATCACCGCTGCATCTGGAAAAAGATCAAAAGAGGAAGAAACCGCCATTTGAATCATCTGGGCTTTACGTGATGACAGGAGGGCTTGGCGGCATTGGGCGGATGCTGAGTGAACACCTTCTGAAGTCCTATCAAGCGCATCTTGTGCTGCTTGGAAGAAAAGCACGAAAGGCTTTATCTGCGGAGCAGCAAGACGTTTTGACCTCACTTGAGAAACAAGCGAAAGACCATGGCGGCACAGTTTTTTATGAAGAAGTGGACATGACGGACGCAAAAGACATTGAAGCGCTCATCTCAAGACAAGAGGCGGCTCAAGGAAAAAGGCTGCATGGCGTGATTCATTTCGCTGGCATCATTCAAGAGGAGCTGCTTGCTGACATGACGTCTGCGTCCTTACATGCGATGTACGAAGCGAAGGTATATGGCACGATTGCGCTTCATGAAGCGGCTTCTAAACGGCAGAACGTCTTATTTTTATCTAGCTCGTCAGCACGAACGTTAAAGGGCGGGATGACCGTCGGCGCTTATTGCGCTGCCAATGAGTTCGTTGAACAATTTGCTCATTATCAAAGGCTGACATCTACAGTGAAGCCGTATTGCTTTAGCTTTAGCATGTGGGATGAGGTCGGCATGAGCGAGGGTTCGATGATCAAAGGCATGTTAAAAGAAAGAGGCTATCTTCCGATTCCAAAGCGGGCGGGCTTCCAGACAATGCTGGCATGTTTGATGACAGATGCACCTCTCATTTATATGGGATTAGATCGGTCAAAGCAGGACATTCAAGAAATGAGCCAAGCGGAGAGGCAAACAGAGCAAGCCATGTATGTCTTTTTTAAAACCGACAAAACAAAGGCTATTGAAGAACGGCTGTATCAGTCCATTTATACGTGTTTGCAGTCTCATCTATCTGGTGAATATTCCGTACATCTATTTCCTGAGGAATACTGGAAAGAATCAGAGGATGGCATGCCGGATGAAGCGTATTTCAAAGCATTCATTGAGGAAAGTGGACAGGAGGCAGAGGACAGAGCGCCTCAAACGGAGACGGAGAAACTTTTGGCAAACATTTGGTCCGAGCTGCTTGATGTCTCAAATGTCAGCTGCGGTGATCATTTCTTTCTACTCGGGGGTCATTCGCTCAAGGCAACGCAAATGCTGTCTGCGGTGAGACAAAGAATGGGATTTGACGTGCCGCTCGCTGTTCTTTTTGAGCATACGAGACTTGGGGAATTAGCGGAATGGATCGATTCGCATGCAAAAGTGGATGAAGCGGTTCCGATGCGGAAAATGGAAAAGGGTCAGGAGATTCCGATGTCTTATGCCCAGCAAAGGCAGTGGTTTCTCTATCAATTACAGCCCGATCTGCCATTTTATAATAATACAATTTCCTTTCGGATGAATGGACCTTTAGATGTGAAGGTGCTTCAGAGGAGTCTGCAGCAAATGGTGCAAAGGCATGAATCGCTCAGAACTTCCTTTACCATGAGCGGCGATGAACCAGTGCAGATCATACATGAGCATATGACTCTTCCAGAGCTTGAAGTGGTGGATCTATCAGATCTGACAGCACAGAAAGAAAAAGAACAAAAAGCGGCTGAATGGGCAAAAAGAGAGGCGGGCACACCTTTCCGCTTAGAACATGATCCGCTCTTTCGAGTGAAACTGATTCGGCTGTCGGAAACAGATCATTTGCTGCTGATGTCCATTCACCACATTGTGTCAGATGGCTGGTCGGTTGGGATTGCCGCAAGAGAGCTGTCTGAGTGGTATACAGCGATGATTGACAAGAGAGCGCCTGATCTTTCGCCGCTGCCGATTCAATATGCGGATTACGCACTATGGCAGAAGGAGTATTTGACTGGAGAGACGCTGCATAAGCAGCTTTCCTATTGGAAGGAGCAATTTGCGGTTCCTGTAGAAGATTTGGTTTTGCCGTATGACTACCCGCGGCCAGCCGTTCAATCCTACAAGGGAAAAACGAAAAAATACCACTTGTCGAAGTCGCTATCTGAGCAGCTGGCTGCCCTTTCTAAAAAGACAGACAGCACCCTTTATATGACGTTACTGACTGCCTTTTCTACCTTGCTGCATCGATTGTCTTCACAGGATGAGTTTGTGATTGGATCAGTCATTGCTGGGAGAAATCGGACGGAGATGGAGCATCTCATCGGATTTTTCGTAAATACGCTGGCACTTCGGATCGATCATAGCGGGAATCCTGCTTTCACTGAACTATTAGAGCGGGTGAAAGAAACAACAATGGGCGCCTATGCGCATCAGGATGTGCCGTTTGAGATGGTCGTAGATGAGCTGAATATTGTACGTGAGGCTGGCAAGCAGCCGCTGTTTCAGGTCATGTTCGTTCTGCAAAACCTACCGCTTGAAGCTTCTCCGATGGGGGAGGCGACATCCGTTTTAGCCATTGAAGATAACGATACCGCCAAATTTGATCTATCCCTGTTTGTTTTTGAAGGGGCGGAGGGTCTTCAATTAAAACTGGAGTATGATGTGGACTTATTTTCTGACGACACGATGGATCGGTTCCTTCGGTACTACGAGCATCTGCTTGCGTGTATTTGTGAAAATCCAGCACAGCCGATCAGACAAATGAATTACCTGCCAGAGAAAGAAAAGCATCAGCTGCTCTATGAATGGAGCGGTAAAACCAATCAGCCTGCAGGCCCGCTTCTCATCACGGAACGGTTTGAAGCGCAGGTGAGAAAGTCACCCGATGCCATTGCTCTCGAATTCGGGGAAGAGCAGTGGACGTATCGTGTGTTACAAGAGAAAGTCGACCGGCTTGCTGCTTCTCTGCAGCAGCGAGGTGTGACGCCGCATGAACCAGTAGGGCTGCTCATCGACAGGTCGCCTCAAATGATTCTTGGGGTGCTGGCGATTGTGAAAGCAGGAGGCGCCTACGTGCCAATTGATCCTGAATATCCAGATACACGGATTGATTATATGCTGAGGGATACAGGTATTAAGCTGTTACTAACAAAAAATGAATGGCTCAAAAAGGTGTCAATCAGTCAAACCGAACTCATTTGTCTTGATGAGGGATATGAAGAGTTTTTATCAGAAGCAGAACTCATACCTGTTGCCCTAAAACCTGATGGACTCGCTTATATCAATTACACGTCAGGATCAACTGGACAGCCGAAAGGGGTTTTGATCCCGCATCAAGCAGTCATCCGGCTTGTCTGTGAAACAGATTATGTCACCCTTGATGAACATACGCGCATTTTACAAATCGCCAGCTTCTCCTTTGATGCCTTTACGTATGAAATATGGGGAGCCCTGCTAAATGGGGGAAGGCTGATCCTGACCGATCGAGATACGATTTTATCAATGGATACGCTGGCTGACACGCTGACATCATACAAGATCACAACAGGATTTCTGACGGTGCCGCTGTTCAACCGGTTAACAGAGGAACATCCTGAAGCCTTATCTGGATTCGATGCATTATTGGTTGGTGGTGATGCGCTCTCAGCTGCTCATATCCGCAAGGCACTGCCGTATTTACCTGAAGGGCTTTTAAACGGCTATGGACCAACTGAGAATACGACGTTCTCCTGTGTGCATCACATTCGCTCATTAGACGAAGGGCAGGCGACAGTTCCTATCGGTCAGCCAATTGCTTATTCACAAGCCTATGTATTAGACGACCAGCTGCAGCCGGTTCCGCAGGGTGTTATTGGAGAGATCTACGTTGGCGGAACAGGGCTGGCACTCGGTTACCTTGGAGATGAAGAAAAAACATCGCAATCATTTATCCCGCATCCTTTCCAAAAAGGAGCGCGTTTATATAAAACAGGCGATATGGGCCGCTGGCTCCCAAATGGTATTATCGACTGCCTTGGAAGAATCGATCATCAAGTGAAAATACGCGGACACCGCGTCGAATGCGGAGAAATTGAAGCCGCTATGCTGAGTGTTGAAGACATCATAGAATGTGCGGTCATTCCGCATCAGCACGAAAGTGGTCATAAGCGGCTCATCTGTTATTTTGTCCAAAAAGGTGCATGGACCCAGCAAGACATTCGCGGCGCCTTGAAAGACATGCTGCCAGATTATATGGTACCAAGTCTATTCATAGAGCTAGAGGAACTGCCGCTCACGCCAAACGGCAAGGTAGACCAAAAGCGTCTCCCGCCGCCAGAGTGGAGACAGGAAGAAGCAGACAAACCAGCAGATAAGGCACTCAGTGAGGAAGAACGAGTGCTGGAAAAAGTGTGGACTCAGCTTCTTGGCACTCCTTCAATTGATGTACATGATAACTACTTTGAACTAGGCGGAGATTCCATTATTGTCATACAAATGGTGGCACGCCTAGCACAGGAAGGCTACATCATTCAGCCAAGAGATGTATTTGAAAAACAGACCATTTCACAGCTGGCACGCGCTATGAAAAGAGCGGATGTGTCTGTGTCCTATGATCAATCGCCTGTTACAGGAGAAGCTCGTCTGCTTCCAATCCAATCTTGGTTCCTTGAGCAATCGATGACAAACCAAGATTATTGGAATCTATCAGCGCATATTGAATTCAAGCTATCCGTACAAGCCGAACAGTTGTCACAGGTTCTCTCAAAGCTTGTCGACCATCACGATATGCTGAGAGCCATTTATACAAAAGCAGCAGACGGCACATGGATTCAAACCATTCGTGCGCCTGGCATCATCCCTTGTGTCACATTCTTTGATTTGACGGATGTTTCTCACGAGGAAGCGCTGGAGCAAATTCGTTTGGAGACAAGCGCTTGTCAAGGAACATTGTCATTAGAGCGGGGAGAAGTGATCAAAGCCATTCTTTTTCAGACAAGTGATCGTACGTCTGAACTCTTTATCGCAGCCCACCATCTTGTGATGGATGGAATATCGTGGCGCATCATACAGGAAGATTTATTAAATGGATTGAAGCAGCTTGCGGCACGGCAGGAGATCGCGCTTGCAAAGAAAACCGCTTCCTATCAGCAGTGGGCAGATGCACTCTATGAATATGCACAAACCGATCAATTACAAGAGCAGGTTCCTTTTTGGCAAAAGATCATGGATCAAGAGGAAGAAGGTTCTCCTTTTCAAACACCTGCGCTTTTCAATATAGAAGAACATGCAGAGATCCTGACTGTTCAATTGACGAAGGATCAAACAGACATTTTACTAAGGCACGCATCACAAGCGTACCGAACTGAGGTCAACGATTTACTTTTATCAGGACTTGCGCAAGCTGTTGGAAAGCCAATATTGATCACGTTAGAAGGGCACGGACGCGAGGATTTATTTGAACAGATGGATTTGTCACGGACAGTCGGCTGGTTTACAAGCTCTTATCCTATTTTTATTCCTTTTATTCAAACCGATGTGGAGAGACAAATCAAAGATGTCAAAGAAACCTTAAGAGCTGTGCCGCAAAAGGGGATCGGTTATGGCTTGCTTCAATACATGACAGCATCTCGCTTACTCAAAACGGCAGCGCCGCAGATGAGCTTTAATTACCTTGGACAGTTAGATCAAATAGATGGTGAGGCAAATCTGTATTTAGCAGATGAACGAAATGGACATGTACATGATCCAAAAGCAGAAAGACAGCATTTAATCGATGTGTACGGATACGTTGTCAGTGGTCAGCTTCAGATGAATTTTATGATCAATCGTGAACTGCTTCAGCATGAAGAGGTGCGTCATTTACCTGAACGGTTCAAAGAAAAAATGGAGGACATTCTGACGCATTGTGTAGAGACAAAAGGCGGCTTTACGCCATCTGATTTTCCAATGGTCCAGCTGACGCAAAAGCAAATAGATGAGCTTCCAGATCATGTGGTGGATGTGTATCCACTATCTCCGATGCAGCAAGGGATGCTGTTTCATGCACTGTTAGATCAAGCGTCACAGGCTTATTTTGGTCAGGTGCATATGACGCTCGAAGGCTTAACGGACGGCGAAGCCTATGAAAAAGCATGGAATCTGCTTGTAGAACGTCATTCGATTTTGCGGACAAGATTTGCTTGGGAGGGGCTAAAGGAGCCTGTCCAATTAATTCAATCAGAAGGAAGCATTCACCTCACTCAGCACGATGTGCGCCACCTGAGTGAAACGGATCAGAAGAAAACCATTGAGCGTTATTTACAATCCGATCGTTCAAAGGATTTCGAATTAGAGGATGCGGCTGAACCGCTCATTCGTATCGCTTTATTCCATCGTGACGAGAAAACATGCACGTTTGTTTTTAGCTTTCATCATATTTTAATCGATGGCTGGAGCCTGTTCGGCTTGATTGAGGAATCCTTTTCAATGTATCGCTCTCTTGTGGATGAACGAGAGATAAACCTTCCTGTTGTACGTCCGTATAAAGATTTTATCGAATGGCTGCAAAAGCAGGATCAAGAGAGGGCGCAAGAGTTCTGGAAACATTATATGTCAGGAGTGGAGGAAGCCACACCACTTCCTGGGGACGGAGAGCAGACTTCGAATGAAGGAGCAGGTATTGATCAATTTAGTATCAAACTGACGCCTGAAATGCAGCAGAAGCTGGAGAGGATGACAGGCACACAGAAGGTCACGATGAGCACACTGATTCAGGCGGCATGGGGGCTGCTCTTGCACCTTCATTCAGGCTCAGAGGATGTCGTGTTCGGTGTCACAGTATCTGGGCGGCCGGCGGACTTACCAGAGGTTGAAAGCATGACAGGGCTCTTTATTAACACCTTGCCGCTCCGTTTGCCGATCACACCAGACAGGACCATTGCCGAGCTGCTGGCACAGACGCAGGAAACGGTTTTTCACATGCGAGAATTTGAGTATACCGTACTGCCAGATATTCAGCAGATGACCCAAATCCCGAATGGAGAATCATTGTTTAACAGCATTGTCGTGTTTGAAAACTATCCGATTGAATCTGTAGAGCCGTATGGTGTACGGATATTAGACATTGCAAGTCATGAAGAAACAAACTATGACCTGACCCTTGTGGCTGTCCCAGGAGATACGCTGGAGCTTCGAGTCACATACCGCTTCAATCAATATACAGAAAAACAAATACAATCGCTGATGCAGCAGCTGATCCACACACTTGAAGCCATGACAGAACAAGTGGAGACACCACTCTCTGATTTCACGATGGTGACAAATGAAGAAAAAGAGCGGATGATCACCGATTGGTCGAAAAACGCACAAGTCAGCGTGCTGTACCCAGACCAAGAAGAGGTCTACTCAGGTGTGCACGATCCTTCCTGTGAGACGGAAATATTTGTGCTAAGCGAAGAGCATCAGCTCATGCCGGTAGGATTTTCTGGAGATATTTTTATCGGCGCGAAGGATATCAAAGCACTTTGTGGGGAGCTTGCCGATTGGATGGAGACGCATAAAATTCCGCATCCATTCAAACATCAAACAGGCGAATACCTCTATCCGACAGGGGATGTCGGCGTTTGGACTGAAAAAAACAAGATTCAGATTTTGGATTGGATGTAGGAGGAGAAGAACGATGTTAGTTAGTAGACGAAAAGGACATGCAGCAAATCATATCGTCAGAATCAATGGAAAACGAATCGATCTGAAAGCATTAGAGCAAGTCATGATGCTTCATTTTCCGCTAAAGGAATGTGTGTTAATCCCTAAGAAAAATCAAGAAGGCAGCCTCTCGCTTGTGCTATTTGCACAGGCGAAGGCCCCTTCGCTGACAAGAGAGGACTTGATGAAAGGCCCGCTTCATCCTCATGAAGTACCAGCCGCTCTCGTCTTATTGCCTTCCTTGCCAAGGGCAGAAAGTGGAGCAGTCGATACAGAAGCACTGCTTTCGATCGACATCATTGATGAAGAGGGTTTAAGAAAGATAGAAGAGCGTACGAAAGCCATAGATGGAGTGGAGGAAGCGGCCGCTCTCATTGAAAATCAGACAGAAAAACAAATGCGTTATCACCTAGATGACCTGTTTCCTAATCGGCAGCGTGCGCAAGGGAACGAATCGATCTCGAAGGATGAAGCGGGCGAAACAAAGCAAGCATCCGCTCATGAAAAGCCGCCAGCACTTGTGTATGGCGGGGATGTCATCAAAAAACCTGGCACACCTGTCACACTGACAGAGGTGCTAATTCGATCAGCCTTTATGTCACCTGACCGCGGGGTGACCTATATCAAAGAAGGCGGGCGCACATTGACCCAAACCTATCCTGAGTTACTCACAAACGCAGAACGGGTTCTGTCTGGTTTAAGGAAAGCAGGCCTGACAAATGGCGATCAAGTGTTACTTCAATTAAAAGATCATCACGATTTCATCACCGTGTTTTGGGGCTGTATTCTCGGTGGCATCATTCCGACTCCAGTCTCTGTTCCGCCTGTTTATGATGAGATGAATCAAGGAGTGAACAAGCTCAAGGGCGTGTTTCAGCTGCAAAATGAACCGTTTATTATTACAAACGAAGCAAGTGCTGAAGACATTGCTGGGCTGCGTGAGACATTTGAGACAAAAGAAATACCTATTTTAACAGTAGAAACATTGCTCTCGTGTGAACCTGATGAACAGCATTATGAGCCAGAGCCGGATGAGCCTGTGCTTCAGCTGCTCTCTTCAGGAAGTACGGGTGTGCCAAAGTGTATCCGTCACAACCATCAAAGTATTTTATCTAGAATCATCTCCTTTGAGCAGACAAATGGCTTTACGCATGAGGATGTGTCGCTTAACTGGATGCCGCTTGATCATGTAGGAGGCATTGTCATGTTTCATGTGCATGACGTCTACCTTGGCTGCCAGCAGATTAGTCCATCCATCGATCAATTTATCGAGCGGCCGATGGTGTGGCTGGATTGGGTAGAAACATACGGCGTCACAAGGACATGGGCACCGAATTTTGCTTTTGCCATGATGAATGAATATGAGGACGACATTCGCAAGGGGAGCTGGAATCTCTCCACACTGACTTATATTATGAATGCAGCCGAAGCGGTTGTTCCAAAAGTGACGCAGCGCTTCATGCATATCATGGGTCAGCACAGATTAAGCCGCCATGCGATGGTGCCGGCGTACGGCATGTCTGAAACATCCTCAGCCATTGTTCAATCAAAGAAATTCATGCGGCATGATGATCAGGATGGACAGCTGACGATTGATCAGACCTCGTTAACAGGTGAGATCCAATACGTGGAGCAAGATCATCCGCACAAAATGACGTTTACAGAAGTCGGCGTACCTATTCCGTCTGTATGGGTTCGGATTGTAGACGAGCATCATCATGTGCTGCCAGAAGATCAGGTCGGGCGCTTACAGGTGAAGAGTCCAACGATTATGATGGGCTATCATCAAAATGAGGAAGCCAATCAAGAGGTATTTGCGGAAAATGGCTGGTTTCACACAGGGGATTTAGGGTTTATTCACGAAGGGCGTCTTGTTCTGACAGGCCGGGAAAAGGACATCATCGTCATCAACGGAGCCAACTATTTGAATTACGAAATTGAAGCGGTTGTGGAAGAGGTGGACGGGGTTGAAGTCACCTTTGCCGCTGCGTACGGCATTTACAATCCCGAATCAAGCAACGACACGCTTGCCGTCTTTTTTGTCTCGCAAAAAGATTCGATAGAGGAACAAATCACGATGATTCAGCAGATTAGAGAGGCCATCATCCGAAAAATCGGGATAGAGCCTGATCACATCATTCCGGTGAAAAAAGACCAATTTCCGAAAACAGAGAGTGGGAAAATCCAACGTGCCCAGTTAGGTGCAGCGCTAAAAGAGGGAGTATTCCGTGACATTGAAAGGGCACTGGATCTTGCTTCTGAAAATGAACAAACACTCCCAGATTGGTTTTTCAAACGCACTTGGGCAAAGGAGCATATTGGTCCGTCTCAGCCTTCTGCTGATCATGTACTCGTTTTCGAGGATGAAAAAGGGCTGTACCAATCGCTTTACGCACAATTAGAACAAAGAAATCAGTCCTATGTTTCTGTGAAAAAAGGGCATGAATTTTTGCGTCTGTCCAAAGGAATGTATCAAATGAACCCGAGAATCAAGGGGGATTATGTCAGGCTCGCTGCAGCACTTGAAGCAGATGAATTAAAGACCGGGCAGGTGCTCCACCTGTGGAATGTGACAGACAAAGAAGCCATCGTTGAGCCTGCGCAGTTCAAAGAAATGCATGCGAGTTCCAATCAATCTATTTTGTACTTGTATCAAGCATGGAGACAAGAAAACAAAGAGCCGATCCGGCTTGTCGTAGTGACAAAGGGTGGTCAATTTGTAAGCCCTGAAGACGATCTTCATGTGGAGAAAACGTCGCTCGTTGGTTTATTAAAAACCATCCCGCAAGAATGGGAAGGAGCAGAGGTGTCCCATATTGATATTGAAGCGGAGCATGTGGAACAGGATGCAAAGCACATTGCTGAAGAGCTGTCAGCGATTCATATAAAAGCGGAGGTGTCATACCGAAACGGGCACAGGTTCGTACCAAAGCTGGAAAAAGTCAATATGATGAAAGCACCTCAAACAGAAGGGTTTTTAGAATATGAAGGTCTTTATTTGCTGACTGGAGGTCTTGGCGGTATTGGATTTGAGCTGTCTAAGCAGATGCTCCAATTTGGCCTAAAGCTCGTATTGATTGGAAGGACATCTCTGGAAGGCAGCTTGGAAAAGAAAGAGGCGCTCTCACAGCTAAAAGACTTCGGTGACGTCATCTATGTACAAGCGGATGTGACCGATTTAGCTGATGTCGAGCGGGCGATTTACAAAGCAGAAAAACATTTTGGTCAATCGATCCGAGGCGTGCTGCATTTAGCTGGGGCTGGCAATGTGTCAGAGCATTTTCAGCATGCGGATAAGTATGCATTGGCTCATACGTCAGAAGAGGATTTCACAAAGGAGCTGTCAGGGAAAGCAGACGGAGCGTTTGTCCTGCAGGAAGCCTTCAAGCATGACCCGGCAGTACCACTCGTCTTTTTTGGATCGGTGAATGGCTTTTTTGGCGGCACAACATTCGGGGCATACTCTGCAGCCAACAGCTTTTTAGATGGACTTGCGCACGCTCTCACCTTTCAAGAAGGAAGACGGGCGATCTCTTTGAACTTCAGCATGTGGGATAATCTTGGTTTGTCTAAGGGACATACCGGCGCAGCGCTAACCGTTCGCAAGGGATTTCAATTGATTGGAAAGAAGCAAGGTCTCCATTCATTATGTCTAGGTGCCCGGCTGAATGAAGCGCATCTATTTATCGGCCTAGACGGAGCCAATCCAGAAATCGCTGAGTATCTTCAGCCAGCACCAATACCGACTTTTGAGAAAAAGCTTTTTTACACGGTTCAGTCTGGCAAAGAAGTGCATCTTGAAGATATCGCAGGCGTAACAAAAGGTGACTGGGATATTCAGCAAGTACAGGAAATACCGAAAAAACAAGATGGCTCTATTGATCATGAAGCCCTCAAGCTGAATCATCACAAAAATGGACAACCCCTTGAAAAACAATTGCCAGAAACGAAAACAGAGCAAATTCTTGCTGCCATATGGGAGGACATTTTAGACGTAGATCGTGTGTACAAAGAGGATCAATTCTTTGACCTTGGCGGGCATTCATTAAAGGCGACTCAAACTATTTCTCGGATCAATCATGAATGTTCAATCAAGGCGCCTTTAAAAATATTATTTGAAAGTAAGCATCTGGCCCATCTGGCGCAAATGGTTGATGACATCAAAGGGGCACCGGCTGTTCAGGAAGCCAAGATTCCAAAGCTTGAAAAGCGAACAAGCTATGAGCTGTCACATGCTCAGAAGCGCATTTGGTTCTTATCCACATTAGAAAAGAGCCATCATTACAATATATTAGGTGCTTGGAAGCTGACAGGACAACTGCACATTCAAGCGTTAACAAAAGCGATTGGTCTCTTAACGAAACGTCATGAAGCACTGCGTGCAACATTTAAATCGCTTGGCGGCAAGCCAGTTCAACTGATACGTGAAGACCTTCCGCCATCCGTCACAGTTGCGAATTTCTCATTATTTAATGAAAAAACGAGAACGAGAAGACTCAAGCAGCTTATTCAGCAAGAGGCAAACCGAGTCTATGATTTAGAAAGAGGACCTCTTGTGCAGTGGACGATTGTGGATATGGGCAATGAGGAATTTTATCTTCTTTGCGCGCAGCACCACATCATTTCAGATGCATGGTCGCTCAGCCTGCTCATTCAGGAGTTAGAAGTGGCATATGACGGGCTTCTTTCAGATGAATCGCCCCAGCTCCCGGCGCTGGAAATCGAATGGACAGATTATGTTCATTGGGAAAATGAGCAACTAACGCATCATCAAGCAGACCAAACCTATTGGCTCGATACCTTACAAGGTGAACTTCCAGTGCTAGAGCTGCCGTTTGACCGCCCTCGTCCGCCGGTTCAAACATTTAACGGCGCTACAGAGCAAATCGTCTTGGAAGAACCGCTTATCCGCCGTTTGCAGTCTTTGTCCAAGCAGCAGGGCACAACGCTGTTCATGACGATGCTGTCAGCTTATTACGTCTTGCTTCACAAGCTGTCCGGACAGACAGATATCATCATTGGCTCGCCGATCGCAGGGCGAGATGCCAAACAATCAGAGAAGCTTGTTGGAATGTTTGTGAATACACTTGCGCTGAGGCAGGATATTTCCACAGCAGATACGTTTGCTGATGTCATGGAAAACGTGAAAGAGCTGACGTTAAAAGCATTTGAGCATCAGCGTTATCCATTTGACAAGCTTGTCGATGATCTTTCGTTGGATAGAGATTTAAGTCGATCGCCTATTTTCCAAGTGGCCATGGGGTATGTAACAGATTCGCTCAATGTAAACCTCAAAGGGCTGACAAGTGAACATGTGATGGTCCATCATACAGTGTCTAAATTTGATCTCACCCTGCATGTATTTGAACAGGGAGATCAGCTGTCGATCCATGTGGAATACAATACAGATTTATTTGATCAAGAGACCATCCATCGTTATATGAATTATTATCTTCATCTGCTAGATGGTATGACGGCTCAGCCTGAACGTACATTTTCTGACTATTGCTTAATGGACAAAGCGGAACAGGCCGCCATGATCATAGGAAAAAACCAAACGGCTACATCATATCCAAAACGGACCCTTCAAGAGCTGTTTGAAGAACAGGTGCAGCGTGATCCGCACCGTATTGCCTTGTCCTATTTGGAAGAGCACATGACGTATCAAGAGTTGGATGAGAAGGCGACACAGCTTGCTGCTTACTTGCAGTCTAAAGGAGTTGGACCAGGTTCACTGGTACCGATGCTTTTTGATCGTTCCTTTGACATGATTGTCTCGGTGCTAGGTATCGTCAAGTCTGGTGCTGCGTATGTTCCGATGTCGCCTGAATATCCAGATGCACGCATCCGCCTCATCGTTCGCGATACGCAAAGTGATGTGATCATCACTCAGTCTCATTTTGCGAGTCGTCTAGTAGGCTTTACAGGTACAAAGATTAACATGGACAAGCCGTTATCAGAAACAGATGCAGTGTATCAAAGAGAACAATCGATCATAGGGGAAGCCCAGCTGGCCTATGTCAACTACACATCAGGCTCAACAGGTACACCAAAAGGCGTGATGCTCCCTCATGCAGGAGTTGTCCGCCTGGTTAGAGAAACAAACTATATTGAACTAGGTCCAGATGACAAGATGCTTCAGCTCTCAAACTATGCTTTTGATGCCTTTACATTTGAATTATGGGGAATGCTGCTGAATGGCGGTCAGCTGATTCTGATCCCAAAATATGCCGCACTGAATATGGATGAATTATCACGGTTGATCAAAACGCATCAAGTGACAGCCAACTGTCTGCCAACCGCATTATTCAATCGGCTGGTGGAGCACGATCCAAAAAGTGTAGCAGGCTACCGCACATTACTTGTTGGCGGAGAAGCGATGTCTAGTGAGCATGCACGAAAGGTACTCCCACATATGGAGGGTGTGCTCATCAATGCTTACGGTCCAACAGAAAACACGACCTTAGCAGCAACACATCAAGTCACGCACATGCCAGAGGGTGCAAGATCAGTTCCAATTGGTGTCCCGGTATCGAACTCAACTGTCGTCATACTAGATGAAGCGCTCAACCCAGTGCCAGCAGGCGTCAAAGGAGAAATCTATATCGGCGGCACAGGGCTGGCAAAAGGATACCTTCATGATCCAGAGCGAACGCAGGAGCGTTTTATTGACAATCCATTTCCTGAACTAGAGGGAGACAAGCTGTATCGTTCAGGTGATCTTGGTACATGGCGTTCAGATGGCACCATTGAATATCTCGGCCGAAAAGACAACCTCGTAAAAATTAGAGGCTACCGGATTGAATGTGGGGAAATTGAAACAGCTCTCCTCAAGCATCCGCAAGTAAAGGAATGTACAGTCATCGCCAAAACGTATGGCAGCTCTAAACGGCTGGCAGCCTACCTTGTCACAGACGGGGAGAATCCTGTTCCGGGCTGGAAAGCATTTTTGCAGGAAAGCCTGCCAGGCTACATGATTCCAAGTTACTTTATTGTAATGGACGAAATGCCAGTCACAACGAACGGAAAGGTTGATCAAAAAGCACTGCCAGAGCCGACAGAAACGATCTCTCTTTCCCAGGGTGATGACAAACCAATCACCGAAACGCAGCAGCGGATTGTCACAGCTTTCAAGGAAGTGCTTGGTGTCAAACAAGTAGGCATGCATGACTCCTTCTTTGATTTAGGCGGCGATTCGATTATGAGTATCCAGGCTGTTGCCAAATTAAAAGAAAAGGGGATTCGTGTTGATCCAAAATGGATTTTCATGCATCCAGCACCGGCTCAGCTAGCCGCACATGTAGACGCAATGCCAGAGGCCGGGGAGCATGTCGAAAGGTCTCCGAAGGACTATGTGATTGAGCTGAAAAAAGGCGATCCAGCTGAACCGAGAATATTCTTTGCACCGCCTGCCGGTGGAACGGTCATGGGCTATATCGATGTTGCTAAGCTGATGACACATCAAGGCGCTGTTTATGCCATGCAGTCTCCTGGCTTATATGAGGATGAAGAACCGCAATTCCTTCATTACACAGAGCTTGTCACCATTTTTATTGAAGCCATTGAGACCTTCTATCGACCAGGCATTGACTATCTAGCAGGGCATTCAATGGGCGGGCATCTTGCCTACGGAATGAATCAGCGGCTCTGCCATGCAGGAAAAGCGCCGAAAGGATTGATCATTTTAGATACGGTGCCCGTGCTAAGAGATGAGGCAGATCAGGCGCTCCATGCCGATATGAACGAAGAAGAAGTGAAAATGCTTGCGCTTGTCCTTGGAATGGGAAATCTCGTCGGCATCCAGCCAGAAGCATTACAAGGGCTGAGCTTCCAAGAAGTGAAACAGACAATACTCAAAGAGGCAGAAAAGGATGAAGTGGTTCATCAATTTATGAATGATCAATATTTAGATAAATATTTGCAAATGCAAACGCATAATACGATCATGTCACAAGCCATTGAATTAGAAAAAGAACCATTCCCTGTGCCGTTTTATATTGTACAAAGCAGTGATCACGCCATCGATTTCCAGAAGAAGTTCTCAGACTGGGAGGCTTATACGAAAGGAACGTGCTCGTATTATCACATCAAAGGAGACCATGTCACCATGATGAAAAGGCCGCAGGCAGATGAACTGGCACGGATTCTTCAAACGATTATAAAGGGGTAAGGACGTATGAATCAGTTATTTAAAACCTTTGAAAAAAAATCAGACCTTATTCAGCTTATTTGTTTTCCTTTTGCAGGCGGTTATTCCGCCTCGTACCGTCCACTTTTTGAACAGCTAAAAGGCTCTGCCGAAGTAACAGCAGCAGAGCCCCCAGGACATGGAACCAATCTCATGCCGCTCGAAACGAGCATTGACCAATTGGCTGAGCTGTACAAAGAAGGGCTTACAGGCAACCTGAACCGCCCATTTATCCTGTTCGGACATTCCATGGGAGGACTTGTCGTGTATAGACTGACGCAGCTGCTAGAAAAGGAAGGGGTCTATCCGGCAGCAGTTGTGATCTCGGCCATTCAGCCGCCGCAAACAAAACGGCAGATCCTGACCCATTTATCCAATGAAGCATTTGTTCAGCATATTGCCGAAATGGGCGGGATTCCAAAGGAATTATTAGAGAACAAACCAATGATGGATTACTTTACGCCGTCCTTACGTGCAGACTATCAGGCGCTGGAAACCTTCCAGCACAAAGATCAATCCGTCATCGAAACACCGGTTTATTTATTCAATGGAACACAAGATGAAAAATGCATGCAAGATGCAAATGGCTGGCTGCCATGGGCAAAGACCATCAAACGCACCAATTTCGATGGAGGCCACATGTACATCAACACACACCTCGAGCACTTCGCAGAACAGATGAGACATGTGATTGACCTTGCAGCCAAACACCAATTGATAAAGAAATAAGAAAAAACGGCCCATATTGGGTCGTTTTTTACTGAGGAATAATACTTGAAAACGCTGATATGGCCAAAGAAAATAAGAATAATAATACGAATGGGATGTAAAATTTATAACTTCTATTTTCTTGATTTTTCACGTAGGAATAGCACCATACACTAAATGAGACTATAACAAAAATATTAATATTCCACAAAAATGGAATTGTGATCGTGTGTTCAGCATTAGGTACATTAAAGAGGTATAAAATAATGACAATCAAGTTACCTATTAAGATGAAATAGTAAGATAATACCCCTCTTTTAAATATACTTTTATAGGAATCTTTTATTCCAAAAATTATAAAGCTTAGAAAAATGATTAATGAAAAAAATAAAACTTCTACTATAGGCTTGAATACTTCTCCAATAACAGCAAGAGAAATACCTATCCACTTACTAAATTCAATTATATCTTGATTTCCTTCAAGTTGCAGCTCAAGTAGATTTTTATTTATTTCATCCATTTTTAATATAGAAAGGATAAAAGCTATAATACCAGAGAGCATACATACTAATAAAATGTGTTTTTTCATAATAACACCCTTTAACAATATCAAATTTTTATGAAATAAAATTCAATAATAGAAGCAATAAATAAAAAGAAAACCCCGGTTATGAGCTGACTGAAATAGATTTTCCCTTTTGTTTTAAAAGAGATTTTGTCTTTAGATAGTATATACCGCATAATTTGCCTTGATATATCAAATGAGACAAAATAAAAAAGAAACAACCCGACAATTTCCACCGGAGAGTGGAAAATAATATAGTATAGTGCTATGTCAATTCCGTATATATACGTATACGATATGAAAAATGCACCTAGGAAAAACCCATTTAAAAAAATAATAATACTAGATAACAAGCCTAAACTAACTATTCCAGAAACTAATATAAGAATTGACACAAAAAGGTTATTAAAGAAAATTTCTTGATAGCTGTCAATATTTATGTTGTTTTTAAAATCAATACTATCTATAAATGTTGAAGCAAAAACACTTAAACTAAAACCTCCTAAAAAAAATATAATAAAAACCAAAAAAATTTTAAGATAATTTTTCAAAAAATTTCTTTTCGAGTTGATCTTCATGAAAAGTCACTCCTGAAGATTTTTTTTCTGAGTGAATAATAGTACCATTATCAATAAAAAGGATTTCATCGCATAAGTCTGCTGCAAATTGAATGATATGAGTGGAGAGCAAAATGATTTTGTTGGCTTCTTTGAAATTTCTTAAATGTTTCTTCATGTCAGCCATGTTTGTAGGATCCAAACCTGTAAATGGCTCATCTAATAAAATAATGTTTGGATTATGTAATATTGTTAGAATAAAGGACATTCTTTGTCTCATTCCTCTTGAAAGAGAAGAGGAACGCCGATGTGTTTGCTCTTCTAATCCATAGTTACGCAACATCTCATTGATCTGGTCATTTTCTAAAGGTTGTTCTACAAGCATAGATTGATATTTTACCAATTCAAAACAAGTTAAGTTTTCAAATAGAGTTGGATCGTCTTCCATATATCCTATAGATGAGAAATTTTGCTTGCTATGATTTATCAATATTTGGCCTTCATCAGGTTGTATTAATCCAGCTATCATTTCTAGAATAGTAGTTTTTCCAGCACCGTTTTTACCTAATAAGCCAATTATTGAACCTTCTTTGAAATGCATCTCAGAAATCATAACTTTAAAGTTAGAATCTTTATATTCTTTAGTTAGATTATGAAGTGATAACATACAATCCCTCACTCAAATAATGTTTTAAATGATTTGTAGTTTTTATTTATTGTTCTATCCCAAAATCTAATTATTAAAAATATAATAATAAGTGAACTAGTGACCATAACGATATTTGTTACAATAAAATATACTGTGCTATAGGATGAAATTACTGATAAAGCTAAAATGAAACCATAACAAATATTTAAAGTCAATTTACTAAGGGAACTAGGAACTTGATAAACAAATTCCCACTTGAAGTATGGAAATACGACAGTAGAACCTACAGTGCAAATAGCTACAAGTATACAGGTGTTTACTAAAGTGATTATCACGTATACAGGCTCATCTAGTTTTATTGTGAAACTTGAAAAAATGGTGTATAAAATACAAAACAACAAATGTAGTATGATAGATAAAATAACCTTATTTTTGATTTTATTTTTAACTAAGTTAGGTAATTTTCGTTTTAAAGGGAGAATGGGACCGTCAATATCAAAAGAAACATACGGTTGTATTGCATTTGATATAAAAATCATAGGAAAAATAACACTAAAAATAAATAAAAAATCATTTTCTATATTTAATGTTTCAAGTTGGTTCGTATTAACACCATAAAGAATTAAACCAAACAGTCCCCCGGATATTGTTAATATAAATAATAATACTGACCATTGAATAGGGGGATTTCTCATGAGGAGTGTAATTTCATAAAACAATATATGATTAAATTTTCTAGATGTCCCTTTTTGTTCTTTCGCTTTTTTCTGGAAATGGAAAATTGGCACATTACGAACGTTTCTTCTCCAATAAATTACTAAAAGTATACTAATGAATGTGAAGCCTAAAATAATATATATTGAATAGCTAGATAAAGAACTTTTTAATAAATTGAATTTGAATACAGTGAATACCCAAAGTGCAATGAGACCTGTAGTTATATATCCAATAGTTGATGAAATTGCGAAAAATTTGGGGTTTGAAAGTAGTAACAATACATGCAATCTAAGTAGGTAACCTAAGATGAAAGAAGTGATGGCCAGAGCTGCTAGTGTTAAAGATCCTTGAAACCCATGTATACTTAAATTTGTTAAGTAAGAACCTAGAATGAAGAATAATAATCCAACCATAATACTAAAAAACTTACTCATATCTTTACCGAAAATATATTGATCTAGCTGGAGTTTTAAAATAGCCATCTGTTTTTTATCTGAAGAGAAAAGTATCCTCATTAAACTCTTATCAATATTTACTGTGAACATTAATATAAACAACGATAGATAGATTATTGATAAATTTTTAACTAAGTAAGTAGTTAATACACCTAGTAATAGGGGAGTAATTATGTATAAGAAAGAAAAAAATACAAAAATGAGAGCATTATTACGTTGATGTCTTCTTAAATCATTGATTAACAAGATTTTTGTGTATGTTAAATATTTATGCATTTACAACACTTCCATTTTAAAGGTGTAAAGAGAAGGCGTTTACACCTTCTCTATAAAAATTCATTTTTTAGAAAGCAATAGCGTATTTAACCCCATATTTCCTAGCATAACTAATTACTAGAGAGGCAATAGCACCAAGTCCAAAAGTACCTAGGACAGCAGCAATAGCACCAACTGTACCAGCAGCATTTAGAATTGCACTAATAGAAGTTAATGCCCAAGTAGGTATTTGAGGATAGTTTGCTGCTAGATTTGCAAAAGGTGTGACTGGTTCAAGAGTCAATAAAATCATAGTTGTTAAAGTTAAAGTGAAAATAAGACTCAAGCCTAGGATTGCGAACAATCTATTTTTTAAACCCATTTCCATATTTAACACCTCCCCCCTTGCTTATATACCCATATTATACATAAAAAGGATTTTAGATAAATGGGTTTTTTGTACTGTATTTTCCAATATAATGGAATATTCAGATTTATTTTGATGAAATAACAGGACTGATGGCGAATTTATTCAGAAAATAACACCTCATAAACTTGTATTTTATTAATTTGATAATGATAATACTTCAGTAACTATCTATGAAGTGCGAAGTAAATAGAACCATTATGTAATTCTAACTATTTTGTTACAATATTTCTCGCTTGGATAAATAGAGGAAGGTGCATTGACCTGACAAGCAATCAACACTTCATCAGACATTAAAAAAAAGCGGTCCTCGTTTGAGAGACCGCTTTTTCTTATGAATTCCGCTTCTTCACTACATTCCCGCCAATCACTCCGCCAATAACCAGCACACCTCCGATGAGATGATACCAATCGATTGTTTCATGTAAAATGAGAACCCCAGCGGCGACCGTAATAAACGCAGATAAATTGTTAAAGATGCTGACCTTTGCCGCTTCAAGCTGAGAGAGGGCATAGTTTGATAAATATGCCGTGAGAAGTGAAGAAAGAATGCCTAAAAAGAGCATCGACCATACAAAGGATGCTTGTGTAAATGGGCTGAAAAATTGCGGCATTGTCCCGTTAACCGAATGCCGAATGAGCGCAGCGGCATTGAAGAAGACAAACCCAAAGAATGTCATCACGAAGGTGAGTTCAATCACATGGAAGCGCCGTGTAATCACCCGGGCAAATACACTATATGCACTGGAGGATAAGGCTGAAAGCAATATCAGCACATAGCCGATCATGTGTGAATGCTTTACATCAATTCCCTTCATGACAAAGAGAAGCATCACCCCGCACACAGAAAGAAAGGTAAACAGTACTTGTATCCATGTCGCGCGTTCCTTTAAAAACCACGCGGCCAGCACCATCGTCAGAATGGGAATCGTTGCCTGAATAATACCAGCCTCTGACGAAGAAGTATACATCAGCCCCCATACTTGAAAAGCAAAAAACAACACAGGGTAAAGCAAGGAAAACGGTACGATGTAGAGAAGGTCACGCCATTGAATGGAGAAGCGGTTCTTCTTTCGTAAAAATGGATACAGCAATAGTGCGGCTGCAAAAGAAATCGTAAAGCGGTGTGCCAATAAATCGATCGGGTTTGCTGATTCTAATGCAATTTTGACAAACAAAAATGAAAAACCAATAATCGTGGCGTAGCCTATCGCGGCAGCATACGCTTTCTGTTTTGAAATGTTCACAAGTTGACTCCTTACACGAGCATGCATGCTTCAGTTGAATTGACCGGTTCTGTTCTTCTATCGTAATCGGATCATCTAAGGTGTACAATAAGAGAACATGATATCTGTACCGGTACAAGGAGGAAGCGGTGTGAGGAAATATGATCAGCTTATTCTCAGCTTAAAAGAGAAAATGGCGTCTGGTGAATACAGTGCTGGCATGAAGATCCCTTCCATTCGTCATTTAGTGGCTCAATATGGAGTGAGTAAAAGCACTGTCATCAAAGCACTGGACACATTAGAACGTGAACATCTGCTGTATTCTGTAGAAAGAAGCGGCTATTATGTCGTGAAAACGAAGCAGTCAGCGGGTAAACAGGATAGCACATGGATTGATTTTGCTTCATCTGCACCTGATCCCGTTGTGTTTCCATATGTCGATTTTCAGCACTGCATCAACCAAGCGATTGATTTGTATCAAAATGACTTGTTTATTTATGGCACAGCCAACGGCTTACCATCGCTGCTGCCAGTCATTTCTAAGCGATTAATGGATTATCAAGTATTTGCAAATCCAGAACAGATCGTCATGACCTCTGGTATTCAGCTGGCGTTATCCATTTTAAGCACCATCCCTTTTCCGAATGGAAAACAGACCATACTAGTCGAACAGCCTGGCTATCACCTATATCTCCAATATTTAGAGAAAAATCAACTGCCTGTGCGGGGGATTCAGCGGACGGAAAAGGGAATTGATCTTCAGGAATTGGAGCGTATCTTTCGAGAAGAGGAGATTCGTTTTTTCTATACGATGCCAAGGTTTCAAAACCCGCTTGGAACGAGCTTGTCAAAACAGGAGAAAAGAGCGATTGCAGCCCTTGCTGAGAAATATGATGTCTATATCGTTGAAGATGATTATATAGCCGATTTAGAATTCGACGCAAAAAGAGACCCGATCTATTCGTATGATCAGGCGGGTAAGGTCATTTATTTAAAAAGCTTCTCCAAAATCATCTTTCCAGGACTTCGAACAGGAGCAGTCGTTTTACCTGAGGAACTGATTGGACCTTTTAGTGAACACAAACGGCTCATTGACATCGACAGCTCCATGCTGTCACAGGCAGCCTTAGAAATATATTTAAAAAGCGGGATGTTTGAACGGCATCGAGACAGAATGCAGACAACCTATCGCAACCGATCCAAACAGCTGGTGACTTGTCTGAAAAATGATCAAATCGCTTATCAACTGGGAGAAGAGGAGCCAGCTACCCATACACATCTTCGTGTCGATCGATCAATTCCGATGAATCAGCTCATTCAGCAGCTGAAAAAGGCATCTGTTTCCATTCAGTCAATCGGCCGCCACTACCTGTCGACCCATCAAAAAGACCCCATTCTTCAGCTGAACATCTGGCATGTGAAAGAAGACCAAATCACACGTGGAGTCGAATTGCTAAAGACAGCACTTCAGCAAATTGGGCGATATTAAAGACGGGACAGTACATCTTTGCAAGAGAGTATCTCAACACGTTCAGCCGCAGAAGGTTTTCGTGTGCACACCGCCATTTGGTAGGCAGGATCGAGTGAGTATGTTTGAACAAAGCAGGGCGCTTCATGATCAGGTAATGTCAACGTCGCCTGTCCATCCTCTGACAGACGGGCTGTAAAGGACGAAAGACCATAAGATAATCCCTTTCCAGTCAGCTTGATAAAGGCCTCCTTCATTGACCATAGATGAAAGAAGTAGGCTTCCTGCCGTTCTGCCGGTTGTGAAAGTAAATCCTCATACTCATCTGCTGAAAAAAATCGTTTAGCAATCGCTAGATCAATCGGTTTGATCTCCTCAATATCAATACCTACAGGTGCATCATCTATTGCGCATACGACCCAATCACCAGAGTGAGAAAGATTAAAGTGAAAAGAAGGAATGCGCCGGACGACAGGCTTGCCATTGCCCTCTGTTGCAAAAACGATTTGATCAATAGGCAGATCGTACATATCATGGATCATTTGACGAACCAGCACCTCACCTAACAGGGTCCTTCTTGCATCGACAAAAAAACGAAAGCGCTCAGCCGCAGCACGCTTTGCAGGTGATACAAAGGGTTTCAGGCAATCGATTTGTTGTCGTGCACCTATTTCATCTAAGTGTAGTAATTGGATAGCAAATATCTTCATAACGAACCTCAATTTTTTACATTGATTGTAACATTGGTGAGCGCCGTACAAAAGGGAAACAGCCTCCTTTTCACTGAAAGCCTAAAATGACAGATGTAGGCTTATTTCATCTTATGAATATAAGAAAAATCTGTTTATTTATTTCAGCACAAGAAAAGCCATTCTTTTTGTAGAATGGCTTGTTCTTATCTGATAAGCGTTTGAACAGGTTTCTCTGCTGTTTTAGTAATAAGCAGCTGCAGGAGCCGTGTAGACTGCGGCAAGGAGAAACGAAGGACGATACCTGTAAAAATAGCAGTCAGAATCGTGCCAATGCCAATCGGTCCGCCGAGCATCCATGCAAATAAAAGCACTGTTAACTCAATGCCATTTCGAACCCACTGCACGTTCAATCCTGTTTTCGCTGAGATGAGCAGCATTAATGAATCTCTTGGCCCGGCGCCAAGATTGGCTGAGACATAAATGCCAACACCATACCCTGATACCACAACGCCTGTAATAAACACATATAAAGCGGGTAAATACCCATGTGGTGCAGGCAATACCGCATTAAAGAAATCTATAAACACGCCAATCAGCACCATGTTCAATAATGCGCCGATCTTTGGAAATGATTTCGTAAAAACAGAAGTCAGTGTCACGATCAGTGCACCAATAATGATGGACCACTGTCCAATCGTGAGTCCAAAGTGCTGAAACAGTCCGTAGTGGAAAGCGTCCCAAGGACCAATCCCAAGAATCTTTCCTTTCACTGTCAGCGATAATCCAAAAGCTAGTACGATCAATCCAACAAAATAAAAAAACCAACGTAAAAGATGTTCCCGCTTCAAAAGCATTCCCTTCTTTCTTAAACACTCGAATTCAATCGTAACATACTCCCACGCCCCTTTAAATGGCTTTGCTCAATTGTAATCGCTTACTTTTAAAAATATGAAAAAAGGCTGCTCTCATCACGTGAGAACAGCCTTTTTTCATCATACTGGATTCAAAATCCGGTTTAAGAATTGTTTTGTTCGTTCTTCCTTCGGTCGTTTGAAGATTTCTTCCGGAGGGCCTTGTTCGACGATGACGCCGCCATCAATAAAAATCACTTCGTCTGCCACTTCTTGGGCAAACTTGATTTCATGTGTGACAACTGCCATGGTCCAGCCTTCTTTCGCTAGATCCTTCATGACCTTTAAGACTTCCCCGACAAGCTCAGGGTCAAGTGCAGAGGTTGGTTCATCAAAAAGCATGAGCTCTGGCTGAATGGCAAGTGCACGGGCGATCCCGACACGCTGCTTTTGACCGCCTGAGAGCTGGAATGGATACAGATCCTTTTTATCTTCAAGACCGACCTTTTGCAAGAGCTGGATGGCTTCTTTTCGAACCGTTTCCTTTGGACGGCGCTGTACTTGAACAGGACCTTCCATCACATTTTCAAGCACTGTGCGGTGTGGAAACAGGTGATAATCCTGAAACACCATTCCTGATTTTCGGCGAAGCTTCAGCAGGTCAGCTGATTTATTTTTTTTCGAAAAATCTATCGAGAAATCATCGAAGGTAAAGGAGCCGCCATTTGGTGTTTCAAGTGCATTTAAACAGCGAAGCATCGTTGTTTTTCCTGAACCTGATGGGCCAAGAATGGCTACAACCTGCCCTTTGTTGATCGTAAAATCTATTGACTTTAAAATCTCATTTTCACCAAAGGATTTCTTAAGACCTTTGACTGTTAGCATGTCGTTCCCTCCTTACCTTGCGACATATCGATCAAGTCGTTTTTCAATTTGATGCTGAATGAGCGATAGAATGAAGCAGAATACCCAATAGATCAGGGCTGCTTCCATATAAATGAACAATATCTGATCCAAGTTCGCTGCAGCAATTTCCTGAGACTTACGGAAAAGCTCTGCCACGAGGATTTGAGAGGCAAGAGATGTATCCTTCACCAAACTAATGAATGAATTAGACAGCGGCGGAATCGATACACGCACAGCCTGCGGTAAAATGACGCGGACGAGTGTTTTACGATGCGTCATCCCGATCGAATAACCAGCTTCCCATTGTCCTTTTGGAACAGACAGGACGGATGCACGAATAATTTCCGATGCATACGCACCTACGTTTAATGAAAAAGCAATAATGGCACTTGGATATGGATCCAGTGTGATATTAAATGTCGGAAAGAAATAGAAAATAATAAACAATTGCACAAAAAGCGGCGTTCCGCGAACGGCCGACACATAGATGGAGAAAATCCATCTGAGGGCTTTGATTTTAGACATTCTAGCAAGAGCTGTCACAAGCGCGATAAAAATACCAATGATAAAGGCAATGATGGCGAGGGGAATTGTATAATAAATCCCCTGCATCACCATTGGCCAAAAAGATTGCTGAAGAAGATCCCAAGGAATGACGACTCCCAGGGTATTACTTTGTAACATCTTCACCAAACCATTTCTTAGAAATCTTAGCAAGTGTACCGTCTTTTTTCATTTCTTTTAATGCGCCATTCAC
Source organism: Bacillus sp. GBSW19 (assembly GCF_002998655.1). Classification (NCBI taxonomy): domain Bacteria; kingdom Bacillati; phylum Bacillota; class Bacilli; order Caryophanales; family Bacillaceae; genus Bacillus; species Bacillus sp. GBSW19. The sequence goes on from NZ_PVRF01000003.1 coordinate 244,143, forward strand.
TTTGTCAACGACTTCGCCGCTGCCTTTTCTGAATGCAAAGTAAGTTTCTTGAGGATCTCCTGTTTCAAATGCAACTTTTAGGTTTTTGTTCCCGCTTGTTTTCAAGTAATTCAATACAGCCAGCTTGTCATTGAACGTCAGATCAGCACGTCCTTGCTGAATCAATTGAATCGATTGTGCAAGGCCTTCAACGCCTTCAATTTTAGCACCAGCATCTGTAGCTAGTTTATTGTAATTACTTGTTAAAGATTGTGCTGCTTTTTTGCCTTTTACATCAGATAGTTTCTTGATGTCGTTGTTATCTGATTTTGTCACAACAATGGCTTGAGACGTTGTGTATTTATCAGAGAACTCATATTGATTTTCACGTCCAGTTTTACCAACTTGGTTCGCTACCACGTCAAAACGTTTTGAATTCAGTCCAGCAAACATGCTGTCCCATTGTGTTTCTTTGAATTCAGGTTTTAAGTCAAGACGTTTTGCTACTTCTGTGATGACTTCTACATCGTAGCCAGTTAATTTATCTGTCTTTTTGTCATGGAATGTGAAAGGAGCATAAGTACCCTCTGTTCCGATCGTCAGAACACCTTTATCCTGAATGGATTTCCAAAGGTCACCTGATTCCTTAGACCCAGATTGTTTATTCCCGTTGTCGCTTGCACCAGATCCACATGCCGTGATCAATGCAACACAAGCGCCTAACATAATGGCAAAGAACATTTTTTTCATTTTATTCCCCACTTTTCTTGTTGGTATTTACAACATATGATCTTACAGAGAAGCAACCTAAAAGTAAAGCATTTGAAACTAGCTTGAGCGAATCTCACCAACTTTATGCCCGCAACCCATTTCTTTCAAACCTCTAACGTCTATAAAGCCTATCATCTTTTATTTGTGCGAACATTACTAAAATAAAGACTTTGAGACAGTGACCATAGAAGGAAGAATATTTATTATAAAAGATGTATAATTAGTAGGTTGTTTTGAAAATGGAATGAATCACATGGAGACATGTTTTGATAACTGAGCATCTTAGAAGAAGGAGGGCATCATTGTGGATGTTGGACAAAATCAGCCCGAACAACTGAAAAGGGCGATGACCTCCCGCCATTTATTTATGATTTCACTTGGCGGTGTCATTGGGACAGGCTTTTTCTTAGGAACGGGCTATACGATTGGACAAGCAGGACCAGTTGGAGCCGTTCTTTCTTATATTGTGGGCGGATTGATTATGTATTTAACCATGCTGTGTCTTGGAGAGTTGTCGGTCGCACTTCCTGTGTCGGGGTCGTTTCATACGTATGCGACGAAATTTGTCAGCCCTGCAGCGGGTTTTGCTGTCGGCTGGATTTATTGGCTTGGCTGGGCGGCAACGGTCGCCCTAGAATTCTTATCAGCAGGACAGCTGATGAGGCGCTGGCTCCCGCAAGTGGATGTGTGGATTTGGTGTCTCATATTTGGAATGTGTCTTTTCTTATTAAATGCCCGGTCGGCGAAAGCGTTCGGGGAGTCGGAGTTTTTCTTTTCAACCATTAAGATTATTGCGATTTTACTCTTTATAGGTGTAGGCGGAGCGGCGATGTTTGGTTTTATTGAAACAACGAGCGGTGAACCTGCCCCTTACTTCAGTCATTTTGTGAGTGATGGTTTGTTTCCAAATGGATTGCTCGCCGTTGTGGTCACGATGATCACCGTGAACTTTTCATTCCAAGGAACAGAGCTGATCGGGATTGCGGCAGGGGAAAGTGAAAACCCTGAAAAAACCGTTCCTCGTTCGATTCATCAGACGGTTTGGCGTACACTCGTCTTTTTCGTCTTATCCATCTTTGTCTTAGCGGGTATGGTGCCTTGGAAGGAAGCGAGTGTGCTGCAAAGTCCATTTGTTACTGTATTTGAGAGAACGGGAATTCCTTTTGCGGCAGACATCATGAACTTTGTCATTATCATCGCTTTATTATCTGTTGCCAACTCTGGCTTGTATGCATCGACGAGAATGCTGTATTCCTTATCGAAGGAAGGAATGGCAGGAAAAGCATTTAGACGCGTGAATCAGCGCGGTATTCCGATGAATGCCTTACTGCTCACGTTCCTGTTTACAGGGATTTCGCTATTATCCGGGTTCTTTGCAGAGAAAACAGTATTTGCTTGGATCGTGTCCATTGCCGGCATGAGTGCCCAGACTGGCTGGATCACCATTACATTATCACAGATGCTTTTCCGCAGAAGATATCTTAAAGCAGGCGGAAAGCTGGAAAACTTAAAATTTAAAACCCCTCTCTATCCGGTTCTGCCAATTATTGCGATTACACTCAACACAATCGTTTTAATCAGCCTTGCCTTTGATAAGGAACAGCGCATTGGGTTATATGTCGGCGTCCCTCTCATGATCATTGGGTATGTCGTCTATCACCGCTATGTGAAAAAGCATCAGGCGAAAAGTGAACCGCTTAAGCTGCAAATCCATGGAGATGATGAGATCCGGTTTTAAACCAGAAAAAGAAGCCAACCCAATCGGGAGGCTTCTTTTTTCATTTAATGAATGCCTTTCATTGCTTTCTTGATCACTGGTGTTAAGAGCAGCATCACACCGCATAAAACGATGGCAAGCATTCCGATGATACCGAAATAGACGGTTTCTGGCACTTTATCAAACAGTTTGACCACTTGCGCATTGATCGCCTGTGCCATCGCATTTGAAAGGAACCAAAGGCTCATCGTTTGCGCTGAGAAGGCAGCAGGTGCAAGCTTTGTTGTTGCTGACAGCCCAACTGGTGATAAGCAGAGCTCTCCGATCACGACAAGGAAGAAGCTCAGAACGAGCCATAATGGGCTCACAAGTGTATTCGGACCAGACATGTAGGCAGGAATGATCATGATGATGAAGGATAATCCTGCAAATAGAAGGCCAAGTGAGAACTTAATCGGGGTAGACGGCTGTTTCTTTCCAAGTCTAATCCACAACCAAGCAAATACAGGAGACAGCAGCACAATAAAGATTGGGTTCAATGATTGGAACCACGAAGAGGCAAGTGTCATCCCTAGGAAATTCAAGTTTGTTCGTTGATCTGCATATGTGGCTAAAATGTTTGAGCCTTGTTCTTGAATTGCCCAGAACATCACCGCAGCAAGGAACAATGGAATATAAGCGAGAACCCTGGATTGCTCCACTGAGCTCGTCTTTTTACTGAAATACATGACGATGAAATACACAATCGGAATGAGCACACCAAGCACACTGACAAACCAAGTGAATAGATTAATCGTGAGTGCGCCTGTTTGAATGCCAATGACAACAAAAACAGCGAGCACAATGATGATCAATGTTCCGAAAATTTTGAAGTTCTTGCGTTCAGCAGCTGATAACGGATTTGTCACATAAGTGCCGGCAAGACCAAGGTTCGGTTTTTTCGTGATCACAAATGTAATAAGTCCAACAAGCATCCCAACGGCAGCAAGTGAGAATCCGAGGTGGAAGTTCACTTTTTGACCGAGTGTTCCGACAATTAATGGGGAAATAAATCCACCCATGTTGATGCCCATGTAGAAAATACTAAAGCCAGAATCCCTGCGAGGGTCCGTTTTGGTATACAGGTCGCCAACAATGTTTGAAACGTTCGGCTTCAAAAGGCCCGTCCCAATAATAATCAGTCCCATACTAATAAAGAGCGCTGTTGCTCCGCTTGGCAAAGCTAAAATGACATGTCCAAGCATAATGAAAACCCCGCCATAAAAGACCGTACTGGACGAACCGAATACTCGATCGGCGAGCCATCCTCCAATAATGCCTGACATATAGACAAGCGCACCGTAGACAGACATGATCGAATTGGCTGTCGTCTGATCAAAACCAAGACCGCCTTTTGTCACCTCTGTGTACATATAATAAATAAGCAGTGCACGCATGCCGTAATAAGAGAAACGCTCCCAAAATTCAGTGAAAAACAGTGTGTAAAGTCCTTTAGGATGTCCAAAAAACCCTTTTTGAGGAACACTTTTAACAATTTTATCGTGGTCAATTGTAGACATGGCATAGATCCTTTCTTAAAAAAAGAGATATGAGAAAAATGATATTCTTGTATAGTTCTTGTGTCAATATAAAACTATTCTAAAACAGGAAAATGTTAGTTCAATAGGCGTAAAGACTCAAAAAAATGAAACATTCTTTCAAGTGAGAATGGTCAGAAAGTTATATCGGAAGAATTTACTTAAAATTTGAAGAATTGTACAAGCAAACCTTTTACACATGCATAGGATGACAAGAGGACTTGTGTGAAAAGGAGGGATTTAGGTTGGGGGAATTGAATGAATCTGATCTAAAAAAACCTGTTGTCAATGTACAAGATTTTGGTGTGATTGCGGATGGGGAAACGGACTGTACAGCGAGGCTCAATGAATGCTTAGAATGGACGAAAGCACAGGGGTATTCCCACGTCTGGCTGCCGAGCGGCACGTATGTAATCGATGCAGTGTACAGAGGTGATCGATTTTTTCCTTTCCGAGGTGCAGGCATACGGGTGCCAAGTCATATGTACATTGAGATGGCGCCGGATGCCGTGATTAAGGTAAAACCAAATGATTCGTGGGGGTATGCGGCCTTTTATATAGGAAAGGTTCAGCATGTGACCATCAGGGGCGGGCGAATCGAAGGGGATCGTCATGAGCATGTGTACAAGTCGCTTCCCCCTGAACGAAAAACCCATGAGTGGGGCTTTGGGATATGTATTGAAGGGGCCTCCCATGTGGAAGTGAATCGTGTGCAAATCAAGAATTGTACGGGAGACGGCATCATTGTCAGTCCCCACGGTTTATTATCACAAGCTGAATCGTACTCGCCTGCTTCATCTATTCATATTTCTGGCTGCCACATCACAGATTCAAGACGAAACAATATCTCGATTACAGGCTGTGATGGGGTCATTGTGGAGGACTGTCTGCTGGAGAGAGCAGGAGTAAACGGAGTCGAGCCGAGAATGGGTATTGATATTGAAGGCTACGGAGAAAAAGCAGTTAATATGGAAGAACCGCTGAATATTCAAATTCGAAACAACATTGTAAGAGGTGGTGCTGCAAGTTCCATTTATAATTTCAACGGCTATGGTGTCATCATTGAAGGCAATCATACAGACAGCAGTATCTCCTATGGCTTTGCCACCGAAACAATCATTGCCAACAATTTGATCCGTGCAGTGGGAGGAGGCGTTACAAAAGCAGGAATTACGAGCTTAGGTGTCTCTCTTGGTCAAACGGAAAACAATGTGATCATTATTGGCAATATGATTGAGGGATTTGAAAAAGGGATTGATGTGAGGGGCGACAGCGTTCACATTACAGGAAATAAGATCAGTCTATTTGAAGATGCGGCTGTGTCCGTTTATATGGCGAATCGTATTCTAATAGAAGGAAATCATATTGAATCGGGGACGAATACAGGGCAAAGAAGCGCAGCGCTGCGTATCTATCAATCGGATAGCGTCGTCTTTTCAAACAATACAATCTACTCGGTGATCGATGGGGCGATGGTGAGAGGAACGAATATCCTGATCCAGCACAATCAATTCAAAGATTTCAGCAGAGGGATATGGGTGCAGGAAGGGGAAACTGGAATCAACGGCAACCACTTTATTCAAGAAGGACACCCAGAGCTTGCGTCTTCGTATACGATCAGTATCACTGGGAGTGCAAAGGCTTTCATCTGGCAGAATCGCTTTAAGCACTACCAAAATTACGCCTTATACAGCAGCACGACGGGTCCATTAGAAATTAAAGATAATTCCTTTGAAGAAACATCTTTATATGTGGTGATGTATATTAAAAATGGTTCACCGCAAATTGGAGATAACCGCTTTTATTTAAATCGTTCGTTCGGACAGCCGACGGCGATCTTTATCGATCAAGCCGCCTCAGCCCGTGTGCTGCGGAATAACATCATTAATTTATCTCCTCAAAAAGCGATTGCCGTCCGCACTATATCTTCCACTCATTCCGTGATCGCCCATAACATGCTGGAACGCAGTCAATTGGTGACACATACCACAGACCGGCTCATCGGAAATATTGAAATCGACACACCATGATGAACGGGTGAAATCCCTAATTTTGGAGGTTCAGAAGGCGGTTGACAATCCTGTAAAAAGGGCATATAGTAATAATTATTTTTCATTTTTCGCAACATTTGCCCTTTTTTTATTGATAAAACCGATTAATTCAATCAGAAAAATGTATCTTCTGAGGACTTCAGTTTGATACAGCAGGATATAGAAAGGATGAAGAACAAGTGTCACAGCCGAAAAGGAAGCTCAAGCTAGGCGTATTCATCGCAGGAACTGGACATCATGTTGCCTCTTGGAGACATCCGAACGCCGTATCAGATGCAGCCATGAACCTGGATTATTTTAAACAATTAGCGAAAAAAGCAGAGGAAGGAAAGTTGGATTTGCTCTTTTTAGCCGACAGCTTATCCATTAACCAAACCTCTCATCCGAATGTACTCACGAGATTTGAACCGCTCACCCTGCTTTCGTCCATTGCTGAGTCTACTTCATCAATTGGTTTAGCAGCAACAGCATCCACTACATACAGTGAGCCTTTCCATATTGCAAGACAGTTTGCCTCCCTTGACCATTTATCAGGCGGAAGAGCGGCATGGAATGTGGTCACATCTTCTATTGAAGAAACAGCGAAAAACTTTAGCGGAGAAGAGCATTTAGCACACCATAAACGGTATGAGCGAGCAGAAGAATTTGTCGAGGTCGTGAAAGGTCTTTGGGATTCTTGGGAGGAAGACGCCCTTGTCAGAAACAAGGCAACGGGAGAATTCTTTGAATCTAGTAAGCTTCATGAGCTCCAGCATAAAGGTGAGTTCTTCTCAGTACGGGGTCCTCTCAACGTATCACGCACGCCTCAAGGGCAGCCAGTGATCATTCAAGCAGGATCATCCGAAGATGGTCAAAAGCTTGCAGCGAAAACAGCTGAGCTCATTTTCACTGCACAAAACGATCTCGAAAAAGCGAAGGAATTTTATCAAAGCTTGAAGGAGAAAGTTGAGGCTGCTGGTCGTGCTAGAGAGGACGTCAGCATCATGCCGGGTATCTTCCCGATCATTGCTGATACAGAGGAAGAAGCCAAAGCAAAATATGAAGAATTACAGGAGCTGATTGTTCCTGAGATTGGGCTGAGCATTCTGCAAAACTACTTAGGTGGGATTGATCTGTCTCAGTATCCTTTAGACGGACCGCTTCCAGAGATTGATCCAAGCACGTCAAATGCGGTGAAAAGCCGCTTTGATCTTGTGATGAATATGGCGAGAAAGGATAACCTGACCATTCGCCAGCTCTATCAATCGGTTGCCGGCTCTCGTGGTCATAATATTTTCATTGGAACACCAGAGCAGCTAGCAGATGTGATGGAAACATGGATCAATGAAGAAGCAGCAGACGGCTTTAACGTCATGCCGCCGCTCTTGCCAGAAGGGCTGGATGTGTTCGTAGACCGCGTCGTCCCGATTCTTCAGGAACGTGGCTTATTCAAAACAGATTACACAGGACAAACCTTACGAGAAAATCTTGGGTTAAAACAGCCAAAAAATCGCTACACGACATAAGGGTGAGGTGACTAACGTTGGGATACACGTTTCGTCTGGCAACAGAAGCAGATATAGAGGCGCTGCTTGAACTGACAACAAGAGCCTATGAGCCAATTCGTGAGCTCGGCATCCAGTTTCAAGCAGCACATGCCGATTTCGCTCTCGTTCAGAAAAATGTACAAAAGAATCTTTGCTATGTGATGGAAGAAAACGGAGAACTTCTATCTACCTTGTCGCTTCGTATGCCTTGGGGAGAGCAGCCAGGACCGTTCGGCGTCCCTCACATTTGGTGGTTTGCTTCAGAGCCTTCCGCCAAAAAAGGGACAGGCTCTGTCTTGCTGGAATGGGTGGAAACTGAAGTGCTAAGGGATACCCTGAAGGTGCCATACGTATCTCTAGGTACAGCTGATAAGCATCCGTGGCTCTTGGACATGTATGAGCGCAAAGGCTACGTCAGAGCAGGAGAAAAGGATTTAGGCAAGGGTCACATCACGGTTTATTTTAAAAAACAACTAAGGTCAGATATGACACAATTATAAGAAGAAAGAAGGGTTTACGAACATGAAAAACAAAAAGTGGTTAGTCGTTCTATTTGCAGCAATGCTGGCAGTTTTAGCAGCTTGCGGCGGCAACAATCAGAGTGAAGGCAAAGACGAAAAAGTGTTAAAAGTAGGCGCCACAGGGCAAAGCTATCCGTTTGCTTATAAAGACAATGGCAAGCTTGTTGGCTTCGATGTCGAAGTAACTGAAGCCATCGCAAAAAAACTCGGCTACAAACTAGACTGGCAGCTGAGTGAATTCAGCGGACTGATGGGACAGCTGACATCTGGTAAGCTGGATACAGTGTCAAACCAAGTCGCAGTCACAAATGAGCGTAAACAAACGTTTAACTTTACAGATACGTACGCTTACGCAGGAACACAAATCATCGTGAAAAAGGACAACAACGACATCAAAGGTCTTGATGATTTAAAAGGAAAAACAGTGGCGGCGGTTCTTGGCTCTAACCACGCCAAAAACCTAGAGAGCAAAGACCCGGACAAAAAAATCAATATTAAAACATATGAAACGCAAGACGGTGTATTAAATGAAGTGGCAAATGGCCGAGTAGATGCTTATGTCAACGGACGCAGTGTATTACTTGCTCAAATTGAAAAAACAGGTCTGCCGCTCAAAATCGTTGGCAACCCAATTGTGTATGAAGAAGTAGGCTACCCATTTGCCAAAGATAAAAAGCATGACAAGCTAAGAGAAGAATTTAACAAAGCGATTAAAGAATTAAGAGAAGACGGGACACTGAAGAAATTGTCTGAGAAGTATTTCAAAGACGATGTCACGGTGCCAATTAAAAAATAACGACAGCGGCGGTGAAGAGCAGACATGAACAAAATTGATTGGCAGTATATGGTGACGGTTTTTCCGACATTGATTCAATACTTGCCGATAACGATCTTCATGGCGATTGTCTCCATGGTATTTGCCATTATCATTGGTGTGGTATTCGCTCTCATTACGAAAAACCGGATACCTGTTTTATACCAATTTGCCAAGCTGTATATTTCTTTTTTCAGAGCGGTTCCAACCTTGGTTCAGCTCTTTCTCATTTATTTTGGTCTTCCGCAGCTATTCCCTGCGATGACCTCAATGGATGCCCTAACAGCGGTCATTATCGGATTAAGTATTAAAAACTCAGCATACTTAGCAGAAATTTTCAGAGCGGCCCTCAATTCTGTAGATGAAGGGCAGCTAGAGGCATGTCTATCTGTCGGCATGACAAGATGGCAGTCTTACGTCAGAATTATTTTCCCGCAGGCAGTCAGAAATGCGATTCCAGCGACGGGGAATACCTTTATCGGTCTTTTAAAAGAAACATCTCTTGCCTTTACCATTGGGGTGGCAGAAATGTTTGCACAAGGGAAGATGATTGCGTCCGCGAACTATAAATACTTTGAAACCTATTTAGCCGTAGGGATTGTGTACTGGGTTATGACCATCATTTATAGCTTCCTTCAAGACCTATTTGAACGAAAAATCAGCAAACCTTACCGGAATTAAGGAGGTGTGGACATGATCAAGCTCACCAATTTGAAGAAATCATTCGGCGATCTTGTCGTCTTAGACGGAATCAATCTCGATGTGCAAAAAGGGCAGGTTGTGGCCATTATCGGACCTTCTGGCTCCGGTAAATCCACCTTGCTGCGCTGCTTAAATTTATTAGAAATACCAGATGAAGGCATGATTGAAATTGGCGATGCGAAGCTCGATGCGTCCAAGTATACACGTAAAGAAGCCCATCATCTGCGTCAACAAACGGCCATGGTGTTTCAAAACTATAATCTATTTAAAAACAAGACAGCACTGCAAAACATCACAGAATCACTGCTTGTGACGAAAAAAATGACGAAGCAGCAGGCAAATGAGATTGGGATGAAGCTGCTGAAGCAGGTAGGATTAGAGCAAAAGGCTGACAGCTATCCAGTCACGTTATCTGGCGGACAGCAGCAGCGAATCGGGATTGCCCGCGCATTAGCGGTTGATCCACATGCGATTTTACTCGATGAACCAACGTCAGCTCTTGATCCAGAGCTTGTCTCAGGTGTGCTTCAAGTGATTAAATCCATTGCAATCCAAGAAACAACGATGATCATCGTCACACATGAAATGGCGTTTGCAAGAGAAGTGGCAGACCATGTGATTTTCATGGCGGATGGTCATATTATTGAACAGGGCACACCAACTGAGCTATTTGATGAAACGAAGAATGAACGGACAAAACGATTTATCCAAAAAGAAGCAGCGGCTGAAGAAGCATAAGCTGCTTTTTAGTCTTTAGAGGGGTGAGTATTAGTGAAAACAATAGGAAAAGAAGCTTTAAACAAACGTTTAATTAACATTCGCCGAGCGCTTCATGAGCATCCAGAGCTGGCGTTTGAAGAATATGAAACGACAAAGAAACTGCGCGGCTGGTTAGAAGAAGAAGGGATCACCGTACTCGATTTTCCAGCTCTTCAAACAGGTGTTGTCTGTGAAATCAAAGGAGAACAAGAGGGACCAACGATTGCCCTGAGGGCTGATATTGATGCACTTCCAATTGAAGAAGCATCAGGCGAACCATTTTCCTCAAAGATACCGGGGAAAATGCATGCTTGCGGTCATGATTTCCATACAGCTTCTATCTTTGGAGCGGCTCTTTTATTAAAAGAGCGGAAACACGAGATGAAAGGAACGGTCCGCATTTTGTTCCAGCCGGCTGAGGAAGTCGCCCAAGGAGCGAAACATGTCATAGAGGCAGGCGTATTAGATGGAGTGGATGCGATTTTTGGTATGCACAACAAACCTGATCTGCCAGTAGGCACCATTGGTATTAGAGAAAAAGCATTAATGGCAAGTGTTGACCGGTTTGAAATCGATATTAAAGGGACGGGTGGCCATGCAGGTATTCCGAATCACACGGTGGACCCGATTGCCATCAGCGGGCAGATCACAAGTGCTCTTCAGCAAATCGTCAGCCGCCGCATCAGCTCCTTACATCATGCAGTAGTCAGTATCACACGCATTCAAGGCGGTACATCATGGAATGTGATTCCTGATCGTGTTGAGATGGAAGGAACCGTTCGGACGTTTGAGCCTGAAGTGAGAGCGATGATTCCAGAGCTTATGAAACAAATCGTGAGTGGGATTGCCGAAGGATTTGGGGCAAAAGGCGAAGTGAAATGGCATCCGTATTTGCCTTCTGTGTTGAATGACGAGCGTTTGACAAAGGTGGTCGAAGAAACGGCAGATGCGCTGGATCTCACAGTAGTTCAGGCAGAGCAGTCACCGGGCGGAGAAGATTTTGCCCTTTATCAAGAACGCATTCCAGGCTTTTTCGTATGGATGGGGACAAGCGGTACCGAGGAATGGCATCACCCTGCCTTTACATTAAATGAAAAAGCACTCCCTGTTGCCGCTGCCTTCTTTTCCGAGCTTGCCGTTCGGGCATTGGAGTCACGATCATGGAACTAACAAAACAATTGGCAGAGGCTGTACTGTCTGCTAATCCACTTCAAGATAAGCGGGCGGTAGAAATGGCTCGAAATGGTCTGTTAGATGCTGCTGCGGCGGCGCTTGCTGCGAAAGAGGATGAAGGAATTCAAAAGCTCATGGCGCTTGTGGAACAAGAAGGCGGAGCCGCTCAAATTCCTGTCATTGGACAAGGGAAGAAGGTCAGCCGTCAATCAGCAGCGATGCTGAACGGCTACCTGATCCATGCCCTTGATTATGATGATGTGCATTCAGACGTGAGAGGACACCCAAGTGCGGTTATCATTCCAGCATTGCTATCACAGCTATCAGACGGCAAAGGGTTTGGCGATCGATTTTTAGCTGCCTACATCACAGGTGTTGAAGTGATGGCAAGGCTTGGCGAATCCATCGGCAAGGCGCATTATGAGCGGGGCTGGCATAATACCGGAACCCTCGGAGCCATTGCAGCAGTATGTGCCATTGGGTATTTAAAACAAGTCTCACAGGAAGAGCTGGCGAAGGCAATCGGCTTTGCCGGAGCGCAATCAGCCGGAATGAGAAAGCAGTTTGGCTCTGATATGAAACCATTACAAGCCGGCTTAGCGGCTAAAACAGCCGTCTGGTCTATGGACTTAGCTTGTTCAGGTTTTGGCGGGAATGAATCGGTTCTTGATGGTACGCTTGGTTTCTTTTCTCTCTATGGAGATCAGGAGCGCGCGGAAAGTCGTTTACTAGAGGGATATGGTACAACGTGGCGTATTGTCTCGCCGGGGCTGTGGTTCAAAGTATACCCGTTCTGCTCAGCAGCGCATCATGCAGCAGATGCGATTCTGTCCTTAATGGAAGAGCATACTTTCTTTTCGGATCAGGTGAAACAAGTAGAGGTCATATTCCCGCCTGGCGGAGATGCAGCGCTTATTGAGCGGACACCTTTGACGGGCGAAGAAGGACGATTCAGTGTCGAATACGTCATCGCACTTGCCGTATTTGGACAGACGCTTACGCTGGATGCCTTTACGAAAAAAAACATTCCATCAGACATGCGCACATGGATGAAGCGGGTGAGCAGAGAATATGATCAAACGACAGAACCCCATCCAGAGGCTGTCCCAAAAGGTCGCTTTACGATTGTGAAGCTTACCTTATCTGATGGTACCATCATTAGCAAACGAGTCGATCTTCCGCGGGGCGCACCAGGCCATGCACTATCGAAAGAAGACATCATGCAAAAATTAAACAGTATCACAGACACATCGCATGCACAGCAGATTTTACAAGTTATTGAAGACGGAAACGATTCTTCTTATTTGCAGCTGCTGGCATGATTTAAAAAGAAGAAAAGGGCTAAAATTTATTTAGCCCTTTTTGTGTCTCATTCCTTATTCCATTTTAGTAAACGTCAAACCAATATGAGCAAGTGCCTGCGGCAAGTCTTTCCGGATGGTGATGTCTTTAAATGAAATATTCGATTGAATCGCACTTAGAGCAAGATCTTGTTTAATCCCTGTTAAAACAGCCGAAATCCCTAAAAGTCTCAGCGTTTGTGCATAGCTGACCAGATATTGAATGCTCTGTTCATTCAGGCGTTTTGTTCCCGATACATCAATGACCAAATGAGAGAGCGACAGTCTGTAACTTTCCTGTAAAATGGTTTCTAAAATATGCTGAGCACGTGTCTCTTCGATATCACCTAGGAGAGGAAGCACGGCGACACCGTCAACAACTGGGACGATCGGTACAGATAATTGCTGAATCTGCCGGTTGGCACGGTCTAGTTCCAGGACGTAGCTTAATAGAGAAGCCATCGTTTCAAACATATGCACATGCTCTTCTGTGAATTGCTGTGGTCTTAGATCAAGCCCGCAAATCGTTCCGTAGTTTGTGCCATCTGTAAAATTAATCGGCACTCCGATGAATGATCCGCCTTGAAGACGTTTCGTGACTTCTAAGTATTTAGAACGATCATCCAATGATATATCAGGAATCACAAGCGTATCCTGATGATCGACCGCCAGTTTGCAAAATGTCTTCTCGTAAGGAATTTCTTCTCCTTCTTCAAGAAGCTGCTCATCATGATTCAGCACCTTTACAATCTGATTGGTGGTTTGATCGTTTTTAGCAATAAACAGTGTATTTACATCAGTGAATTGACTCATCATATTTAAAATACTCGTAGAAGCATCATGAAAATTGCGAAACTGTTTTAATAGTTGTTGACGAGGCATTGTTTTAGGACTCCTTGTAGCTCCGATCATAGGCCGGAACAATAGTTGGTTTGTCTCTATCATACAAAATCAAACGAGAAATAGATATATTTTAATGCGCAAATCCATGTGAATCTGGCGAGAACAAAAAGGACTGCCGATCCTGAGATCTGGCAGTCTGCTGGTTAAAGGGAGACAGGGACGGTAGACATAGAGAAAAATTCTTCATACAACGCTTGAACGGCTTCTTTTTCTTGAGCCGCTTTGACGCCAAACATCATGCTGACCTCTGAAGAGCCTTGATTGATCATTTCAATATTGACCTTCGCTTTTGACAGCGCCTCTGCTGCTCTTGCTGTGGTGCCAACATTGTGACGCATCGCTTCTCCTACAACCATAATGAGTGAGAGATTCGGCTCTAAAACGACCTCATCTGCATCAAGCACAAGCTTCAAGCGGTCGAGCAGCTCTTGTTCAATATGCTGCTCCTCCAGCTGATCCTGTCTTAAAATAATGTTCATATCGTCAATGCCAGAAGGAACGTGCTCATACGTAAGCCCATATTCCTCTAACGTTTGCAGCACCTTACGTCCAAAACCGACTTCTCTGTTCATCAAATACTTGCTAATATAAATGCTGCAAAAACCGCTGTCTGAGGCGATTCCGACAACTGGTCCATTTGTATGATCTCGCTGGTTCACAATTTTTGTGCCTTTTGCTGAGGGATTATTGGTGTTTTTAATTTGCACAGGAATGCCTGCACGGAAGGCTGGAATGAGTGCTTCATCGTGGAACACAGAAAAACCAGCATAGGATAGCTCGCGCATTTCCCGATAAGTCAGCTCTGTAATTTCCTTCGGCTCATGAACGATCGTCGGATTGACAGCGTAGACAGCATCCACATCTGTAAAGTTTTCATACACATCTGCTTTCAAACCGTTTGCCAAAATGGAACCGGTAATATCGGAGCCGCTGCGAGAAAAGGTGACGATGTCCCCCGATAGACTAAAGCCAAAAAAGCCAGGGAAGATGATGATGCCAGAGCGCTCTCTTAATTTGTACAAATGATCATATGACTCTGGAAGGACTTGCGCTTGACCAGGCTCATCGCTCACAAATAAACCAGCTTCCTTTGGGTTCACATAGTGAGCTTCGACACCTTGATAGCGGAAATAGGCGGCAATGAGTTTTGCGTTATTGTCTTCACCGCTTGCTTTGATGGCATCAAGATATCGCTCAGGGTGAGACGTATCTGCCTGTAAGAGGGCATCTAGATCTTGCCGAATGGTGTCAATCACGTCATGACTTAACCCGAGTTCATCCGCAATCGAGGCATACCGTTCGATGACGGCTTTCTGTAAATCCTCTGCTTCCCCTAAACGTAAATATTGCTTACCACAGCTAATTAATAGATCGGTGACCTTCGTATCCGTTGAATGCCGTTTTCCTGGTGCGGAAACAACGACTGCTTTTCGAGCTGGATCTGCTGTTACAATGTCAAATACCTTTTGCAGCTGCTTGCCAGATGCAAGTGAACTGCCACCAAATTTAACGACCTTCAATGCATACATCTCCTATAGTAAAAATTTTCTCACAAATTGAATAGTTCCTATTATCAACTCTTTTCTTCAAATTATCAAGGTTTTTCTTCACTGTAAATACAAATGTCCTTTTGGAGAGGACGATATAATGTGAATATATGAAAAAAGAGCCGGCCATATGCCGAGCTCTTTTTCTTATGAAGAAGATGAGGAGGAAGATAGCTCCTGCTTCATCACTTTATTATCGCGTTTTTCCTTTAAGAAAAAGGAGAGGACGAGTCCAAGGACCGCAATCAAACCAGACACGATAAACGACGTGTTCATGCCGTGAACGGCTGATTTTAATGGGCTGGCTAATTCTGCATTTGCAGCAGAGCTGCTCATGATGGAGACAAGCACAGCCGTCCCAATGGAGCCGCCCATTTGTCTCATCGTGTTATTCATCGCTGTCCCATGCGGGATCAAATGAGGCGGTAAAGAGTTAATACCTGCGGTTGTCAGCGGCATCATGATCATCCCAACCCCGATTAAGCGAAGCGTGTAGGCGACCGTAATGAGGGCGATGGATGAATCAAGGGTGAGCAGCATAAATGGCAAGGTCGTAACGGTAAGTATCGTAAACCCGCCTAATGCCAGCCCTTTTCCACCGACTTTATCAAAAATTCGTCCAATAATTGGTGAGAGGAGCCCCATAAAGAGAGCACCAGGCAATAAGATCAGTCCTGTATCAAGAGCAGACAATCCTCTGACATTTTGCGTATAGAGCGGCAGAATCGTCTCTGTCCCAATCAATAAAGCAAAGACAAGCATCCCAAGAAAGGTCGTTAAGCTAAAGATTGCAAACTTAAAGACACCAAATTCAAGCATCGGTCTTGTCAAATTCGACTGGCGCAGAATAAAGAAGAACAAGCTCACAGCGCCGACAATCAGCGAAATGAGGACAGTCGCACTCGTCCAGCCATATGTTCCGACACTAGAAAATCCGTAAAGCAGTCCGCCGAAACCGAAGGACGACAAGATGACAGATAAAACATCAATTCGTGTCTCTCTTTGTTGCGTTACATTTTTCATTAAGAAGAAAGCAAGAATGAGATCAATGATACCGATTGGCAGTACAATATAGAACAAGAACTTCCAGCTGAAGGAATCGACAATCCAGCCGCCAAGTGTCGGTCCAAGAGCTGGTGCAAACGAAATGACAAGTCCGACCATACCCATTGCCTGACCACGTTTTTCTTTCGGGAAAATGGTTAAAAAGATCGTTTGCATCAGCGGCATTAAAATTCCTGCGCCGGCTGCCTGCACAATACGCGCTGCAAGTAATACAGGGAAATTCGTTGCAAACGCGGCAAGAATTGTACCGGCTGTAAAGATGCTAAGCGCCGTTAAAACTAAAGAACGGCTTGAAAATTTCTCGATTAAGAAAGCCGTGATCGGGATGAGAATCCCGTTTGTCAGCATAAAGGCTGTGGTGAGCCACTGTCCCTTGCTGACATCAATATTGAATTCCTCCATGATATGTGGGATCGCTGGAATGAGCAGTGTTTGGTTTAAAATTGCGACGAATGCCCCAACGAGGAAAATCCCCACAATCACAGATCGATTATACGATGTTGTTGATTGGTTCATGTTATCCCTTCTTTATCTATAGAATGATGCTTTTCAGCTGTGACACGTTTTGTGATAAAACGCTGTTTTTACCTAAATAATCGAGCAATGAGCTGATTAAAAAGGTTCTCGGTTGGTCCTTTGATAATTCTTGACTCAGCAGCTCAAACGCAGAGAGGAGATCGTCCTTTTCTTCTCCGTTTGGCAGTGCGTGAAGCTCTTGTTTGATCTTCGTTAAGGACGAGATGACAAGCTTTTCTTCATCATATTCGTCCTGTGAAGAAAGCAAATAAGAGTCCATCAGCTGATCTGTTAACACAGGCTCAATGGAACAAGGCTTTTTCGACACACGGTCCATCACGCCAATAATCATTTCGGCGGCATTTTCTAATTGGATGTTCTTATGCTCAATCGCCAGCATTAAGATGAATTCTCTCATTAATCCGTTGAGGACGATCACAAGATCCCAGACATAAGGAGCGACAGATTCACCATATGTGCTTAAAATAATGTCTCTGTGCCGCTGCATGATAATGGAGCGTGTCTCGCGTAAATGTTTAATGACAATGGGCGAATGCTGCGAAAAAGCTTCAAAGGACAGCATATTCAAAAATTTATGATTCTCTTTAAACTCTTCAAGCTCAAGTTTGATCTTCTTTGTGAATTTTTCCTTTTTGGACAGCGTCGTTTCTGAATGAATGATCTGAGAAATCTCTCTCATTTTGCACTGATTGTATTTAATCAGTTCTAATAGAAGAGCTTCCTTTGAATCAAACAGTTTATAAATAGACGCTTTTGATATTTTACAGGCATCGGCAATTGACTGCATGGAGACACTCATATAGCCTTTTTGAGAAAACAATTTCTTTGAAACCCGCAAAATCTCTTCTTGCTTTTCGTTCATCTACATAAGTCCTTTCCGAATCGGCAAAACCATATGGTCACAATGGAAACCGAGTGGTCACTTTTGCAATGATAACAAAACCAATGACCTATGACAAGAAAAGAAACTTAAAAAACACCTATCTTATGACAGGTATTTTATCCTTCCGCATGTGCGGCATATATGATGATCTGTCCGTTAAATTCGGCGATCAAAAGGTCTTTTCGCTCCTTTACAGAGTAAATCGCTGTCCCTTTTTCAACTGGGAAGCTGTGCCGTGATCAAAATGTTCGGCAGCTGTTTTCTGAATGATACCTACTTGCTGATGTTTTGTGACGGTTAGTTGATGGGTCAAATCTACATTTGTTTGATAGACAGTTCCTTCCCTTCAAGACAGCTTTTATATAGTCATAGTCGTTTCCAAAGGATGTATCGTTACTTTGTATGAGGCGAGTCATGAGATTGTATGTTGGCACAAAATACGATACATTTATCGTATGAATAATCCAATCCATCCAACTCAAGAAGACATAAGACTGATTTCTGTGCTGCACGCATTGGCTGATCCAATCCGGTTAGAAATTGTCCGCTGCTTAGCAGAAGCGGGCGAGAGGACATGCGGTACGTATGAGATGAATATTGCCAAATCTACGCTTTCTCATCACTTCAAAGTGCTGAGGGAGGCAGGCGTCGTGAAAGTGAGAATTGACGGTAAACACCGCTACTATTCTTTAAGAAAAGAAGACATCGAGACCGCTTTTCCTGGACTCGTGTCATCCATTTTAGCCGTAGATAAAGAGCGGTGGTAAGCCAGCTGTCTAGTAAAGCAGCTGGCTGTTTTATTTCCCATAAATCGACTCATACAGTCTTTTCACTGCCGGCTCAATATCCTCTGGCCGCATATGAGAGAAGCCGAGGACGAGTGGAACAAAGCCTTCCTGATGCCCCGGCAATTGCTCATCAAGGGTAAAACGGTCCATCCCGTACATTTTAAGCTTTCTTTCTTTGGCTCGCTGTAAAATCTCATGCTGCGTGCGGTTTGAGCGGAACTCTGCGATAAAATGAAGTCCAGCATTTTCCCCAATAATCCGTACATTGTCAGTAAAAACCGTGTCGAGCTCTTCAATGAGCTGCTTCCGCTTTTCCTCATATAAACCATTCATTCTTTTAATATGCCGCTGATACGCCCCATCTTTTATAAAATGAAGAAGGGTGTATTGTGTAAAAAGGCTGGCTGTTTGAATGAAGAAGTGCTGTTCTTCCTTATAGCGTCTCAATAAATGCTGCGGGAGCACCATGTAGCTTAGTCTTAAGCCTGGCAGCAATGACTTTGAAAAGGTCCCCATATAAATGACTTTGTCATATCGATCCAAACTTTGCAGCGCTGGAATGCTGTCTGTACCATACTTGAATTCACTGTCATAATCATCCTCGATAATATAACGGCCGGGCTGATCGGCTGCCCAGTTTAAGAGTTGAATCCGCCGGGAAATCGGCATAATCACCCCTGTTGGGAATTGATGTGAAGGGGTAATGATTAAGACATTCGGCTGTTTTTTGTGAATGTCACTCATCCGCACCCCTTTTTGATCAATGCCAATCGTTTCAATTCGGTGATGATTGTTTTTCAGCATTTGATAGAGCCGGCGATAGCCAGGGTTTTCTAATCCGTATACTTGATCGGCTGGAAGAATGCTTGATAAAGAATGGATAAGTGATTGCGTGCCTGCGCTTAAAATGAGCTGTTCTGGGTAGCATTTGACCCCTCGCGCAAGCCCGATCAACCGGGCAATCGTTTCCCGAAGCTCGTACACACCTTGTGGATGCGGAAGCTCACCAAACGCTTCTTGATGGAGGCTGATCGCCTTTTGTTCACTTTTCAGCCAGCTTTTAAATGGAAAATTGGCTGTATCAACAGAGATATGTGAAAAGGAATACCAGTCGTCCCGTGCAATCGACTCCTCTTTTAAATCGGCTGGAAGGGACGAGGGTTTCAGCTGACCTGACTCATGAAACGTTTCTAATGACTCCACAAAAAAACCTTTGCGTTCGACCGAATATAAATATCCCTCAGCAAGCAGCTGCTGATACGCGCCATTCACTGAATTCACGCTGACGTTTAATGTATCTGCTAACTCTCGTTTAGAGGGTAATTGATCGTGCGGCTGAAGGTTTCGATTTAAAATTTCACCTTTAATTTTCGTATAAATTTGATGATAAATAAATCCGTTTGCCCCTGTTTGATCTAGTTGAATTGTCAGCATCTCGTCATTCCATCCTCTCTGGTACCATGAAAAAAATGATATTGGTACTTTCTATCATACCAAAAAATATTCAGAATAATAAAAAAGACATAAAGGGGATGGATGACAATGAGTCAAACGACAACAAACCGTTTTTCAACAGAAGAATGGCAGGGGAAAAGAGATCAATACGTCGCAAGAGGCGTGAGTAATGGCAACCGTCATCTTGCAGCGAAGGGGAAGGGTGCCGAGCTGTTCGATATCGATGGGAAACGTTTTATCGATTTTGCTGGCGCTATCGGTACTTTAAATGTAGGTCATTCACATCCAAAGGTTGTGGAGGCCGTCAAAGCACAGGCAGACAGTCTGATTCACCCAGGATTCAACGTCATGATGTACGAATCGTATATCGAATTGGCAGAAAAGCTATGCCGCCTCACACCAGGCGACCATGACAAGAAAGCCATTTTTCTCAATTCAGGTGCAGAAGCTGTTGAAAATGCGGTGAAAATTGCACGTAAATATACGAAAAGACAGGCCGTTGTGTCGTTTACAAGAGGCTTCCACGGCAGAACGAATATGACGATGAGCATGACGAGCAAGGTCAAGCCATATAAATTTGGGTTCGGACCATTTGCGTCAGAGGTGTATCAAGCACCATACCCTTATTACTATCAAAAGCCAGAAGGATTAAGCGATGCAGCCTACGATGAGTACATCATTGATCAATTCAATCAATTCTTTGTCGCAGCCGTTGCACCAGAAACCGTTGCATGTGTGGTCATGGAACCAGTCCAAGGGGAGGGCGGATTCATTGTACCATCGAAGCGTTTTGTTCAGCATGTTGCTTCATTCTGTCAGCAGCACGGGATTGTCTTTGTTGCAGATGAGATCCAAACAGGCTTTGCGAGAACGGGGAAATACTTTGCGATTGAGCACTTTGATGTGGTGCCGGACTTAATCACGGTGTCAAAATCTCTTGCTGCTGGATTACCACTGAGCGGTGTTATTGGCAGAAAAGAACTGCTTGATGCGGCAGATCCAGGTGAGCTCGGGGGGACATATGCAGGAAGTCCATTAGGCTGTGTGGCAGCACTAGCAGTTCTTGATATTATTGAAACGGAACAATTGAATCAACGATCTGAACACATTGGACAAGTCATTGAGGACAAAGCAAATGATTGGAGAACAACGTATCCATTCATTGGGGAAGTCCGCCGATTAGGGGCAATGGCGGCGATTGAAATTGTGGAAGATCAAAAAACGCGTACACCAGATAAGAAAACAGCCGCAGCGATTGCAGCATATGCAAATGAGCACGGGCTGCTCTTATTAACGGCAGGGATTAATGGGAATATTATTCGCTTCTTAACACCACTTGTCATCACAGATGAGCTGCTGAATGAAGGACTGGGGATCATCGAGGACGCCTTCAAAGCACGCTAAACAACAAAGGGGGATGGTTGTATGCAAAAACAACAAATGGCAAAAACCATGTCGCAGTCTGACGTACTGTTTTTATCCATTGGTGCAATGCTTGGATGGGGCTGGGTTGTACTTTCGGGAGATTGGATTTTAACAGCAGGATTTTTAGGCAGTGTCATCGCCTTTGTCATCGGCGGTATTCTCGTCATCTTTATTGGACTCACGTATGCTGAGCTTTCGTCTGCCATTCCAGAGACGGGAGGAGGGCTCGTCTTTGTCCAGCGGGCATTTGGGATGAAATCAGCGTTCGTCTCAGCATGGGGCGTATTGTTTGGTTATGTGTCCGTCATTACGTTTGAAGCTGTTGCCTTGCCAACTGTCATTGATTATGTCATTCCAACACAGCATGTTGGCTTCCTATGGAATATAGGGGGATGGGACGTTTATTTCACATGGGTGTTGATTGGATCTGGTGGTGCTTTATTTTTAACAGCGCTGAACTACATTGGCGCCAAGCCAGCTGCTATTTTTCAATCTGTTTTTACAGTGGCCATTATCCTGACAGGTTTTCTTCTTTTAGGCGGCGCAACATTTAACGGAAATGTAGCAAACCTTGAGCCGATGTTTCAAGGCGGAGTTGGCGGTCTCATGGCGGTTTTAGTGATGATTCCCTTTTTATTCGTTGGTTTTGATGTCATCCCGCAAGTGGCGGCGGAGATCAATGCGCCGAAGAGAATTATCGGGAGAATTTTGATTATCTCCATCGTGAGTGCCGTTGTGTTTTATCTGCTCATTGTCTTTGGGGTAGCTGCTGGGCTGTCAAAAGGACAGCTTGAAGCCTCTTCATTGGCGACAGCAGATGCGATGGTGCAGCTGCTCGGTCATCAGGCGTTTGGAACAGTGCTTGTCATTGGCGGTGTAGCAGGAATTGTGACGAGCTGGAATGCTTTTATCATCGGTGCAAGCCGCATCTTATACGCTATGGCGGAAAGAGGCATGATTTCCAAATGGTTTGCGTATATTCATCCAAAGTATAAAACACCGACACATGCGATTTTATTTCTTGGTGCATTGGCCTTTTTCGCTCCATTATTAGGGCGTCCTGCCCTCGTGTGGATTGTCAATGCGGGCGGTGTCGGAATTATCGTAGGGTACTTAATAGTGTCCATTGCCTTTATGAGACTTCGCAAAGCAGAACCAGAGCTTGAGCGTCCATACCGCATTAAGTATTGGCGGACGACAGGCGTTTTAGCTATCGGGCTGAGTCTCCTTTTTCTTTCATTTTATTTTCCAGGAATGCCGGCCTCCTTATCATGGCCAGCTGAATGGATATTGCTTTTAGGTTGGGCACTCATTGGGTATATACTATATGTAATGAATCCAAGAACGAAGGAGACGGTAGAGCATGACAAACGAACTCAAAGTGTATAATCCTGCAACAGGAGAAGAAATTGCTTCAGTTGCTCAGCATACAAAAGAACAGATCGAAGACGCCATTACCCGCTCACATAAAGCATTCAAAGCATGGGCAAAAACGTCTGCGCATGAACGTGCCAATATCATTCGCAAGTGGTTTGATCTCATGATTGAACATAAAGAAAGGCTCGCGAAAATCATCACGGAAGAAAACGGGAAGCCGTATCAAGAAGCATTAGGCGAAATCGTCTATGCGGCTGGATACATTGAATGGTACGCAGAGGAAGCCAAACGGATATACGGCAGAACCATTCCGTCACATACGACGAACAAACGCCTTTTTGTCACAAAGCAGCCAGTGGGCCCTGTTGCAGCCATTACTCCTTGGAATTTCCCTGCAGCCATGATCACGAGAAAGGCTGCACCAGCACTTGCAGCGGGCTGTACGTTTATTGTGAAGCCTGCTGAAGACACGCCGCTGACGGCTATTGAACTTGTGAAATTAGGTCACGAAGCTGGAATTCCAGAGGATGCCATGCAATGGGTGGTTGGAGATGGAAAAGAAGTCGGTGAAATATTCACAGATAGTCCATTGATTCGCAAAATCACGTTCACAGGCTCAACGCCAGTCGGAAAGCATCTGATCAAAAACAGTGCGAGTACAGTCAAGCACGTATCAATGGAGCTTGGCGGTCATGCTCCGCTCATCGTAGACAAAGATGCCAATCTTGAACTAGCTGTCAAACAAGCAGTGGCGTCTAAGTTCCGTAATGCAGGACAAACCTGTGTCTGTGCCAACCGCTTAATTGTGCATGAAGACATTCATGAAGCATTTGCTCAAGGCTTCAGCAAAGAAGTAGAAAAGCTAAAAGTGGGAAATGGCTTTGAAGAAGGCACATCCATCGGCCCAATTATCAACAAGCGCGGCTTTGATAAAATTGTCGGCCAAATTCAAGATGCAGTCGATAAAGGGGCGAAAATCCTTGTCGGCGGAGATACGCATTTCGATGATGACAAGTCGTATTATTTTGTCCAGCCAACGGTTCTCACACATGTAGACCCTTCCATGAACATCATGCATGAAGAAACCTTTGGGCCAGTGGCGCCGATTACGACGTTCAAAACGCTAGATGAAGCGATTGAATTAGCCAACGATACACCTTTTGGTCTTGCAGCTTATTTCTTTACAGAGAATTATCGAAACGGACTTTACATGTCAGAGAATCTTGATTATGGGATAATCGGCTGGAATGATGGCGGTCCATCGGCTGTTCAAGCACCATTCGGAGGAATGAAAGAAAGCGGAATTGGCCGTGAAGGCGGCATCGAAGGGATCGAACCGTATTTAGAAACCAAATATGTATCCATTGGTTTAGACGAATAAACGTGAAAAAGACTGCCTGAGGAATCTCGGCAGTCTTTTTTATGTTAAACAGCCGGCGGAAAAAGCTGCTCCACCGTTTCTTTCGTTTCTTTCAGAATTTCGTGGATGTAATCTGCTGGTGCCTGCTCCATGCTGCTGAACAAAAGTCGTTCAACAGGCTCAACACCAATAAAATTGAAGACTTCTGTATCTGTTGTCATGCGATGGGAGGCGGAAATGATCCGCTTAGAGTCAAGAAAGGTCCTTGGAGCATCGTGCGTGTTGATAATGACACCTTTTTTGTGCCGAAGCAGGTTTTCAATAGCCCCCTGCTCATTGATTTGATAAGCGAAGCCCTCAGAAAAAACGCGTTCTACATAGCCCTTTAGCATAGCGGGTAAGCCTGTCCACCAAATGGGAAAAATAAACGTTAGGACATCTGCTTGCTGAATCAGCTTCTGCTCTGTTTGAATGGCAATTGGGACATTACCCCGTTTGATCGCAGCCTTTTCCAACATGCTTAGCTCTGGCGAAAAACCAAGAGCATAGACATCACGAACAGTCACTTCATGACCATTGTTCAAAAGAGTGCTGACAACAAGATCTAATAAGGTTTGATTTAAGCTTTGCTGGGGATGAGCAAATATAATTAGATGGTTCATCTTATAGCCTCCTAGGTGGTCATGTGTCTCATTATGGCATGCACCATTACCCTATTCAATCCTATGTTGGTAATAATAGGTTGGGAAAATGGAAGTTGATCGTCCTAGTTTGCAGGCAAAGCCTTGCATCTCGTGTTCAAATAAGGTGGATAGAAATGAAAGCGATCGTTTCCGTGAAAACGATCGCTTACGAATCAATTATTTCTTTCTAAAAGCAAGTCCCAGTGCAATCAGTGCTACGACTAGAGCAGCAATGGACAACCCTAGCACAAGTGGTGAGGAAGAGTTGGAGGCTGTTTCAGATGCCTTTTCTTCTTTTGGTTTTTCTTGTCCATGTGAATCCGTTACCGTATTAGATGCCACAATGTTTGTGATGGAATGCGGCTTATCAGCATCTTTATCGCCTGTCCATTCAACGACCGTTCCATCTTTATAATATTGATATGCATCCCATGCAGCTTCACCTGCTTTTTCAGGGTTTTTCGCTACAAAAACGAATTGCTGGAACTGTCCGGCAAGCACGCCTTTACCCGTTGCTTCCCAAGTCACTCTTGTCACCTTGCCATCTTTTTCTTCAGTTGACGTTTTCCATCCAGGGACTGGCTCATATTGCTGGAATTCTACACCTTTAGGTATTGTCACGACAACCTTAGTGGTTGGACTGTCACTCTCAGAAGGAACTTTTAACGTATAGGTTTCCCACGCATTTGTCGCAGACGTATCAGGCTTGACTGTGACATGAGCACTCACAGGAATCGCCAATAAAAATGAAGCGAGAAGCATTGGTAATAAAGCTTTAACGTATTTTTTCATATGGTATGAACTCCTTTTAGTTTCTTCTAATAAATGTGGTATCGATATTTTCAAAAGAACCAGTTAATGCATGGATTTCAATTTTCCAAGTACCTTTTTCATTTAACAAGAGGTTTTCAGCAGAGAAATGACCATTTTTTAATCGTTTCAGCTGAAATTCACTCGGTTTCTCTTCCCCGAATAAGGCGACTTTATGGATCTTGGCTGACACAGATTGAATATCTGTAATCGTTTGTCCATCCTTCTTCGTAAATGCGACCTCGAATGTGTTTTTCCCCGGAGCATTCGGGGTAATGCTCATGGACACAATGTCACGATGCTCCACTTGGTTTGCGCCGAAGAATGGCTCAGGTGCAGGCGGAGGAGGGCTCGGAATATTGGTAAACACAGCCGTTAATAACAAAATGGCGATTCCGATAATCCACTCAGCTCGTAACGAAACGTTTTGTTTCTGTTTCTTTTCCCATCTCAGCATCAAGTAATGGACAAGTCCTAGAAGGCCCATCAAGATAAATAAACCAAGCTTGATTAAAAAGGTTCGTCCATACGCTGATTCGAAAAGAGCATCAAACGATTGCAAAATGAAGATGGCATTCACAAATCCTGAAAACACAATGAGTCCAACAGAGAGCAGCGCCCAAGGGTGAAACGCTGTTAACGTACTCCGTATGAGCGGCTGATCTTCATTTGGCAGCTTCTTCAACAATAAAAGCACAATGGCTGTTAAACCACCGACCCAGATCGATGCAGAAACGAGATGGATGAAATCAAGTGACGTTGTCAGTATTTTATTATCGGTTGCTGCTGGATGTCCGATTTGTGCCTTCAGCCAGAGAAGCACTGCGAATAAGAGCAGTGGAAACAACCAGACCCGAAAAGATGTGAAATCCCCTTTTTTCATCGCGACTATGCTCCAAATGGTCAGAAGAACAAATGACACCATGAGCATCATCCACAAACTACCGCCAGAAGTCGACGCAATGGTTTCTTGTAAGAGGGATGGTTGAAATGCCCCCAAAAAGGACACGTCTGCCGCTGATTTTGTTTGAATTGGCAGCTGGAACACGAGTGCTCCGCCCATCATGATCAGTGACAAAGTCAAAAGCCGTTTCATTCGTTTCACTAATACAGGAGAAATGGCTGTTTTAAACCAAAACAGTCCAAACAAAATGGTCCCGAGAAATAAGCTAAACGACGTATAAAGTAAGGCTTTATCAATGGTCGAGGCTACATCGATGGATTCATTCGTTTGACCTTGATCTAATTGGTCAAAACCGCCACCCGCTTTGCCAATACTAAACGGGATCATGCCAGAGACAGAGTGTCCGTCTGCTGATACCGCATTCCACTGAATGGTATAAATCCCCTTTGGTAAATCCTTTTTTAAAGCAGCTTCCATGATTTTTTGATCTTTAATGACCGTATCTCCTTTATCCACACGATCACCTTTTGCATTTAGCACCTTAATAGCATGAAATCCACTTTCGATTCCTTCACTAAATGTGATAGAGACTGAAGGAGGCTGCTTCTCCAGCTCTTCATTTGCCGCTGGATTTGAGCTGACGACGTATGCATGAGCAACTGCTTCCTTTGGAATGAAAAAAGCGAACGTGACGATAAGGAGCAGAATCCACTTACTATGTTTCAACAAGATAAATAACCGCCTTTCTACCTATGAAAATGTCTCATGTATCAGAAAGAAAGCGGCAGGAAACTGTGAGTCACAGAAAAAACCGCTCCTCCTATTGTGCCGCTCACTCTAAAAGGTAAACGAAACAAACAGCAAGATGGTTCACTTTTTCTGTGTCATGTCTGCGCAGACATTTCTTGATTGAATAGGTTTGATCATGTATAAGCCTAGTCGATTTAAGAAGAGGAAACAAGAAGTGACTATTTGAAAGTTGTGAAATTCCAATGAATTTTGCATCAAAACCACGGCACATCAACCTTTTTACTCCATTTGTCCTATGCTCTGACAGAGAATTCACATCATATTTCAATTTTGTCACACACTAAGTGACAAAGTGACATTTAGTTTCAATTGAAGGGAAAGTGAAAGCGTTTTACGATAAGGTTAAGGGCTTCACTGACACTTGTTCTTATATCTTTTGACCTATAAAGCCCTGAATAAAGGGAGAGAAGAAAGGAGTTTTCATAGATGCAGGAAAAAAGCGGATTCCGCGTAAAAGTACAGCGCTTTGGAAGCTATTTAAGCGGCATGATTATGCCGAATATTGGAGCATTTATCGCTTGGGGACTCATTACGGCATTGTTCATTCCGAGTGGCTATTTGCCAAATGAACAATTAGCTTCACTTGTTGGTCCAATGATCAACTACTTACTGCCGCTCTTAATCGGTTACACAGGCGGTAAGCTCGTATACGACCATCGAGGCGGGGTACTCGGTGCAACCGCGACGATTGGGGTCATTGTCGGTTCGGACATTCCAATGTTTTTAGGTGCCATGATCATGGGACCACTTGGCGGTTACTTGATTAAGAAAATTGATCAGCTGTTCAAAGATCGAATCAAATCGGGCTTTGAGATGCTTGTGAATAACTTTACGGCAGGGATTCTAGGTGCCATTCTTGTCGCGATTGCCTTCTACGCCATCGGCCCAGTGGTACTTGGTCTAAATAAAGCCCTTGCAGCAGGTGTAGATATCATTGTGAATGCACATTTGCTTCCGCTGGCAAGTATTTTCATTGAACCAGCGAAAGTCTTGTTCTTAAACAATGCGATTAACCAAGGAATTTTAGGTCCTTTAGGGGTGGAGCAAGCGGCAAAGACAGGGCAGTCCGTTCTGTTCTTGCTTGAAACAAACCCAGGACCAGGGTTAGGTGTTCTACTTGCGTACATGTTCTTTGGTAGAGGAAATGCGAAACAGTCTGCACCGGGTGCGATTGTCATTCAATTCTTAGGAGGAATTCATGAGATTTACTTCCCGTACATCTTAATGAAACCAAAGCTCATTTTGGCGGTGATTGCAGGGGGAGCAAGCGGCGTTCTGACCTTTTCCCTGTTAAATGCAGGCTTAAAGGCTGTGCCGTCACCAGGAAGTATTATCGCCCTCATGCTGATGTCACCAAAAGGCGGACACCTTGCTGTTCTTGCAGGTGTTGTCGTGGCAGCCGTCGTATCATTCCTTGTCGCTTCTGTGATTTTGAAGGCTTCAAAAGCTGTTGATGAGGATCTAACAGCAGCAACAGAAAAGATGCAGGACATGAAAGGGAAGAAAAGCGCTGCAGCCGCCGCTCTTACAGCTCAAAAAGAAGATGCTGAAGCAAATGAGCAAGCAGCATCTCCAAGTGATGTCAATCCAGATGACGTGAACAAAATCATCTTTGCCTGCGATGCAGGAATGGGCTCAAGTGCGATGGGCGCATCCATCTTAAAGAATAAAGTCAAAAAGGCAGAGCTTGATATTGATGTGACAAACACATCCATCAGCAACATCCCAGATGACGCCGATGTGGTCTTTACTCATAAAGATTTAACAGACAGAGCCAAGGCGAAACTGCCGGGCGCTGTGCATATCTCAGTTGATAATTTCTTAAACAGCCCGAAATACGATGAGCTGATTGAGAAATTGAAAAAATAACATGACGAAACGGGTTGAGTTCAATTTTTCTTTATTGAACTCCCCGTTTTGGTTGTTTTTCTGATTTTCCATTCTAAAAAAGGTGTGTGATCATTCATGAAACAAGTACTTTCAAAAGACAATATTTTTCTAAACGAACAAGCAGGCTCAAAAGAAGAAGCCATTAAAAAAGCGGGCGAGGTCCTAGTGGCAAACGGCTATGTCACAAGTGATTATGTTGACAAAATGTTTGAAAGAGAAAATATCTCATCTACATTTATGGGCAACGGGATTGCGATTCCTCATGGAACAGAGGATGCGAAAGCGGCTGTCCTTCATTCTGGGATTTCCATCATTCAAATTCCAGAAGGTGTTGAATACGGAGAAGGAAATATCGCCAAAGTTGTCTTTGGCATCGCTGGTAAAAACAACGAACACCTCGATATTCTTTCTCAAATTGCGATTGTCTGTTCAGAAGAAGAAAATGTAGAACGCATCATCCATGCAAAGGATCAGGATGAACTGATCGCCATCTTTAACGAGGTGAACTAACATGAAGGCACTTCATTTTGGAGCAGGAAATATCGGCAGAGGGTTTATCGGATCTTTGTTAAAAACATCAGGCTTTGAGCTTGTCTTTACCGATGTAAATGAAGCGGTCATCAACGAGCTGAATGAAAGAGGAGAATACACGGTTGAACTCGCAGCGCCGGGTCAAAAACAAGAAGTGGTCGGCCCTGTGACAGCGATCAATTCTGCACAAGACACAGCGGCATTAACAGAGGCCGTCGCATCAGCCGATTTAATTACAACAGCTGTTGGACCAGCCGTTTTGAAGATCATAGCTTCATCGATTGCTGAAGGATTAAAAGAGAAAAAGCCTGACCATATCATCAACATCGTGGCATGTGAAAATATGATTGGAGGCAGCTCTCATTTAAAAGAAGCCGTTTTCTCTCATTTAACAGAAGAGGAACAAGAAGCGTTGTCACAAACAGTTGGTTTTCCAAACGCTGCTGTGGACCGCATTGTTCCGATTCAGCACCATGAGGACATTCTGAAAGTATCAGTCGAGCCTTTTTTCGAGTGGGTCATTGATGAGACTGGCTTTATTGGTGACGTTCCTCAGATTGAAGGAGCAACCTTTGTAAAAGATTTGACGCCGTATATTGAGCGCAAACTCTTTACTGTCAACACAGGGCATGCACTAGCTGCTTATGTCGGGTATCAGCAAGGCGTTCAAACGATTAAAGAAGCCGTCGATACACCAGAGATTCGCCGAGTTATTGAAGGAGCACTTCATGAAACAGGCAGTTATTTAATCGACACATATGGCTTTCAAAAAGAAGAACATGATGCGTATATTCAAAAAATCATCAAACGATTCGAAAATGCTTTTATCTCCGACGAAGTCACTCGTGTCGCACGATCTCCTCTTAGAAAGCTGGGAGCAGACGACCGTTTAATCGGTCCAGCGAAAAAGATCAAACAGCCAGTGTACTTAATCAAAGGCATCGCTGCAGCTCTCGCTTATGACTTTGCCGAAGACGAAGAAGCGGTTCGTTTGCAGGCATTAAGAAAAGAAAAAGGCATTGAAGGTGTGCTGGAAGAAGTATGTGGCCTCACATCAACAGACGATCTCTATCAAGCCATTCTGAAAGAAACAGCTCGATAATCAGAAAATCCCTTTCCAACGAGTGAAAGGGATTTTTTTATGACTTTTTTAATAGTTTTCCCCGCTTGACGATATATGATGTAAGGGGGAATTTGTATATGAAAAAGAAAACGTTTGCGTCAAGAAGTGTCTTTTTTCAATTAATGTCTGCCATTATCGTGATCACGATCTTAACCGGCGGACTTGTAGGCACAACGGGGTATTTGTTAGCGAAACATGTCTTAATTGATGCCGGGAAAGCAGATTTAAAGCACATCGTCAGCGGAGCAATGGCTACACTTGCACAGTTGAATGATCGTGTAGAGAAAAAAGAACTGACGCTTGAACAGGCACAGGAACAAGCCCGTATTTACTTGAGCGGGCCTAAAAATGACAACAGGAAAGGGTACCAATTTCAAAAATCAGATTTTATTTATAAAAATAAAGGCTATCTCGTCGCATATGGAGCAGATTATTCCTCTCAAGTCCATCCTGTCAATGACATTGGCGTCATTCCAGATAATACGACCAATCGTGAAAAAATGGTCGCTGGAGCCAAATCAGAAGGCGAGGATGCACACTATGTGACCTATTTAGATAAGGACGATGCCACCGGGGAAGAAAAACAAAAGCTTGCCTATATGAGTCAGTTCACGCCCTGGAATTGGAGTATCGGTATCGCCGTCTTTCAGGATGAATTTTATAAAGAATTAGAGCAGATGAAGCTCTATATCATGCTCATTACAGCAGGTGTTGCTCTTCTCAGTCTTGGCGTCTTTTATTTAGCTGCTCGAGGAAAAGTCAGGCTGCTCAAGCAAGTCACTGCTGCTTCAAAAGAAATTGCGGCGGGGAATCTTGAACGCACGAGTTTAAAAGAAACAACAGATGAAATTGGACAGCTGGCAAAAGGCTTTAATCATATGTCAGGAGAACTCAGGACACTTGTGAGCGGTCTACAGGAAACGAGCAGCCAGCTTGTTGAATCAGCGACAGATTTATCGGCGATATCTGAAGAAACCTCAGCCAGCAGTGAAGAAATTGGCCGAGCCATTGGCGACATATCGACCGGAACGCTTCATCAGGCATCTGACCTTGATGCAGCCAATCAACAAATGACCCAGTTCAATCAATCCATCGAAAATGTCAAAGAACAAAGCGATCAAATTAAACGAATCTCTGACCAATCGAGTCAATCATCGCAGCAGGGCCAGCAAATTGTTCAGCAATTAAAACAATCAAATGAACAATCCATACAAGCGTCTCAAGGCATTAGAGCAGGCATTGAGCAGCTAAGTACAAAAGTACAGGATATCTCTAAAATTACAGATACGATTGAAAGCATTTCAAATGAGACAAATTTACTAGCGCTGAATGCAAGCATTGAAGCAGCACGTGCAGGAGAGCACGGCAAAGGCTTCTCGGTTGTGGCGAGTGAAGTGCGGAATTTAGCTGAGCAGACAAAGCAATCAGCCGTTCAAATTCAGCAAATGGTACAAGGCATTAAAGAAGAAACGACGGCAACAGCCGGTATGATGTCCAAGACAATGGATCGTTTTGCTGAGTTAGATAAAGCGGTACATGCCACAGAACATGAATTCAATGCCATCTCTACGTCGATTTCACAAACCATCGTTGAAACAGACGCAATGGCAAAAGAGCTGAATGCATTGCTGGAGCAAAACGACCTCATCACAAAAGCCATGCAAGGCGCAGCCCATATTTCTCAAGAAAATGCCGCTGCGACCGAAGAGATCACCGCATCCACAGACGAACAAGTGACAGCCATCTCCAATGTGGCAAAAGCAGCAGAAAGACTCAATGAACTAAGCATACGATTGAATCAGGACATTGCACGTTATCGTCTATAAATCATTTTGACTGTGTGTCACTTGTCAGGTACTATGTAGTTAATCTAAAAACCTTGCTCACGCAATCAAAAGGAGTGTACCGGTCATGAAAAAGAAAATATTGATGTTCTTACCTTGTGGCTATGGATACTCCACTGCTGTTTTCTTTTAGAATAGATAGAAATTGGTGAAGTCTGTCTACATGAGGAAGAATCTAGCAGAAAAATCAAAGTGAGTGAGGGATATAACATGGAAAAAATCACGAGAAAAAACCCAGAAAGTATGCCGAAGCCCGTTGGCAGCTATAGTCATATCACAAGAGTACCAAAGGGCTCGGGATTATTTGTTACATCGGGTCAAGTCGGAACAGATATGGATGGACAGGTACCATCAAGTTTAAACGACCAGGTAACCAATACGTTTGAAAATATCAAAAAAATCCTTGAATCAGAAGGATTGAACGAAGAGCATGTCATCAAGGTCAATATATGGGCAACGGAAGAAATCGACTGGGACCATCTATATCCTCAGTGGGATACGATCTTTAAAACAGCTTACCCATCAATGACGGTTGCTTATGTATCAGCTTTAGGATGGCCCGAGCTGAAAATTGAAATTGAGCTATGGTGCGCCGATATATGATCAAAAAAAAGAACAGTGCAAACTGTTCTTTTTTACTTGAATCGAAACCGCTTTGTCATCCATGCAGCGATCAACGTAAAGACGGTGTAGATGACGACCCAAATGAGAAAGGATTCATCCCCGCCAATGTATGTGTACATAAGAATGACGCTGGCTAACAGGACAATCAAAGTTGGCATCCAAACATTCTTCAAAAGCATTGTGCCAAAAATGCCAATCAGCACGGAAATAATGGGAAAGCCGAACACAATGAATAAGACAAAAACAGCCATATTGCTAACTCCTTTAACAAGTGATTACATCAAAACATATAAGACCGATGCAGCCATGTGCGGAACTGCAAAGATCATCAAAAGAAAAGCCGTATCAAGACGCCACATGCGGTGTTCTTTTGATTCAGAATGATAGGCTGCCCGCGTTTCTTCCCCGCTTGTCCAAGCCCCCATTAGAAGTCCAGACATCATGACGCCAATAATAGAGATTCCACCACTGATCCACCCTATCCACTCATGGTGCTGCAAAATAATAGCGGCACTGCAAATCACAATCATTGAGCAAACTCCGGCGATAAAGGCATGTTTTTTTCTCATACTGATTCACTTCCTTTAAAGAAGATTAGGAGGTGGCATCACATATTTCAATGAAATGCCCATCAGGATCAGCGACATAAGCGACGGTTTGACCCCATGGTTTCTTTGCGGGTTCTTTGATGATCGGAACCCCTTTTTCCTTCATTGATGCAATGGTTTGATCCACGTCATCCACAACAAACCCTATCTCAAACGTTTGAGAGGATTGATTTGCTTCAGGGACAGGCAATCCAAGTGCATCTTTGACATCCTGACGTGAGTTAATTGACAATGTCACATCTCCAGTATCAAACTCAACATAGGATTCAACCCTGAGTTTCATAGGAAAGCCAAGTACATGTTGATAGAAATGAATACTTGCCTCAACATCGTTTACATATAGAATGGTATATTTCATTTTCATGTGAAAAACTCCTCTCTTCATATACGTGTAAAAAACGGAAAGGTTTCCCACTCATTGTACCATATAGGATATAAAGCATGTTTTATGCCAAAAAAATGAATTTTTTTAGCGCGATAGTCTTGAAAAACAAAAAGTGGTGACATATGATAAAAATGTAAAAATAGAAAAAATAGGGGGATCATACATGTTGAAAAAAATCATGGTGGCTGTCTTGTCATTAGGTCTTTTACTAAGCTTTACACAAGTCGACACCCACACTGCAGATGCAAAAACGGTCAAGTCCTACAAAAACTGCAAAGCACTGAACAAAGTCTATAAAGGCGGCGTGGCAAAAAGCAAAAACACGAAAAACAAAGGCGGCAAAACAAAGTACAAGCCGTATGTGTCAAAAGCACTTTACCAAAAAAATATGCGACTTGACCGTGATAAAGACGGCATTGCGTGTGAACGCTAAGCCAATGCAAAGAGACCTGTAACAAGGTCTTTTTTCTATGGGATCAAACTCGTCCCTTTGTGCCAGCTTCCTCTTTATATTAAAATAAAGATAGTTACAAAAAATGATACAAAGTGGGGTACTCAATTTGTCCATACAAGCTGATAAGAAAGACATCCGATTGATTGCCATTGATATGGATGGCACGCTGTTAAACAGTGAACACGTCATTCCAGAGGAAAATAAACAAGCCATTAAAGATGCTGAAGCAAAAGGGGTCCATGTGGTCATTAGCACAGGGCGGACGCTGATGACATGCCGAGAGCTGGTTGAGCCGCTTAAGCTGTCTTCTTACCTTGTGACAGCAAATGGAAGTGAAATCTGGGATTCAAACTTCCAACTGATCGAACGAGATCTGCTGCATCCTGATCACGTCCAAATGATGTGGGATCTAAAAAATAGGTTCGAAACCGATTACTGGGCTTCCACTGTGGAGAAAGTGTGGAGAGGTGAATTCCCAGAACGAATTCATGACCATGAATGGTTGAAATTTGGCTTTGATATTCATGATGATGACGTTCGTGAGGAAGTACTTAATACATTGAAAGCAAATGAGCATCTAGAGATCACAAATTCAAGTCCGACCAATATCGAAGTCAATGCGGCAGGGATTAACAAAGCTGCGGCTCTTGCAAAGGTAGCAGAACGCATTGGCTGTACGATGGACAATGTCATGTCACTTGGCGACAGCCTAAATGATATGGCCATGATTCAAGAAGCCGGATTAGGAATTGCGATGGGAAATGCGCAAGAAGTGGTGAAAGAAGCCGCTGATTGGATTACAGCTCCTAACACAGAACATGGTGTAGCAAAAGCCATCCAACATTGGGTGCTATCTAAATAAAGAACATGATGAAAAAGCGAGAGGCGATATCCTCTCGCTTTTTTAATTTCTCCTAGTTCTATTGTTATGTTTTCTGACAATGTCATGTGCAATCTATCCAAAATTGATATAATCAATATAAATTCGAATATTCGGACTTTATATTCCGTTATTCGGAACAACAAGGAGGGATCCTATGTATCAAGTGGATATCAACTGTGATTTGGGAGAAAGCTTTGGTCAATACACAATCGGTGCGGACGAACAAATTCTTGAATATGTCACGTCAGCCAACATTGCTTGCGGTTTTCATGCAGGAGATCCAACGGTCATGAGAAAAACGGTCAGAATGGCGCTGGATAAAGGGGTCCAAATTGGTGCGCATCCAGGTTTGCAAGATTTGGTCGGCTTTGGCAGACGTCCAATGGCGATCTCGGCAGAGGAAGCCTATGATCTCGTCGTCTATCAAATTGGCGCTCTATCAGCCTTTCTCAAGGCAGAAGGCGGCACGATGCAGCATGTCAAGCCGCACGGCGCCCTTTACAACATGGCGGCTAAAAATACTGAATTATCTGAATCAATTGCAAAGGCTGTGTATCATGTCGATCCAAGTCTTGTGTTATTCGGTCTCTCAGGCAGTGAACTTGCGTTAGCAGGTGAGAGAATTGGCCTTCAAGTGGCTCATGAAGTATTTTCTGATCGGACCTATCAAGCAGACGGGACGCTGACATCCCGCCGCGAACCACATGCACTCATTGAAGATGATGAACGGGCCGTTCAGCAGGTCGTTCGTATGGTGCGAGAAGGGAAGGTTCGTACCGTTCAAGGGGAAGATATTTCGCTTAAAGCAGATACGGTCTGTATTCACGGAGACGGCAGTCATGCGCTTCAATTTGCCAAAACCATTACATCAAAACTAAAAGAAGCGAGCATTCATCTCAAAGCCTTTCAATAAAAATCGTCATCAAAGGGGGAAACAGCATGAAAAAAGAGGAAGTCAAGCACACGAAGGCACCAAAGGGGAATCGTTCTATGCTGATGGGCGCAGCCTTTTTAATGGCGACGTCCGCAATAGGACCGGGATTTTTAACACAAACGACTGTCTTCACACAGCAGCTTGCGGCTAGCTTTGGGTTTGTCATTCTCATCTCTATTTTGTTGGATATTTTTGCACAAACGAATGTATGGCGCATCATCGCCGTGTCAGAAAAGCGAGGTCAGGATATTGCGAATATGGTTCTGCCGGGGCTCGGTTATGTGCTGGCCTTTTTGATTGTCATTGGGGGACTTGCCTTTAACATCGGAAATATCGCTGGTGCTGGTCTCGGTTTTCAGGTCATCTTCGGAGTCGATCCGCGAATCGGAGCAGGGGTCAGTGCTGTCATTGCCATTCTGATCTTTGTGATCAAAGAGGCTGGAAAAGCGATGGACCGTTTCACACAGGTAGCAGGCTTTGTCATGATCGGCCTGATGCTGTATGTGGCGATTTCAACAGCGCCGCCCGTTGGGGAAGCAGCACTCAGAACATTTGTCCCAGAAGAAATTGATATTCTATCGATTGTGACACTTGTCGGGGGGACAGTTGGCGGCTATATCGTTTTTGCTGGCGGACATCGTCTATTGGATGCTGGAATTAAAGGGAAGGATGCACTTCCTCAAGTGACAAAAAGCTCTGTTTTCGGCATCCTGATTACATCTGTGATGCGTGTCGCTTTATTTTTAGCCGTGCTAGGAGTGGTCTCAAAGGGTTTACAGATTGATCCAGCGAATCCGCCTGCTTCTGTATTCCAGTTAGCGTCTGGAAATGTTGGATATAAAATGTTCGGGATCATTATGTGGGCTGCG
This sequence comes from Bacillus sp. GBSW19, assembly GCF_002998655.1. NCBI lineage: Bacteria > Bacillati > Bacillota > Bacilli > Caryophanales > Bacillaceae > Bacillus > Bacillus sp. GBSW19. The sequence goes on from NZ_PVRF01000003.1 coordinate 281,765, forward strand.
GCGATTACATCGGTTATTGGAGCGGCTTACACATCTGTTTCTTTCTTTAAAACCTTCTCGCCAAAAATTGAGCAAAATCAACGTGGCATTATCATCGGCTTTATTGCCCTCTCGACTATTTGTTTTATTACGATCGGACGACCTGTGAACATATTAGTTTTAGTTGGGGCGATCAATGCATTGATTTTACCTCTCGCACTTGGCACCTTGCTGGTTGCGGCCTATAAGAAAGAAATTGTCGGCGATTACCGTCATCCATTCTTTTTGACAGCGTCAGGTGCATTGGTTGTCGTCATCATGGCTTTGATGGGCGGATATACCATTATGAATGAAATCCCGAAACTATGGAGTTGATTTGAATGAGTATTGATCAAACATATGAGCCTTCACAGATCAGAGAGTTGATTCGTAAAAAAGAAATCACAGGACCAACGGCGGGTTTAGCAGAGGGATATGCTCAAGCCAATTTAATGATCGTTAAAAAGGAACTTGCCTTTGACTTTCTTTTGTTTTGTCAGCGCAATCCGGCTGCATGCCCCTTGCTTGATGTACTGGAGCCGGGTGATCCAGTGCCGAGACGGTCGGCACCCCAAGCGGATATTCGTACGGACTTTCCTAAATACCGTATTTACCGAAAAGGGATTCTTCAAGAAGAGGTTTCAGATATCTCTGCTTATTGGAAGGATGATATGGTTGCCTTTCTCATCGGTTGCAGTTTTACGTTTGAGCATGCGCTCATGCTGAATGATATCCCTGTTCGCCATATTGAAAACGGTCATAACGTTCCGATGTATCAAACGAATATCTCTTGTGAAAGAGCAGGGGTGTTTCATGGCCCGATGGTTGTCAGCATGAGGCCCATTCCGGCGCATCAGATTACAAGAAGTGTACAAGTGACGTCTAGATTCCCGTCAGTTCATGGCGGCCCCATCCATATAGGCGACCCAGCAATGATTGGAATTGCCAATGTGGATCAGCCGGACTTTGGAGAACCATCTGTGATCAAAGAAGGAGAAGTCCCGGTGTTTTGGGCATGTGGTGTGACGCCGCAAGCCATTGTCATGCATACAAAACCAGACATTGCGATTACCCATGCACCTGGGCATATGTTCATCACAGATCAAAGAGATCAACAGCTCGGTGTGCTTTAGAAAGAGAGGGATCCTCAAGTGGCATTTTCAACGATAAAAGAGTCTATCACCTTCCACCCGCTAGGAGATGCAGCGATCGTTATCCAAGCAGGAGCAGACATATGTGAGGAGATTCATGAGCGTGTTGTGCAGCTGTTTTCGTGTATTGAGCAGCATCCATTTGCCGGATATGTGGAAGCTGTTCAAGCCTTTACAAACGTGACTGTTTTTTACGAGCCTTATACTGTTCATCAATCTGCCCACCTTCAAAAAAAGGACTTGTCTCCGTATGAATGGGTGAAAAACTATATTGAAACACTTCTTGAAGAGAAATGGCAGGAGGGGGTTCAGTCGAAGCGCCGCATCGTCGATATTCCAGTCTGCTACGGGGGAGAGCTGGGACCTGATTTAGAAGAAGTCGCCCGGATCAATCGTTTAACACCTGAGGAAGTCGTGCGTATTCACACCGCAGGGACGTATCTTGTTTATATGATTGGATTTGCCCCGGGGTTTCCATTTTTAGGCGGGCTGTCTGAAAAGATCGCAGCCCCGCGCAGGGAAACACCGAGAATGTCCATTCCAAAAGGATCTGTCGGCATTGCGGGAAAGCAGACCGGCGTTTACCCCATTTCCACACCCGGCGGCTGGCAGCTCATTGGACAAACCCCGCTGCCACTCTTTTACCCGGACGAGAAAGTCCCAAGTCTATTGAGAGCAGGGGACGAGGTCAGATTTGTCCAAATGTCTGAAAAGGAATTTTTCAGCATGAAGGAGGCAGAACGTTGAGTATTCATGTCATCAAGTCAGGAATGTTCACAACCATTCAAGATAAAGGGCGGAAAGGCTATCAAAAGTATGGCGTCTTAACGAGCGGCGGCATGGACCCGCTCTCACTTAGAATTGCCAACATTCTCACAGGCAACGAGGTAAACGAAGCCGTGCTGGAAATGACATTAATGGGGCCGGGGCCTGTGTTGACGTGTCAAAAGGATGAGCTTATTGCAGTGACTGGCGCTGATGTGGAAATCGACATCGATGGAGAGCCAGCCCCTTTATGGAAGCCGCTCTTTGTTCGATCAGGAAGCACGATCACCTTTGGTCCTTGTAAGAGAGGCTGCCGCGCTTACCTTGCTGTGGCAGGTGGATTCGATGTGGAGCCGGTCATGCAGAGCAAAAGCACCTATGTGAGAGCAGGAATAGGTGGACTGAACGGACGTCCGCTTGAAAAAGGAGACGTCCTGTCCATTGGAAAGCCTTCAATCGTAGCGGATCGATTGTCTGATAGGCTCAAAAGCGAAGTGAAACAGGCGGCGTACAGCGCACCCGATTGGACTGTAAGTCATACGCATTTTTTGCCGCTGCGGAAATCGCCCGTGATTCGGGTGCTGCCAGGGAGACACCTTTCTTTTTTTCAAGAAATATCTCAACACACCTTTTTCGAACAGCCTTACCAAGTCACGCCTCAATCAGATCGCATGGGCTGCCGCTTGAAGGGGGAGCCGGTTCATTTAAAAGAAAAGCTTGAATTGATTTCAGAGGCGGTTGCCTTTGGTTCTATTCAAATTCCTCCTGACGGCCAGCCGATTATTCTGCTGGCAGATCGGCAAACAACAGGAGGATACCCGCGTATTGGAGAAGTAGCAACGGTCGATCTGCCGCTCATTGCACAAGCGATGCCTGGGGCGAATCTGTATTTTAAGCGAATCGATCATCAGGACGCAGAGCAGGCGCTATTTAAGCAAGAAGCAGAATTGAAGGAGCTGGCTGCCAGAATCAAGCTGGAAGCATTCGTTTAGAAAAGGGGATGGACATGCAAAATACAAATAAAACCGTGGTGAAATCAATGGAGATTTTGCGGCTGTTTATCGCTCGTGACCAATTAACGTTAAATGAAATGATCGAGCTCTCCGGCATGCCGAAAACGTCTGTGCACCGCATGGCGAGCTCGTTAGCCGATATGGGATTATTAGAAAAACATGATTCAGGTGTTTATCGTTTAGGCCTGATGTTTCTTGAATACGGTCAGCTTGTGGCGGACCGCCTTGATATTCGGAGAATTGCAAGACCATTTATGGAAGGCTTGCGGGATGAAGTGGGAGAAGCTGTACAGCTCATCGTTCGTGAAGGAGACGAAGCCATTTACGTGGATAAAATCGAAGGGACGCAGCCTGTTCGTCTCTACACCGCCGTCGGCAGGCGCTCTCCTTTATATGCGGGTGCTTGTGCAAGAAGTATTCTCTCCTTTTTGCCAGAGAACGAGAGACTCGCCTATATCGATTCGATTGAGCTAGGGAAAATCGGAATCGGGACCATTACAGATAAAGAGGTTCTTCGAAACATACTGGATGAATCAAATGAAAGGGGCTATACGTTAAGCTATTCGGAGCTTGAAAACTATACCGCTGCGGTTGGAGCCCCTATTTTCAATCACCTTGGAGAAGTCGCAGCAGGTATTAGCATTGCAGGGTTTGAAGCAGGCTATCAAAAGGAACGCCTTCCATATTTAATTGAGCAGGTCAAAAAAGCCGCGAGTGGTATCTCTAGAGAGTTAGGCTTTCATCTAAACAAATAAAAAGCCAATGACCGTTAAGATCATTGGCTTTTCGCGTTCAGTTTATTAGAAAGTTTTTCCTAAAGCTTTTGCACGTTCGATCGCATCTGCTTTAATTTGCTCTGCTTTCGCAGGTTCAGCATTGTGACCTTCAACGATAAGACCTTCGAAGGAAGGAATTCCGAAGAAGCTCGCAATTGTACCAAGGTAACGGTGGCCTGCTTCAAGTTCAGCAGCAGGACCTTCAGAGTAGTATCCGCCACGTGCTTGGATGTGTAGAGCTTTTTTGTCTGTTAATAATCCAACAGGACCTTGCTCAGTGTATTTGAATGTTTTACCAGCTACAGCAACAGAGTCGATGTATGCTTTAAGAACTGGTGGGAATGAGAAGTTCCAAAGTGGTGAAACAAATACATATTTGTCAGCAGAAACGAATTGATCGCTTAATTCGTTTAGGCGAGCAACTTTCGCTTGCTCTTCAGCTGAAAGTGTATCGAAGCCAGCACCTGATTGCAGCTTGCCCCAGCCAGCGAATACATCTGCATCAATGTGAGGGATGTTTTCTTTGTACAAATCGATATGTACAACCTCGTCACTTGGGTTTGCTTCCTTATAAGATTCGATAAATGCTTTAGCAGTAGCCATACTGTAAGAAACTGTTTCATCATGCGGATGTGCAGTGATGTATAAAACTTTTGCCATGTTCATTCAATCCTTTCTGTTTCAGTGTTTTTTTTAGTGTATCCCAAAGATACACTGAATATGTGGCATCTTTAATCATATTGGAATGCTATGAAAAAGATGTAACAAGCACAGTTACATAAAAACTGATATTTTCATTGTAATCACAATGTAGTTTGAAGTCAAGGTATAAAGTCTCGAAATCAAGATAAAAAGTTTGTAAATTTTTTTGAAACGCTTGGAGATACGGATTTCATCATAAAAACCTACTCCTATTGAACAAAAAAACAGTCGATCTCGCAAGTAAAGAGTTTGTAAAGACGTCTCACGAAAAAAAGATGAATGCCCCTAAGCCATCTGCTACAAGCATCTGTTCTCCGATTTCGTATATATAAGAGAAGGCAGGAGAGAGTGAGGGATAAGAGTGGGACGATCCTATGTTGCGACTGGAGATTCCTTAACAGTGGGAGTGGGGGCACGTTTATTTGGCGGAGGCTTCGCTGAGCGGTATCAATGGATGCTTGAAAAAAAGACACAGGCGTCAGTCGAGCTGTCCGTATTTGCAAAGTCAGGGTTAACGACGGATCAGATTTTACAGCTGTTCAAACGATCTGATGTGAGGCGTGCTATTGCACCAGCTGACATCATCACCATCACAGGCTGCGGGAATGACCTTGTTCAAGCTGTTCAGCAGTATGAAGAGGGTGAAGATGAAAAGAAATTGCTGCAAGCGACGCTGCATTGCCAAGCAAATTTCAGCAAAATGATTCAAGAAATCGCTCAGATCAAAAGAGGGCAGAAGCAGCCCTATTGCGTGTATCTCATGAATTTATATAATCCTTTTCCGCAAATACCAATAGCCGGGCGGTGGCTTCAGCAATACAATCATCAGCTTCGCTTGCTTGCTGCAAATCCGCATGTAGAGGTTGTGGATGTGTACCGGGCGTTTGAGGGACATGAAAGAGATTACTTATCGATTGATCAATTTCATCCGAACCATAAAGGATATGAAGCAATGGCAAAAGCATTGTTTCAACAATCCTGTAAACAACTGTAATCCGTTGGGGTTGCAGTTTTTTTCATCCTTTTCAATAAATGACGGTTTCGATATGATAAAAGAAACGAAGGCGAAAGAGGTGTGCAGGCATGGAGGAGATCAGTGCATATTTTCATGAAATGACAGGAACCGCTTATGAAGTAGGAAAGCAGCAGGCTGTCTGGCTTAAGGAGAACCCGTTGCTACAGACACAATATATTCGAACAGAACCGCTAGAAAAAGAGGCCGTGAAGGAAACGAAGCAGCTGATGCGCCCTTATCTTCCTCAGTTAGAAGAAGAGATTGCTGGATTTTGTGATGAACTGCAATTAGATGAGCGTTATTTGACCTTTTTCTATTCATCTCATCTTCAGCCAGGCTGTTCCCACTGCGTGAGGCAGGGGAATATGGCGGCCGGTCAACAAACGGTCATGCTGCGTAACTATGATTTCTCCCCGATATTTGATGATATGCGTCTTGTGACGACACATGTGAAGAGCTTGGCATGTCATACAGGCTCGTCGCTGCTCTTGTTTGGCAGATCTGATGGGATGAATGAGCATGGTCTTTCTGTCACATTCTCTGCTTGTGGTCCGCCGGTTGGAAATGAAGCCGGTTTAAAGGCTCCAGCAGTTGCCGGTTTGCAAGTGTATCATGTGATTCGATCTGTTCTGGAAAACTGTAGAACGGTTGAGGAAGCCATTCACTCTATTCAGGAAATGCCCGTTGCCTCAAATGTTCACCTCATGCTTGCCGATCGAAAAGGAGAAGCGGCTGTGATTGAAATCATTGATGGTCGCAAAATGGTCAGAAGACCGGAGGCAGGTTATATTGCAGCCACAAATCATCCGATTGCTGATCAAACAGCAAAAGGGATGACAAAACAGCATTCTGTTGTTAGATACGACATGTTAATAGAGGCTTTAGAACAACGACGATCAAGTGATGCTCTTGCTAAGCTGTTCCAGACAGAATACCCTGAAGGTCTGGCTGTGCATAATTATGAGGAGCTGTTTGGAACAATGCGAACCGTCATCTTCCGCCCGGAGGAAGGAACGATGGATTATTGCTTTGGCTCTCCAGTATACAACCCGACGTATTCTTTAAAAGCTGGGGGTTCACTGCCTTTTCATGAACAAAAGGTTCAATTTCATCAAAAGGATCATGGACCGTCATTTTGGAGAAACGTATGATCGGACGTTGTATTTAATTTTGTCACAGCCCATGTGCCAAAGTCAGATCAACTTAAGATTGCATCGTTTGTTGAAAGCGTTTTATATTAAGGTGTGACAATAGACCTATTTTTGCAGAAGGAGGCATTTCATGTACATAACGGCACGAGAACAGAAGATCATCAAATACATCATTCAGCAAAATCGTTATGTCACCATTCGTGAGATAGCCGATTCTGTTCAGGTGAGTACAAGAACGATTCATAGAGAACTAAAATCGATTAAACCCATATTAAAGAGTTATGATCTTTCACTAGATAAACAGCCGGGGAAAGGCTTGAAGGCAGTCGGTGAACAGGAGGATAAACAGCGGCTTCTTGCTCATATGTCAAATGAGGATCAAATTGAATATAGCTCTGACGAACGGAAGCTCTTAATATTATGTGCCCTGCTTGAAGCAAAGGAACCGGTGAAATTATATACACTCGCAGCCGATTTGCAGGTAACAAATGCGACCATCAGCTATGACTTAGATGAACTGACAGAGTGGATCGCTCCTTACGGTTTGCAGCTGATCCGAAAACGCGGGTATGGCATTGAATTAAAAGGACCGGAAGAAGCAAAACGAAAGATTGTCGGGAACCTTATTGTTGACCGGCTAGATATTCAATTATTTTTAGAAACAATTGAAATGAATATCAAACATCGAACGAAAGCGACGGAAAAGGTGTTTGGCGTTGTCAGCAGAGGGCAGCTGCTTAAGGTAGAAAGACTGCTCTTTCATTTGAAAAATAGACTGTCACTCTCCTTATCTGATAGTGCCTATATTGCCCTTGTCGTTCACTTAACCTATGCCATTGAACGGATTCAGCTTGGTGAAACCATTCGAATGGAAGGGGAAGAGCTGCTTGAACTAAAGCGGACGAAAGAATTTGAATCTTCTCAGCGAATCGCAAGAGCGCTTGAACGTATGTTTAATGTGGAGATCCCTGAAGCAGAGGTCGGATATATGACCATCCACCTGCGCAGTGCCAATCGCAGCTTTGGGGCAGAATACCGTATTGATGAGATCGAGCTGGATATAGCGATCAGAACGAAGAAGCTCATTGATTTTATTTCAAATAAAACCGGCTATCATTTAAATGAGAATGATTCATTGTATGAGGGACTCGTGTCTCATCTTGAACCTGCCATGAACCGTTTAAAGGAAAAGATGAGAATCTATAATCCGCTCACACAACAAATAAAAAAAGACTACTTTTTGCTGTTCATGGCGATTGAAGAAGGAGTCGAGCGTTTCTTTCCAGAGATTGAATTTCCAGAGGATGAAATTGCCTTTATAGTGCTTCACTTTGGCTCAGTGCTTGAAATCAAAAAAGAAGAAACAAACATTCATGCACTAGTCGTTTGTTCAAGCGGGATTGGTTCCTCCAAAATGCTCGCCTCGCGGCTAAAAAAAGAATTACCGGAGATCGCCAAATTCGATTTATCCTCCTTAATGGAGCTAAAGGAAATTGATGCATCGAGCTATGACATGATTGTATCGACTGTTCCGATCCCATATGACCATATCGATTACATCATGGTCAGTCCGCTCCTAAACGAGGATGACGCCATGCGTGTGAAAGCTCATATTAAACGGAAGATCCCTTATATGATCGAGAAAAAAAGAACAAAAGAAGCTGTTAAAGAATCTGTGCAAGAAACGGTTGATATGATGGCGGTTGCAGAGCAGGTGACGAATTATATGTCTGTGATTCGCAGCATCTTGTCCCATTTTACCATCGAAAATAGAGAGACGCTGCCGCAGCATGAGGCAACAATCAGGCAGCTGCTTCGTCAGCTTGAAGAAGAAGGATCTATCACACATGCGGATGATGTAGCGAGCGGCTTACTGGAACGTGAACAGCAAGGCGGTTTAGGGATTCCTGGTACAGAATTTGCTCTTTTTCATTTAAAGCATGAATTCATCAAGGAACCAATCTTTCATATTTACGATCTTGATCAGGCATACGAGGTGAAAAGCATGGACGGCGGGCAGCAAATGATGTCACGAATGCTTATGATGCTGGCGCCGCAAAAGCTTGGCAAGGAAGGGTCTGAAATGTTTAGTCTGATCAGTTCATCCATCATTGAAAGTGAGGAAAGCATGGTGCTTTATGGACAGGGATCAAAGGAAGAGATTGAACAGAAATTGCATCAGCTGTTCTATCAATTTGTAAAAGAAGCAAAATGGTAAGAAAAAAAGCCGAGAGCTTATTCGCTTCTCGGCTTTTTGGCTGTGACACAGACAGCAAGTGTTGGACGAATTTCCTCATACTCAACAGAAAAATGGTCAAACCCCGCAAACTGTAAGTCATTCAATATGTTTTCACCCATCTCTTTTGTCCGGCTCGCATCAGCACCTTTTTCTCTTGGCTGCATCACAATGACGAGTTTTCCGCCTGGTTTCAACGTGTGATAAAGGTTGAGTAGGCCAGTCTTTGGATCATCCCAAATCGTAAAGTTGTTGACAGACAGTACTTTGTCATACTGCTCTCCGGGCAAGCGTGTTTTCTCGATTTTCCCTACATACAGCCGGACCTGTTTGTCTTTTGACCGTTTGCTGACGCGGGACTGTGCTTGCTCCTGCATGGTGGCGGAGGCATCTAGACCATCAATGTGAAGATCTTCATAATGCTTAAGCATATGTTTGATGCTGTAGCCGGGCCCATAGCCGATTTCCAAAATGTTTTCACTATCTGTCAGATCTAAGTGCTGGATGGCCCACTGATTCAATGCTTTATTTTCATTTGCCATAATGAAGCCTGCGATGCTTCCGAGCCAGCCTTTTGGTCTGCTAAAGGTTTTCGAAATGGTTGACAGCATTTGAGAACGCTCCTTTTTAATGATCATGTAACCGATTTTTCCCATCTTGAAACATGCCAATTTACAAAACGCATCTGTGCAGTTTAGGGATGTTTGAGTAAAAAAAAGAGGTGGTAATGAAAGGATACATCAACAAATCAAGGAGGAGCTTACACATGGATTTACGTGAATACTTAACAAATGGCATTCCGCGCCAAACACAGGATCAGCAGCCAGGCAGTGAAAGAGAAATGAATCCTGCGCCGATCTTTGAGGATAAATCATATCAAGGATCTGGCAAGCTCAAAGGGAAAGTCGCACTGATTACAGGCGGAGATAGTGGAATTGGACGTGCTGTATCTGTTGCCTATGCAAAAGAAGGTGCACACGTCGCCATTGTGTACTTAAATGAACATGAGGATGCAAAGGATACGCAAAAGCGCGTAGAACAGGAAGGCGTTAAATGTTTAACGATTGCAGGAGATGTCGGTGACGAAGCCTTTTGCGAGAAAGCGGTAGAAAAAACAGTTGAAGCCTTTGGGCAATTAGATATTTTAGTGAATAATGCGGCTGAACAGCATCCGAAAGAACGGATTCAAGATATTTCTAGTGAACAGCTTCACCAAACCTTTAGAACCAACTTCTATTCTTATTTTTATTTTACGAAGAAAGCACTGGATTACTTAAAACCGGGAAGTACAATTATTAATACAACATCCATTAACCCATATCGAGGCAACAAAGTGCTGATTGATTATACGGCGACAAAAGGGGCCATCAACGGCTTTACGCGTTCTATGGCACAGTCGCTTGTGAAAGATGGGATTCGGGTGAATGGTGTAGCGCCAGGTCCAATTTGGACGCCGCTCATTCCATCTACATTTGATGAGGATAGTGTGGAAAGCTTCGGGGCAGAAACCCCAATGGGAAGACCAGGACAGCCTGTAGAGCATGTCGGCTGCTATGTGCTGCTTGCTTCTGACGAATCGTCTTATATGACAGGACAAACACTTCACGTCAACGGCGGTTCCTTTATGAATACATGATCAATAGCGCCACCGCCCAGCTTTGATTGGGCGGTGTGTTTAGTATTTTTTGCGATTCTTCTGCACAGATGAGACAGACCATACGATAATGCCCACAACAACTGCCGCAATGACAAGTGAACTCAAATGGAACATCGTTTCATGATGCATGTTCAACTTCTCCCTTCATTGAGCCTGTTTTCTATAGCATCAGCCAGAAGATCTCTTTTTATGAAAAACACATTTCTTTGTTTAATGAATGGATTGTCGTGGAAACCTAAGAGTACGGATGAAATTTGAAGGAGTGAAACGATATGTCACAAGAAGAATTAAAACAAAAGGTACTCAACCTATTAGATGAACAAAAGGTCGGGACACTGGCGACCGTTGAACAGGATAAGCCGCATACCCGCTACATGACTTTTTTCCATGAAGGGCTGACATTATATACACCAACGAGCAAAGAAACACATAAAGCAGACGAAATTGAAAAAAACCCGAATGTCCATATTCTCATTGGTTATTCAGGTGAAGGATTCGGTGACACGTATGCAGAAATCGCAGGTACCGCAACATTAACCGATGATCCAGAACTGATCGACCGCCTTTGGTCTGAGGAGATGGAGAAATGGTTTAAAGGAAAAGATGATCCGAATCTAGTGATTCTGAAGATTGATCCAACCTCCATTCGTTACATGAATGAAGGAAGCCGTACGCCAGCAGAATTATCACTTTAACACTTGCGTAAGCTGGGGGTATGTGTTATAATTTTATATTAAGTGTTGAAATAAGCAAATAAATAAAGAAAGTAAACTTTCTTTTTTCTATGACATAATGAGAAGCAATAGAGCTTCTACTTGATAAGAACGAGACGCTGTCAAAGCGAACAACTTATTCTTTTCCTTCTGCACCCGCCCCCTATAAAAGCGGAAGAGTGGAAAAAAGACGTTTTGATTTACAATTCACACTGGCACGGCTTCGGAGCCGTAAGGACGAATGAGAGGTAGGGCTTTCGTTGTCTTGTTATCCAGAACTTCCATGGCGTTTACTTTCAAACGTAGGTTCACTCGGAACACATATGACACACTGATATGATCGAATCTTAATTCATACACTCCGTAACGGAGATCACACATTGATTATTTATTTGCATGAAAAGAGCAAGGAAAAGGCTGCCATCTATTTGGCAGCCTTTTTCATTGGGTTCATTTCATGATCACTCACTTCTTCCTTTCTTCTGATAATGCCAAATCCGCCCGATAAAAAAGAACATCACTGCAAACAAAATAGAAAAGACGAACATGTCCAAGAGTGTCACGCCTCTATTTGGGTGCACAATGCCAAACCAAACCCATTGCAGAACAAAAGAGATAGCAAAATAACTGATGGATTCTTTCATGATTTTCCCCATTTCACTTATTTTTTTGACCTTTTAGCCACAACATCCAAATGAAGAAGGAAGCAATGACACACGTAAGCAAAGTGATGGGCGGCAAGGTATGCCAGCTAGTCAGCCCCTTTACAAAACACATATAAAAAAAGAAAATGGAAATGGATACGAGCACCCATTGCTTGAACCAACGAGGAACACGCAGCCAAGCCGCTAGAAAGATAGAAGATAGCTTATCCAATGAGAAAAACTCCTTTTTTGAATCTGATTGGATTTTATCGCAAACAACGAAGTTTGTAAAATATGGAATTCGAAGGCTGGAATGGTATTCTTCTAGCACGAAACATTCTCGCTGCACTAACGTATAAGGTAAAGGAACCTCATGAAAGGAAGCGATCAAGTGAAAAGAATACCAGTGATTTCCCTCAGATATATTGTCTTCTTTATTCCAGCAATCATTCTTAGTGTCTTGGTGTGGAACCATTACCAAGATGATTTGTCAGCAGGGAAAGCGACGCAATATGACGTCAAACGAATTTTTACATTTGATGAAGGAAAACGAGTGGTGAGTGCTGTATCAAAAGACCAGCAGCTCCATTTTGGAATGTATGATCCTCAATCAGGAAAAAGAATCAGTGAATGGACCACGGAAAGCGATACGTTTAATGAAATGTTTCCATCCATTCAAGGTAACAATCTCTTACTTGCTTTAAAAAATAAAGAGGGGCAGCTGTTGATCGAGAAAATAACGCCAAGTGGAGAAAAGAAAGAGCTCGTTAAGCAAAATCTACTGATCCCCTCATTTTTAAAAACGAATACATATCAATGGAATGGACAGCTCGTGTTTACAGGAGAAATGGAAGGCGCCGCTGCAGTCCTCGGTGAGCTAAAGAATGGTCAGTTTCATGTGCACAATCTCAACGAGCTAAAGCTGCCAGCAAGGCCAGTCTCCATGGATGTCGTCATGAATTCCTTTAGAGGGCAGACGCCTATTCCTATATTTGAATTGACTTTGAAAAATGACCAGAAGGCATATGTTAGCGGTATCTCAAACGAGAAGCATCAGCTTGGTGTCTATGTCTCCAAAAACGCTGATCCGTTTAGCCTCATTGAAGATACAGTTGAGCAGAGGCTGCAAAAAAAGATTGGATCATCACAAAACTTTGCTGTCGCCGTAGAATCGAATTATCCAAAAAGGGCAAGGAAAGTGAATGCAGAGGGAAGGCTTGGGAAAGTCGTCCCAACACCAAAACCAATTTATCAAACCTATATCTACCAGCTTAATGAAGAAGAAGTTCTTATTGCAGGCTCTACTGCAAAGGACGAAGCAAAAGGCAAACTGACTGGATATATTTATAACCATCGCACGAATAAGGCGACGTCTGCCAGCAAGCTTTTTCAATCGTTGTCATATGAATCCTTACAAAGAGAAGAGCTCACTTTCAATAAAAATGTGAAGAGCGATTGGATCTATTATTCATTCGACAATCAATTAACGGGTGCATATGAGACGACGAGCAGCCAGCTAAAGGAATTTCCTTTGAAAAAAGTCATCTCAATCGAAAACGCGAGTCCTGCTCACCAAACGTCTGTTGACACCTTTATGCAATATGTCATGAAAGGCGGGCCACTCATTCTCAACTGGGCGATATGGCTGTTTATTCCACTACTGTTATTTGTACTAGCCATCTTCCTGCCGCCGATTTTGAGACTGGTGAGAAACAACAAGATTAAAGACAGTGTCACATTAGAAGCCAATATTGTATCTGTCAAAGAAACGGGCACCTACATCAACGAACAGCCGCTTGTCAAAATGCAGCTGCAATTTCAATATGATGGGGAAAACATCGAGAAGACGGTTAAAACAGTTGTATCCTTTACCCAGATACCGCAGCCGGGTCAGCGTATCGCCATTCTCTACAATCCGAAGAAGAAAAAAGCGATGCTCTTAAAAGAGGGGGACTTCTCACAGACAAGTGAGCCAAAGTTCATCAAAGGCGCTGTTTTAAGAAATATAGAATCATATGAAACCGTAGGACGAGGCACTGTCTTATCGCTTACATTTGAAGCAGATCAGAAAAGGTATACCATTCCGATGATTCAAGCCGCTGGTTTTGAATTTAGAAAAGGAGAAAAAGCCGATCTCGTCGCCATCAGCGGTCAGTTGAAAATGGCAGCCTATGGCCATGAAGTGCGGAATCGATCGGGGAAAGATGTGACGTTAACAGGAACCATTCAGCGAGTGAAGCAATATCCAGTCACGATTCATGGACAAAAGCCTGTCATGCTGGATGTGACGGTTTCAAGCGGAGATCAGTCTATTACAAAAACGGTCAGCCAATTCATCCCTGATCATATGCAGGTCGCACCAGGAACTCCAATCACGATCCAGACAAAGAAAGAAGAGCTGGATAGAGAAATCGGTCTCATGCAAGAGAAACAAGGAAGTGCAAAAGTGACCCATGTCGCATTTGCTGGCGTCATCGGCAACCAGCCGCTAGCAATCATTCAGATTGAGAGAGATGGCATGCTGTATGAAGTGAAACAGCCAATCGATCCAATGACTAGTGTACTGCCAGGTGATGAATTATGGGTGGCGTATGACGAAATGACGCGTCAAGCAGCCATTGTGAAATATGCATCAATTTAAAAAAGCGTTCCTTTAACAGAACGCTTCAGCGTGTAGACAAAGGGCTAAAACGACATTCGATTTAGCCCTTTTTTGATTAAGCCTTTGTATCATACTGGCGGAGCACCTTATCATAGGCGAAGTTGCCGAAAGGAATGAACGCTGCAAAAAAACCAGCGATGGACCATTTCAAATGCCAGCGAACTTTAAAAGTCACATATGCCAAAACAAGCATATAGATGACAAACAATGCGCCATGAAGAGAGCCTACAATGGTGACTGCCATCGGAATATCCGCAAAATATTTCAGAGGCATGGCAATTAAAAGAAGGGTTAAAAGAGACATACCCTCAATAAAACCCGCCTGTCGAAGACGGCTAATACTTGTATGCATATACAAATCCTCCTGTATAAAAGCTAGTTTCTCATCTTCTAATATAAACGAAAGATCGTCTGGACATGCTAAAATCTACGAAAAATTCAAAATATGTTCATGTAATGCTTAAAAAATGGGAAAAAGGAAAAATCACTTAATCCTTGTTTGTTTCAGAGAGTACTTGCTTTAAGTGCATCACATCATGTAATAAATGATCCGTCATCGCTTGAACGGCTTCTGTGGAGCGGCGCTCTTTCATTTCAGAATAAATGGCAGCATGCTCTTTTTGAATCGTCTCAGCACGCGCTCCGCCGCTAAAATGAAAGATACGGCAAAAATGAATGAGTGCATTCACATGATTCAATTGTTTACATAAGCGGTGATTGTGACTCGCTAGAATAATTTTTTGATGAAAGGCTTCATGTAACTGGACGATTTCTTTAGATGGCAGCTGCTGCTTGATTGCTCCGTCTGCCTGCTTGAGGACCTGCTCAATATCATCCAGCTCTCTTTGCGCGGCTTCCTTGCATGCAAGCTCAACAGCTAGCGTTTCTAGGGCGATTCGAACTTGATAAAGCTCCTCGACATCTTTTTCCGTTAACGTATAGACAGAGTAGCCTGACCGATGATCAGCGATCAAGAGCTCATCTTTTTCTAAAAGCCTCATCGCCTCTCTAACCGGTGATCGGCTTACACCAAATTGTTTGGCAAGCTGTGTCTCATTGATGCGTTCCCCTGGCTGAAACTGCCCATCAAATATCATTTGCTTCAGCTGTTCATAAAATTGCATATGGTATGGTGCTGGTCTTTTCATCTCGAATGAATTCATCCCGTCATTCCCTCATTTACACATCATCTTTTGTCTCATGTTATCCAAGTTTTTCCCTCTAGGCAAGCCTGCATCGGAAAAGTCAATATCGTACAATTCAAGAGAAAAAGGGTGTGCTACACTAATGATCAGTTCAGTGAAAGAGGGGATCGACATGAAAACACAAGAAGAACGAACGGTACATTTTGATCAGGACTTGCAATTAGAGGCGTATCGCTTTCATGGCATCATGCAAAAGTTCCCGAATCATTTTCATACATACTATGTGATTGGATTTATTGAGGACGGTCAAAGACGTTTGATCTGCCAAAATGAAGAATACATCATTGAAAAGGGAGACATCCTTCTTTTCAATCCATATGACAATCACGCATGCGAGCAGATTGATCACAGGACACTAGATTATCGTTGTTTAAATATAGAAGCAGATGTCATAGAGAAAATGTTTCAGCACAAGCCACATTTTAAAGCCCCTGTGTTTTCACAAAGTGAACTGACAAAGCCATTATATGATCTTCATCAAATGATCACAGAAGAAGCTCCAGCTTTGAATAAACAGGAAACGTTTTATTTCTTTATGAAGCAGCTGATTGAAGCCTATGCTGATACATCAGAGGAAAAAGCGTCAGCAGCGCATGCCGCCGAACAGAAAGTCCAAGATGTACAGCAATATATTGAAACATACCGCACGGAAAATATTTCGTTAGACGACTTAGGAGAGCTTGTGTCTATGAACAAATACTCCCTTCTTCGTGCTTTTACAAAGTACAGAGGGATCACGCCGTATCGTTATTTACAGACAGTGAGAGTGAACTATGCGAAGGAGCTTCTCGCCCAAGGAGTGAAGCCTGTAGATGCGGCAGTCTCCGCTGGTTTTTCTGATCAAAGTCACTTGAGTCATTTCTTTTCAGAATTTATTGGGCTCACCCCAGGGCAATATCAGCAAATTTTTGCAAAGCAGGTAACAGCAGATGAAAAATAAACAGCTGCTTGGTCATCTAGCGGCCATGTTCACTATTTTTCTATGGGGTTCGACCTTTATCTCAACCAAAATATTATTAACTGCTTTTTCTCCCACAGAGATATTATTTTTTCGCTTTTTTATTGGGTATCTGGCTCTGATGATGATCTATCCGGTCACCATGAAGGTGCAGCGTAAAAAGCATGAAGCGATGTTTGCGCTCGCAGGATTATGCGGTGTGGTCTTATACTATTTTTTAGAAAATGTCGCACTCACCTATACGTTCGCTTCGAATGCAGGTGTCATCAGTTCAGTTGTGCCATTCTTCTCATTTTTATTGGCTTATTTTTTATTGAAAGATGAGCCGCTGCATCGCCGATTTTTCATAGGCTTTTTTATCGCGATGACAGGCATTGTGCTGATTAGCTTTAATGGAATGACGACGTTCCAATTGAATCCACTCGGTGATGTGCTAGCATTAACGGCGACCATTGTCTGGGCCTTCTATTCTATTTTATCGAAAATGATCAACCAATATGGATACCATATCATTCAAGTGACGAGGCGTGTCTTTTTTTACGGCTTGCTTTGGATGCTTCCCCTGATCTGGCATTTTAAGATTCGTTTAGACTGGGAGCGATTGACGAACCCGTCGTTTGCCTTTCACTTGCTGTTTTTAGGCCTGTTCGCATCTGCCATTTGTTTTCTAACATGGAGCTTTTCGGTGAAAACGCTCGGTGTGGTGAAATCGAGTGTGTATATTTATGGCGTTCCTATTATTACGATGGTCATTTCAATGATCGTTCTTCATGAGAGATTGACCCTCATGTCTGTACTCGGAACGGCACTGACCTTAGGAGGACTGCTGCTTTCAGATAAAAAAGATGCGGGGAGGAAGAAACAGAAACCCTCGATGCTTTTCCAGGATAAACAGGCGCTTTGATCAAAAAAGCGTCTTTTGTCCATTGAAAGAACATGAACTCTCTAGTAAACTCAAATTTAAACGGTCGACGGTCGACCGACGATAAAGGGGGAGAAATGAATGAAGCATGTTTCAATTGCGGCGATACCAGGTGACGGGGTTGGGAAGGAAGTTGTACCTGAAGCCATACGAGTATTGAAAGCGGTGTCAGAATTACATGGCGGTTTGTCTTTTACCTTTCAGGATTTTCCGTGGAGCTGTGAATATTATTTAGAGCATGGCGAGATGATGCCAAAGGATGGATTACATCAACTGAAAACCTTTGACAGCATTTTCTTAGGGGCTGTCGGAGATGCCAATTTAGTGCCGGATCACGTATCGCTTTGGGGACTGCTTATTAAGATTAGGCGGGAATTTGAACAGGTGATAAACGTCAGACCTGCAAAACAGCTGAGCGGCATTCGCTCACCGCTTACGCAGCCAAAGGATTTCGATCTTCTAGTTGTCAGAGAAAACGGTGAAGGTGAATATAGTGAAATTGGAGGCCGTATTTATCAAGGAGAAGATCAGCTTGCTGTTCAAAATGCAGTGTTCTCAAGAAAAGGGACAGAGCGTGCGATGCGTTTTGCCTTTCAATTAGCAGAAAAAAGACGAAAGCATGTGACGAGTGCAACCAAATCGAATGGGATCGTCCATACCATGCCTTTTTGGGATGAAGTGTTTCAAGACGTAGCAAAGGATTATCCAGAGGTGGCAGCAGACTCTCAGCACATTGATGCGCTCTCAGCCTTCTTTGTAACAAGACCAGAAAAATTCGATGTGATTGTGGCCAGTAATTTGTTTGGTGATATTTTGACAGATCTTGGGGCAGCCATTATGGGAAGTATTGGCGTAGCGCCTGCCGCCAACATCAATGTAAATGGCAAATACCCATCCATGTTTGAGCCTGTACACGGATCAGCTCCAGACATTGCGGGAAAAGGAATCGCCAACCCAATCGGTCAAATTTGGACTGCTAAGCTGATGCTTGATCATTTCGGAGAGGAAGAGCTGGGTACGCACCTTCTCAGCACCATCGAATCAGTCACAGCAGACGGCTTTTTAACAGCGGACATCGGCGGATCCTATCAAACACAAGAAGTCACAAACGAAATCATCAAACGATTGAAGAAATAATCCGTCATTAGAACCGCATCTCCACGTCTGCTATAATAAAAGGATGGATAGAAGAAAGAGATGTGAAATCTAGTGTCAAAAACAGTTGTATTAGCAGAGAAACCTTCAGTAGGACGTGACCTTGCGCGTGTGCTGAAGTGTCATAAAAAAGGAAATGGTTTTTTAGAAGGAGATCAATACATTGTGACATGGGCGCTTGGCCATTTGGTCACACTGGCTGATCCAGAAGGCTACGGAAAAGAATTTCAATCCTGGCGTTTAGAGGATTTACCAATCATTCCAGAGCCGCTTAAGCTTGTTGTGATGAAAAAGACAGGAAAACAATTCCAAGCAGTGAAAGCGCAGCTTGCGAGAAAAGATGTCAAAGACATTGTCATTGCAACAGATGCTGGACGTGAAGGGGAGCTTGTCGCAAGATGGATTCTTGAAAAAGCACATGTGAAAAAGCCCTTGAAACGACTATGGATCTCATCTGTCACGGACAAAGCCATTCAAGAAGGCTTCAAACGATTAAAAGACGGCAGAGAATACGATAACCTGTATCGCTCAGCAGTTGCACGTGCAGAAGCAGACTGGATTGTCGGCATCAACGCAACAAGAGCGCTGACAACCAAGTTCAATGCACAGCTTTCCTGCGGACGGGTACAAACACCAACGATTGCCATGATCGCCAAACGAGAAGAAGACATTCAGCAATTTCAGCCGAAGCCGTTCTATGGATTGATTGCACAAGTAGATGGACTGACTTTGACCTGGCAGGATGCCAAAACAAAGCAAAACCGGACATTCCAAGAGAATGTGATCAAAGAGCGCTTGGCAGCATGCGAAGGAAAACCAGCAGTGGTTGATGCGTTGAAAAAAACAGCGAAAAAAGCTTTTGCACCGGGCCTGTACGATCTGACTGAATTACAGCGTGATGCGCATAAACGCTATGGCTTCTCAGCAAAAGAAACATTATCTACGCTTCAGCGATTGTATGAGCAGCATAAGCTCGTGACATATCCACGTACAGATTCACGGTTTATTTCAGCGGATATCGTTCCCACATTAAAAGACCGATTAAAAGGAATGAACGTCAGACCATA
This sequence comes from Bacillus sp. GBSW19, assembly GCF_002998655.1. NCBI lineage: Bacteria > Bacillati > Bacillota > Bacilli > Caryophanales > Bacillaceae > Bacillus > Bacillus sp. GBSW19. The sequence goes on from NZ_PVRF01000003.1 coordinate 301,575, forward strand.
CGCGCAGCATGTGAACCGGATTTTACAATCAGGTGTTAAAGCGCACAAAGGCTTCGTCAATGATGCAAAAGTGTCAGATCACCATGCGATCATTCCAACCGAGGAAGAGCTGTATCCAGGTGCATTAAGTGATAAAGAGCGTAAATTATATGACCTTATTGCCAAACGATTCCTTGCGGTACTCATGAATCCTTTTGAGTACGAAGAAACAACGGTTATCACCAAAATAGGCAGTGAAACGTTCACAGCAAAAGGGAAAATCGTGCAATCAGCTGGCTGGAAAGCCGTGTACGATGATTCCTATGAAGAAGAGGAATCAGCCGAGGTGGATCAACATTTGCCGCTGCTTTCAGAAGGACAGTCACTAGACGTACGACAGCTGAAAGAAACAAGAGGAGAAACGAAACCTCCTGCACGTTTTAATGAAGCGACCCTATTATCTGCCATGGAAAACCCAGCGGCATTTATGCAGAAAGAGGAAAAAGACTTAGTGAAAACCCTTGGTGAAACAGGTGGTCTAGGGACAGTAGCAACAAGAGCAGATATTATTGAAAAGCTGTTCAATAGCTTCCTAATCGAGAAAAAGGGCAAAGACATTTTCATTACATCGAAAGGGAAGCAGCTGCTCTCGTTAGTGCCTGAAGACTTAAAGTCTCCTGCGTTAACAGCGGAATGGGAACAAAAGCTTTCTAAAATCGCCAAAGGGCAATTGAAAGCTTCTCAATTCATGAGTGAAATGAAATCGTATGCCAAACAAGCCGTATCCGAAATCAAACAGACGAACCAAACCTTTAAGCATGACAATGTCACTGGCACCCATTGTCCAGACTGCGGAAAACTGATGCTGAAAGTGAATGGAAAACATGGAACGATGCTTGTTTGCCAGGACCGGGAATGCGGCCATCGTAAAAATGTGGCGAAGAAAACAAACGCACGCTGCCCGAACTGTCATAAAAAGCTCGAGCTGCGCGGAGAAGGCGATGGCAAAATCTTTGCTTGTGTGTGCGGCCATAGAGAAAAACTGTCTGTCTTCGAAAAACGCAAATCTCAATCCAATCAAAAGAAAGCCAGTAAGCACGATGTGTCTAAATATTTGAAGAAACAAAAGAAAGTGGAAGAACCAATTAATAATGCACTAGCTGAACAATTAAAGAAATTAAAATTAGATCAATAGTTTTATAAAAGCCCGTGCGGAAACGCATGGGTTTTTTAGTTTTACCGAGCATATCGATATATTGTTTTTCTGAAAATGGGAATAAATGTGCGAAAAGACTCGTAATTTGGTATAAAATATTTATTTAAATTTATACAAAAACGCTCTATAATAAATCGTTAGATGCTTAGAGAACGGGGAGTTGAAAGGGGACACGAATGCATACACGCATATATCGTACAGCAATTGTTTTACTCATTGTCATTCTACTAGGCGGATGTACCTGGAAACAGCAGAAAGAATCAGCTGATCCAGTATCAACACAGCCTGTTTTGCCTGGAGAATATTTTATCACTCACCACTTAATGACAGATGAAGGCTTGATTCGTACCTCTTTTGCAGAGGAACATATCTACTTATCTGAATCACTTGGACTTTGGATGGATTATCTTGTTCGAAAAAAAGATCAAAATTTATTTGACCAACAGTTGAGTGTTTTACAAGATCAATTTTTACTTGACCATCATCTTCTCAGCTGGCAAATTGAATCTGAACAAAAAAGTAAGGCCAATGCTTTAGTTGATGATTTACGTGTAGTGGCGGCACTTCAAAAGGCAAATCGTTTGTGGAAGAAGTCAGCGTATCAAACGACAGCAAAAGAAATCGCTCAAGCGTTAAAAGAAAAAAACATGTTCAAAGGCATATTGTCCGATTACTATGATGCATCAACAAATCGAACTTCACACACAATCACACTCTCTTATATAGATCCAAAAGCAATCAAAGAATTGGAATCCCTCCAAATATTCACGAAACAAATGACCAGTAACCAATTAGCCATTCTAAAACAAGCACCGAGAAAAAAAGGATTCTTTCCTAAGTCCTATGACATAAAGAAAAAAACATATTCATTCGACCAAGAAATTAATATGATCGATCAACTTTATACAGCTTTACATGCACACCATGCAAAGGTAAATACGTCCGAGATCATGAAATGGCTTAAAACGTCGTTTAAACAAGAAGGAAAACTGTACGGAAGATACAAACTGAGCACATTGCAGCCATCTGTCACATATGAATCGCCTTCGGTATATGCACTCGTCATTTTGTATGCCCTTAAACAAAATGAGCTGAAATTCGCAAAGACTGTCTATCAACGCATGAAAGAATTACAAACCCAAGATCCTCTCAAGCCTTATTACGGAGGATACATGAACGAAAAAGAGACACACTCATTTGATAACTTATTGCCTCTAATTGCAGAAAGGGAGCTCCTAAATGAATCGGTTGTTCAGTAACACGTATCGCTTGTACTATTCTCTGCTCCTCACGTTTGCAGGCCTTATTTTGTTTATGGGCTACCTTAACGTACAAGATGCAGAGAGCTTTATGATCATCGCACTGACATTTGTCGTGTTAGGCTGCGGTATTTTATTTGGTATCCTACCAGCATTAATTTTCACCTTACTGATTTTGTTCTTTATAGGAAGCGCCATGTTCTTTACAGAGCTTGGCCATGAAAATTCCCTTTTTTCAAATCAAACATTGCAAGATGTAGTGATTTGGGGCGTAGCACTTCTTTTTTTCGCTATTTCAGCGGGAAGCTTGCATGAACGGATTAATACGCTGCGTCACACCATTGAACAACAAAAGCAGGCCATCAAACAATTTGTGGCGATTGACTCGACAACAGGATTTGACAATGCTGAGCGGATGAAGCTCGAATTGTCTGAGGAAATGAAACGGGCAGAACGGTACAAACAGCCATTTGTCTTTATCCTTCTTCATATGAATTACGCAGCGGAATTCAAATCGTTATATGGAGAAAAAGAAATGCAGCACCTATTTCAGCAATTAAGTCTCAAGATTCGTGAAAGCGTAAGAGAAACCGATAAGAAATTTCGATTATCCGAAGAGCGAATAGGCTTGCTGTTAACTCATACACCAGAAGAAAATGTGTCAGTTGTCCTTGATAAGCTAAAGGGTAAATTGCAAACGCATGTCCTATTAAACGGTCGTGAAGTGACCTTGACATTTCATGTCTGTCATTTAACAAGCAGCTCGGATTATCGTACGCCACAGCAGTTTTTAAAAGAACTAGAAAAAGAGATGATGATGAATGAACTGTAATTCTTTGATGAAATGTTGTTTGATGATCACGCTTTTTACGATTCTTTCGTTTAAACACATTACTTCAGCCGATGCTCTTGTCACGCAGCCAAATACACTGATCGTTTATTCCACACCATCTGGGGAAGTGACTCCAGCCGTTCATATGCTGGATCTACTCGCCGGTCATTTTTCAAAACAGACGACGATTGTATCCGATGAACATTTGGCTGAAAAGAGGATCAATGAATTTCAGCAAGTCATTTATCTTGGTGAAATAAAGAGAACCTTGTCAAAACAAACCATTCGTGCGATGAACGAATCACAGCAGGTCATCGCCATTGGATACAATGCGGAACAGCTTCGCCCATTCTCCAAGCTTACTTTTCACAAACAAGATCATATCAGTCAATTGAAACATACACATGATCAGACATACCGTCAGCTAGAGAGAAGTATCAATGTGTTAACGGTTCGAGGGGCGGACTTGGAAAATGAATTTCTAGTGAAGAAACGTCAATCTGATCTGCCATTTGTGACTCAAACAAAAGAAGGTGCAGCATATATCGGTATCTTAGATGTCGTGCAGCACAACAAGCTTCTTGCAGAAGTGCTAGAAAAATACATGCCATCTTCTGCGCAAATGGCGACAAAATACTTAATGCTCGGGAACATCAGCCCAGCAAGTGATGAGAAAAAGCTGCTTGAACTTGGACAATACGTATCCGCACAGCATATTCCTTATCAAATTGCAGTGACCCCTGTTTGGATAGATCGAGCAACAGGTGATGAAGTCACACTGAGTGACCGCCCGAAGCTCGTGAATGTGTTAAAACAAATGCAAGAAAATGGAGCGAGTATCATTCTTCATGGCTTTAGCCGTACGTATCGAACGGAGGAATCTGGTCAGGGATTTGAGTTCTGGGATGCAAAATATGATCAGCCCATCGCGTCAAATGACCCCAAAAAAGCTGAGAAGAAACAAAGTAAAAGCCAATTCCCAAATGAAAAAGACTTTCATACGTATACCAAATCGTATCAGCAGCAAGAAATCGCCTATACAGAAGAAAAACTGACAAAGGGCATTGAGCTTCTTGCTAGGCAAGGCTTATATCCTCTTGCGTTTGAGGTGCCGCATGATGCGATATCACAACAAGGGTATGAAGTAATTTCAAAGCATGTGTCCAGTCTATTTGGACAGGTGCAGCTGTCAGACCGCACTTGGAAATCAGTCAGCGCATCGCCGCTTGTGACGTCTCCTGCCATGTTACATGGCATGACTTTATATCCTCAGCAGCAAGTTGAGCAAGCGTCTAATAAAGAAGGTTCAAATGTTTTAACTGAACAGACGATTCAATCCGTGCAGCATCTGCAATCAGCCGCAATCGGACTGTCCTATGATGTAGAATCAGGAATAGTCGGATTACAGGAGCTGATCACACAGATGGAGGCAATCCCTTCTAGCGAATGGCTGGATGTAAAAAAAACAAAACAGACGGTCCAAACTGCACATGTAAAAATCCAAACATCACGGAATGGACATATTCAAGTAGAGGAATCCAACATCGCCGAAACAAAAACAATCAAACGAAGTGGCATGGAAAATATGCTGCGAATTCTTACAGTCGTGGTGATGCTATTTATTGCGGCATTTGCTTTATACACATTGTATTTAAGACTGACAATGAAAAAACGAATTTTTAAGGAGAGAAAATTAGGTGGCTGATGTCTTATTTTATCTTTCATTACTACTGATTTGGACTATGCTCCTATACCACATGTTTCTCATGCAGGGCGGCTTTCAGCATTACCTCACCTATGAAAAAGTGCTGCCTAAATGGACAAAACAAGGGAAAGAGCTGCCAACCGTCAGTATCCTGATTCCAGCTCATAATGAAGAAGTTGTCATTCGGCAGACGTTAAAAGCGATGGTCCAGCTATCTTATCCTAAACACCTCCTTGAAATCATTGTGATTAATGACAATTCCTCTGATCGCACAGGAGATATTGTGCAATCATTCAGTGAGCAATATGATCATGTCCATATGATTGAAACGAAGCCGCCATTTGCAGGGAAGGGAAAATCTACTGCACTGAATGAAGGATTGAAGGCTTCGACAGGAGAAGTGATTTGCGTATACGATGCAGATAACATGCCGGAACAAAAGGCTGTCTATCATTTGGTTCTTGGGTTATTGAATGATCCAAAAGCAGGCGCCGTTGTCGGGAAATTCAGAGTGATCAATGCAGCCCAAAATTTGCTGACCAAATTTATTAATATTGAGACCATCTGCTTCCAATGGATGGCGCAGGGCGGGAGATGGAAGTGGTTTGGGATTGCGACAATACCAGGCACCAACTTCGCTATCCGCAGGCACATTTTAGAAGAACTCGGCGGCTGGGATGTCCAAGCTTTGGCCGAGGACACCGAATTAACGATCCGTGTGTATAACCTTGGATATGTGATTCGATTTTTCCCAGCTGCGATCACATGGGAACAAGAGCCTGAGACATGGAAGGTCTGGTGGCGGCAAAGAACGCGCTGGGCTAGAGGTAATCAATATGTTGTACTCAAATTTTTAAGACAGTTTATGAAGCTGAAACGAAAACGAATGATTTTCGATTTGTTTTATTTCTTCTTTACGTATTTCTTATTTTTCTTCGGTGTTCTGCTCTCAAATGGCATCTTTATTGTGAACCTATTTGTTGACCTTCACTTATCTGTAGGGGCTGTCGCACTGATCCTGTGGGGATTAGCCTTCTTCCTCTTTCTAACAGAAGTGATGATTACATTAAGTATTGAGAAAACAGAGCTCACCAAACAAAACATTCTCATTGTGGTCCTCATGTACTTCACCTATTCTCAAGTATGGATTGCGCTTGTCGTGTACTCCTTATGTGTAGAGGTGAAGAGCCGATTATTGAAACAAGAAGTGAAATGGTACAAAACGGAGCGTTACGATCAACAACAAAAGAAAAGCGGGTGACAAATTGAAATCGGTCAAATGGATGATTTTTATATTAGCGCTATCCCTTGCCATTCAGCCTTTTTTCATGGCAAGTCAAGCAATGGCGCAATCCAATCGAGTACAAGTGAAAGACGATTGGGTTCGCTCATCAAAAGGAAGTCAAACAGAAACGCAGCATCTATCAGAAGATGTGGTGACCTTGTATGGACAAGAAGACCGCACTGAATTTTCCTATCAAATGGAGAAAGAAAAAGTAGAGTCTAGCACTCTTACATTAAATATAGAGGCTTCACCATTACTCATTTCGCCATCGTCTTTCACAGTGATGATCGATGGAGAGATTGAAAAGACAATCCCTGTATCAGGGAAAAACCAAAAAAAATCGATTCAAATCAAATTGAACAAAGCGCAATTGAAAAAAGGATCTCATCAAATTCAGCTCGCATTTTATGGTGTGTTAAAAGAAGGTGTGTGTATCAACCAAGAGACACCTGCCAATTGGCTGAAAGTATATCCTGAAAGTGAGCTGGCGTTCAAAGGAGCTCAAACGAAAGACGTGACGTTAGACAGCTTCCCTTCACCTTTTATTCCATCAGGTGAGCAGAAAGAACAAACAGATATTGTGATTCCAAATACACCGGAAGCGGCTGAATTAGAAGCGGCTATGAAAATCTATCGTACGTTGAAAAACAAAGACCGTCTAGCAGACCTCAAACTCGTTCAAGAAAAGGACCTCAAGCAAATTGCGCATCCAACCATTGCTGTGGGAGCAAAAGGAAGCTGGAAAGGACGTATGAAATCGATCGAGCAAGCTGCGGGCATTAAAACAGAAAGCAATCAACTTACGTTAGCGGTGAGAACCCTGACAGCAAAGAAAAAAGAACAGCCCATTTTATTTGTCTCTGCTGAACAGCCAAGGACAATTGCTGAAAAAATCAATGTCCTGACTCAACCAGAACTGACGGGTCAGCTCACTGGTACCGACTTGCTGCTGCAAAAGGTGACAGCTAATGCTTCTAAGCCATCGCATCATATTCGTTTAATAGATTTTGGCGGAGATGATGTCACAGTTGGAACCAAAAAGACGGCATCTGATCACTACTATTATCCGAAAGCATTAATCGCTCAACAAAAATCAGGTGCAAAACTAAATCTATCATTTAAAAAATCGGATCCAGCGAACAAAGCGGAACGTCTAACAGTGATGATCAATAACGAACCGCACGACATACCGTTAACAAAACTAGGAAACAAAGATGAGAATGGATTCTATCATGTGTCCATTCCAGTAGACTCGCAAGTACTTCAAAAGAACGAGTATGTGGACTTGCAATTTGTCACAACGGGTTTTAAAAGCATGGAATCGTGCAGACATACGGATGAAGAAGGCTGGATTTACATTGACAAGAACAGCTCTCTTCAAATACCAGAAGGAACAAATAGTGATACACCGGATTTAGCCGCATGGCCGCTTCCTTACACTTCAAAAACGCAGCAAGGAAACACATTGATCATTATGCCAGATCAAATCAATCAAGCAACGATCAATCAAATGGCGATGCTGACAGAATCATTTAGTCAGCCGGAAGCTGCTCAATATCATTTGATCGAAGCATCGAATGTGACAAATGAACAATTGAAAAATAACTCTCTCATTTTTATCGGGGGCATCCAGACATTCTCTCTTTTAAAAGAAAAAGCAGACGATCTCATCGTTCCGGCGAAAAAGGGTCAATATGATGTATCCTCATTTGGCATGATCAACGAAACAACAGCTCGTATTGTATGGACGCAGCCATCTGTATGGAATAAAGAACAAACCATGACCGTTTTTGCAGGAATGACGGCAGCTGACGCTGATGTATCAAATGAAGTGATACGTTTCCTTCAAACAAATACGGAGACCGCAACAGTTGCAATAGAAAGCAAGAACAAAGATATGTTTTCTAACAATCAAACAGTCAGCAATGCAAAAAATGATCTTAAAAAAGGTGAAAAGCAAGGCGGCGGTGAGTCTTGGATTTACTTTGCCTGTATCGCTGTACTGATCATTTTTGTCGCTTTGATGATTGTTTATTTCGTACGAAAAAACCGCAAAAAGACTGATGAATAAACGGTCAAAAGACCTCGAAAAAATCTCTTTACTTTGGTGTCAAACGGGAGTATGATCTCTTTTATAAAAGACCAATCGCTGAATCATTTCGATGAGCGGGGGAACCAATTGTGGTGCAAGGCACCACGTGGGGTGAATCCTTTTTAGGTAGGGCAAAGTCTCATGCGCCCGAATCCGTCAGCTAACCTCGTAAGCGTTAAAGAGAGCAAAGACCAACCTGTGATCTAAAGAATAGGCACAGGGGCATTCTATTGCCTCTGTGTCTTTTTGGCGATCCATCTTTTGCAACTTAAATCGTTTGACACTAAAGGAGCGGGCATCACATGTACAGTTTGATGAAGCGTATTTTAATTGGTAAACCATTAAAATCACAAGCAGCAGGAGAACAAAAACTATCAAAAATCAAAGCGTTGGCATTATTGTCATCGGACGCATTGTCATCAGTTGCATACGGTACAGAACAAATCTTAATTGTTCTTTCTGTCGTTAGTGCAGCAGCATTTTGGTACTCACTCCCGATTGCAGGTTGTGTATTAATTCTTTTAATGGCGTTAATTCTATCTTACCGCCAGATCATTTATGCTTATCCAGAAGGCGGCGGGGCATATGTCGTCTCTAGCAGAAACCTAGGTGAAAAACCAGGATTGATCGCTGGTGGGTCATTGCTTGTAGACTATATTTTGACTGTAGCAGTGAGCATATCAGCGGGTACTGATGCCATCACATCGGCTTTTCCAGTACTATATCCATATCATGTTTTGATCTCAATTGTATTGGTCATCGTGATTATGGTGCTCAACCTTCGTGGATTGACAGAATCGGCATCTATCCTGGCTTATCCTGTATACTTGTTTGTATTTTCACTCCTTATCTTAATTGGAGTAGGTGGCTTCAAATTATTAACAGGAGGCGTACCACCAGCACCTGAGCATACAGCGGTAGGCACGCACGTACAAGGCATTACATTATTTCTGTTATTAAAAGCTTTTTCATCTGGCTGTTCTGCTCTGACTGGAGTAGAAGCCATTTCAAATACCATTCCATCCTTTAAAAAACCGGCTGCTCAAAATGCAGCAAGAACATTATTGATGATGGGTGGATTACTAGCCGTTTTATTTGTGGGAGTCACATTGCTTGCGTTTGGTTTTGGCATCTCGCCAAAGCCAGAAGAAACGGTTGTATCACAAATTGCATCAGACACTTTTGGACGTACGTTTTTCTATTACGTGATTCAGGCTGTCACAGCGCTAATCTTAATATTAGCGGCAAATACCGGCTTTTCAGCCTTTCCATTATTGGCTGTCAATTTAGCAAAGGATAAATATATGCCGCGTATGTTTACTGTAAGAGGAGACCGGCTTGGTTACTCCAATGGCATTATCTTTTTAGGCGTAGCCTCTATGCTGCTCATCTGGTTGTTTGATGGGAAAACAGAACACCTCATCCCGCTATATGCTGTCGGTGTGTTCATTCCATTTACCCTGTCGCAGACCGGCATGTGTGTGAAGTGGATTCGAGAAAAACCGCAGGGCTGGAAAACGAAAATGCCAATCAATATAGTCGGAGCACTGATTTCTTTTACAGTTTTCATGATACTCATTTTGACCAAGTTCCATCTCGTATGGCCAGTATTCGTTTTCATGCCTATTGTTCTATTTATCTTTCATTCCATTAAAAAGCATTACCTGTCTGTTGGAGAACAACTGCGTTTATTGAATGAAACAGAGCCTGTTGAGATTAAAGGGAATGTGGTCATCGTACCGATAGCAGGTGTAACACGTGTCGTCGAACAATCTGTCCAATATGCAAGGTCTTTGTCAGATCAAGTCATAGCGGTTCATGTATCCTTTGATAAAGAAAAGGATAAGAAAATTGAAGAGGATTGGGAAAAACTAAACAGCGGTGTACGGCTTGTGATGCTGCATTCTTCCTATCGAAGCCTCATTCACCCGCTTGATAAATTTCTTGAAACCATTGAGGCAAAAGCAAATGCACATCAATATAAAGTGATGGTGCTCGTGCCTCAATTTATCCCGAAAAAAAGATGGCACACCATTTTGCATAATCAATCTGCCTTTTTATTAAGATTCCGCCTATTATGGAAGCGTGATATTGTGGTGGCGACCCTTCCATATCATTTTAAAAAGTAGCAAAAGCAAGTTGAAACGTTTGATCAAAAGGATGCGGTGGTATGGAGTAAGAAAAAAGGAGTTTTCTCACATGCCGCAAAGAACCGCAGGAAAAGAAGTAACAGCGCTACTGGAAGAGTGGGGCGTGAAACATATTTATGGAATGCCCGGCGACAGCATAAACGAATTGATTGAAGAACTTAGGCATGAATCAAGCCAAATACAATTTATACAAACGAGACATGAAGAAGTGGCAGCACTTTCAGCGGCGGCTGATGCCAAACTAACAGGTAAACTCGGTGTCTGCTTATCAATCGCTGGACCGGGTGCTGTCCACTTATTAAATGGACTATATGATGCAAAAGCAGATGGTGCACCAGTTTTAGCAATTGCAGGGCAGGTTGCTTCAGCCGAAGTAGGCAGAGACGCATTCCAAGAAATCAAATTAGAGCGGATGTTTGACGATGTCGCTGTCTTTAATCAGCAGGTACAGACAGCAGAAGCGCTGCCTGACTTATTGAATCAAGCCATCAAAGCAGCTTATACCCATAAAGGTGTGGCAGTTCTCACCGTATCGGATGACTTATTTTCTCAAAAAATTAAGCGTAAACCCGTTTATACATCTCCTCTTTATGTGGAGGGAGAAGTACGGCCAAAGAAAGATCAACTGCTAAAGGCAGCTCAGCTGATTAACAATGCGAAGAAGCCTGTCATCTTAGCAGGTAAAGGATTAAGACATGCAAAAGAAGAGCTTCTTTCATTTGCAGAAAAGGCAGCTGCTCCTATCGTCATCACACTCCCTGCAAAAGGGGTTGTGCCAGACAGGCATCCATACTTTTTAGGTAACCTAGGTCAAATTGGAACGAAGCCGGCATATGAAGCGATGGAAGAATGTGATCTCTTAATTATGCTTGGAACCTCCTTTCCATATAGAGACTACTTACCAGAGGACACGCCAGCCATTCAACTGGATATTAAACCAGATCAAATCGGTAAAAGATATCCGGTAGATGTGGGAATCGTGAGCGACAGCAAGAGTGGTTTACATGAACTGACTTCCTACATTGAATATAAAGAGCAGCGTGGTTTTCTTGAAGCTTGTACAGAGCATATGATGAAGTGGCGAGAAGAAATGGCTAAGGAAAAATCCGTTGCTACTTCACCGATTAAACCACAGCAAGTCATTGCTAGATTAGAAGAAGCAGTCGAAGAAGACGCCATTCTTTCAGTTGATGTTGGTAATGTGACGGTCTGGATGGCGCGTCATTTTGAAATGAAACAGCAGGATTTCATTATCTCCAGCTGGCTTGCCACAATGGGCTGTGGTTTACCTGGTGCGATTTCGGCTAAGTTAAATGAACCGAACCGACAAGCCATTGCTGTCTGTGGTGATGGAGGCTTCACAATGGTCATGCAAGACTTTGTGACAGCTGTAAAATATAAGCTGCCGATTGTTGTCGTGATCTTAAACAACAACAATTTAGGAATGATTGAATATGAGCAACAGGTAAAAGGAAACATGAATTATGGTATAGAGCTGGAGGATATTGATTTTGCTAAGTTTGCAGAAGCATGTGGCGGCAAAGGGATCTCTGTGTCATCACATGAAGAATTAGCGCCAGCCTTTGATACAGCCCTTCAATCTGATAAACCAGTTATTATTGATGTCACTGTCGCCAATGAACCCCCGTTACCTGGGAAAATCACTTACACCCAAGCAGCAGGCTTCAGTAAATATTTATTGAAAAAATTCTTTGAAAAAGGTGAGTTGGATATCCCTCCACTCAAGAAAAGCCTCAAACGCTTTTTCTAAACACAAGGTAGTCGGTCTTCTGAAAAGAAGGCTGACTTTTTTTTGTGATGATTAGGGGAAATCATTTCAATTGTCACTTGCTTTCATCTCTATTGAAATTAAAGGATATTATTTTTGTAACTTAAAGCCTATTTTTCCAATTCGTTGATAAAGGTAAAATAGACTTTATGATCAATAATGGAGGGAGTGACTTCTTCTGGGCAAGATACTTGATGCAAAAGCACTAACAAGTGCCATGGACACAAGGGCAAAACACTACCAGGAACTCCGCGAACAAATGGTAGATTTAAAAAAAGCATTACAAGGTGTTTCTAATCTCGGTGACGACTTCACTGGGAAAGGTGCCGATAACATTAAAAGCTTCTACAAAGAGCTCGCTGGAAATGTAGACATGTTTATCAGCTTCATTGATAAGCAAAAGGCCTTTCATGAAGGTGTTTCTGGGACACTCGATGATACAAACTTTGGCGGCGATACCTTCGTAGAAGAACACTTTTTAGACAACGCAGTACATATGGGCATCAAAAACGCCAAAAGCATTGTAAAGGATCAAAAAAAGGCACTTAAAACCATTTTTCAGGACATTGATGACCTCATTTCTCTAGAGGTATTTGACAGCAAAACCTTTGATGAAAAAATTGCAAATGCAGAAGATGAACGAAAAAAGACAGTAAAAGACCTAAGAGAGCTTGATCAAAATTTAAAAGATGAATATGCTTTGTCAGAGACGGAGCAGCAGGCTACATTGGCATTGTACGCAGAAATGATGAATGCCACAAATGACGGAAAAGCGATTTCGCCTATGAATTTTGACAAGAAAGCGTATCAAAATAGCGAAATCTACAAGGCAAAAAGCGATATTGAGAAGCAAACTTCTGAATATCTCAAAATCAAAAAAGAACAAGAAGAAGCTAGAGAAATCGCAAAGGAACAAGAAGCACTCGCCAACCGCCCTTGGTATGAAAAAGCACTTGATTATGGTGGAAATATCGTGAATGAACTGACTGGAGTAAACGATGCAAAACGCGCCGCAACGGGCGTTGACCCGATCACAGGCGAAGAACTTACCGCAGGACAGCGCGTCGCCGCAGGCGGCATGGCAGCAGCGGGTTATATCCCAATCGTCGGCTGGGCAGGTCGCATTTTCAAAGGCGGAAAAGCTGTTTATAAAACAACTCAAGCCACCTCGGCCGCAGTCAGAGCAGTCGATATTTACAAGACATCGCAAAATTCTTTTGACGCCTTAAAAACATCGCAAAAAGGCTTATACGGCCTCACCGCCACCAACGGATTCAGCGAAGCAATTACAGGTAGAGACATGTTTGGGAATAAGGTCTCGAAAGAACAGCAGGAAGCGAGCATGAACGCGGCGCTGGGAATGCTTTTGCCGTTTGGGGCGAAAGGGTTTCATGGGAAGATGGGGATAAAAGAGACTGAGAAAAGGCGCATCGACTATTTGAGAAATAAATATGGGAAGATTGATTCCAAAGAATTAAATGAAAGAATTAATTTACGTGGAGAAACGATAAAAGAACTAAATAAATTAAAAGATAGTGGTATTAGCAAAAAGAAAATGGGACCCGCCTTTGCTGGAGTTTATGATAAACAGACTGGGAATTACTCATATGCAATAAATGATTATGATGGAAAGTTACCAGAGTTACACCCCTTAATAAATGCCAAATATGATAAAATGCCAAAAGAGGTTATAGATTCATATACATTTACAAAAGGTGCGGGGTCACATGCAGAGGTGATCGCATTGAATAATGCCTTAAAGGCTAACCCAGGCGCTAGTTTGGATAATTTTATATTGAATGTTGTTAGAACAGGTCAAAGTAGAGTGAAACCGGCGGGAATGATGTTTCCAAGGTGCCCTCATTGTGCTTACCTTACAGATGGGTCTAAAATTATCACGGAGGTTCCCAAAAATGTTAAATGATATATTGCAAAAAGATTTTATTTTAGAAAACGGCACTGAGTTTGAAGAATGCTTAGAATATGGAGGACCTTACGAACTAGCAATAGTGAGATACACTGAGGATGGTAAAGAAGAACTGTTTACGGGGTTAGCCTATGATATATATGAAAACGGGAATATTGAGAGTTACTTCTATGTAGAACAAGGAGTTAAACAAGGGAAGTATGTTGAATTCTATCCGAACGGAAATGTCAAGAAAATAGGACATCTAAGTAAAAATGCCGCAGATGGATATCAAGTTGAGTTTTTTGAGAATGGAAATAAAAAGTATGAATCTGAATGTGTTGCCGGTCGAGAAATGAATTATATAAAGTATGACGAGAATGGAAATGTTTTAGAGGAAAAAGCAGAACCTAATGAATCCGACTTGAAATATGCCGAAAAATTCAACAATTTATAATGTGGTTTGTATGAATAGTGAGGAAATGAATGAGTTATTAGAAAGATTTAAAAGTGAACAAAACGCTCTCTTGCCTAAAGTGCAATTAAAAAATAATTTTCAACTAGAGAACATAAGGTATATTGCAGGGGTAGATGTAGCTTATTTTGATATTAAAGGGAAAACAAATGGTGTTTGTTGTATCGTCGTCTTTGATTTGATAGAAAAACAAGTGATAGAAAAAGTGCATAGCCATGGAGAAATAAGGGTTCCATATATAGCAGGTTTTCTTGCTTTTCGTGAAATGCCATTAATCAAAGATGCAGTAAAAAAGCTAACGAAACAAGTGGATGTCTACATGTTTGATGGAAATGGTTATTTACATTATAGACATATGGGTATTGCTACCCAAGCCTCTTTTTTCTTAAATAAGCCTACCATCGGTGTGGCAAAAAGTTATTTGAAGATTAATGGAATAGATTTTACCATGCCTCAAAATAAAGAAAATGAATACACAGATATTGTTATAAATAATGAAATATATGGGAGAGCCCTCAGAACTAGAGTGAATGTTAAGCCTATTTTTATTTCATGTGGTAACTGGATCGATTTAGATACAACTACAGAAATTGTTATGAAACTTATTGATAAGAACAGCCGATTGCCAACCCCTGTAAGATTTGCAGATATTGAGACTCATGCTATTCGAAAAGAATTATTAGCAAAAGAATAGAGAAATTGTGAAAATACACATTCTATAGCTTTATTGAAAAGGTACCAAAGACACCAACCACCACAAAAAAGGAGAATAAACCATGCTATGGATCCTCACACAAAACCAGCAAACTCTGATTCATGTCCAAGAAGTCTCAGTAAGCGGCAAAAAAATTGAAGGGATGATCTTGGGAAGTACTTCTTGGGCAAAGATGCTCGGCAAGTATGACTCAAATGATCGCGCAGCCGAGATCCTGCAAGACATGATGAAGACGATTGAAGAACATCCAAATGCCACGATGACATACCGAATGCCACTTCAATAAAAAAGAAACCACCTTTCATCGCGAAAAGGTGGTTTTTGTTTAGGATGGTGTTTTTCCAAAGGCTAAGAATAAAGGGATGCCTGTGCCGACAAGGGTTGTGGTAAATAGGAACATACCGCAAATAAATAGAAAATGGCTGGCTGAAAAGACGAGTGCCAGAATGAGAAAAACGATGCTGAGTCCTACCATGCTATAGGATGGGACAAAGCGGCGTTTGTAGGTGGCTTTCTTTGTTAGGAATGAGAAGAAAATACCAAATACCAAAGGGACAATCCATAAGTAAAATAAAATAATAAGAGACATACATCATACCTCGATTTTTCCTTCTATTTTATCAGATGCCGATCACAACGGATACTACAAAGCTTCACTTTGTAAAATAATTCATGCAATCGACACAATTAAGTAGGCTGATTCATCGAATACGTTTTTTGTTTCATATATTCAGGCTGTAAAAGGGCGTACACACAATGATCGGTAAAGCGATTGCCCAGCCATTCACATTGCCTTAATATTCCCTCAAGCGAAAAGGATAATCTCTCTGCAATGCGTCTGCTTTTCTGATTGTCGACAGCAGCCCTAATCTCAATACGGTGCAGTCCGCACTCTTCAAATAAATAGCGAATGACCGCTTGGCAGGCTTTTGTCATGATGCCTTTTCCTTGATAGCCTTCTCCGAGCCAATAGCCGATTGAAACGGTCCTATTGATCCAATGAATTTGATGGGTGCCAATGATGCCGACGAGTTCTCCATGTGACCAGATGCCCGCTTGAAAACCGTTGTTCTGCATCGCTTGCTGCATGGCGCCTTGGATAAACGCCATACTGTCTTCCTCTGTCTGCGTTGAATCCACCCAAAGCATCCATTCACGTAAATGCTCTCTCGACCGCTGAATGAGCAAATACAGACTTCTTGCGTCTCTTGGCTCAAGCAGCCGCATGGATATCTCTTGATCCTGATAAACAAACATGAACCCACATCCTCTCAGGGGAATTCTACCATAACCAAATGGAAAGAAAAAGACAGCTCAACACTGTCTTTTACATAAACGTATCTACAATTAAGAAAAGATTAAGTGCTACAACAAGAGCTGCTATCACCCAAGATATTCCTGTCACCCAGCGGGCATTCGTTAATTCGCCCATAATTCGCTTTTTACTTGTAAATAAAATGAGCGGAATTAAAGCAAAGGCAATACCAAAGGATAAGACGACCTGACTCATCACAAGCGCGGAGGTCGGGTTCACCCCAGATGCAATGATCGCAATAGGGGGAATGATGGTAATCAGCCGGCGGACATATAGCGGGATTCGGTATTGAATAAAGCCCTGCATAATGATATCGCCTGACAGTGTACCAACAGAAGAGCTGGATAGTCCGGCTACAAGCAGACCTACACCAAATAAGATGGCTGATACAGGCCCTGCGAGTGTACCAAAATGCTGAAACGCAACATCCAGATCTTCAACAAAGAGACCATTTTTATAAAATAAAGCGGCTGCCACAATCAACATGCTGGCATTGATGGCCCCGGCGACTATCATCGCAATGAGGATATCTAAAAACTCAAAGCGGAAAATCTGCTTTTTCTCCTTTTCCGTTCTGCCGACGACTCTTCTTTGGGTTAAAGCTGAATGTAAGTAGATTGCGTGAGGCATCACAGTGGCACCTAAAATTCCAGCTGCAAGCAGCACGCTGTCTGCGCCATCAAATTTTGGAATGAACAGTCCGCCAGCGACACTTGCGATATCTGGTTTGGCGACAAAGGTTTGCACAGCGAAAGCGATCACGACAACGAACAGCATGCCTGTAATACCTGCTTCTAATGCTCGATAGCCTCGTCTTTGCAGCTCTAATATCGCAAATGAACCGATAGCGGCGATAATAGATGCTTCAAGCAGCGGGATTCGAAAGAGCAAGTATAAACCAAGTGCCGCCCCGATAAACTCAGCTAAATCCGTGGCAATAATGACGAGCTCTCCCTGAATCCATAAACCGATTGAAACGGGTTTTGGAAACTCTTCACGTGCGATTTCAGGTAAGTTTTTACCTGTCGCGATTCCAAGCTTTGCGGATAAGGACTGGATGAGCAAAGCCATGAGATTTGATATGAGAATGACCCATAAAAGGAGATATCCGTATTTGGAGCCAGCCGCAATGTTGGTGGCGAAATTTCCTGGATCAATATATGCAATGGCTGCGATAAAAGCAGGGCCGAGAAAAGGAAGGAGCCTTCTAAATCCTTTGACCTTTCCTTCAAGTGCACGCTCAGCTGCCGCTGACATGTGTGCCTGTGCCTCGATGTATTTGTTTGTCATATGTCATCACCTAGATTCTACAAAAGTTTTGCTTTGGCACAAAAAGTTTCCTTGATGCAATTTTTAATCATCATATGCCCATCTTCATGAAAAGTCAACTATCTGAACTAATAGGTTTGTTTATCATATGTAAGTGAAAAAAATAGATACCTTGTCAATCCATCACATAAAAAACACCGCCTCTTAGACGGTGTCCCTACTGCTTCCTCTGTTATTCGTTTTTTTAAGATACCCTTGATCCCACACTACGGAAGATCAGGCTTAAGATAATGACAAAGATCGCTGCTCCTAAGATTGCTGGAAAGATCGCAAAGCCTGCCAGACTAGGACCCCACGTTCCAAGTAATCCATGACCAATCCAAGCACCTGCAAGCCCGGCAATCATTGAACCGATCCATCCTCCTGGTACACTACCTCCAGCGAGTGCACTGCCAATAAGGCCGATGACAATCGCCACAACTAATGAAATCAGAAATCCTAACATGTTGATCACTCCTCTTTTTGTTTGTGTATTAAGCAATAACCGTTTTGAAAAAGTTTCAAACCTTTCGAAACCGCTTCAATGTTCTATACGTATGATGAACAAGGATTGTGTATAATAACAAACAAATACTTGAGCGGCATCTAAGGAGGCAAATGGCATGGAGGAAAGAGAGTGGCTAAAAGCACAATTAAAGGAGATTGAACAGTGGGAGAAAGACCAGCAAAAGGTATGGTTTTGGGAGAAAATCAGCCGCCTTCCATTTCAAATGCTGGACAAGCTGACGCCTGCCTTTATTCAGAAAAAAATTGGTGTACTGCTAGATGAAATGGGGCATTACATTCAATCAGGCGGTGCCTATTTGACATCAGAAAAAGGCATCATCCATCAATTTCAAAAGAAATGTGCTGATGATTCCATTCAGCGCATAGAAGATATTGAAAAAGCTCCTATTGAAATCATGGATGCCATTAGTGAACATATGGGGAAAAACAGGACGAACCTCGCCACGGTACAAGGTGCCACAACTGGTGTCGGCGGTATGTTTACGCTGGCAGCAGATATTCCTGCGGTACTGGGTCTTTCCCTTAAAACATTACAGGATATTGCCGTCACCTATGGCTATGATCCTAAAAACAAGGAAGAGCGGGTCTTCATCATAAAATGCTTACAGCTGAACTCTGCTGATGTGGTGGGGAAGAAATCTATATTAAAAGAGCTGAGGAGCTATCAAGCTTCAGAAGGAAAGCACGAAAACATGATTTCCCAAATCCAAGGGTGGCGTGAAGTGGTGTATAATTACCGGGATTCGTTTGGCTGGAAGAAACTGTTTCAGCTTGTTCCCATAGCAGGCATTTTGTTTGGCGCAGTCTCCAACCGCTCACAACTAAAAGGTATTGCCGAAACAGGCATGATGCAATACCGAAAGCGAAGAATTGTCACAAGATTAGAAGAGCTCACGCAGCAAGAACAGAGTGAATCTGGTGCATAAAAATCCCTTTCTCAAAGGGATTTTTTATTTGGTCTCATCCTCATCTTGAAAAGCATGGATAGGAGAATGTTCATAACGCGCACGCAGCTCGCGAATCTGCTTGATTAGGGTGGAACCAATGGTTTTTTCGGCTTCCTCATACAAAGGATCGAGGGCTTTCACCCATTTTTGTCTTTCTGCTGGCGTCAATTCATGAATGGCAATCGGCGATTCCCGTTTAATGTCCTCTAGCTGATCTTTGTTCATCTGTTCTGCATGTTTTTCATTCCAAGCTGTTGTTTCTTCCATGGCTTCAAGTAAAATTCGTTTCGTTTCAGGTGTCTGGCGTTCAAAGAAGGATTGATCTGTTAAGACCACATAGCCCAAATACCCGTGATTACTGATCGTCATATAGTCTTGTATATGATAGAATTTTTTTGAATAAATATTTGAAATGGTATTTTCTTCACCGTCTACTTTTTTTGTCTCTAATAGCTGGAACGTTGAATTAAACGATTCCTGATAGGGCTTTGCGCCAAGAAGTTTGAATTGTTTTTCAATCATGTCGCTTTGCATAATGCGGAGAGATTGGTTTTTTAAATCACCAGGCTGTTTGATTGGACCTTTATTAGAGGTGATTTGCTTAAAGCCATTTGTCCAATAGGCCATTCCCTTTAGCCCGTCTTTTTGCAGGGTGCCAAACAATCTTTGGCCAATTGCACCGTGTAGGCCTTCTTGAACCGCATCATAATTAGAAAAAGCAAAGGGAAGGTCAAGAGCCAGCCACTCAGGGGACAGCATGCCGAGCTTCGAGGTAGACGGGGCGATAAATTGAACTTGATTCTCTTTAAGTGCATTAATTTCTTCTATATCAGAATAAAGACTCCCGTTGGAGAAAATCTGAATGCTGATCTTCCCATCAGATTTTTCGTGCACAAGCTCAGCAAATTTCTTTGCGGCAAGTCCTTTTGGTGTATTATCTGCCACGACATGGCTAAATTTGAACACAAGCTGATCCTTCAGCCCTGTCTGTTCATCATCAAAGGTCGTCGCTGATTTTGGCATCATATGATAAAAACCAAAGTATAAAGCGGTTACAAAACCGATTATGAGCAATAGTGTATAGGCGAGTAAATTCTTCATGCGTCCGATCCCCCTTATGTCAAGCATACTTGACCGAGGAAGAATTCGTAAAGATACAGGTGAAAAAATGATGAGAAATCGATTGAAATTACAACAATTATCTATTAGATGGAAGCTCACCATCCTCACATATTTCGTTGTCATTTTCGCCCTTTTAATCGGAGGAATTGTCCTTGTTGGGGGAATCCAGCAAACAGAGGAACGAGAGCTTCGAAAAAGGCTCATGAACACGGCGAGAACAGTGGCTGAGATGAATGAGGTGAAGCAGGCGTTAGCTGATCAAACAAAGGAACGTAACCGATTACAGCATGCCATCGAAGAGATTCGGATTATTCAAGACGCTGACTACATTGTCGTCATGGATATGGATCATGTGAGATTAACGCATCCAGTAAAAACAAGGATTGGTCAGCGCTCGGAGGGGACAGATGAAGAGCCTGCTTTTGCAGAGCATATTTATTTCTCAGAAGCAGAGGGAGAGCTTGGGACAGCCATCAGAGCCTTTTATCCAGTGAAGGATGATCAATTTAATCAAACAGGGGTTGTCCTTGTAGGGAGAACGCTGCCAAGTATGATCGATATATTAGGAGAAATGAAGCGGGATATCCTCATGATCCTTCTGCTGACGCTCAGCTTTGGGCTTGTAGGCTCATTTTTGCTCGCCCGTCATATTAAACAGCAAATGTTTAAGCTGGAGCCGCATGAGATTGTCAGAATGCTAGAGGAGCGCACCGCAACCTTCCACTCTATTAATGAAGGGGTCATCGCCATTGATAATCAGCACATGATCACCATTTTTAATGAAAAGGCGAAGCAAATTTTTGGTGTGACAGGGGATGTCGTAGGCCGGAATATTTGGGATGTGCTGTCTGACACAAGACTCCCTGAGATCATTGATCGCGCTGAACCCGTTTACAATGAAGAAATTCATATGAGCGGAAAGCGGATTATGAGCAGCCGGATTCCGATTGTCATGAAAAAGAAAATTATCGGAGCGGTCGCCATTTTTCAGGACCGGACAGAAGCGGCAAAATTGGCAGAGGAGTTAACCGGAGTCAAGAACTTTGTTGACGGTCTGCGGGTGCAAAACCATGAGCATATGAACAAGCTTCATACGATTGCCGGGCTGATTCAGCTTGGTAAACCCGATCAGGCGCTCGATCTAGCCTTTCAAACGACGGAAGAACAGGAACTTGTGATGGACTTTCTTCACCGCGTCATTCAGCATGATGCCGTTGCGGGATTATTGATGAGCAAAATCAGAAGGGGCAAGGAGCTAGGCATAAAGGTCGAAGTAGACGAACATAGCTGTCTGCGTGATTTCCCTGAGCGTCTAGATCAGCATGATATGACGAAGCTGCTTGGCAATCTGATCGAGAACGCCTTTGCCTCGTATGATACTGTAGAAAGAAACACAAAACGCATTTCTATTAGTATTGATCAAACCGAGGATGTCCTCGCGATGTTAATTGAAGACAATGGCTCCGGGATTGAAGAGGAAATGATTCCTTATATTTTCGATAAAGGTTTCACACACGGCAAAGAAGGCGGAACAGGCTATGGCCTGTATATTGTAAAAACGATTATCGACAAAGGAATGGGAAATGTAGAAGTCACATCAAGCATCGGCATTGGTACCACCTTCTCAATCGAATTCCCAATGACAATAGAGGAGAGAGACAGATGACTCAGATTAAGGTGCTATTAATTGAAGATGACCCGATGGTGCAAGAAGTGAATAAAGAGTTCATTAAGAGTGTTCCTGGCTTTCAAGTTGCGGCAGTCGCAGGTAATGGGGAGCAGGGCATCCAGCTGATCAAAGAAATTCGTCCAGACCTTGTTGTCCTCGATGTATATATGCCAAAAAAAGATGGCGTGAAGACGCTTCAAGACATTAGAAAGCAAAAGATACAGGTGGATGTGATCGTTATTTCTGCGGCAAAGGACAAAGAGACCATTGGCATCATGCTTCAAAATGGCGCACGAGATTATATCATCAAGCCGTTTAAGTTCGAACGTATGAAAGAATCACTTGAAAACTATAAAGCGTTTAAATCTAAAATTCGCACAGCAGCAGAATTTTCTCAGGAGATGCTGGATGATATCATACGAAAGCCTGCTGTTAAGCAGGAGGATACTTGGCTCCCTAAGGGGCTGAATGTGCATACGATGAATGAAATTAAAGCCTATATGGGCTTGCAGGAAGGCCCGCAGTCTGCAGAGGAAGTTGCCAATGCACTCGGCATTGCCCGTGTCACGGCACGCCGGTATTTAGACTTCTTAGTGAAAGAAGGCGAGCTGAAATTAGATATGCAATATGGCGGGGTTGGCCGGCCTGTCAATAAATATATCGTACATTCTGACTAAGAGACCAAAAAGACCAAAATGTACGATATGTCCATAAGCTTCACAGCCTTTGGTGAAATCGCTATCATTTAGCTACAGATAACAGTTAAGCGTTTACATCAAAGGGTGAGGGAGTTGATTTTTTATGAAGAGGCTTTTGAAGAACCTGACATTTCAGGTGATTGCAGCTGTCATTATCGGGATCATTGTCGGGATGGTTTGGCCAAACGTCGGAAAAGAAATGAAGCCGCTTGGTGACACCTTTATCAATGCCGTTAAAATGGTCATCGCGCCAATCATTTTCTTAACCATTGTTCTTGGTATTGCCAAGATGGGGGATATGAAAAAGGTTGGAAAAGTTGGGGGAAAAGCATTTATTTATTTTGAAGTCGTCACGACGCTTGCTTTGGTCATCGGTCTTTTTGTGGTAAATATCATGAAGCCGGGTGCAGGTCTGGACTATAGCAAGCTTGAAAAAGGGGATGTTTCACAGTATACCCAAAATGGGGGACAGGGTATCGACTGGATGGAATTTGTCACACACATCGTACCATCTAATATGGTAGATGCTTTTGCAAAGGGTGATATTTTACAGGTCTTATTCTTCTCTATTTTATTCGGTGTTGCGCTTGCTGCACTTGGCGAGAAGGGGAAAGGAATCATTGAGTGGCTTGATAAGCTGTCACTTGTTTTCTTTAAAATCATTGGATATATCATGCGTGCTGCGCCGCTCGGTGCATTTGGGGCAATGGCTTATACGATCGGACACTTTGGTTTGGCATCGATTAAACCGCTAGCGAGTCTGATGCTCTCCGTATATATGACCATGTTCCTGTTCATCTTCGTTGTGCTGAACATCATTTGTAAAATGTATGGCTTCAGCCTGTTCGGTTACCTGCGGTTCATCAAGGATGAAATTTTAATTGTTCTTGGCACAAGCTCATCAGAATCCGTGCTGCCAAGAATGATGGATAAAATGGAACGCTACGGGTGCTCTAAGTCTGTGGTTGGTCTTGTCATCCCAACAGGGTATTCCTTTAACTTAGATGGAACCTCGATCTACTTATCGATGGCTGTGGTCTTCTTGGCACAAGTGTTTGGTGTAGACTTGTCCATCGGTCAGCAGATCACCATCATCCTTGTCCTGATGCTCACCTCAAAGGGAGCGGCTGGGGTGACAGGAAGCGGATTTATCGTGCTGGCTTCTACACTCGCTGCACTACAGGTCATTCCGCTAGAGGGGCTTGCACTTCTGCTTGGAGTCGATCGATTCATGAGCGAAGGAAGAGCCATTACAAATCTTATTGGAAATGGAATTGCAACAATTGTTGTTGCGAAAAGTGAAGGTGAATTTGACGAAGCGAAGAGTAAAACAGCCCTTCAAGAAATGCGCAATATGAAGCAAGCTGTATAGTATAAAAACAACCTAAAAACCGAAACCTTATGTTCTACATGGGGTTCGGTTTTTTCTTGTGCTGAAAAGAAAAAACATTAAAGCTTGATAAAATTAAAACGAATCGTAAGACCTTATTGACCTTTTATTATATAATTTACAGAAAGATCCGATATAATGTATATCAGATCCGATGAAAAATAGACTTTAGTCCTGGCAGGTGTGTAACGTAATGGCGGCATTTTTTAAATTGTTCGAAAAACCCGGTGTTAAGCGGTTTTCTGTATTTGTAGTATTAGCCACAGCCTTATATCTATTAAGAGGAATGATGAATTTAATTCTCTTGACCTTCATATTCACCTTTTTGATGAATCGGTTAGAAGAGGTCATTAGAGGTTTTTTAAGTCACTTCCTGAAAATAGGACAGAAATCGGTTATCACCATTTTGTATATTCTTTTGGCTGGTGGATTGACGTTTGGCGGATTCGTGTTTGTGCCAATTATCGCCAAACAGGTGGAGCAGCTATTTCATTTAGGAAAGAAAATTGCAGATCATCCACAAGATTTACCCTTCTTTGATGTCATCACCAACGTATTCGGAGATTTTAAAATATCAGCTTACTTTGAGAAAGGGTTTAATTTCCTCTATACATACTTAACAGATTTCAGCACGTTCAGTATCC
This sequence comes from Bacillus sp. GBSW19, assembly GCF_002998655.1. Classification (NCBI taxonomy): domain Bacteria; kingdom Bacillati; phylum Bacillota; class Bacilli; order Caryophanales; family Bacillaceae; genus Bacillus; species Bacillus sp. GBSW19. The sequence continues at coordinate 326,599 of NZ_PVRF01000003.1, forward strand.
AGGTCATTATGTCCTTAATATTAAGCATGTTCTTCCTGTTCGAAAAGGAACGCCTCATTCAATTCATGAACAAGTTCAAAACGAGTAAAATCTCAGTGTTCTATCATGAAATAGCCTTCTTTGGACGTAAATTTTCCAGAACGTTTGGAAAGGTACTCGAAGCACAGTTTATTATTGCAACCGTTAACTGTGTCTTAACAACCATTGCGCTAGGCATTATGGGATTCCCGCAATTATTTGGATTAGCGGTCATGGTCTTTTTGCTAGGCTTAATCCCAGTAGCGGGTGTGGTCATCTCACTTATTCCACTCAGCATCATTGCGTATACCCTTGGAGGCGGCATGTATGTCCTTTATATTGTGCTGGTGATCGTCATCATCCATGCCATTGAAGCCTACTTCTTAAACCCGAAACTCATGTCAGCAAAAACAGAACTCCCTATTTTCTTCACATTTATTGTGCTGATCTTCTCTGAACACTACATCGGGATTTGGGGACTCATTATTGGTATACCAATCTTTGTGTTTATCCTAGATATTTTGGAGGTCACCAACAAGGAGGAAAGTAGTTAAAAAGTTCATTTGAACCTGTTTACAATTTTCTAAAAATAAGGTATAAATAGTATGAAAATATCATAATAACCACACGCTTAATCCTTCTAAAGGAATGGGGGACCCACTATTTTGGGGTGAATTTTTCTCTGTTGAGAAAAAAGGACATCTCTTCGTCCTAACCCGTCAGCTAACCTCATCGGCGTGAAGAGAGTAAACGGTGGTATATGTAAGGACACGCAGACCCACGAGAAAACTCTCTCGTGGGTCTTTTTGACGAGGAAGGGGAGATTTTATTGAAGCTGGCTACAAAAATTATTATTGCCCTTATTGCAGGTGCAATCACGGGACTTTTGCTTAACATTTTCGCTCCAAATGTATTCAAAGTGTTAGATCCTTATCTATTCACACCTCTAGGTCAAATCTTCTTAAATCTAATCAAAATGCTGGTTGTGCCAATCGTCTTCTTTTCCATTACACTTGGTGTGGCAGGCCTCGGAGATCCAAAAAAACTAGGCCGTATTGGAGCAAAAAGCATCTTATATTTTCTACTGACCACAACCTTCGCTATTATCATTGCGATGTCTTTAGCATTATTAATTAAACCGGGTTCCTTTGGTTCATTCGATACAAAAGGGGCAGAATACGAACCTCAAGAAGCACCATCTACGACAGACACTTTATTAAACATCATTCCATCAAATCCAGTTCAATCTTTAGTTGAAGGAAATATGCTGCAAATCATTGTTTTCTGTGTATTCTTAGGACTAGGAATTGCAGTGCTAGGCAAAAAAACAGAAGGATTACTCAAAATATTAGAACAAGGCAATGAACTCATGATGTACCTTGTAGGAGTGGTCATGAAATTTGCTCCATACGGGACATTTGGCTTAATTGTGACGGCTATTGGGAGTCAAGGTCTTGATGCCATTAAAGCCATGGGACTGTATTTTACAGTGGTGTTAGTAGCACTATTGGTGCATTTCTTTCTCACATATGGCTCAACCTTGGCTTTATTTGCAAAACGAAATCCATTTACATTCTTTAAAGACTTTTCGCCTGCGATGGTCGTAGCCTTTAGTACGTCTAGCAGTAGTGCGGTTCTCCCTGTATCAATGGAAACCGCTCAAAAGAAACTGAAAGTACCTGAGCCGATTTCTAGTTTCGTGCAGCCGTTAGGCGCTACGATCAATATGGATGGGACAGCCATTATGCAAGGGGTTGCAACCATCTTTATTGCACAAGTGTTTGGTGTGGAGTTAACGCTGATGCAAATGCTCACAGTTGTATTAACCGCCGTATTAGCCAGTATCGGGACAGCCGGCGTACCGGGAGTAGGCTTGATCATGCTCGCAATGGTCTTGAACTCGGTTGGGCTTCCTGTTGAAGGTATTGCGCTCATCCTTGGCATAGACCGCTTATTAGATATGGCAAGAACCGTTGTCAATATTACAGGTGACGCCGCATGTGCGGTGATTGTGACAGAAACTGAGAAAAAACACGAGAAAGACGCAGCATCACCGAACCTATCCATGTAATGTAAAAGAAGGGCTGACTCGATCAGCCCTTTTTTTCATGGGCCTCTTGTCTTGCGTGATATACTTTTAAAAGAATGAGCGGTCTTATTTGCCGCCATAGGCTTTACATCAGAAGGAGGAAACACTTTGCAGTCTGCTGTTCTAAAAGTAGAGAAAGTCGATAAACGAATTGGTCGGAAATTGATCTTACAAGATATATCTATAGAAATAGGGAAAGGAGAAATCGTCGGCTTACTAGGACCAAATGGGTCTGGAAAAACAACCTTAATTCGCTTGATCGTTGGTTTGATGAAAAAAAACAATGGCCGAATCATGATCAATGGATATTCACAGGATGAGGATTTTCTACACGCAATGTCATCTGTTGGTGCGATCATAGAAAATCCCGAATTTTATTCTTATTTAACAGGCTTTGAAAACCTTGAACTATATGCGGCGATGCACGATGGAGTGACGGAAGAACGCATGCAGGAAGTGGTGAAAAGAGTTCGTCTGGAGCACGCCATTCATCAGAAGGTGAAGACGTATTCACTGGGGATGAAACAAAGGCTTGGGATTGCACAAGCCATATTACATCAGCCGAACCTGCTGATTTTAGACGAACCGACAAATGGACTTGATCCTGCAGGTATGAAGGAATTCAGGGAGCACTTGCAAATGCTCGTACGAGAAGAAGGAACGTCCGTGTTATTTGCCACACATTTATTGCATGAGGTAGAAGAGCTATGTGACCGCATGATCATCATTCAAAAAGGACAGATCAAAGCCAGTGCGAAGCTCCGGGACATGGAGGGGAAAGAACAGATACTCATGAATATTCAGCCAGTGGAAAAGGCGGTTTCGTGGCTCGACACGCAGGCCTATACATATGAACGAAATGGAGCGCGTGTATTACTTCATTTGAACAAAGAACAAGTGCCTGAGCTGAACAAACAGCTTGTTATGGCTGGGTTTGATGTACTTGAAATGACGCCTCAAAAGCCATCAATTGAAGAGGCATTTATGAAATGGACGGAAGGCGGGACGGCAGATGCTTCAACTCATCAAGAATGAGCATAAGAAAATGATGAGGAAAAAGATCACATTCATTGCTCTTGGATTGATCGTTGTGTTTCAATTGGCGATGGCTCTAGCGTTGAAACGAGTCATTTCCAGCTTTGGTGGACAAGACACTGTCGCCAACTATTTTGCTTATTCCACGAATGTCGTATTTATTTTACAGGTGCTCGCAGTTGTCATTGGCGCGACCTTGATCTCAACAGAATTTCAAAAAAGAACAATCAAGTTTTTATTGATCCGGCCCAAAACAAGGCTGCAAATTTTTCTGTCAAAATACATCACACTTGTGCTGACGGTCATATATTTGTTTGTTTTTTATTATGTATTAGCTTTTTTATTTGGCTTTATTTTCTTTGGTACTGAATTTGATGAAAGTACGGGACGATTATTTCAGCATACGTTTGCTGTTATCGGATCTCAGTGGGTGGAAGTGATGATGATGGCAAGCTTCGCTTTTATGTGTTCCAGCTTGTTTAGGAACAGCCTCGTTGCGCTTGTGACCTCGTTTTTTGTTTTATATGCGGCGAAATCACTTGTGCCTATTATGTCTCTTTTAGAAAATCAGTGGGGGAAAATCCTGCTTTTTGCTAATACGGACTTTACTCAGTACAGCTTTCAAGGACCGCCGCCCTTTCATGGCATGAGTCCTTTGTTTTCTCTATTTATGGTAGGGGCGCATTTTGTTTTCTTTGTTGGCACGGCTTGGGTTCTTTTTTGGAAGCGTGATGTAAATGTGTAAAAATTGTGTCAAATAACAAGAAAAATTCGTGACATCTTTGTGAAAACGAGTCTGCATTTCACGATAACCGGCTGATTTTGTCTTATAATAAGAGGGAGTCTTGGAGGTGGCACTATCGTGAAAAATTTCATTACGGCTTTACCCATTTTGTTGTTGCTGTCGTTTTCGTTTGTGTCTTTTGCCTTCCAGTTTGATCATCTTATTTATTTCAGACTAGCGCTGGGGATCTTTTCGTTAGCGGGTCTTTTCTTTCTGTATACACTTAAAAGAAACATGAAATGGTTCATGGTTTATTTATATGCGAGCTGGATCATTCTTGCTGCCGTCACAACCTTTGAGGAGCCTGTCTTTTCTCAGTTCTTCTTCGGTGGTTTAACAATGACAATGGGTTATCTCACATATATGCTCATTTATTTAGGAATGAAGCAGGACCGTGTAGCGAAATCACATTAAAACAAAAGCCGATAAAATCACATCATAGATTTTATCGGCTTTTTTCTTTTTGTTGAAAAAGACAAAAGAGACGAGCAGCCAGCTGTGACTGCTCGTCTTATGTTTATGATTCACGTCCAGCAGCTGCAAGCTGCTCCTGATGCTTTTTGTCGATTGTTTCGTATATACTTTCCATCATTTTAGGGTCGCGCATGATGGCCTTCTTGTTCTCTTCAATCAATTGCTGATATGTTTTGATTTTCTTCTTAGACATGTGACTCATCGCTCCTTTATATAAGTATAGACGTCTATAGGATTTCATATAGTTGAAATTGATAATCATTATCAATTATCAACTCTATTATACAAAGCAAAATGTCAGAAGTAAAGAATCTATTCAGAAAATTCACGTAACCGACAAATTCGAAGCCTAATCGACGCTCATTCTTTCCCAGGAAATAATTCCTGTCATTTCTTGTCGTAAGTGAAACATCTATATAAAACATTCTTTTGCTCATTGAAACGTTTTGGATGTGCAACTCGTCTTATGGAGAGATTTGATGTAAGAGATGGGGAAGGAAAAAGACACCAGCAAGCGTTTGCTGATGTCCTTCGTTTAACCAATTAAGAAACGTGCCCTTGAAGAAACTCTGTCACTTCTTCAGGTGATTTTGCGTTTGCGCTGTGTAAATGACCTGTTTTTTCGCCATTTTTGAAAATCAACAGGCTTGGAATACCCATGACCTGATACGTTTCTGCTAATTCAGGGAAATCATCTTTGTTTATTTCAAACCATTCATGGTGAGCATAAGCCTCTAAGATGTCTGGAATGAACATGTCCATTCTTGTACAGTCAGGACACCATGTTGCAAAGAATTTAACGATGACTTCTTTGTCAGATTGAATGATTTCATTGAATTGTTCAGTACTTGTGATTTTTTTCAATTTGTCACAACTCCTTTTCAATGTCATTTTAATATAAAATAATGGCGAATGACATACAAATGCTCGGGAGGCGCTTACAACCTTTACAAATCATTTCAATTCCGTAACAACAAAAATTAATTAGAGCATTTTTGCTTGAAAGTGATAAGATAGTAAAGATGAATTTTAGTGGGGGGAGTATCCATTGAAAATAAGTTTAGGATTGATTTACGGCGGAAAGTCAGCCGAACATAATGTATCACTGCAAACAGCCCTTGCAGTTACAAAAGCACTTAACACTGAGAAGTTCGATATACATCCAATTTATATTACAGAAGAGGGCGAATGGCTAAGAGGAGAAAAACTCACTGAACCAGTTTCAAACGTCAAAATGCTTCAATTTGAACAGAACGCAAAGACGTTTTTACCAACTTCTTTAAATGAGAGCATGTTCCCGCAGCCTGCATCTGCTGATGAGAAGATTGATGTTGTCTTCCCATTGCTGCATGGGCCAAATGGTGAAGATGGAACGATGCAAGGATTACTTGAACTGCTAAATATCCCGTATGTCGGCAACGGCGTTCTTGCTTCTGCCGCGGGTATGGATAAAGTCATGATGAAAGATGTTTTTGCTCAAGCAGGACTTGCACAAGCAAAGCACCTTTCCTTCAATAAAAAAGACTATGAAAAGGCCACACCAGACAGCTTAGAACAGGTGGAACAAATACTTGGCTATCCATGCTTTGTGAAACCTGCCAACATGGGGTCAAGTGTTGGAATTAGCAAATGCCGCAGCAAAGAAGAGCTGCAAACCGCATTCGACTTGGCTTTCCAATATGATCGTCGTGTGGTCGTCGAAGAAGGCGTCGTTGGAAGAGAAATCGAAATTGGTGTATTAGGAAATGACGAGCCGAAATGCTCTGTCGTTGGTGAAATTGCACCTAAAACAGATTTTTATGACTACAAAGCAAAATATGAAGATGGCGATACAGATTTGATCATTCCTGCAAGCGTGTCAGAGGATGAATACAAGACGATTCATGATATGGCGATTAAGGCATTTAAAGCCCTCGATGGATCTGGTCTTGTACGTGCAGACTTCTTCCTCACAGAAAAAGGCGAAGTGTTGATCAATGAAGTGAATACAATGCCTGGATTCACACCATTTAGTATGTTCCCGCTGCTTTGGAAACACACTGGTGTAGAGTATCCAGAGCTGATTGAAAAGCTAGTGTCACTTGCAATTGAACGCCATCAAGAAAAACAAACCATTAAAACGACTTTTTAATGTGAGCAACAAGCAGACACTATCTTTAGGTAGTGTCTCTTTTCCTTCAAACGTGAAATGAGAAAGAGAGGCGAAAAAATCATGATCAAACGTACAGTGAAACAAATCGCCCAAATGGCTGGTGGGACACTATCTAATCAAGCTTTTGGCGAAGAGCAAATTCACGGAGTGACAACAGATACACGAAAAGTATCAAAAGGTGCATTGTTTATCCCCCTAATTGGAGAACATTTTAACGGTCACACATTTGCTTCTAAAGCAGTGGAGCTTGGAGCCGCAGCTGTTCTTTGGAATCAAAAAGAAGCCAATCCACCGTTCGGTGTACCTGTCATTCTTGTAGAGGATACACTGGCAGCACTACAACAGCTGGCAAAATCATACTTGAAAGAAGAAAAACCTCGTGTTGTCGGTATTACAGGAAGTAATGGGAAAACCACAACGAAAGACATGATTCATTCCGTCTTACAAACGGCTTATCAAGTTCATAAAACAGATGGTAACTTTAATAATCATATCGGTCTACCGCTCACCATTCTTGCAATGCCGGAAGGAACAGATATTGCTGTGTTGGAGATGGGGATGAGTGCAAAAGGTGAGATCGAGTTTTTGTCAAAACTCGCTGAGCCTGATGCAGCAGTCATCACCAATATTGGAGAATCTCATATGCAAGATTTGGGATCAAGAGAAGCCATTGCTGATGCAAAATGTGAAATCACAAAAGGATTAAAAGAGGATGGCATCTTTTATTACTTAGGAGATGAACCCTTGCTGCGCGAGAGAGCGACTGCACTTTCGCAGCGTGTGAAAACCTTTGGAGAAGCAGAAGACTGCGATATCAAGGTAACGCATATCAACCAGCTTGCAGAAGGAACTGAATTTCAAGTCGAAGGGTATGCCCAGGGGTTTCTCATTCCTGTATTAGGGAAACATAATGTAAAAAATGCCCTTGCTGCAATTGCCATAGGCCAGCACTTTGAACTGAATGAAAGACAAATCGCCCAAGGACTCATGCAAACAAAGTTGACAGGGATGCGTCTTGAGCTGTTTAAAACAGAGAAAGGAATCACTGTTATCAATGATGCGTATAATGCAAGTCCTACTTCCATGAAAGCTGCAATTGATCTTGTAGGAGATATGGACGGCTTCGCTAATCGCATTCTTGTCCTTGGAGACATGCTCGAGATGGGCAGCGAAGAAGAAAGGTATCATTATGAACTAGGCCGCTACATCAAGCCTGAATTTATTGATCATGTGATGACGTATGGCCGCCTAGGTGCATTCATCGCTGAAGGAGCAAAGAAATCATTCGGTGACGCGCGCGTGTCCTCATTTATGGACAAAGAGGAACTGAAGAAAAAACTTGCTGACGTAGCAGGTCCTGACGATGTTGTTCTAGTCAAAGCCTCACGCGGCATGAGATTAGAAGAAGTCATTACTGCACTATAAAGAGTGAGCGGCAAAGAAGGTGACAGAATGATTGGCTGTCTATGTATACATGGATTCACTGGCGCGCCCTATGAAGTGGAACCGCTGGCGCAATATTTAAAGCAGAAGACAGATTGGAACGTTCAGTCAGTCACGCTTCCGGGGCATGGAGATGAGCTTCAGCTCAAAGGCATTTTCTATCAAGAATGGATTGCAACAGCTGAATTAGAACTGCTATCTCTTTACCGAACATGCGACACCATTTTTTTGATCGGCTTTTCCATGGGGGGAATGATTGCTTCTTATCTAGCAGCGAAGTATCCGGTTGCTCGTCTCGTTCTTTTAAGTGCTGCGGCTAAATATGTGAATCCAAAACAAATGATTCAAGACACAAGGCAGATGTTGAAGGAATCACTGTCTGGGCTGATTGATACGAATCCTTTGTATGATAGATACCGCCATAAGCTAACGAGCACGCCGCTGTCAGCTGCTGTAGAATTTATGAAGCTGGTGAAGCAAACGAAGAGCTCCCTTGAGAAGCTTCACCTCCCTGTGTTAATTGTTCAAGGTGAAAGTGATGGGATTGTGCCCGCTTCAAGTGCAGAATTTATTGATCATAAAATCCCGTCTCGTCAGAAAGAAATGTTTTATTTACCTGATTGTAAACACCATGTTTGTCACGAGCCATGTGCACAGCAATTGTTTGAAAAAGTAGAGCAATTTCTAAAAAAAACAATTTAATCTATAGAAAAGCGAAAATGTGGCTAAACTAATATAAATTGAATCCCACTTGTTAAAAATTGCATCATTTTTGTCGAATGAGTGACAAGCCTATGGTACAATAGGAAAGAAAAGGTGGTTGATTCGGTTGTTTCATTATGACGGAAAAACCTTTGTCCCGCAGTCTAATTCGAGTAACGGAGAAGTATCGGCAGGAACCATATTTCAATATCGTCAGGACGGGAATATATTAACGGGCACATATCAAGGCGGCAGTATTGTATCTGGTGTACTTGTAGGAACTGTGAATGAGGATGGAACACTTCATTTTAGGTACCACCATGTCAGCAAAGACGGCAGCATGAGAAGCGGGTCTTGCAATTCTACACCTAAGCAGTTGGATAACGGAAAAATTCAACTGTTCGAAAAGTGGAAATGGATGGATGGAGATCAAAGTGATGGTGAATCTGTCATTGTGGAACAGTAGATATATCCATTTCTGTCTTGTTGAAAAACAAATAGTGTAATGGTAAGATATAAGGTAGGGTAATTCGGGCTTTGTATATAATGGACCTGTCCTTTCGGAAAAGGGCAGTTTTTAATGATCATTCACGAGATTACTGAAACAGCAATTAGAAGGAGTTTGAATAATTTGACTATAACGTTTCAAGATTTTCAATTAAGCGAAAGTCTCATGAAAGCTATTAACCGCATGGGATTTGAAGAAGCAACACCGATTCAAGCGGAAACAATTCCTCTCGGTCTTCAGAATAAAGATGTCATTGGACAAGCACAAACAGGAACAGGAAAAACTGCAGCATTTGGTATTCCTCTTGTAGAAAAAATCGACCCAGCGTCTCCAAATATCCAAGCGATTATCATTGCGCCAACAAGAGAATTAGCGATTCAAGTATCTGAAGAGCTATACAAAATTGGCCAAGACAAGCGTGCGCGCGTACTTCCGATTTACGGTGGACAAGATATCGGCCGCCAAATCCGTTCGCTCAAGAAAAATCCTCATATCATCGTAGGGACTCCAGGACGTTTACTCGATCACATTAACCGTCGTACAATGCGTCTTCAAAATGTTGAAACAGTTGTGCTTGATGAAGCAGACGAAATGCTAAACATGGGTTTCATCGAAGACATTGAATCGATCCTTTCAAATGTACCAAGTGAACACCAAACACTTTTATTCTCTGCGACAATGCCTGCACCAATTAAGCGCATTGCAGAGCGTTTCATGACAAACCCAGAACATGTAAAAGTAAAAGCAAAAGAAATGACTGTCTCTAACATCCAACAGTTCTACTTGGATATCCACGAGCGTAAGAAGTTTGACACATTGACTCGTCTTCTTGACATTCAATCACCTGAGCTTTCAATTGTCTTCGGCCGTACGAAACGCCGTGTTGACGAATTGACAGAAGCGCTTAACCTTAGAGGTTATACAGCTGAAGGAATTCATGGTGACCTGACACAAGCAAAACGTATGGTTGCGCTTCGTAAATTCAAAGAAGGTTCAATCGATGTGCTTGTAGCAACAGACGTTGCAGCACGTGGACTTGATATCTCAGGCGTAACACACGTGTATAACTTTGACGTGCCACAAGATCCAGAGAGCTACGTACACCGTATTGGACGTACAGGACGTGCTGGACGTACAGGTATGGCGGTGACATTTATCACACCGCGTGAAAAAGATATGCTTCGTGCGATTGAGCAAACGACTAAACGTAAAATGGAACGTATGAAAGAACCAACTCTAGATGAAGCAATTGAAGGTCAACAGCAAGTAACCATTGATCGTCTGCGCACAATCATCAGTGAAAACAACTTAAACTTCTACATGACAGCTGCTGCTGAATTGCTAGAAGATAATGATTCTGTCACAGTGGTTGCGGCTGCCATCAAAATGATGACAAAAGAGCCAGATGCAACGCCTGTTCGTTTGACAGATGAAGCACCAATGATTTCAAAACGCAATCGTAACAACCGCAGCTCTTCTAAACGTAGAGACGGTGGCGGCGGAGGCGGCTATCGCGGGAAAAGCCGTTCATCTTACGGTGATAAAAAGCGTTCTTCAAATGACCGCAATCGTTCTTCTAACGATCGTCGTCAAAAGAAATCTTATAACAACTAATTCAAGAGCGAATCCTTTGCAGGATTCGCTTTTTTTAACAGGTTTGTTGAAACTTTTTAGGCTTTGTTTCGTAATATATTGATAGAAAAGTAAGAGAATGGGGGAAGAATGTGAGAAAACAGCCGCAACGTCAAATTAGTTTAAATGGTTTAAAGGTATGGCGTCTTCAAAATGGAATTATCTCATTGATTTTCTTACTCATCATCATTGGGGTATTTGTTGCTAGTTATTATCTTCAATGGCCATATTGGATTGGCGCCATCCTCGCCGGTTTATGGGTCTTACAGGTCATTTTTGGCATTTGGCTTATACCGAAAATCCGTCATCGCATCTGGCGCTACGAAGTATTCGAAAATGAAATTGAAATTCAGCATGGACTCATTCGTGTCACACGTGTGATTGTGCCGATGGTGCGAGTCCAGCATGTCGATACATCGCAAGGACCGCTTTTAAGGCGCTACCGTTTGGCATCTGTTCAAATATCGACTGCTGCTACAGTTCATGATATACCGGCGCTAGAATTAGAAGAAGCAGATGAGCTTCGTGATTACATATCTCGTTTAGCAAGGGTGACGGAAGATGATGTCTGAACCAAAACGTGTACATCCAATCTCGATGTTCATTGATTTTATATCAGATGCCGTATCCATGATCAAAAACTTCATTATCCCTTTTTTCGTGCTTATTTTTGTGAACTCGAATTCGAGCATTCGTTTTTATGCATTTATCATTCTTGGTGTGCTTCTTTTATGGAAAGCTGTTTCAACCGTTTTAGCATGGAGGCGATTCACCTACCGGATGGAAGATGATGAATTTCGCGTGGAATCCGGCGTCATCACAAAAAAGAAAAAATATATTTCGTTAGAACGAATTCAAACGGTGAATACAAGTGAAGGTATCTTCCAGCGGATTTTCGGCTTGGTGCGGGTCCAAATCGAAACAGCAGGCGGAACGGACGGTCCGGAAGTGAGCCTGACGGCGATTACAAAAGCAGAAGCGGAACAATTAAAGCAATCAATTTTCAACCGGAAGAAAAGCTTGCAGCAAGAAGAGGTGTTGGATGAAAATAGGGATGTTCCGCATGATCCTCTGACAGCGCAACAACCTGTAGAAGAAGAAATGAATGTTTCCTATCGGATGGGTGTACCAGAGCTGCTTTTGGCTGCGACCACTTCAAGCGGAATCGGAGTCATTATTTCCGGGTGTCTTGCCATTTACACACAAATAGATGAAATTCTTCCTTTGGACGGATTCTTTAAGCGGTTCTCTTTTTTAAGTCATGCGAGTGTTGAGATTTATGCGATTCTCATATTTCTTGCCGTATTGATTGCGTGGATTCTTAGTGTTGGGGTAACAGCCCTTCAATATGCGAATTTTACCGCAAAACGAAAAGGGAAAGACATCATCATCACAAGAGGGCTCATCGAGAGGCATCAAATGACCATTCCACTTGCGAGAATTCAAGCAGTGAAAATCAAAGAAAATATTCTCCGTGAGCCTTTTGGCTTTGCGACGGTGATGCTTGTGAGCGCAGGAGGTTCTATTACAGAAAAAGAAACCTCTTCCGTCTTATTTCCGCTTATTCGGAAGAAAAAAATCAACGAACTGCTGTCTCAATTCACAGATCATTATCACTTGGCGCCAGAAGCTGAACTGAAAAAGGTGCCAAAGCGTTCACTCAAACGCTACCTGATCTCTTTCGGTTTTGTGCCATTACTTGTCGGCGTGATCCTATCTGTACGTTTTCCGCCATGGGGGTATTTGGCACTTATTCCGCTTCCTATTGCTTTGGTTTTTGGCTATTTAGCTTATAAACAATCAGGCTATACGATCAAAGATCCATTGATTCAACTGACATCAAGAGGCATTGGCAAAACCACTGGCATTGTCTTGAGAAAACGAATGCAAAACTATACGATGACGCAATCTTTCTTCCAAAAGAAAGGCCGATTGGCGAGTATTCACACCTTTGTGAAATCCTCTGCACTGCTTGATTCCTTTGGTGTGCATCACCTTGAGGAAGAAGATGCTGCTCGTGTAATGGATTGGTATTCGTATGAAAAAAATAAATCTTCTTAAACAAAAAATGTCGATCAGCTTCCCGTTCATAGGAGTGATCGACATTTTTTATGAGGTTAGTAGCGTCTTTTTTTTGAATGGAAAAATAGCGTAAGAGGTGCTAAAAGCATGCCGCCGATCAATCCAAATAAGTGAGCCATAATATTGATGTTTGAGTTAACGAAAGTCATGATGACAGAGACTGCAAGAATCGTTATGATCACCTGAGAATTGCCGCGGTCCATCATGTGCGGTTTAAATAGAACAAGGTATAAATAAACGCCAAACAAACCGAAGATGGCACCAGAAGCGCCGACATGTACATACTCTAAAGGCTCTACCCAATAGGTTCCGAGATTGCCAATGAACCCTGCACCAAGATAGATGATCAGAAATCGAACTTTCCCAAGCAAATACTCAAGCGCTGGAGCGAATAAGAACAAGGACATAGAATTGAACAAAATATGGGTCAGACTTCCGTGAAGGAAAATAGGTGTGACGAGCCGCCACCATTCTCCGGCAGCTACCCCATAATTGAAACCGACGAGATGGTCGTGACCAAGCTGTATAAGAGGGATAGGAATCGCAAATATAAGCCACAGACCAATTTGCAAAGCAAGGATCGTTGTTACGATTGGATACGATCTAATAAATTGTTGAAAGCTCTCCGTTCGAATAAACATAACAAACCCCTTTTGACTAGATAATGGTAAGTTTATAGTAACACGTTTATGAAGAGAACATCCAAATTAGTACGAGTATCATAGGAGGTACCTCATGATTAAAGGAATAGGCATTGATATTGTAGAAATCAACCGGCTCGCGCGAGTGCTTAACAGACAGCCTCGTTTACCAGAACGAATTTTAACGTTAAGTGAACAAGACATCTTTAACGAACTCAGTGAAAAGAGGCAGCTGGAATTTTTGGCGGGACGGTTTGTAGCAAAGGAAGCTTTCGCTAAAGCTTACGGAACGGGAATCGGCCGGCATTTAAGCTTTCATGACTTGGAAATCCAGAAAGACGAACATGGAAAACCTTTCATCAAAAGCAAGAAAACGATGGGCGACCAGGTTCATGTGTCCATCACTCACACGAAAGAATATGCTGCTGCACAAGTTTTAATTGAAAGGTTGTCAAGCTAGTCTGCATATTGTTTGTCCCCCCTTCATATATTGGGTAGTGCGATAAGGAAGGGCGAGTTGCTAACAGGCTTTGATGGTTCGCGGTACGCAGTTAACTCTTGAGGCGTACTGTTAAAGTCAAACAAGCGGTTTCTTCCTTTTAACACAATTAACGAAGGGGTTGAAAAGGGTGAGAAAAAGCTTTGTTTTGCTTGTAACGGGAATCCTTTTTGTACTGATTCTCTCCGCATGCGGTCAAAAATCTCAGCAGGATATCGTTGGAGATTTAAACAAAAAGGCAGAGGAAATGACATCATACAAAGCCAAAGCAAAAATGACCATTGAGACAGGAAATGACCCGCAGGAGTATCGAGTAGAAATTTGGTACAAGAAGCCGGAACTTTACCGTGTCTATTTAGAAAATCCGAAAAAGGATCAGAGTCAAGTCATTTTAAGAAATGGCAATGGTGTGTTTGTGCTGACACCTTCATTGAACAAGAGCTTCCGTTTCCACAGTGATTGGCCAAATAATAGCAGTCAGGTCTACTTATTTGAGTCACTCGTGAAGGACATTAAAAATGACAGTGCAGCTCAGTTCAAAGCGAAAGATTCAAAGTATGTGTTCGAAACCAAAACCAATTATCAGCACAACCAAATGCTGCCTACCCAAGAGATTACCTTTCATAAAAAAACAATGGCGCCTGCCAGTGTGAAAGTACTGGATAGCGACAAAAAGCCAATGGTGAAAGTGGAATTCTCTCACTTTGAATTCAATAAATCCTTTGACAAAGATGCATTTGATGAGAAGAAAAACATGACACTCTCTCAAATGGATGTAGCCACAAGTGCAGACTCATCTGACAGCTTTGCGGTGAAAACGCCAGTTGATATGCCAGAGGGCGTGAAGAAGATGGAAGAGAAAGAAATGATGACAGATGCTGGGAAACGTTATGTGATGACGTATGGCGGTAAGAAATCCTTCACACTCATTCAGGAAAAAGCGAGAGTAGCTGAAGCATCTACGCCTGTGACGATGAACGGCGAGCCAGTCGACCTTGGCATGACAGTTGGGGTTCTCACAGATCAATCCCTTTCATGGACATCTGACGGAGTGGACTACTTGATTTCTTCAAGTGATCTATCGAAGGAAGAGCTCTTGATGGTTGCAAAGAGTGTAGAAGGCCAGTCAGCTAAATAAATATCTCAGGCGAGAGCCTTGGAAATGAAACATCAGCCCTATGCAAGGGCTGATGTTTTTTGATTTGTTTCACATTATTCTTGATTTTTAGTATCATAATGAAGGTATTGAATCATTCAATAGGGAAGTGTGACGGATGGACACAAATGCCTTTTATAGAGACACATGGGCAGAAATTAATTTAACAGCAATTAAGCATAATGTTTCACATATGAAAGATCATATTGGTCAAAGTGTTCAACTGATGGCTGTGGTGAAAGCCAATGCATATGGACATGGAGATATAGAAGTGGCAAGAGCTGCCCTCAAAGCAGGAGCAGACTTATTAGCCGTAGCCTTTTTAGATGAGGCCGTTTCTTTAAGAAATAAAGGCATCAAAGCACCGATTCTTGTACTCGGCGCCGTACCGCCGGAATATGTCAAAGCCGCCGTTCGATACAATGTCATCATGACCGCTTACTCCATCGATTGGCTGAGAGAAGTCACCACAATGATGAAAGGGCAGATGGGACAACCTATACGTTTTCATTTGAAAATAGACAGCGGAATGAACCGATTAGGTGTGAAAACGATAGAGCAAGTGAACGAAGTGAAAAAGCTTGTCAGTGAACACTCTTATTTACAGCTGGAAGGCGTATTTACTCACTTTGCGACAGCAGATGAAAAGGATGAGGCCTACTTTGATCGGCAGGTCGATACCTTTCAAACATTGCTCGAGCCGCTTCATACGGACAAGCTGCTCGTTCATTGCGCCAACAGTGCAGCAGGTCTAAGGTTTAAAGACGTTTTGTTTAATATGGTTCGCTTCGGCATCAGTATGTACGGGCTGTCACCGTCAGAAGAAATCAAGGATGAATTGCCTTTCAAGCTGGAAGAAGCCATGTCTCTTCATACAAAGCTTGCCCATGTGAAGCACATTCAAAAGGGTGAGAGTGTCAGCTACGGGGCGGCGTATACAGCCAATCAAGATACGTGGATCGGCACGGTTCCAGTCGGCTATGCAGATGGGTGGATCAGGAAGCTGGCAGGAACGGAAGTGCTCGTTGGCGGAAAGCGCCGGAAGATCGCAGGAAGGGTTTGCATGGATCAATTCATGATTGAACTGAAAGACAATCTTCCAGTAGGGGAGCCGGTCGTTTTAATTGGTAAGCAAGGGGGAGACATGGTATCAGTCGATGAAATCGCAAAAAGGCTTGAAACCATTAACTATGAAGTCACTTGCTCGATTGGCCACCGCATCCCAAGAGTATATATGGAGGACGGCAAAAGAGTGCATGTACGGAATCCGCTGCTTCAAAGCGGGCCAAGCTTTTTATAAACAGTGTTCAAAAGAACGATGGTCAAACTGACTTCGTTCTTTTTTATTCGACAAAAGTAGGGTAAACATTCTCCCTTTTTTAGAGATTTTGGAAATACCGTATGATTTTCGGAAAAAAGCGTATAATGGGAAAGAGGAACTCCATTATCATCTTGATTTACGGGTGGCGAGCCGCTTCATGTTCTAATAAGAAATCATGAAAAAACAGCTTTGCTTGTGCATTGAATAATGGTATGATTAGTCTTGGAATGGATCGATACGGTATCCGTAAGTTTTGTGGAGGTGTATGTTTTTTGTCTGAATCCAGCGCAACAAACGAAATGAAGATTCGACTGCCGGAGACTTTAATGTCTGAGATCGAACGAGTAGCAGAGCAGGATAAGGTAACAAGAAATGAATTGATCTACCGAGCGACAAAAACGTATATTCGTGAACGTAATATTCGACAAAATCGTGAATCGATGAGACGCGGCTACATGGAGATGGCGAAAATTAATCTGAATATCTCTTCAGAGGCACAATACGCAGAGTTTGAGGCTGAGAATACAGTTGAGCGATTAGTCAGCGGGGGTTAAACATTTGATTGTTAAACGCGGTGATGTTTACTTTGCTGATTTATCTCCTGTTGTTGGCTCCGAGCAGGGCGGGGTTCGCCCAGTATTGGTGATTCAAAATGACATTGGAAATCGCTTCAGCCCGACTGCTATCGTTGCAGCCATAACAGCCCAAATACAAAAAGCGAAATTACCGACTCACGTCGAAATCAATGCAAAGCGCTACGGCTTTGAACGAGATTCTGTCATTCTTTTGGAACAGATTCGTACAATCGATAAACAAAGATTGACAGATAAAATCACACATCTTGATGATGAGATGATGGAGAAGGTTGATGAAGCCTTACAAGTTAGTTTGGCTCTTATTGATTTTTAATATGGTGATATTTGGTTGCTCTCCTGTGAGCAACTTTTTTTTGTGTTCATTTTTTATTAAGGCTATAATGGAGAGAGAATGAAAGTTATTGTTTTTTATGTATGTAGGGGGTAAAATATGTCGAATCATATCGTGTTAGCTTTTGCGAGAGCGCACCAAAAGGAATTAGAAAAAGAATGGACTGACATCTTCAAACGACTCGGAGAAGAAGAAACGGACATGATGCTAAACGATAAAATGTATGAAACGATTTGTTCCGAATATGTCCAGCTTATTCTAGCATCCCTTTCAGAGGCGAATGCTGAGGATTTTGAAGAAAAAGTGCAATCTTTTGCTTTAAAAATTGTACAAATGGGTATATCACTTAAGTTACTGGCAAAAGGGCTAACGGAAATCCGTTCACACTTATATCACAAAATGAACAGTGACAAAAATACTGAACAAGGAAGTAATGAGCTCATATGGGAAATTGATCGGTTCATCTCACCAGTTCATAACGAAATATTGAATCACTACTCCATCTCATGGGAGAAAACCGTCAACCTTCAAAAAATTGCGTTACAAGAACTTTCTGCTCCGCTGATTCCGGTGTTTGAGCACATCACTGTCATGCCTCTTGTCGGAACAATTGATACAGACCGTGCGAAGAAGATCATGGAGAATCTGTTAAATGGCGTTGTGAAGCATCGGTCACAGGTGGTCTTAATCGACATCACCGGTGTACCTGTCGTCGATACAATGGTGGCACACCATATCATTCAAGCGTCAGAGGCTGTGAGATTAGTAGGTGCAAAATGCTTATTGGTCGGTATTCGTCCAGAAATCGCCCAAACCATCGTCACCCTTGGAATTGATTTATCTCAAGTTACAACAAAGAATACCCTTCAAAAAGGAATTCAAACTGCTTTAGAAATGACAAATCGAAAAATTGTTTCATTGGAGGGGAAACCCAGTGAGAAATCACCCGAAGATTCCAATCTTAAAATTATATAATTGTCTTCTAATTTCGATACAGTGGGAGCTTGATGACCAAACAGCCCTTCACTTTCAAGAAGATTTGCTGAATAAAATTCATGAAACAGGAGCGAACGGCGTTGTCATTGACCTAACATCTGTTGATATGATCGATTCATTTATCGCAAAAGTATTAGGCGATGTCATCACGATGTCAAAGCTCATGGGGGCAAAAGTTGTATTAACAGGAATACAGCCGGCAGTCGCTGTAACACTCATTGAACTTGGTATATCACTGGAAGAAATTCAGACAGCATTAGATCTTGAACAAGGGCTTGAGACATTGAAGCGGGAATTGGGGGAATAGATATGAAAGACCAATCCTGTGTGAAAATTTTGACGGAATGGGACATAGTTGCGGCAAGACAACTGGGACGAAATGTTGCTAAAGAATTAGGCTTTGGAACAGTTGACCAAGCAAGAATTACGACGGCTATTTCTGAATTAGCACGAAACATCTATTTATACGCTGGTAAAGGTCAGATTTGTATAGAAGAAGTGATGGAGCGCGGAAAGCGTGGACTCAAAATCATTGCAGCCGATGAAGGACCTGGCATCATGGATATACGTAAAGTGATGGAAGACGGTTTTTCTACATCAGGCGGACTCGGAGCAGGTCTTCCGGGAGTCAGAAGACTGATGGATGATTTTAAATTAGATTCTACACAAGAACAAGGAACGGAGATACAAGCTGTCAAGTGGCTTCGCTAGGAGGGAAACCATGGATTTTAAGGAGGTAATGGAGCAGCGGTATCATCAGCTGCTCAGTCGTTATATCAGTGATCTAACTGAAACATCGCTTTATCAAGCTCAAAAATTTAGCCGAAAAACCATTGAGCATCAAATACCTCCTGAAGAAATAGTGAGTGTTCACCGAAAAGTGATTCAGGAGCTATACCCTGATTTGCCGGAAGATGTCTTTCATTCACTAGACTTCTTAATTGAAGTCATGATTGGGTACGGACTTGCCTACCAGGAACATTTAACACTCAGAGGCATCCAGCAAGAAATTAAATCAGAGATTGAAATTGCTGCAAATGTTCAGCAAACCCTTCTGGAAACGAAAATACCAGAAGGTGACACCTTTGATATTGGTGCCATTAGTGTGCCGGCAAAACAGATGAGTGGAGATTATTTTCACTTTGTCACCGATCACGATACAATCAATATCGCGATCGCAGATGTGATTGGGAAAGGCATCCCGGCTGCGCTCTGTATGTCGATGATTAAGTATGCGATGGATTCCTTGCCGGAGTCAGGGAGCGGCCCAACAAAGGTCCTAAAAACCCTTAATCGTGTTGTCGAACAAAACGTAGACCCAAGCATGTTTATCACCATGTTCTATGGCAGCTATAATACAGAAACACATGAATTTAAATACGCATCGGCTGGTCATGAGCCGGGCTTTTTCTATTGCAAAAAAGAGAATCAATTTTACGATTTAGATGCTAGAGGACTTGTCCTTGGAATCGCACCAGACTTTGACTACAAGCAGTATGAGAAGCACTTGGACGCAGGAGATATGGTGATCTTATTCTCTGATGGTGTCACAGAATCTAAGTCAGAGGACGGTTTCTTAGAGCGGGAGGATATCAAAGCGCTTATAGCAGAGCACCTATCCTACTCAGCTCAGGAAATGGTCGATGCCATCTATGCCAGCTTACTCAAGCTGCAAGATTTTCAGCTTCACGATGACTTCACTTTACTTGTGCTCAAAAGAAAGGTTTAGAAAGTGAAGATGCGGGTATATAAAATTCTAGGAAACAAGAATTTCGAGGTGAATGCATAATGAATATGACAGTGAAAGAGCATCAAATAGATCAAAAAACGAAAATTAGTGTCAGCGGAGAAATCGATGTGTACTCCGCACCTGAGCTAAGAGAAACGCTCATGCCTAAAGCCGAGGCGGGAGAGCATCTTGAAATCTGTTTGAAGGATGTTACGTATATGGATAGTACAGGATTAGGTGTATTTGTTGGGCTGTTTAAAGCGGCTCAAAAAGCAGGTGGAACATTAAAGCTTGAGAACTTGTCAGATCGGCTTGTAAGGTTGTTTGAAATTACTGGACTAAAGGACATCATTGACATTTCTGCAAAGACAGAGGGTGGGGTACAATGAACGAATCAGTAGATCTAATCGAGATGAAAATCCCAGCGAAACCAGAATACGTAGGCATCATTCGCCTGACTCTTTCAGGCGTAGCAAGTCGAATGGGCTATGTTTACGAAGAGATTGAAGACTTAAAAATTGCCGTCAGTGAGGCTTGTACAAATGCAGTTCAGCATGCCTACAAAGGTGAACATGGCGAAGATGGAGAGGTAGCTGTTCGCTTTCTTGTCTACGAGGATCGTCTAGAAATCATTGTCGCGGACAAAGGCGGTAGCTTTGACTTTAAGCAAAAGCAGGAAGACCTAGGACCGTACACATCTGCTCATACGGTCGATCAATTGGCAGAAGGAGGTCTTGGTTTATACTTAATGCAAACATTGATGGATGAAGTCGAGGTGCAAGCAAACTCCGGAGTTACCGTTGCGATGACAAAGTTTTTAAACAGGGAGCGAGTTGACCATGACACAACCATCCAAAACTATGAAACTAACTAAAGATGAAGTGGATCGCCTCATCCAAAGCTATCAAACCAATCAAGACGAGCAGGCGCAGCTCACGCTTGTCGAATGTTATACAAATCTGGTCGATATGCTGGCGAAAAAATATTCCAAAGGGAAAAGTTTTCATGAGGATCTCAGACAAGTTGGAATGATTGGTTTACTCGGCGCTATTAAGCGATATGACCCGCTCGTCGGTAAATCATTTGAAGCCTTTGCCATTCCAACCATCATCGGAGAAATCAAACGCTTTTTACGAGATAAAACATGGAGTGTCCATGTACCAAGGCGGATCAAAGAGCTTGGACCAAGAATCAAGATGGCAGTTGATCATCTGACAACGGAGACGCAAAAGTCACCTAAAGTTCAAGAAATTGCAGAATACCTAGATGTCACAGAGGAAGAAGTACTGGAAACCATGGAGATGGGCAAAAGCTATCAAGCGCTGTCTGTTGACCAAGGCGTAGAGGCTGATTCTGAAGGAAGTACAGTCACCATTTTAGACGTTGTCGGCTCACAAGAAGAGGGCTACGAACGTGTAAACCAAAAAATGATGCTTGAGAGTGTGCTTCATGTTCTGACAGATCGAGAAAAAGAGATTATCAATCTGACTTATTTACAAAATAAGAGTCAGAAAGAAACAGGCGATTTACTCGGGATATCCCAAATGCATGTATCGAGACTGCAACGGAAGGCAGTTAAAAAGCTACGAGATGCATTATCAGAAGATGCGTCTATGGAGCTAGGGTAATGAAGCAGATTGAACAGCATGAGCATGTGAATGCTATTATCTATCAATCGAATAAAGAAGGGAAATCATGCTGCGGGGACAGTTTTTTTATTAAAGCAGATGATGAAGAACTAATTTGTGCTGTGGCAGACGGATTAGGCAGCGGTCAGTTCGCCAATGAATCATCTTCTTTAGTCAGCGAAATTGTCGAAGAATATGGACATGAGGATATGACGACCCTCATCGACAGATGCAATCAGGCTATGAAAAATAAACGCGGGGCCACAGTTGCGATCTTAAAGGTGAATTTTTCCCAGCAGCAATTTACCTATTGTTCGGTTGGTAATATTCGGTTTATCTTGAATGCCCCTTCTGGCGACTATATTTATCCACTTCCGACATCAGGATACTTATCAGGGAAACCTAGAAAATATAAAACTTACACCTATTCCTACGAAAAAGGATCGACATTCATTATGTATTCAGACGGACTGAATGTGCCAAACATGAGAATGTGTTTAAAGCATAGTCATTCAGTTGCAGACATTGCCAAACAGCTTGAAACATACACACAAGACAAGAAAGACGATCTCACCTATGTACTTGGTCAGCTCATGTAAAATAGCTGACCTTTTTTCTGTTTTGCCGGTTTTTTTGATACACTAAAAGAGAAGACACAGTGAGAGGATGCAAAGTATGAAGACATCTGACTTTTTATTGAAACAAATTGCAACAGAATTAAAGCTTTCAACAAAACAAATTGAAAGTGTCATCAAGCTCTTAGAGGATGGCAACACCGTCCCGTTTATTGCCCGTTACCGGAAAGAGCAGACAGGCTCACTGGATGAGGTGCAAATTCAAACCATTTCAGAGCGCTATACATATATCCAAAATGTCATGAACCGAAAAGAAGAAGTCATTCGCTTAATCGCTGAACAAGACAAACTGACGGATGAATTAAAACAAAAAATTGAACAAGCTCATAAACTGCAAGAGGTCGAAGATTTATACCGGCCATTCAAACAAAAACGTAAAACAAAGGCGAATGTAGCCAAAGCAAAAGGGCTCGAGCCGCTGGCGGAATATGTACTCGCGCTGCCAAGCGATGAGATCGAGAAGAAGGCTGCTTCTTTTATCAACGAAGAAAAGGAAGTAAGAAGTGTAGACGAGGCACTTGAAGGCGCGCAGCACATCATTGCTGAACAGCTGGCTGATGATCCTGATATGCGGAAATGGATTCGCAGTGAAACGTACCAAAAGGGCAGTCTGGTCACATCAGGAAAAGACATCGAGAGCGATGAGAAAAACGTCTATGAAATGTATTACGATTATCAAGAGCCCATCAAAAAGATAGTGCCCCACCGTGTACTAGCGGTCAATCGTGGAGAGAAAGAAGGCATCTTAAAGGCAGCCATCGAACCACCTGCTGAAAATATTCGTTTCTATCTCGATAAGCAAGTCATAAAAGGCAAGCAGACGACGGCGAGACCGTTTATTGAAGCGGCAATTGATGATGCCTATAAGCGCCTCATTCAGCCTTCAATCGAACGAGAAATACGCAAAGAGCTGACAGAAAAGGCAGAAGAGCAAGCGATTCATATTTTTGCTGAAAACTTAAGAAAACTGCTTCTTCAGCCGCCGATGAAAGGGAAGCGTGTACTAGGAGTCGACCCTGCATTTCGTACAGGCTGTAAGTTAGCCGTCGTGGATGATACGGGCAAAGTCCATCATATTGGCGTCATTTACCCGCACCCGCCTGTGCAGAAAAAAGCGGAAGCCAAACAAAAAGTGAAAGAGATCATTCAATCATCAAACATTGAAGTCATTGCGATTGGAAATGGAACAGCCTCAAGAGAGACCGAACAATTCATCGCAGACCTGATTCAAGAGCTGGATCAGCCGGTGTCCTATTTAATCGTGAATGAAGCAGGGGCAAGTGTATACTCTGCGTCTGCACTGGCGCGAGAAGAGTTTCCAGACCTGCAAGTCGAAGAACGAAGTGCCATATCAATTGCTAGAAGATTACAAGATCCTTTAGCAGAGCTTGTGAAAATTGATCCCAAGTCTGTCGGGGTGGGCCAATACCAGCATGACGTGAGCCAAAAGCAATTAAACAGCTCGTTAACCTTCGTGGTGGAGACTGTCGTCAACCAAGTCGGTGTGAACGTCAATACGGCCTCACAGGCGCTGCTGCAATATGTGTCAGGTCTTTCAAAAGCTGTCGCAGGAAATATCATCAAGCGCCGCGAAGAGATTGGGAGATTCACAAGCAGAAAAGAGCTCAAGGATATTCCAAGACTTGGTGCTAAGACTTATGAGCAGTGTATCGGCTTCCTGCGCATCGCAGACGGACAAGATCCACTTGATCGTACAGGCATTCACCCAGAGAGCTATAAAGAAACAAAACAATTCTTACGCATGATCAAGATGACGCCAGACGATCTTGGCACAGAGCAGTTAAAGGAGAAAATTGCAGAGGTCAAACTGGACGAAGCAGCAGAGCAGCTTGATATTGGTATCATTACACTTCAGGATATCATCGATCAGCTGACAAGACCTGAGCGTGATCCGCGCGATGAAGTCCCAAAACCTCTTTTGAAAACAGATGTGTTGAAATTGGAGGACTTGAAGCAAGGAATGGAGCTGCAAGGAACGGTGCGAAACGTCGTAGACTTCGGCGCATTCGTTGATATTGGTGTAAAGCAGGACGGGCTTGTACATATTTCAAAGCTAAGCAACCGTTTTGTGAAGCATCCGCTTGACGTTGTATCAGTTGGTGACATTGTAACTGTATGGGTGGACTCCGTTGACCAGGTAAAAGGCCGCGTTGCCCTCTCCATGCTGAAACCAGAGTAAACAAAAAACGAGGCGCACCTTAGGATGGGGTGTGCCTTGATGTGACTGAATGTTTTTTTCTGTAGAAGTACCAGCATTGATTCAGCAATTTGATTTGGTAATGATTTTTTTCAAAAAATGCCTTCTGCATCTGATTTTTCAGCCAGTTGGGCATCGCCCATTCCTCCTTTGATCGAAACAGTGGGTGTACCTTCAATGTATGCAAAGGGGAAATTGTCCCGTTCGAGGTTTTTATAGAAAGGAACGATCTTGATTGAAGGAGAGAGAGTTACAGCAGTTAACAGAGCATATTTCTGAGCAGTTCTTTGGTAAGGCATTCCGCCATCAAGCTGTTTTTAATGACCGTCTCAAAACGACAGGCGGAAGATATTTGCTTGGTACACACAATATTGAGTTAAATCGCCGATATTTAGAGGAGCATGGAAGAGACGAATTGATCGGTATCATCAAGCATGAATTGTGTCATTATCATCTGCACCTTGAGGGGAAGGGCTATCAGCATCGGGACCGGGATTTTAAAGAGTTATTAAAACAAGTAGGAGCCCCGCGTTTTTGTACACCGCTAAAGACGGTACAAAATAAACGGCGTGTACAGAAACGTCATGAATATGTCTGCACAGGATGCGGTCAGTATTTTATCAGGAAAAGACGATTTGATACCTCTCGTTATGTGTGCGGCGTCTGCAAAGGAAAATTAAAATGGCGGCGTACAATCGATTAAGAGTGAAAAGCATTCCTTTATGGGATGCTTTTTTTTGTCCAATGGAACTGAGCATCGTGATATATAGGAGATGAAGTAGACATATTGAGACAAATAGAGACGCAAGTCTCATTTTGTCTCTTTTTTGATCGGTGTGAATCGTTCAAAACCTAAGTTTTCAAGTGCCATGATGTTGGCACGTTTTTTGCTTGTATATAAGTGCAAGCAAAAAAAGATAGGAGGTTTTACCATATGGAAATGGCACTCACAAAAGAAAAAGCCGTTTGGATGTATCAAAAAATGCAGGAAATCCGCCAATTTGAAGATCAAGTACACACGCTTTTTACAAAAGGGATCTTGCCAGGCTTTGTCCATCTTTATGCTGGCGAAGAAGCTGTTGCTGTAGGAGTCTGTGCTCACCTGAATGAACAAGACAGTATTACAAGTACACACCGCGGCCACGGCCATTGTATCGCTAAGGGCTGTGATCTAAAAGGAATGATGGCAGAAATCTATGGAAAAGCCACAGGTCTTTGTAAAGGAAAAGGTGGATCCATGCACATTGCAGATTTTGATAAAGGAATGCTCGGTGCTAACGGAATTGTTGGAGGCGGCTTTCCACTTGCGTGCGGGGCAGCCCTCACGGCTAAATATAAAAAGACAAATAATGTAAGCGTTTGCTTTTTTGGGGATGGTGCAAACAATCAAGGGACTTTTCACGAAGGAATCAATCTCGCCGCCATCTGGAAACTGCCTGTCATTTTCATCGCAGAAAACAATGGTTACGGGGAAGCGACGCCATTTTCCTATGCTTCAAGCTGCAAATCGATCGTGGATCGAGCCGCCAGTTATGGCATTCCGGGTATTCAAGTAGATGGAAAAGATGTGACAGCCGTTTATCAAGCAGCAGAACAAGCGATAGAACGAGCAAAAAATGGAGAAGGTCCGACATTGATTGAATGCATGACATATCGGAATTATGGACATTTTGAAGGAGATGCCCAGCGCTACAAAACAAATCAAGAAAAAGCAGAACACCAAGAAGAGAAAGATGCCATCGCTCTTTTTAAAAATGAATTATTAAAGAAGCAGCTGCTGACGAATCAGGAGATATCAAGTATTGAAGCGGCTGTAGCAGAAGCGATAGATGAAGCCGTTAGATTCAGTGAAGAAAGTGAATATCCAGATCATACCGAATTACTGACCGATGTGTATGTTTCGTATCAATAAATCAGAAAGGGGAGAGGAAAATGACAAGAGAAATCAGCATGTCTAGTGCTTTGAATGAAGCGATTAAACTGGCAATGAGAAGAGACGAAGATGTCATTTTAATGGGGGAAGATGTTGCGGGAGGCGCTCATGTAGATCACTTACAGGATGATGAAGCATGGGGCGGAGTTCTTGGAGTAACAAAAGGAATCGTACAGGAGTTTGGACGTGAGCGTGTCCTAGACACACCGATTAGTGAAGCTGGCTATGTAGGCGCGGCCATGGCAGCTGCTTCAACAGGGCTAAGACCAATTGCGGAACTTATGTTTAATGATTTTATCGGTACTTGTCTGGACCAAGTGCTGAATCAAGGAGCAAAATTTCGATACATGTTTGGCGGAAAAGCAGAGGTGCCGATCACGATTAGAACGACACATGGGGCGGGTTTTAGAGCAGCAGCCCAGCATTCGCAAAGTTTGTATGCGTTATTTACAAGCATTCCTGGATTAAAAGTAGTTGTGCCTTCTTCACCTTATGATGCCAAAGGGCTGCTGCTGGCAGCCATCGAGGATCAGGACCCTGTCATCTTTTTTGAAGACAAGACGCTTTACAATATCACAGGAGATGTGCCGGAGAGGTATTACACATTGCCGCTTGGTAAAGCAGATGTGAAGAGAGAGGGTTCTGATGTAACCATCTTTGCAGTAGGCAAACAAGTGCATACAGCACTCGAAGCGGCAGAAGAGTTAGCTGCTCAAGGTATTGAAGCGGAAGTGATTGATCCAAGAAGCTTGTCGCCGCTCGATGAAGAGGCCATTCTGACTTCGGTAGAAAAAACAAATCGGCTTGTCATTGTGGATGAAGCAAATCCAAGGTGCGGAATTGCCGCAGATATCTCTTCTTTGATTGCAGATAAAGGATTCGATTTACTTGACGCTCCAATCAAAAAAGTGACGGCTCCTCATACACCAGTACCATTTTCACCACCTCTTGAAGATATATATCTGCCGACACCTGATAAGGTTGTGAACACCGTATTAGAGATGATTGGCAAGAGTCATGACAAGATCTTGAACTAAAGAAAGGAGAGAGGGAGATGGCTGTCGAAGTTGTGATGCCTAAATTGGGTATGTCGATGAAAGAAGGAACGGTATCTGTCTGGAATAAGGAGGTCGGTGAGACCGTAAATAAAGGGGAAAGCATTGCAAGCATCAACTCCGAAAAAATTGAAATGGAGATCGAATCACCTGCTGAAGGAACCATATTGGATATAAAAGTGTCTGAGGGAGAAGGTGTACCGCCTGGCACGGTCATTTGCTATATCGGTGAAGGAAATGAACAGGTGGAGGAAAAGAAAGAAAGAGACGTCCAGTCAAAACCAAAGAAAGAGAGAAAGAAAATCTCCCCTGTTGCTCGTAAAATTGCGAATAGCGCAAACCTAGACATTGATACGCTGGTGGGGACAGGACCGGGGGGAAGAATTACGAAAGCGGATGTGCTTCATGCGCTTCCTGAACGGGCAGAGAAAAAACAAAATGAGACAGAGCATCAACCTGTTAACACGATGCGGAAAACAATTGCCTCAAGAATGATGGAAAGCCTGCAAACAAGTGCACAATTAACCATTACGATGAAAGCGGACGTGACAAAACTTACAAACTTACAACAACAGCTGAATGAAACAGCCATAGCCCGTCACGAGACAAAATTGACCATGACCGATTTTGTAGCCAAAGCAACGATCCTTTCATTACTCAAACACCCTGCGATGAACAGTCAATATCAAAATGAAAGAGTGGAAACTTTTGAGTATGTTCATCTTGGGATAGCTGCTGCTTTAGAAAACGGCTTAGCTGTGCCAGTTATTCGACATGCTGAGAGACTAGCGCTCATTGAGCTAGCGAAGACCATCAAATTGTATGGCAAAAAAGCACGTGAAGGCAAACTTCTTCACGATGAAATCGAAGGCTCTACCTTTACGATCACCAACCTAGGTGCATATGGTGTAGAGCATTTCACTCCGATTTTGAATCCGCCGGAAGCCGGTATCCTTGGCGTCGGAACAATGTATGAAACCCCTGTATATCGAGAGGATGAATTGTGCAAAGGGACCATCCTGCCACTCAGTCTTACGTTTGATCACCGCGTGCTGGACGGAGCGCCGGCATCCGCATTTTTATCAACGGTCAAAGCATATTTAGAAGAACCAATATCCATTCTTTTATAGGAAGAAGGTGAACGTATCATGACACTGGTCATTATAGGAGGCGGACCAGCAGGTTATGTGGCGGCCATAACAGCCGCCCGTTTTGGCAGGGAGGTTGTGTTAATTGATCAAGGTCAGCTGGGGGGTACCTGCCTCAATGAAGGCTGTATTCCGACGAAAGCGCTTTTGCAAAGCGCCGATATGTTTGAGCATGTGAAATCGGCTGTACATTTTGGAATTGAGCTTCCAGAACATGAGCCTATCATCCAATGGGATGTCGTTCAAAAACGGAAACAGTCTGTCGTCAAGCAACTAACTGATGGCGTTCGCTACTTGATGAATAAAAACAAAATCAGCGTGTTGAAAGGGAAGGCGTCATTTCTATCGGCACACGAGCTATTGGTAGAAAGTGAAGGGAAGTCTGAAATCATTCAAGCAAAACAAATCATTATTGCATCAGGGGCAGCGCCTGCTGCTTTACCTTTTGCACCTTTTGATGGGGAATGGATCATTCACAGCAAGGATGCCATGTCACTTTCTTCGATACCAGATTCGCTTTGTATTATTGGGGGAGGGGTGATCGGCTGTGAGTTTGCAAGCATATTTAGCAGAATGGGGACAAAAGTTGTCATGGTTGAGCGGGCAGTGCACATTTTACCTGAAGAAGATTGTGATATAGCACAATGTCTTCACGAGCAACTCGAAGAAACGGGTGTAGACATTTTGACGTCCGCCGCAGTCAAACAGCTTGATTCTTCTTCAAGAAAAGTAGTGGTAGAGAAAAATCAAGGAGAGCAGTGTGAAATCCAGTCTGATCGTTGCTTAGTGGCAATTGGCAGAACTCCGCAGCTTGGAGAGTTGAATCTTGATCAGGTCGGCATTGAATTTGACAGAAACGGAATCTACGTCAATGAACATATGCAAACCAATCTCCCGCATATCTATGCGTGCGGTGATGTGACAGGTGGGGTCCAGCTTGCTCATACTGCTTTTCATGAAGGAACGGTTGCGGCATCCCATGCATCAGGTGAACATGTAAAAGTCAATGAACAAGTGATTCCAAGATGCCTCTACACCTCTCCAGAAATCGCCAGTGTTGGTTTAAATGAAGAGAGTGCTAGAAAACAATATGAGGAGATTCAGATAGGGACATGTGCATTTTCTGCAAATGGAAAAGCATTAATCTTAAATCAACCAGCCGGTCAAGTAAAGGTCATTGTAGAACCGCAATATCAAGAAATTTTAGGTGTATCAATCATTGGACCGAATGCAACAGAACTGATTGGACAAGCGGCGGTGATGATGCATACAGAGCTGACCGCTGATACATTAGAGGAGTTTATTGCGGCACATCCGACACTTTCAGAGGCGATACACGAAGCCTTGCTGCAAACAATGGGACGAGCGGTGCACTGCTGAAAAAGACTCTATTTCTATCCGATTGACTTCTTGGGTTAGCCAATGTTAATTGAAAGCGCTTTTATAATTATCTATAATGAATAAAAAGCCCCCAGAGGAGAGGATGGAATGAATCCGACGCCTTGTTATTTAAATACGTGGAAACGTTTTGTTCGTGAAGGTTTGCTTGATCAGTCTCGTCTGAATAAGAGAGTGATGGAATCATGGCACAGGTGTAAACAGGCAAATGTTAATCCGTATTTAGATAAAGGACAGTCGTTGTTAGAAAAGGAATTATTCAGTGCCCAAAAAAAGAAATACTCATTATTCCTCAATGCTGCTCTTCCTTACTTAAATAAAATCAGTCAGCAATTAAAAGAATCTGACATGCTGGCCTTACTTATCGATGCAGACGGTTATGTGCTAAGTCTGACAGGAAGCCAAAGAACGATGGTAGAAGCAAGAAAAATTAATTTTATGGAGGGGTCGCGCTGGACCGAAACAGATGTAGGCACGAACGCTATTGGAACGGCACTCGTCATCGGGGAAGCTGTGACGATCAACGGAACTGAGCATTTTTCTGTCGCCTCTCACCATTGGAGTTGTTCAGCCGCTCCTATTCGTGATGCAGACGGTACGATCATAGGGGTGATTGATATCTCCTGTATGGCGGATAACAAGCACCCTTTTATGCTTGGAATGGCTTCAACAGTTGCTTATGCCATAGAGAGAGAAATTCAAGTCCAGCAAAAAAGGAGAGAGATGGAGCTGATCACTCATTGTCTCCAGCAGGTGGAAGCAGACGAACCGTATGTGGTCTGTAATGAAAAAAAGCAAATTGTTTCTGCAAGCAGGTCGATTAGAGAACGATTTTCTGACTGGTACGGAATGGATGTCGAGCGGCTTAAGGGTCATCCATTTGTTATCCGGGGAACGCAGATCATTCAATCAGAGCAAGATGGAAAGATGCTGGGCATGTCCCTTTCCCTTGAAGAAGCAGCGAAAAATAGCATCACCGTTTCTTTTGCTCAATTTCCCGGGGAATCCGGAACAAGCAAGGTGTTTCAACAGACGCTCAGCGAGATGAAGAGAGCGGCACAAACAGATGCCAATGTATATATTTGGGGCGAAACAGGTACAGGGAAGGAACTGGCCGCTAGGGCCATTCACTCAGCCAGTGAAAGGCATAGAGGACCGTTTATTGCTGTTAATTGCGGAGCCATTCCTGAAAGCCTGTTAGAAAGCGAATTATTTGGCTATGCTGAAGGGGCTTTTACAGGAGCAAAACGTCACGGAGCTAAAGGGAAGTTTGAACAAGCTCATAAAGGAACACTCTTTTTAGACGAAATTGGCGAAATCCCATATGCGATGCAAGTAGCACTTCTTCGGGTGATAGAAGAAAGGAAAGTCGTACCGCTCGGCGGGACACACGAAATCCCTTTGGATATTCGAATCATTACAGCGACTCACCGTAATATGAATGAACTACTGAAGGAAGGAAAAATACGAGAAGACTTGTATTACCGTCTTCATGTCTATCCGATCAACATCCCGCCGCTTAGAGAAAGAAAAGAAGACATTCGTGATTTATATCGTTATTACCAAAATAAGTACCACTGGAATGCGGTATTTCCTGAATCATTTTTTCAGACATTGCAGGAATACCACTGGCCGGGAAACATACGAGAGCTTTTTAATCTGTTTGAACATCTAAGGGTCCTCTTTCCGAAAGGCGGATGGATTGGTGAATCGCAATATGCTTCAGTATTAGAGACGATTGATCAGAAAAAGCAGAAGCTGCATCCAGCAGAGTGTACCGAGATTCCAAAAGAACTCACGTTTAGGGAGCGCATTCAAAAGCAAACAGTGATAGAAGCACTGCATAAAACAAAAGGTCATGTGTCAGAAGCAGCGAAGTTAGCAGGGGTGCCAAGAAGTACTTTTTATAAGTGGATGCGAAAGTTTAAGCTGTCTTAGTCTCCTGAGGAAGGCTGCATCAAGGCCCTTGGTCTACGTGAAGAGGTCGGGGGCTTTCTGCCAAGTTAAACAAATGGCATGGAAAAAGGCTTGACTGTTATATTAGTATATGTTAAATTATAAAAGCCGTCGCAAATGGGCCAGGAATGAAACGCTTAAAAATTCTTGACACATTTTTCTGGCATATATATAATGAAACATGTCTTATTATTCCGCAGTAGCTCAGTGGTAGAGCTATCGGCTGTTAACCGATCGGTCGTAGGTTCGAGTCCTACCTGCGGAGCCATAATGGAGAAGTACTCAAGTGGCTGAAGAGGCGCCCCTGCTAAGGGTGTAGGTCGCGTAAGCGGCGCGAGGGTTCAAATCCCTCCTTCTCCGCCATTATTGTATGGCCCGTTGGTCAAGCGGTTAAGACACCGCCCTTTCACGGCGGTAACACGGGTTCGAATCCCGTACGGGTCATGTTTTGTTTTTTGATTCGTTGGGCTATAGCCAAGCGGTAAGGCAACGGACTTTGACTCCGTCATGCGTTGGTTCGAATCCAGCTAGCCCAGCCATTTTATATATATGTTTTTCTGCATAGCAGATGAGCCATTAGCTCAGTTGGTAGAGCATCTGACTTTTAATCAGAGGGTCGAAGGTTCGAGTCCTTCATGGCTCACCATTGTCACGCGGGTGTGGCGGAATTGGCAGACGCGCTAGACTTAGGATCTAGTGTCTTTATGACGTGGGGGTTCAAGTCCCTTCACCCGCATTGTTTTTTCAAACAGTGCACTTATGAATATATGAGCACATCATACACGCGGTCGTGGCGGAATGGCAGACGCGCTAGGTTGAGGGCCTAGTGGGTGAATAACCCGTGGAGGTTCAAGTCCTCTCGGCCGCATCTAAGAAACCAAAGGTTGTAGACCTTTGGTTTTTTTGTGCTCTTTTTTATTAAGAAAGCTATCACAAATAACTCCTAAAATGTGAAAACATATTGATTTAAACTCTATTTTCTATTTAAGAACTGCTACTATAAAACCTTGTGTAAAACTAGAAAATTGGAAATATCGTAAAGTTTCAAAATTCAGATATTCGTTCGTTATATACTGTAGGAACAACAGTAACTATTGAAGGTCAATCTCTTATATCTTCAGCTAGTATAACTTCTGTTTAATCAACCTTCCTGTAAGCATCATCAGTGCAGATTTACGCAATAATTAACCTGTTGACCGATTGTAAATATGGATTTAAGATACTTTAAATATTGTATCTCGTCAAACAATTTTATGAGTTCTTCCAGGCAACATTAGACAATATATTTTTATAATTGTGGTTTGTTTAGAGGAACTACGTGATAATATATTGATCAAGATTATAGTCATAGTACAAATGGCGATTACATAAAGACGTTAGAAATATATACATATTCTATTGAAAAGAAATATACACATCTGGGTTTGAGGTATCATTTATCAAATGATATATTTTCTGGTTCTGGTTCATTAGGATAGTTAATCGTAATATAAAAAATACTAATTATATGGAGCTACCTGTGATGAACATTAATATATATGAGTCTAACTCTTAATTTTTTATTTATGACTTTTGATTGAAATGTAAGATAGATACTTTGTGGTGAATGTGGATAGTCTATAGCAGAAAGGATATTATTATGAAACCTAAAAATCCCTTATTCTTTTTATTACGTAAAATAAAACTGCCATTATTATTAATTTTATTTGCTATAACTATTTCATCTGTAGGGAGTATTAGTGGTTTGTTTATACCTCTATTTACTGGTAAAGTTGTTGATAAATTTTCTGAGAACACTTTTAATTTGGGATTTATAGCGCTTTTTTTATGTATGTTTCTAATAAATGCGGTCTTGAGTGGTATTGGTTTATATTTGCTCAGTAAAATTGGAGAAAAAATGATTATGGCAATTCGTTATATGCTGTGGGAGCATATAATAAAATTAAAAATCCCTTTCTTTGATAATAATGAGAGTGGTTCAATAATGAGTCGTATCACAGAAGATACTAATGTTATCAACGCTTTTGTATCTCAAAAATTACCGAATATAATCCCTTCTATAATAACTGTTTTAGGCTCTATTATTATCTTATTGAGAATGGATTGGCAAATGACTCTAATAACACTTATTATAGTGCCTATATTTTTAGCCATAATTATACCTTTAGGGGGAATGGTGAGAAAAATCTCAAAAGCAGCACAATCAGAAGCAGCTAGCTTTAGCGGATTATTAGGTCGTGTCTTAACCGAAATACGTTTAGTAAAGATATCGAATACTGAAAGTTTAGAATTAAAAAATGCTCATAGTAATCTTTTTGAAATATATAAATTAGGGTTAAAAGAAGCCAAAATCATTTCAATTATACAACCATTAACTAGCTTTATTCTTTTACTGACTATAGGAATTATTCTGGGATTTGGTGGTATAAGGGTTTCAACGGGGGCAATATCTGCAGGTACTCTAGTAGCTATGATTTTCTATGTAATACAATTATCTGGCCCTCTTACTAATTTTTCAACCCTACTTACGGATTACCAACGAGCGATAGGAGCTAGCCAGAGATTGAGCGAAATATTACTCGAACATAAAGAAGAACTAGATTCTAATAGACATGTTTCAAATATTGATTTCAGTAATAGAAATTTGAAATTTTCAAGCGTTAGTTTCAAGTTTGATGATAAACAGATTTTGAATAAAATAACTTTTGATATCCCAAGTAGAAAGGTTACTGCTTTTGTAGGTCCGTCTGGTTCTGGTAAAAGTACTATTTTCAATTTAATTGCACGATTATATGAATTGCCTTTGAGCAATGGGAGCATATCACTTGGAGGAATACCCATTAATGAATTTAATCTATCAGATTGGCGAAATAAAATTGGCTACGTAATGCAAACTAACGCGATGATAAATGGCACGATAAAAGATAATATAGTGTACGGCATTAAAAAAGAAATTAGTGAAGAAGAAATCATAAAATATTCTCAATTGTCTAATTGCCACGAATTTGTTACTTTGTTAGACAAAGGGTATGATACAATAATTGGAGAAAAAGGATTAAAGTTGTCAGGAGGTCAACGTCAACGAATTGACATTGCAAGAAACTTTATTAAAGACCCTGATATCCTATTATTGGATGAAGCAACAGCAAGTTTGGATAGTGAGAGTGAGAGGAAAATACAAGATTCACTAGAAGAATTAATGAAAAAAAGAACCACAGTAATAATAGCTCACAGATTAGCAACTATTAAAAAAGCAGATCAGATCATATTCTTAGACCAAGGAGTAATTACTGGTAAAGGAACTCATGACCAATTAATGCGTAACCATGATAAATACAGGCGATTTGTGTCAGCCCAAAAATTGGTTGACTAAATAAATTTTTGTATCTCTTTATGATTGATTTTAATTAACATTTGGATCATTTATGTTAAATGTATTAAGGAAGATAAAAAGTTTAGTGTAACCTTAAGATATAAAGTAATAAGATTATTTCTGCTAATTGACTGCATATACTTCAATTAAATAACATAAAATGGTTATGGTTTTTCAAGTATTTATCGAAAAAGGAGTTATGATAATGTTAAAAAGGTTTTTTTTGATTTTGCTCACATTAATTATGTCCATAGTATTAGTGCTAGTAGCTGCCAAAAATTCTCCTGGGGATAATGTCATTTCATTTGATGAACCTCGTATCTTAATGATATCAATGGGAATAGTTGCATTTTTATTCATTCCGCCGTTAATTATGTCTTTTTTTAGTAATTTTGTTGTAAGGGTTATATCTGGTGTATACCAATGTTTTATTGTTCTTTCCTTTCTGGGGCTCATTCCAATAGGGTTTTTTATTCCGAACGGCTTTTTGACTATTGTTGTTTCTATTGCAGGAACTTTAATTAGCATATTTAGCGTTATAGTAACCTTATCTATTGATAAAAATAAAGAAGTTAAATCTTAACTGAATAAATAAAAAACTTTAGAAAGCTCTATCCTTATTCGAGGAAAAGGGCTTTCTTTTTTAAGTTTTCTGTTGTGGATGACTAAATCTTTGATAACGTATTGTGCTTGTAGGGGTAGTTTTTCGAAAAGCAAAGTTTTAGAACGTAGCCATTAATACGCTGCAAAGTAGTAAAGAAGCGCTTAATATAATAACTATGTGTTAGTCATCCTCCTATCAATGCTCCAAGTATCAAGGACATCTTCATTAGCACAAGTTGGATAGTTATCTAAAAAAGAAGATATGTTAAACTCAAATTTTTTATAATACTTTTTATAATAGCTATTCTCAATTTTTTGACCTTACACATTTAAAAATTGCAATTATTTCCGATTCATGTTACAATAAGAATAATTATTTTTGTTCGGCGTAAAGGATAGCATGAAGAAAGACTTTTCGTCTTGAGGATACTTTGGGCAAGGATAGTATAATACATTGTGTGGTAAACGCACTAGGAGGCAACAAACATGGAACAAGGTACAGTAAAATGGTTTAACGCAGAAAAAGGTTTTGGATTTATCGAACGTGAAGAAGGCGACGATGTATTCGTACATTTCTCAGCTATCCAAGGTGACGGATTCAAATCTTTAGACGAAGGTCAAAAAGTAACATTTGACGTAGAGCAAGGTTCTCGTGGAGCTCAAGCTGCTAACGTTCAAAAAACTGCTTAATCTTCATTTTTAAAAACAGGTTCTCTGTAGAGAGCCTGTTTTTTTGTGTTTTCATTTATTTCTTCAATAAAAAACCCTACTCAGCGTACAAGTAGGGAGATGTTACAAGGTAATCGTAAAAAAATTCATGCTTCAAAGGTTTATCAACAGTATAGCATATTGGATTTACAATATGCGGAATTTGCCTAAATAAATTCTTTTTTCTTTCATAAGTTGAAGGGTGGATAGGTTCTTAGAGAACATGTAATCAAAAATGGTGAGGGGTGCCCAAAAGAGCGGCAGAGTTCTTAACAGAAACTTTTTATTTGCTTTTCTGTAATCCCTTTGATGACTTCTAATTCACTTAGCAAAAATTCATGGGCATCATCTAGCATTTTCTTTTCACTTGCATTTAGTGCTTTCTCTTTCTTCATACGCATCAGGTCACGTACAACTTCAGCACCGTCTTGGATGTTACCCGTTTTTATTTTGTTTGTATTAATTGTATGACGTTCTTTCCATGTCAGTATTTGATCTGATTTGCCATGCTGGAAAATGTGTATCACACTGTTTAATGCCAGTATATCTGTAACAGGTCTAATACGTGAACCCGACATTTTCCGTGTTGGTATCATCACTTTCATATGACTGATTGACATATTAATCACATAATACTGTTGTTTTTCATCAGAAAATTCTTTTTCTTCTATGGCTTCAATTATACCTGCTCCATGCATTGGATACACAATGTTATCACCAATTTGAAACATATCATCCACCTCCATATTAAGTACCTACTATAAGGGTACCACAAATCGATCCGAAATAATCAAATTTTTAATAATAACATGTTTATTTATTTTTTGTCAATAAATTTAGTTCTAAAAAAGAGAGATTATTTTGAAGAAATTTTGGGTGTGATTGTTTTTTTATTATCCATGATTTTTGAACATATCCTCTAGAATCCTCGCTATAAGAAAAACAGGATATCCACCATTAAAAAAGACCAGCCATTGAGCTAGTCTTTCAAAATAGAATCCGATCATAATGTCGAAATATCAATGACAAACCGATAACGCACATCACTTTTCAGCACACGTTCATACGCTTCATCAACTTGACTTGCGTTGATCACTTCAATTTGTGGTGCGATATTGTGAGCAGCTGCGAAATCGAGCATTTCTTGTGTTTCTTGTATGCCTCCAACGAGTGAACCGGCAATGCTGCGACGGCCAGTAATCAATGAAAAGACGTGGAATTGATCTGGCTCAGGTGGTGCACCGACGTTCACCAAGGTTCCATCCACACGAAGTAGGGACAAATAGGCGTCTATATTGATATTGGCAGAGACTGTGTTGAGAATGAGGTCATACTGACCGGCTAGTGACTGAAAGGTATGAGGATCACTTGTAGCAAAATAATCTTTTGCACCAAATGACAGCGCCTCTTCTTTTTTATTCAAAGAGCGGCTCAATACCGTGACTTCAGCGCCAAGTGCACGTGCGAATTGAATGGCCACGTGACCGAGTCCGCCCATTCCGACGATGGCAACTTTTTTACCTGGCCCTGCCTTCCAGTGCTTTAACGGTGAATAAGTTGTGATTCCAGCGCAGAGAAGAGGACTTGCGGCATCAAGGGATAGTTGATCTGGAATGCTGACGACAAAGCGCTCTGTCACGACAATCTTCTGACTATAGCCGCCGTAAGTCGGTTCCCCGTCATAATCGAGGTTATTATAAGTTTGGACGACCCCTTTCGTGCAATATTGCTCGTCTCCATTTTGGCAATATTCACAGGTGCCGCAGGAATCAACAAAGCAGCCAACACCTACACGGTCTCCGATCTGAAATTTCGTCACATCATCACCAACAGCGGCAACGACTCCAGTAATCTCATGACCCGGAACCATTGGGAAAATACCGCCGCCCCATTCATCAAAGGCACTGTGGATATCTGAATGACAGATCCCGCTAAATTGAATATCGATTAAAATATCATGTGGACGAAGCGCTCTTCGTTCAATGGTTGTCCGTTCAAAGCTCGCTTTTGCATGTGAAACACTTAAAACGTTTGAATGGTGCGTCTGACACATTCTTGATCATCCTTTCAAGTAAGATTCTTTACTTCTATACTGTACGTCTTAAAGTGAACTCTAAGTCAATAGAGAACCCTCTTCAAGCTTTTCAACATCCTTAAATAAAGAATTGAGCCAAAAGCATCTTGCGTTCTCTATCAAATTGGAGATGATGAGAAGAAGGAATTTCATAAGGTGAGAGAAGAAGAGAAGGGTGAAAACAATGAAAATAGCACAAGCTGCAAAGCAGCTCGATTTATCTACTGCTACGCTCAGATACTACGAGAATATTGGTTTAATTCGACCGATCCGGCGTGATGAAAACGGAGTTCGTGATTATGCTGAAGAGGATATTCAATGGATTGAATTTATCAAATGTATGAGAAATGCCGGTCTCTCAATTGATGCACTTCGAGAATATACGGCTTTATTTATCGAGGGCGAGGATCGTACCCTGTCCTCGCGGAAAAGTATTTTGGTCAATGAGAGAGAAAGACTTGTAGAAAAACAAAAGGAAATCGAAGAGACGATTAAGCGGTTAGATTACAAGATAGAAAGTTATGAAGATATTATCCACAGCTATGAACAAAAGCTGGTTCATCAACTAAAAACCAGTTCAATTTAAATGAAGAAAAACCTGTGACTTTTCACAGGTTTTGTGATGTGGTTATCTTTTTGTGTAACGCACCCAGTTATAATGTGCGTGGAGCGGTGTAACACCGTTATAGGAGCCGAGCCATTCATCGACACCTGCACCATTCCAGAGGTTCATCATAATCTTTCCTGGAGTTTGAGGGATTTGAGTAGTGGCAGTATGTTTTAATTGTCCATCTACATACCATTTAATCGAGTTAGGCTGCCAGTCAAATGCATACGTGTGGTAAGAGTTTGCTGCATCAAAACCAAGGTTGACGATCTTTTCATGATTTCCTACACCATTGGTATAGTAGTTAAACTGAACCTTTGTCGTATCTTTTCCTAGAAATTCGATATCAATTTCATCCCAAGGCGTACCATCAGTCGGTCCCGTATAAGTAAAGAACGAAGACACGATCCCAACATTTTTGGCTGGTTTCATGCTGACTTCATAAAGCCCGTAGCCATATGTTTGAGTGGAACGGTTTTCTCCGCAGTCAAACTTATTATAGGAGGGACTTGTGAGCGATAATCGCATTTCACCTAATGACGTCATGGAGACATTATTTGCACGCCACGTACAGTTAAACATGTTTCCATTCGAGTACCCATCGGCTTTTTGCCATAACCCCGTATTATAGTTGTTAAAAGGCTCGTAAAACGACCCGCCTGTTTGTGCCGAGGCACCCGCAGTAAATGTGGACAAACTCAAGACTAATCCAGTGACAAGCAGCATCAACATTCGTTTCAAACGGTAAGACATGTAGGCATTCCCCTCTCCTTTTTTGAAAGCGTTTTCCTAATTGATCATACATGATTCTCTCAAAATGGAAAATCGGTCTAATATATGATATTAAAGAGGATTTTTTGCTAGATTCTTCTCTTATTTCATAGGAAGTTACTAAAGAAAATGGTATAAACAGCAAAAGATCATCAAAAACTCATTCGTTAAAATTGAGTTTTTGATCTTTTCATGCCATTTAATAAAGAATGATTGACAAAGCGGACAGTTGTCCGTAAGATAATATCGGGACAATTGTCCTAATGAGAATCAAAAGAGATGAGATTTAACACATAGAGATAAGTGCAATATGGATGAAGGTAAAGAAGGTGAGGCATCATGGAAAAGGATATTGGAAAGGAAATTGAAGAGGTCGCTTTTTCTTTGTTTCAGGAATTTGGCGTGGAAAATGTCAGCATGCATAAAATTGCCAAAACGGCTGGTGTTGGGCAGGGCACTCTTTACCGCCGCTATGCCAATAAAAGTGATTTGTGCCTTTCTATCCTTGGAGAAAGATTTGAACAGCTGATCCCTGCTTTGCATCTTTACTTGAGCAAAATCAGTGACCAGCCGGTTCGTGAACGTTTGCGTTATGTGCTCGAAGAAATTCATCTCATCGTCGGTCATCATTTAGACTGGATTCGGATGCTTACAATCTCTGGAAATTTAGAGCAGACAAGTAAAGTGTATGATTGTCATTACAGTCAATCGCTTAAACAAATCATTCGTGATTTGCTGGAGGAAGCAGAAGAAAAAGGGGAAGCGAACATACAGGATATTGAGCTGACGACATTATGTATGTCCTCTCCGATGACGCCTGAACTGATGTTTTATATTTGTGAATCTGGTTATTCAATCGAAAAAATCGCTCAATTCGCTGCAGAGAAACAGATTTTATCTGTTTTCAATAGACATTGAAGTGGCTCATTTCTGACCAGCCTGACTTCCTATGATTGATCTAAATTGAAAAAGAAAAGGAGCCAACCTACTATGAACAAACAGCAAGCAGCAGCTTCTCATATTCGAACGCTGCCCATTATTATCTCATTTATTACAGCTGGTTTTATTGGCTTGTTCAGTGAAACAGCACTAAATATGGCGCTGAGAAGCTTAACGTTAGACTTTGGTATTGAAGCAACGACAGCTCAGTGGCTGACAACAGGATATTTATTAACACTTGGTATTCTCGTACCAATTTCAGGACTCATTCTTCAGTGGTTTACAACAAGACAGCTTTTCATTACGTCGCTCATCTTTTCGATCATTGGAACATTTATTGCGGCGGTTGCGCCAGTCTTTAGTATTTTAATGGTGGCACGTGTCGTACAGGCAGTCGGTACAGCATTGCTTCTTCCATTGATGTTCAATACGATTTTGGTGATCATCCCGCCTCATAAACGAGGCAGATCAATGGGGATTATAGGTCTTGTGATCATGTTTGCACCAGCTGTTGGTCCAACAGTCTCTGGTCTTATTTTGAAATCGCTGACTTGGCATTGGATTTTCTGGATTTCACTTCCGTTATTAATAGCTGCACTCGTCTTTGGTTTTATCTTTATGCAAAATATTACGGAGCCAACAAGACCAAAAATCGACATTTTATCGATTGTGCTTTCAACCATTGGTTTCGGAGGAATTGTGTATGGCTTTAGCAGTGCCGGTGAAGGCGGTGGCTGGAGCAGTATGCATGTTATCGTTGCAATTGTAGTAGGTGTCATTGGGATTCTTGTATTCTCTCTCAGACAGTTGAATATGAAGGAACCGATGTTGAACTTAAGTCCGTTTAAATATCCGATGTTTGTCATTGGGTTACTGCTGATCTTAGTGTGTATGATGGTGATGCTGTCTGCTATGATGATTTTGCCATTGTATCTGCAAACATCCTTGGCACTAACGACATTTACAGCAGGTTTAATGCTATTGCCTGGTGGAATTATCAACGGTCTGCTATCTCCAATCATGGGTGGGCTATTTGATAAGTTTGGACCAAAATGGCTTGTGATTCCAGGGCTTGTCATTGTCGCAGCGACGATGTTTGGCTTCACGAATTTAAGTGTGAATACATCGATTGGATACATTGTGACCCTTCATATTACGTTAATGGTCGGAATCGCGATGATCATGATGCCTGCACAAACAAATGGATTAAATCAGCTGCCGCCAGAGCTATATCCGCATGGTACAGCGATTATGAATACATTGCAGCAGGTGTCAGGAGCTATTGGTACTGCGGTCGGTATTTCGATCCTTTCATCAGGGACCCGCAGCTTTATGGAAAATGTGGCTGATCCCGCAAATCCGATGAACCAGCTGCTCGCCTTTACAAATGGCGTCCAGCATGCATTTATCTTTGCTGTGATCATGACCGTCATTGGTTTGATCATCGCTTTCTTCATTAAACGAGTGAAAGTAGAACAGCAAGTTTCATAAAATAGATGAAAAGCACTGAGGACCTAGCGCCGCAGTGCTTTTTTGATTTGCCCAATGCTTGTTTCAAAGAGAGCGAAAATGGGGAGATAGATAAAAAGTGAACCAATGAGAATGTGCTGCTGATTCAGTAGAAGGAAAAGAGGAAAAAGGAACGAATGAGTTAGAAGAAATGAATAAGATAGGAGACTGAGATCATGAACTTAGAAGAACAAATCAAAATCGCTGCGTCATTACGTCAACCAGCTGAAGGTTCATTACCGAGTCAATCGGAACTAAAACCAGTCCATCCTCCTGAAGTAAACAAAATGGAATATGACATTCCAACAAGTGCTGGCGAAACAAAGGTATGGGTATTTAAGCCGGTCAACACATCAAAGCAGCCGCTTCCTGTTTTTGTGAATTTACATGGCGGAGGATTTATCCTAGGCAGTGCTGAAATGGATAACCACTGGTGTCCGGTCATTGCAGACCGAGCGCAATGTATCGTCGTCAATGTGGAGTATCAGCTTGCCCCAGAGCACCCTTTCCCGGCCGCTCTTCATGAATGCTACGATGTGCTGAAGTGGCTGTATGAACACCCTGATGAGCTTCAAATAGATCCCAAAGCAATAGCCATTGGCGGACATAGCGCAGGAGGAAACTTGGCAACGGCTGCTTGTCTCTTAAATATTCAAAAAGGGAACAAACTCCCGATTGTCTATCAAGTGCTTGATTATCCGCCGCTTGATTTAGCCACTGATCCAGCACAAAAACCAGCGTTTGAAGAAGCGATCCCAGTTGAAATGGCGAGACTCTTTAATGCCTTCTATCTGCAAGGCCAAGATCCGCACAATCCGCTCGTTTCTCCGATCTTTGCCGATCGTTCATCCTTGGCACAAATGCCACCAGCTCTCGTTATCACAGCTGAAAGAGATTCGCTAGCTCAAGAAGCCGAACAATATGCGGAGAAGTTAAAAGAAGCAGGGGTAGATGTCACGTACAGACAGTTTAAAGGAGTCCCTCACGCCTTCACGCATGCCGGAGATTTAGCAATAGCTGAAGAGGCTTGGCATCTGATGAGTGATCAATTGAAGAAGGCATTTGAATAAGATAAGAACAGTGATGTAAAAGCACAGAACCCAGCGGGTCTGTGCTTTTATTGTTGTTAAGTGAATGAAAAAGATCAGATATCTGCCTTCATTGTCGATATAATAGAAAGAATAGAAGACGACTTAAAAAAGGAGCGAATCTAATGGAAAAAGAGAAACTACAGGCATTTTGTCTTTCTTTAAAAGGAGTAACCCATGATTATCAGCCAGAATGGCATGCAGATCGTTATCATATTGGTGGAAAGATGTTTGCTATGATGGGCGGAGATGCGAGTCGAAAACCTGTCATCACTTTAAAATGTGACCCTCAACGAGCTGAAGAACTAAGAGAGGCGCATGAGGGGATTATTCCGGGCTATTATATGAATAAGACTCATTGGAATTCGATTTACCTTGATGCGGACATTCCATCTTCATTTGTAGAGGAGTTAATCGAACATTCCTACCAATTGGTTTTTCACAAATTAACAAAAAAATCTCAACATGACATCCTCCAACATGATGAATGAAGTGAGACAAGTTAATAAACCGTGTGATTCTCTTCAAAATTGACTAGAGCGAAGTGCTGTCGTTATAATTTAACCAGTTAGAAGACGTTAATAGGGGGATATAATTGAGCTATACAGTC
This sequence comes from Bacillus sp. GBSW19, assembly GCF_002998655.1. Taxonomy (NCBI): domain Bacteria; kingdom Bacillati; phylum Bacillota; class Bacilli; order Caryophanales; family Bacillaceae; genus Bacillus; species Bacillus sp. GBSW19. The sequence continues at coordinate 371,040 of NZ_PVRF01000003.1, forward strand.
ATTACAGGAGCAAGTTCAGGTATTGGGTATGAGGCGGCGCTAGCCTTTGCAGCACGAGGCAAAAACCTTATTTTAGCTGCACGCCGGCTCGAGAAACTCCAAGAACTGAAGAAAGAGATTCTTGATCAATATCCCGAGATCAAAGTAAACATACAGTCTGTCGATTTAACCGACATGGAGCAAGTGTATTCATTTTATGAATCGTTGGCTGAATATGAGCTTGACACCTTCATTAATAATGCAGGGTTTGGCCATTTCGGTTCAATAGGAGAACAGGATGTAAGTAAAATTGGGGATATGCTTCATCTGAATATCGAAGCCTTAACGATTTTATCCACTTTATTTGTTCGTGATTATGAGCAAGTAGAAGGGGCTCAGCTGATCAACATTTCTTCAAGAGCGGGCTATACAGTCGTCGGCAATGCCGTCACCTATTCAGCCACGAAGTTTTACGTGAGTGCCTTTACAGAAGGACTGGCACTAGAGTTGAAAGAAAAAGGAGCTAACTTACAGGCAAAAGTATTAGCGCCTTCCGCGACAGAATCAGAATTTGCAAAGCGTTCATTAGATGTAGACCAATTTGAATATGAAGGCAATATCAAGAAATATCATACATCAAAAGAAATGGCAGCTTGTCTGCTCGAGCTTTATGATCATGAAAAAACAGTCGGTATTGTTGACGGCAAGACATTCGACTTTGAATTGAAAGACCCGATTTTTACACATGCTGGTCCAAGTATGAAATAGAAATGACACATCACTGAGGGCAGATTTCCTCGGTGATTTTTTTATGGCATGATTGACTGTGTGGTAACCACATGGTTTAGAATGTGTACACAAGGAGGGAATCTAGTGACGTATGTAACAAGTGGAGAAGTATGTAAGCTATTAAACATCACAAAGTATACGCTTCGTCATTATATAGAACAGGATCTCGTACGCCCTGCGAAGGTTGCTCAAAATGGATACCAATTATTTGATGAAAAAGAGATTTACACCCTTTATCAAATCCTCTTCTTAAAAAAGGCGGGCTTCTCTTTAAAAGATATAAGCGAGACCTTTTTGAATGAACAAAGTATCACTCTGTCCTACCAAGAAATGCTGGATCAGGTCGAGAAGCAAATACAGGAACTAAGCGAAGTGAAACAGCGTCTGGAGCATATGCTGTCGATTCAAAACAGCCTTCAGCTTAATAAAACAACCATCCAAGATCGGCCAATTCGGTATTTAAAACAGATCCCGCATCATCTTCTAAAGGGTGAAACAGAGCTGGACTTTAAACAAATCGTTCATCAAAAGGAGCTGGATCTGTCTCTTTTTGAGGAGAGATATTATGTGATCAATCTGCAAGATGACACAACAATTTCTTATTATGTATCAAATGAACGTGATTATGATGTGAGACTGGATGCAGGTTCTTACGCGGTCAAAAGCTTTTTAGCTGGAGATGAAGAGAAGGTCATTGAAGAAATTGAGGCTTTTCTACATGAAGTACCTTTTACACAAGAGAGTGCACAACCTTCTTCTATCATCTTATATGAGAATGTACCAGTCTCTGTCACGTACCAAAATTCAATGGTGTACACAGTTGAACAAGGAGCGGGGAATAGAAGATGAAAAAAAGGATTTGGCTGATCATCGCAGCAGCAGTACTCATTTTCATCGCAGCATTTGTAGTTTATGAAAACAGCTTTGCTATGAATGAAAAGGAAGTCGTCATGGAGACTGAAAATGGGACATTATCAGGTATCGTGACCACGCCTAAGAAAGCGCCAATCAAAGGAGTTGTGCTTTTTGTACACGGGGATGGTCCTCAAAATGCCACATATGACGGAGGATACAGACCCTTAATGGAACGCTTTGCAAAGCAAGGCTATGCATCTATATCATGGGATAAGCCCGGGGTGGGTCAATCAGAAGGAAACTGGCTCCATCAATCCATGGAGGATCGTGCAAAAGAAGTAGACAATGTGATCAAATGGGCGAAAAAAGAGCCTGATCTTCAATCAAAACAAATCATCTTATGGGGAGCAAGCCAAGCAGGCTGGGTGATCCCAAAAGTAATGGCTGATCGAACAGATATCACAGCCTCCATTCTTGTCGGGCCTGCTGTCAATTGGATGAGACAGGGAAGGTACTATACACTTCAAACATTAAAAGAAGCGGATGCATCTAAAGAACAAATTCAAAAAACACTCAAAAAAGAAGATGAGCAAAACAAATTATTAGTAGAAGGCGCAGCATTTCGCACATATCAAAAGAAAACGGACGATCAAGAGATGACAAAAGATCGATTTGAATTCATTCAAAAGAACATGAAAGCCGATGCAACTTCAGATATCAAGTGCATCCAATCACCGACCTATTTGGTTTTGGCGCAGAATGACCGAAATGTAGATTCTGCTGAAACAAAAAGGATCTACGAAAAAGAAGTAGCACCTAAATGGTTGCATGTTCAAACAATTAGAGGCGTAGAGCATTCAATGCTGAATCCGCTCATTCATCATTCAAATACCCTGGTCACATTAGCAGCGATCGCCGCACCGAAAGACTTCCTGCTTAGCCAAGCGTACTTGGATCACTGTGAAAACATACTAGAGCAGCTAAAAACACCTTTGCATTAGGTGTTTTTTTCATGCGTTCTTTGATAAAACAAAGAATCAAAGATCCAGTAGATGAGACTGCTCATGATGACGATAGGCACAGATGCCGAGCTCCCAATACCATCAATGACAAAAAGCATGACAACCATTGCAATCAGTAAATAAGCGGCTAAATAAAGAGGATGGAAAGCCTTTGGTTGCAAAGAAAACAACAACTGCAAAGGAACCGCAAAAACGAAATAATAAACAAAAAAGATGGGAATGTAAAATACCAGGAACGCAGGCTCTCCCTGAATCGGTGGATAGAAGCATACGAACAGACTGAGTAAAATCGAACTAAGGAATAGTGTTATTAGGATTTTGTGAAATGATTGAAGCATTTGCAATACGTATACTCCTTTTTTGTAAAATTTACTATATTTTATCATAAATTGATGATCTAGTATTGTTTACTTTTATTGATTGAACAACCTCAATATCTCCTCTTTTAAAAGTAAAGTTAGGTATTTAGATGTAAATAAATGATTGTGATAATGACCATTTTTCCTTTATTTGGTTCTGTATCTTTCGCCTCATGCCGATGAATGAAGGAATGGTATAAAGTAAACCCTATAGAAAGAGATCTAGCTTTGAATCCATCACATTTAAGAAGAGAGATGATCGAATGAACGTAACAAAATGGTTAGGTGCTGTCCTTCTTTCTGTTTTATTACTGTCGACAGCAGCTTGTGCCAATACAAGTACCCAAGAGAAAAATCAAAGCGAAAAAGAAAGCGCAACTAATCAATCAAAGGACAAAACGACAGCCGTAGAAACAGGGAATAAGTCCTTATCTAATATTAAGGTATTAGCGACAGGCGGGACGATTGCTGGCAGTTCGAACAGTGATACAGATACGACAGGATATAAATCCGGTTCACTTGGCATCGATAAAGTCATTGCTTCAGTTCCTCAGCTAAAGGATATTGCAAACGTTACCGGTGAGCAGGTAGCGAATGTTGGCAGTGAAAATGTTGATAATGCCCTTCTTTTAAAATTAGCCAAACGAGTGAATCAACTCTTAAATGATGATCAGGTGGATGGCATAGTCATCACGCATGGAACAGACACACTTGAAGAAACAGCTTACTTTCTACATCTGGTTGTCAAAAGTGATAAGCCAGTTGTGGTCGTTGGCTCAATGAGACCAGCGTCTGCTATCAGTGCGGATGGTCCGCTGAACTTGTATCATGCTGTCAAAATTGCCTCTATAAAAGAAGCAAAGGGCAAAGGTGTCATGGTCACGTTAAATGACCGAATTGCATCAGCTCGATTTATTTCAAAGACAAACACGACCACAACCGATTCCTTCAAGTCTCTTGAGCATGGCTACATTGGAGAAATTGCTGGTGAAGTGGTTTCCTTCTATAACGAATCAACAAGAAAACATACGACTGAAAGTGAATTTGATGTATCAAAAATAAAAGAATTACCGCAAGTTGATATTTTATACGGCTATCAAAATGATCATAAATACATGTATGATGCAGCAGTAAAAGCAGGAGCGAAAGGCATTGTCGTTGCCGCAGCAGGAAATGGAACGATGTCAACAGAAGCCATCAAAGGGGCAACAGATGCAGTGAAGAAAGATGTGGTCCTCGTGAGATCAAGCCGTGCGGGAAATGGAATTGTGACCCACGAAAAAATGGATGATGAACATCACTTTGTGTCATCGGATTCATTAAATCCACAAAAAGCACGCATTCTGCTTATGCTCGCTCTAACGAAGACAAAAGATCCAGATAAAGTACAGACATATTATGAAAAATATTAATGAAGAAAGGGACCCGAAGTTTCGGGTCTTTTTTTATGCATGTTCCTGATGATACTTTTCAGCACGTGTTTTTAAAGAGAGTAAAATATCTCGCCATATATCGTCTACATCTGTAAGAAAATGTCCCGCTTGATCTATATAATAGGTTTTGACGTTTGGAATCGTTGGAGCCATTTTTTCTATTTCTACAAATGGAGCCATTGTATCCTCTTTTCCATGCCATACATCAACAGGGATTTGTATATCTTTCATATCGAATGCCCATGGCTGCGAGAGCAAATATGGTTCATGAATACATTCATCCACCGATTGACGAGTGGCTTCGTGTAAATGCATCATCATCATCTCTAACTGCTCATCGGTTTGAAGGAATTGACGGTCCCATGGATGTAAATGTTTGTTCCCATTTTTGGCCAGCTTCTTAAATTTCTCTGGTTTTTTCTCAATCATTTTTTTCTGGGAACGATAGCTTGCTTTCAATAGCCAAGGGAACTTCTTACTGAGGAAAAAAGCCAATTTGTTCTCTTTCAGCATACTTTTAGGCGGTTTTCCGTCCTGAAAAGGAGTTGTACTTGAGATCAAAGCGGCTGAAAGGACTCGATTCGGCAATTGGTAGGCACAGCCAGCAGCGAATGCGCCGCCTCCAGATACACCCATCACTGAAAAATGGTGAATGCCTAGATGATCTGCTACTTCCAGCACGTCTTTTGCCCAGTCTAAAATCGTACGGTCAGGTTGAGGGGTAGATAAACCAAATCCAGGTCTGTCTAGACAGATGAGGCGAACACCGAGCTCTTTAGAGATTGGGTCATCATCTAAAAACATGACTCTTGATCCAGGTGTTCCGTGAAAAAAGAATACTGGAAACCCTTCAAGATCACCGTATTCACACAAACCAATATGACGTCCATCTTGTAAATGAATCCTACCCATATTTTCATCCCCTTAATAGTTTATCTAACTTAAATGTTGATGAGAGAAACACCGAATTAAGGCGCTTCTTTTGCAATCTGATAGATTTTTTCGTATAGAGATAATAATGTTTTTAAATCTTCTTTTGGAAGCCTTGCATAGTATTTTTGAATAAGGTGCAATTGAATTTCTTCCGTATTCTTGTGATAGTCATGACCCTTTTGAGCAAAATCAACAATGATTTCTCTTCGGTTATGTGGATTAATTTCTCGTTTGACATAGCCAAGCTGCTCAAGCTTTGATACAAGCTGGCTAGCGGCACTTGCCGAAATTGAAAAGTAATCAGCTAGTTCGTTGATTGTTCTCGTTTTTGTCCGTAATAATTCAAGTGTCAGCTCTTGTTTGGCTGATAAATCTGCATACTCATGTTTTAAAAATCGTTGATACTCTTCTACATAGATAGAGCCTAGTGCATTTGAGTATTCAATGATTTTTTTACCGTAATGAATGATTTCCTCATCCAATGACATCACCTCTATTCTATTATAGGCAATCCTTATTGTTAAGTGAAGTTAAATATTAAGAATTATTAAATGATGAGAGGGCATAAATGACTGTATTGTTTGTTTTCACATGATTCACTCCTTATGAATTCGATGACTTTTTCATTGTATTTTGAAAAAGATCCATTTATAATAAAAAAATAAACCAACTGGTCGGTTTTGATTTGTCCTTGCAAAGAAAAGCAAGGTAGAAGGGATTGTGAAAGATGACAAGTACACAAAGCGGGGCTGGAAAGAGCGAGAAGACGAAGCAAAAAATCGTCACCGCTTCTCGTGATTTATTTGCGAAAAAAGGATATTCAGAAACATCCGTGCGGGATATTCTAGAGGCTGCTGAGGTTAGTAAAGGCAATCTCTATCACCATTTTAAAGGAAAAGAGTTCTTGTTCCTTCATATCATGGAAGAGGATCACCGTTTGATGATGGAGACGTGGCATCAGGAGAAACAAACGATGCACCGGGCCATTGATAAGCTCGCCGGATTTGCAGAGCTGCTCAGTCAAATGGGGATTAACTACCCATTAATGAGAGCGAGTGAGGAATTCTGTGCAAGTGCCTTTACATCAGACGAGGTCATGGAACGGCTGAACAAGATTGATGCCGATTTTGATGATGTGATGAGAGACATCTTACTTGAAGGAAACGAAGATGGCAGCTGGTCAATTCAGCATGTGGAGTCAAAAGTGAAAATATTACTTTCCGTTTTTTACGGATTAGACGTGTTATATAAAAGTGACACCATCCAACAGAAGAAAGAGTTACAAAAAGAGGCGATCTCATTGTTTATTCACGGAATCAACCATCATGAGTAACAAGTGAGTCAGTAAAGGAGAAACAAACATCATGCAAAAACCGATTCGTGAGCAAAAAGCTGTACTCGTTATTTTATTAAGTAATATATTTATTGCGTTTTTAGGCATCGGTCTCATCATTCCTGTCATGCCGCTATTCATGAATGTAATGCATCTAACAGGGAGTACGATGGGATACCTTGTGGCGGCGTTTGCCGTGGCTCAGCTCATTGCTTCACCTATTGCAGGGAGATGGGTAGACCGCTACGGAAGAAAGATTATGATTGTGTCAGGACTGTTTCTATTTGCGTTATCAGAACTCGTCTTCGGTCTTGGGACACACGTGTATGTGCTGTATTTTGCAAGGCTGCTAGGCGGCATTAGTGCGGCATTTATCATGCCGGCTGTCACTGCTTATGTCGCAGATATCACGACCGTTCAAGAAAGATCAAAGGCAATGGGCTATGTGTCAGCGGCCATTAGTACCGGTTTTATTATTGGCCCGGGCATTGGCGGATTTATCGCAGAATATGGCGTACGCCTGCCATTCTTCTTTGCAGCAGGGATTGCGTTTATTGCCGTCATTTCGTCTATGTTTATGCTGAAGGAGCCATTAACAAAAGAAGAGCGAGCGAAACAAATGGGTCAAGTGAAGGAATCTACTTTCTTTAAAGATTTGAAAAAATCGATTCATCCAAGCTATCTCATCGCCTTTATCATTGTGTTTGTCCTCGCTTTTGGACTATCTGCGTATGAAACAGTCTTTAGCTTGTTTACAAATCATAAGTTTGGATTTGGACCAAAAGATATTGCCGTCATCATTACCGTCAGCTCGATTGTGGCGGTCATCATCCAAGTACTTGTGTTTGGTAAACTGGTTAATGCCCTAGGGGAGAAAAGAGTCATTCAGCTATGCCTGATTGTCGGTGCGGTCCTTGCTTTCGTTTCGACAGTCGTTTCAGGCTTTTTGGTTGTACTGATTGTCACATGTGTCATTTTCCTTGCGTTTGATTTATTGCGACCAGCATTAACGACCTTCTTATCCAAAATCGCTGGAAACCAGCAAGGATTTGTCGCAGGGATGAACTCCACCTACACAAGCCTAGGTACGATTTTCGGCCCAGCACTTGGCGGCATTTTATTCGATCAAAATATACATTTCCCATTTCTATTCGCAGGTGTTGTCTTATTTCTCGGGTTAGGCTTAACCCTTATTTGGAAAGGGAAGGCAGAAGAGCCTGCGGCAGAATAACAGACAAGAGACCTTTATTGAGGTCTCTTTTTTTATGACTGTGGCTTCAGACGATTCAATGCCTGTGCCATTTTTTGATTTTGATGCTTTTTGTAAACAGAAAGGCGATGATATGACCAGTCAGTGTCAGAAAGGCAATGCCGTTGAAATAAGGCATAATCAATTGCAGTAAAGCAGTCGAATATAACGCGACCGCCCCTAATTGAAAGGCTAAATTGATGGCGGTGGAGATGAGAATGTTGACAGGTGCAGGGATGGTAAAGTAGTTCCACGGTAAAGGGTAAAAAGAGTCACTGCATGCGCGCAGCTTTTTATTTATAATGGAAGGAAAGAACATGTTCGTGAAAGGAGGGAGCACTGTGCATCTCTTGGAGAAGCAAAGGTCACCATCGATGAAAGAAGGAATTCGCCAGATCGACCCGGCATATCCAGTGTTTGTAGATGCGGTCATGGATGGTTTCATACAAGGGCATCTTTATGTAGATGATGTAGAGCACCCTCTTGTTTTTTTTCTTGAAGCTGCATGCGGCATTTATTATGTTGCAGGCAAGAGAGAAGCGGAGCTGTCACGCTGCTTGGCCTTCATTGTGGATGTTTACGAAAGACAGAGAAGACAAAACGGCCGGTTTACCGTATTTTCAGCGAATCAATCAACAGATGTGATGATGAAAAAATGTCTTGGTTCACATCTAAATGAGATGGAAAGACATGCGTACGTTTTTCCGCAGGCACATTCTTATGTCCATGTGCCTCATCCGGGCTATAGAGTAGAGCGGACAAATGAACAGGTGATCAATGCAAGCAGGGCTTTTCCTCCTAGCTATTACGAAGCCTATTGGGGGAGAGCGGCGCGCTTTCTATCAAAAGGAATCGGAGTTGCCATCTTAGATGGAGAGAACGTGGTGAGTGAATGTGTCTCCATTTTTTCAAGTGAAGATCGTGTGGAGATCGATATTTGGACAGAAGAAGCCTGCCGGGGGAAAGGTTTGGCGCAGCTGGCAGGTCAGCATATGATCAGGAGCTGTCTTGAAAATAAGAGGACACCGCATTGGGATTGCGATGTCCATCACCTAGCTTCGATCAAACTGGCAGAGAAGCTAGGCTTTCAGCAGACAAAAACCTATCGAGTGTTTTATGGCTCATGATGAGAAGGTTTTGAGATACCAAGCATCCATCGCAGAATGCTCAGAGCCATCAATCGGTTCAGAGAGAAGAGAAAAGCCATATCGCTGATAAAGGCCGGTGGCTGCAGTTAATTCTTGGCGGGTTTCTAAATAACATGCTTCGTAGTATGTAGAGGCATATTGCAGCGCCGTATCCATCAGTTTTTTGCCCGCACCTTTTCCTTGTGCCTTTGGACTTAAATAAAGCTTTTGTAATTCACAGATGTCGTTTGTAAATGGAGCAATGCCTACGCCGCCTACAATGTCACCATTCTCTTCAGCAATCCAATAGGCTGCATGAGTCAATGATTGATAGTATTCGAAAAGCTGGTCAAGGTGGGGATCAGTGTAGGCGGTTCCTTCAATCGCCAAATTCGCCGATTCTAGTGACTGGCGGATAATCGCTGCGATATACGGATTGTCTTTTTGCTCAATGGGTCTAATGTTCATTGGAAGTACCTCCATTGTTATAAGATAAAAAAGAGAATGGGAGTTGAAACAACATGTTTTGGCTGCAAACCGCTATTTTTACAATCGTTGTATTGTGTCTCTCATGGTGGGCAGGGAAAAGACGCAGACACCGTCATGCGGGGCTAATCCTCCCTATATGCTTCATTCTATTTGGATTGGTTTTATTGATATCCAGTTTCTTCATTGGCAGATGGGAAGGCATGGCGCTTAGTATATCAAGCATCTCTATCGTTCTCTCTTCCATGATTTGTTTGATCATCGTCACAGCGATTCAATTTTTTAAAAAAGATGACCCTTCTTAAGCGGGGGCATCTCCACTGTTCATCTGATTGTATTCTTCACGAAGGATGCCCATGATGATCACATCTGAGTAGGTTCCATTGAAATAGAGTGCTTGGCGTCTTTTCCCTTCATATTGAAATCCGGCTTTCTCATAGCTTCTGAAGGCTCTTGGATTATGGGAAAAGACTTCGAGCTCAAGACGATTGAGTTCTAATGTATCAAAGGCGAATGCTTGAACCATCCGGACAGCTTCTGTACCATAGCCCTTTTGGAAATGTTCTGGTCCATGAAGCGCAATGCGGAAGCTTGCCGTATGATTAATTGGATCAATGTCCACAATCGCCGCATCCCCAATCATTTCTTTCGTGTCTAGCAGACAAATGGCGAAATCTCGTCTGCTGTCATCTTGTAAAAATCGGGTATAGGCTGAACGAATCTCTTCTAGTGTGAACGTTTTGCGTGTGCCAGTCATATAAAGAGTTTCTGCATGCTGGCATCCTCTTTGAATACCAGGATAATCCTGCTCTTCGATCGGTCTCAAAAATAAGCGGGTCATGACGGATCACCCTCCTCTATATATCGAGAAATTTCAATTAAATTCAGATCAGGATCACGGATATAAACAGATTCAATCGGACCTAATGTACCTGTGCGCCTGACTGGCCCTTCTTCAATAGGAACCACTTGCTTGCGAAGGTGCAGCAGCAGACTATCCATATCTAAATCGGTGATAAAGCACAAATCACTAGAGCCAGGAAGTGGGTGAGCCGCTGCCCGCTCAAATTCATGACCAGCTTCATGAAGGTTGATCTTCTGTAAACCAAAACGAAGCGCTTTACGGCCTTCTCCAAAGGTTTCTTCCTTCATTCCTAATACGTTTGTATAAAAGCGAATGGTGTCCTCCATATGTTGTACAGTCAACACGATATGATCAAGTCGTCGTATCATCAGTCTCTCCTCCAAGTATGATCATTGATTGAACTGACTTTATTATATCATTACCTGAAGAGGATACCTTATTGAATCACGGTGTTGAAGACATGAAAATGGAAGATGGCAAACCCTTGTATCCTTTGTCTTTCCTTTCTGATACAATGGGGATAGAATATATGTTCTTATTTAGGGTAAGGAGTGATGGGATTGAGTCAGAAAAGGAAGCTGCTTTTTTATGGGGCGATGAGTATCGATGGCTATTTAGCGAGAGAGGATCACCGGCTCGATTGGCTAATAGGGACAGAGGGTGAAGAAGATACGAACTATGATGACTTTTATGCGTCAGTTGATACGCTGATCATGGGGCGCAATACATATGAACAGGTTCTTCAGCTGTCACCAGATGAGTTTCCTTATGAAAGAAAGACTTGTTATATCATGTCACGTACTTTACAAGACAGTCTGAAAGGAACTCATATCATTCGAGAAGATATCTTATCATTTGTGAAAAAATTAAAAGATGTACCAGGTCAGCATATCTGGATTGTCGGCGGCGGGGAACTGCTTCAGTCTTTCATAAAAGCAGGATTGGTTGATGAGCTTTACCTTCAAATCGCACCTGTCATGATTGGGAGAGGCATTCCTCTGTTTTCCCCAGCGGATATGGAATCCAGGTTTTCATTAAAAGAAGTACGACAATACAAGCAGATAGCTGAAATGCATTTTGTCTTAAAAGAAGAGGATCACTGACCTGAGGTGGTCTTTTTTTATGAAACAAACTCGTTGACAATAAAATATCCTAGTGTTAGGATAAATTTATCCTAGTTTTAGGATTTCTTGAAAAAAGGAGTAGTTGCCATGGTGCAGCATGAATATGAATTAGACTTAAGGCTATTCCGCGTGTGGATGAAAGCCTATCAAGCTCTTTTTACAAATATCCAAACAGACATTGAACGTTATGATATCGGATTTGAGAACTTTCAGATCCTTGAATTGCTCTATAGTAAGGGGCCGCATCCTGTCCAAAAGATCAGCGACATCCTGTCAATCCCAAGTGGAAGCATGACATATGTCGTGAACAAACTAGAAAAACAAGAGCTGGTGAAAAGGCAATGTGCACCCTCTGATAAACGTGTATTTCATGTATTGCTGACGGAAAAAGGAAAGCAATTGTTTGATGACATTTTTCCTAAACACACAGATGTCATTTCGCAAAACCTATCCTTTATTGAAAAAGAAGAAAAAGAACGGCTCATTGAATTACTAAAAAAAATCGGTTTAGGTGCAAAACAACTTCACGAAAAGGGGAAACACGATGACACTCAGCTTTGATACATTGGTACGTGAAAGACGATCCGCATCAAATTTTTTGCCAAATATCTCGATTTCGAGAGAAGAGCTTAACAGCATATTTGAAGAAGTCAAAATGGCACCATCTGCTTTTAACTTACAGCACACACAATATGTCGTCGTCCAAACAGAAGGTCTCAAAGAACAAGTAAGAGAAGCTGCATTTGGACAATATAAGGTGCATTCCGCCTCAGCAGCGATCATTGTACTGGGAGACCCAAAAGCTTATCAGCAAGCGGGGAACATCTATGAAGGTCTGAAAATGCTTGGCATTTTAAACACGCAGCAATACGAAGAAATGGTCAGAGAGACGATGACCTTTTATGAACAGAGAGGAGCGGATTTTCAGAAAGAAGAGGCGATCCGCAATGCTTCATTATCTGCGATGCTGTTTATGCTCGCCGCCAAAAACAAGGGATGGGACACGTGCCCAATGATCGGTTTTGACCCTGAAGCAATGAAAAATGTGTTGAACATCGAGTCGGATTTGGTTCCTGTATTAATGATCACACTCGGAAAAGAAAAAGTAGAGAGCAGACAAGCGAGAGGCTACAGAAAACCAGTCTCTGAATTCGTAACATACTTATAAGATAGGGGGTTCCATTCATGGAACTAGGAATTAGTACATTTGTAGAAACAACACCTGATTTTCAAACAGGAAAAACAGTCAGTCACGCACAGCGTATTCGAGAAGTAGTCGAAGAAATTATTTTAGCAGATCAAGTCGGCCTTGATGTATTTGGAGTAGGTGAGCATCATCGACAAGATTTCGCTGCATCGAATCCTGCTGTCGTCTTAGCGGCTGCGGCAACACAGACAAAGAATATCCGTCTGACAAGTGCAGTGACAGTCCTTTCATCAGCAGATCCTGTTCGTGTCTTTCAGGATTTTGCAACATTAGATGGACTATCCAACGGGCGTGCAGAGATCATGGCAGGCCGTGGTTCATTTATTGAATCATTCCCGCTCTTTGGCTATGACCTGAATGATTATGAAGAATTATTCGAAGAAAAGCTTGATTTGCTGCTCAAATTACAGCAGTCCGAGCGTGTAACATGGAGCGGACAGCATCGCCCATCTATTCAAGATGTTGGGGTATATCCAAGACCCGTTCAAGATCCGCTTCCAATCTGGATCGGCAGTGGGGGAAACCGTGAATCTGTTGTACGTGCTGGATTATTGGGGCTGCCGCTAGTACTTGCTATCATTGGCGGGAGTCCTAGACAGTTCGCACCGCTTGTACAGCTGTATAAGCAAGCGGCAGTGCACGCTGGACATGACCCAGAGAAATTAACCGTAGCGTCACATTCGCATGGATTTGTTGCGGAAGAAACAGATCTTGCAGCAGACCAATTCTTCCCTTCCACACAGCATGTGATGAACACATTAGCAAGAGAGCGAGGCTGGGGTCCATATACTCGTTCTACATTTGATGCAGCGAGAACGTTAGAAGGCGCCCTGTATGTAGGAGATCCAGATGCAGTGGCAGAGAAAGTGATTCACCTTAGAAAAAATGTAGGAATCACGCGTTTTATGCTTCATGTACCGGTTGGTTCCATGCCGCATGATCAAGTATTAAAAGCCATTGAGTTATTTGGAAAAGAAGTCGCTCCTAAAGTAAGAGAAGAGATTGCCCGCTGGGAAGCAGAGCAAGCATAACGAAAAAGGTCGATCAAGTGCATAGGTTTGATCGACCTTTTTGATGCTTAAGGATCAATAACACAAGGTTTCACTGTAGGACATGAAGCAGCAGAAGCAAGTGGTGTGGTCGTCAAGGTGAAGAGGAAAACAAGTTGAAAACAGATGAGCCATTTTTTCATGAAATCACCTCCGTTCACAATTGTTTGACGGAATGAGATGAGGATAAAAGCATAGAAGTATAGAACACTCTCTATCCAACATAAGACAATCATATCATAATTTTCAAAAAAATGAAAAAATAACTTATAAAAGGACTAAATTATGGTATGGTTAATATGTTCAACAAAAAAAGGGAGGGATTTTTTTTATGAAAAAGGTCATGTCTTCAGTTTTGGTTGGAGCAATTGTCTTAACAGGTGCCGGGGTCACAGCTGCTCCAGTGGAAGCAAAGGAGCAAACAAAAAGTGAAATAACCGTTCAGGCGAGTCGAACTGTCTCAGAAACAAGAACGTATACGACCTCGAACATCCCAGAAAGTATTGTCTATGCAAAGGATGGCTGGGTCGGTATTTTAAAACAAACCTCTATTGAAGAATTAGGATTAGGAAAATACAGAGTCACATTTACTGGAACGGTTGTACGTGATCCGGGATTTAATTAAATAAAACGCAAAGCTGACAGGTGGACAAGCCTGTCAGCTTTTTTCATGAGGATAATAAAGAATCATTTGCAGCCGTACCATTTGTTCTCCGGTTTGTTTATATGCATGCGAACGGTCCGCTTTAAAACGAATGGAGTCGCCGGCCTTTAAGCTGTATTGCTCATCACCAATGGATATATCAAGCGCTCCCTCAAAAACAGTGATCAATTCCTCTGTTCCGCCAATATGTTCATTCGCATGCAGCGACCCGCCAGGATCAATTTCTACTCGGTACACTTCAAATTTTCCCCGGTCATCAAAGGGAAAAGTCGTATACACGCGATATCTCCCGTCATCTTCCGTTAAAATCTGTGCATCTTCCTTGCGTACCACCTTGATTTCAGGCTGTGGTGCGTAAATGAGCTCACTAAAAGACACCTTTAATCCGTTGGCGATTTTCCACAAAGTCGTGATGGTAGGGGTTGATTCTCCTCTTTCAATTTGTCCAATCATGGTTTTACTGACACCAGTTAATTCTGCCATCTTTTCTAGGCTTAATTTTTTTTGATCTCTAAGAAGCCTCACATTTTTAGAAATAATCGATTGTACATCTTCCATGAAAAAACTCCTTTCTCTATTTACTTTATAAAGACCGAACGTTACAATAAAACGTAACATACGCAATGAAGTAATTAAAGTCTTAATAACGCACGAGGGGGGCGGCAACTTGATTCTTTCTATGTTGATCTATGCTTTTGTGAGCAGCTTTACCCCGGGGCCAAACAACATCATGGCCATGGTCTTTACGAATAAATATGGGGTCAAGCAAACATTTCGATTTTGTTTAGGTGTGGGCATCGGATTTCTCGTCATTTTGTGTTTGAGTTGCTTCTTTAATATCATTCTTTATCAAGTGATGCCGAAAATAGGCTGGGTCATGGCGTTCATCGGAGCCGCATACATGATTTATTTAGCTGTCAAAATCATGAAAAGTAAAGGCGGGGATGACGAAACCCTTGACCGCTACAATCATTTTGTTCCTGGTATGATGCTGCAATTTATCAACCCAAAAGCGATCTTGTATGGGTTGACCGTGATTTCAACCTTTGTTTTGCCATATGGACAATCTAATATGCAGTATGTGATATGGACATTGATTCTCGCACTTATTGGCTTTCTCGGTACATTCAGCTGGAGCCTATTTGGCTCTTTATATAAGCGCTTTTTGACTGCTTACGAAAAACCGTTCCAGTTTGTCATGGGGCTGCTTCTGATATACAGTGCGATTTCAATGGTATGGGGCTATGTGATGTAAGTAGTCAGAAGCTTGGCCTCTGCCTGCCCATCACAACAGTATTGTAATAAAGTCCATCTGCCAGCCGTTTATCATTTTTTAATACCCCTTCAATCAGAAAGCCATGGCGCTCATATAACCGAATGGCTTTTTGGTTGGTTTCCAGCACGTGAAGTGACATCTTCTGGATGCCTTGCTGATCAGCCCAGTCAATAGAAGCGGCTAAAAGCTCTTTGCCAATGTGATAGCCCCAGGCATCCTTTTGTATGGCGATGCCAAATGTCACTTTGTGAGCAGAGCGCTTGAGTGAATGTCCCTCACATCTAGAGAAACCGACAATCTCTCCTTCAATATCAGCGACCAAAAATAAATGCCTGCTTTGTTTGGCATCCTCTTGAATCAAAACCTCAAAATCTTTTTCATGAAGAAAGGCTTCGCCTGGTTCACGGTCTAAATATTCTGTTTCACCATCAATTTTCAGTCTGAGAGCTGATAACTGCTTGGCATCGCCAATTGCAGCAGACCGAATACGATAGGTCAAACCACGAACGGTGAATATGTTTTCAGAGATGATCATTGAACAGAGCACCAACCTTTCTTTCCATTATGTCTATCATACCTGAAACGTGTACATTGCAGGTTAAAGCTTTTAAGCCTGTCTTATAGATAAGTATTTTTTAATCCAGCTGACCCTGTCTGGATCTTCATGATTTAGACTGAGAACTTAAATAAGCTTCTCTCACAACTGTTAAAAAGTGGTCAGCGACGGTTGATGTATCATCTTGTCTCCATGAAACATATAAATTTACTTTTGGTGTAGTTTCTTGGATTTTTCTATAAACAACCCCTGCGCGTTTTACGCTTTCTACTGAGGATGGAACCACAGAGATTCCCATTCCTGCAGCAACTAAATTAACAATCGTATGCATTTGAATAGCTTCCTGAACTACGTTTAAACTTATGCTATTTTCCCAAAAGTAGCTGATAATTAAATCATAAAATGCTGCACCTAGATGACGTGGAAACATGATAAATGGTTCATTGGCTAATAAATGAATTGGAACTTTGGGAAATGAAGCTAAAGGATGATTTTCTGGCAAAACCAAGCTTAATGATTCCTCACAACAAATTTCTGAGGTAAGTATCTTATTATTTTGGTTAGAACGAATAAATCCTATTTGAATTTCTTTCTTATATAGTGCTTTTAACTGCTGTTCTGTAGCCATTTCACATAAGACAAGATGGATGTTAGGAAAATTTTCTCGAAACCTTTTAATAATATCGATCACAATATCAGTAGAATCTACGAAACCGATCTTTAACTGACCTATCCTTCCGTCATCTGCAAGTTGTGTTGCTTTAATCGTTCTATCTACTTGAAGAAGCGTACGGCGGGCTTCTTCTAAAAATACTCTCCCCGAATCTGAAAGTTTAACCTGTCTTTTCGTTCTATGAAAAAGCGTAACACCTAACTCTTCTTCTAATTTACGAATTTCTTGACTTAATGGAGGCTGTGCCATTTTAAGACGTTCAGCTGCCCGGCTAAAATTTAGTTCTTCAGCAACCATTATAAAATAACGTATTTGTCTCAGATCCATTTTTTATGCCCCCCTATAAATTTCATACTTGCTTATTGTGTAAAATGATTACAAAGGATTGTTATTAAACAGTTTTGCGCTTTTTTAATGGAAATATTTTTAATTATATAAAATATATATATATTTATCTGAATATATATATTATACATATTAACGACCTCTTTTTATAATGAAAGTATTCTTTCAAAAGGAGGGCATTGTTATGGAGTATAGTAAACTTGGATCTAGTGGATTAACAATTAGTAAACTTGCTTACGGAAACTGGATTAATCATGGTGGTAAGATAAATGAAGAAACTGCCCATGATTGTGTGAAAGCTGCTCTTGATGTTGGTATTACGACGTTTGATACTGCTGATGTTTATTCAGACACCAAGGCTGAAGAGATACTAGGCAGGTCTTTAAAAGGGATCCGGCGGGAGAGTATTGAACTTTGTACAAAAGTATGTCATCCAACTGGTACTGGGAAAAACGATAGAGGATTATCACGCAAGCATATTTTGGAAAACTGTAATGCCTCTTTGCGACGTTTACAAACGGATTATATTGATATTTACTATGCACACAGGTTTGATCCAACTACACCTCTGGAAGAAACGATGTTAGCTTTCGCAGATCTAGTAAGACAGGGTAAAGTGAACTATATTGGTGTAAGTGAGTGGACAGCAGAACAAATTACTCGAGGGGCAGCGCTTGCACGAGAGCTAAATGTCCCCCTTATCGCCAGCCAACCTCAATACTCCATGTTATGGAGAATCATTGAAAGTGATGTAATACCGACCTGCCAGCGTGAAGGACTTGGCCAGGTAGTATGGTCGCCTTTGGCGCAGGGGATCCTTACTGGAAAGTATCTCCCAGGAAAATCACTTCCGACTAATTCGCGTGCTAACTCATCTGCTGGAAAACCTTTTTTTAAAAACCTTGCTCAACGCTGGATGAATAATAACACCTTAGAGGCGATCCAAAAGCTTAAGCCCGTCGCACAAGAGGTTGATCTTACTCTCGCTCAGCTTGCGATAGCATGGGTACTGCAAAACCAGAACGTTTCTGCAGCAATTATTGGTGCTTCTAGTCCAGAACAGGTGAGGGAGAATGCTTTAGCATCTGAGGTGAAAATTGAAACTGAGATGATGAATCAGATTGACGAAATTCTAGGTGATCTGGTTGAATACGATCAGAGTAAAACAGGTTAAAGCTTTTAAGTCTATCTTATAGATCATTATTTTTAATCCAGCCGACCTTGGCTGGATTTTCATGTTGCTGTAGTTTCTTGGATCGCACACTCAGATGTTTTGTATCTCTCAAAAAGGCTAAATGAATAGTATCAAACGTGGAGGTGGAACAAATGAGTGAAGAAAAAGGACATATGGATAAAGCGAAAGGAAAAACAAATCAAGTCAAAGGTCAAGTGAAAGAAAAGCTTGGCGAAGCAACAGATCATCAAAATCTGAAATCAGAAGGGAAAAAGGATCAGGCAAAAGGAAAGCTTCAAGATAAAAAAGGGGATTTGAAAAATCACCTCAACCAGTAAATCCGAAAACATGGCACTGCTTCATGTCTCCATCATGACATGTCTTTCATCAATAAAATGAATAGATGTGTGAAAAGAATTGATTATACGCGCTCGCTATCATCATGTAGACTTGAAACAGAAGACATGATTAAGGGAGATGGTTGAGATGAAGCAAGTGTGGGAGAAAGTTGACGAGTATCTCACAGACAAGTTGATTCCTAAAGATGATGTTTTGGAGCAAGCTCTTACTATTAATAAGCAAGCAGGCCTGCCAGAAATTGATGTGTCACCAGCTCAAGGGAAAATGCTTTATTTATTAGCAAAAACCAAGAATGCAAAGCGCATTTTAGAGATCGGGACACTCGGTGGATACAGTACCATTTGGTTGGCGCGTGCTCTTGAAGAGGATGGAGAACTCATCACATTAGAGGCTGTCAGCCACCATGTACAGATTGCGCAGCAAAACATCAGCAGAGCGGGCTTATCGGAACGGGTGAGCATTTTGCTAGGAGAAGCATTGGATACGCTATCTCAGTTAAAAGAGAGGGATGTGCTTCCATTCGATTTGATTTTCATTGATGCAGATAAACCGAACAACCCGAAATATCTAAAGTGGGCGTTACATTTCTCGAAAAAGGGAACAGTCATTATTGCAGACAATGTCGTCAGAAATGGAGCAGTCCTTCATGACTCTGATGGGGATGAACGAGTGCAGGGAACTCGTGAATTTTTCAATTTACTCAAACAAGAGTCAAGAATAGAGGCTACAGCCATTCAAACTGTTGGTGAAAAGGGTTACGATGGATTTGTATACGGAATCGTAAAATGAAACAAAGCTTAACCACATGCGGTTAAGCTTTTTCTTTTAGAAAAACCATCTAGCAGTTCCCATCAGCATGACGCCTACAAGAACAGTAAGTGACAAGCTTTTTGTCCAAATAGCGATCAGTACGGTCGGAACTAAGACAGTAAGGTACATCCAGTGAATGGTGACGCCTGTTGTGGTATGAATGAACAGATGCTCTGCAATCAAAGCTGTAAAGATACAAATGGGAATAAACGATAACCACTTAAGCACCACTTCAGGCAGCTCGATACTTCTTACAAATAAAAAGGGAACGACCCTTGGAATGACGGTTACAATCATACAGCCGAGAATCAGCCATATCATAAAACTGCTGATCATTTATCTGTCACCACCCCAATGGTTGCGACAATCATGGTGGCTAACAGAACAGCCACGTGTGAGGGAACAAAATGAAGCAGAACAAACATTGCAACGACCATATACAAAACAAGTGACAGGCGATGGGTTAACTTACTTTTAGGCACAGTTTGCAAAGAAAGAACCAACAGCGCAGCAAACATAGCGGAAAGGGCAAAATCAAGACCAAGGGCTTCAGGATTTGAAATCCAGTGTCCAAAAATGCCGCCAAGTATACAGGCAGCAATCCAGCACAAATAAGCCGTTATGTTCAGCCCATGCATCCACCGATTATTCAGCTTGCCATGCTGAGCTAATTTATTCATGGCTACGCCAAAGGATTCATCAGTCAGCAATAGACCGAATCCAATGTTTTGTTTCACAGAGTAGCGTGTAAAATGAGGAGCCAGCGTCAGGCTGAGCAATAAATGACGCAGATTCACAATAAATGTAGTGAGAATAATAGCGGAAAGGGGACTTCCAGTGACAAGCAGTGCACAGATAATAAACTGTGAAGCACCTGCATAAATAAAGATTGATAGAAGCGCAATGTCCCATAAGCTCAACTGTGCGCTAATTCCAACAATTCCGAAGGCAAACCCAATACTCATATAACCAAGCAGGGTTGGCACACAATCTTTTATTCCCTCGAGAAATGGTTCATGCTCCGTGCTGGGAATGTGTTTTCTAGCTTCAATATCCAACGACCTCTACTCCTTTTCTGCGTGACCATCTATAGTTTTACTTACTATATGAAAACGAATTCAGCATGTCAATAGCCGCTTATCTTCTATTATATGAAGAAAAAAGGTGACAAAAAAGGATTGAAGTCAACCAGAATTTGTTATAAAGTATCAGAAAATAAAAATAATTGGAGTGACGGCAATGCTATGGAAGCCTTTGTTTGAACATGATGTTCCAAATGCCCTCCGTCCATAACGGAGAGTGATCTCCGTTTGTGGATATGGTCATCAAAATATCCAGTAACGGAGGGAAAAAGATGAATGAAAAATATATAGGCGCCCTTTACCTAGCAATCGCTGCAAGTATTTGGGGCGGAATGTACGTTGTTGTCAAAGTAACAGTAGCGGTTGTTCCGCCACTTGAGCTCGTTTGGATGAGATATGCTGTAGCAGGAGTCGTTTTGGTGTTCGCCATTTGGCGCTTGGGCTATTCCTTTCGATTAGATAAAAAAGATATCCCGCTTATAGTGGTGATTGGGCTGATCGGAAATTTTCTTTCCATCGTGACCCAAGAAATCGGGACGATGTATACGTCTGCACAAATGGGGGCCGTTATCACATCTGCAACACCTGCGTTTATGGTGCTGTTTGCGTTCTTTCTATTAAAAGAAGCCATGACTGTTCGAAAGTGCGCATCCATCCTGCTTGCTACAGCAGGTGTATTGCTCATGATTGGACCAGTCGCAGTGCAAACAGATGAATTTGTTGGCGGTCTTTCATTGGTCATCGCTGCTTTAACATGGGCGCTTATGTCTGTTTTGCTAAAACGAGTTCCAGGAAAATACCCTCAGGTGGTGACAACCACATATGCGATCATCATTGCATTCATTGTTTTAACACCGCCAGTATTATTTCGTTTACCTCACCTAGATGTGGAGCAGATGGCAAGGCCAGAGATTTGGGGCGGTATTCTTTATCTAGGCATCATTTCAACAGCTTTAGCATTCTTTTTGTGGAATAGAGGGCTTCAATTGATGGATGCCTCAAGCGGAGGTCTATTCTTTTTCTTTCAACCGATCGTAGGTGCCATTCTTGGCTGGCTGCTTTTGGGAGAAGAAATGGGATTACGCTCATTCATTGGAATTCTATGTATATTTGCAGGGGTCTATACTGTGCTGCGTCAAAAGGAATAAGAGGAGATGTCCCTTGTAAAAGGGGCATTTTCTTTAAAATGGGTAGGTTTGAGAGATTGAGAGAGGATGGGGGAAACAGGATGATACAATTTCCGCATTTACAAAAAGGACAAACGATTGGTGTCACAGCACCTTCCTCAGGTGTACAGCCATCTTTGCATGACATGTTTCAGCTCTCATGTGAACGAATGAAAAACAGAGGCTATGATGTCATATGTGGAGAGACGGTATGGCACCAGGAAAAGGCAAAATCAGCGCCTGCCATAGAACGAGCAAACGAGCTTCAGTATATGATGACGTGCGATGAGATTGACCACATCATCCCGCCATGGGGAGGACAGCTTTTGATGGAAGTGCTAGAGCACCTTGATTTCTCAACGATGCACAAAAAGTGGATTCTTGGTTACTCAGATACGAGTGCACTCTTGCTGGCATTTACATTAAAAACAGGCATTGCTACAGCACATGGCCCAAACTTAGTGGATTTACGAGGGGAAGAGTCTGATCAAACGACTGCTATGTGGGAAAAAGTGCTTTCCACAGAAGAGGAGATGGACATTACTCAGTTTTCTTCATATAAGTATCAAAAGGAATGGCAGCATGACACCCCGAGTCAACATGTCTTTCATTTAACAGAGCCTACAAGATGGCGCACGGTTCATCTGCAGGAGATGGCGGTGAAGGGGAGACTGATGGGAGGCTGCATTGATATCATACGTCACTTAGCGGGGACACCTTTTGGAGACGTTAAAGCTTTTCAGGAAACATTCATAAAAGGTGAACCGATTCTCTGGTACTTCGAAAACTGCGCATTAAATGCTGCAAGTATGAAGAGATCACTTGTTCAATTAAAACTAGCCGGGTGGTTTGACCACTGTTCAGGTATCATGTTTGGGCGAAGTGCAGTTGATGTGCCAGTGGAAGGGTATCAATATCGGGACGTATATGAAGAATTACAAAAGGAATTACAAATCCCCATTTTCTACGATATAGATTGTGGGCATGTCCCGCCACAAATGACGCTGATTAATGGCGCATATGCAGAAGTGCAGCTGCAACCTCAAGGCAAAGCGGTCCTAAAGCAAGCATTTTTATCATAAGAAAAGGAAAGGGGAACCCCTTTCCTTCATATAACATTACATCCCTTTTGTTTCCTCACCTGCTTTTGGAACTTCCCATGCGGACTCACGGAATACTTTTTCCCATTTCGATACGACAATACATGCAACGGCATGCCCTGGAACATTCACACCTGTTCGTGCCATATCCATAATTCGATCAACACCGGCGATAATGGCGACGCCTTCTGCTGGAAGACCTACTGCATGGGCGGTTGCCAAAAGAACGACGAGTGAACCGGATGGCACTGCTGCAATCCCTTTACTCGTTAACACAAGAACAAGCATCATCAAAAGCTGCTGTGACAAACTCATGTCGACACCAAACGCTTGTGCAAGAAACACACAGGAAACCGATAAATATAAACTTGATCCATCACAATTGAGAGAGAGACCAGATGGAATGACAAAGGAGACGATTCTTTTTGGACACCCGTATTTCTCCATTCGTGACATAAGCTGAGGAAGGACAGTTTCTGTACTTGTAGTAGAGAAGGCAACCAAGAACAAATCCCAAATCATTTTTAAAACTTCGAAGTAGTTAAAACGGAAGATCAGTGCGACCAGAGGGAACAAAGCAAAGAGAATAATGAATAATCCTAAAAATACAGTCCCGACAAGCTTCATCATTGGGATTAATAAAACAATGCCATATTGGCCAACGGAAGCAGCCATTAATGCAAGAACTCCAATAGGTGCTGTCACCATGACCATCTGCGTTAGCTTAAACATAATTTGTGCCACTGATTCAAAGAAGGTGAGAACAGGAGCGGATGCTTTACCGATGCCGCTTGCGGCTACACCAAATAATATGGCGAAGAAAATGACAGCAAGTAAATCATTCTGAGCCATGACATCGACGATATTCGTTGGAATGATATCGAGTACCATTTGTTTAAAGTCGACGACTTTCTGCGTATAGCCATCTAATTCACCAATATCTTTCTTAGCTAATTTAGAGAAATCAAGGCCAACGCCAGGCTTTAGAACATTAGCCAGCAATAGACCAATTCCTAGAACGATGGTTGTGATGACCTCAAACCAAATGATCGTCTTTAATCCTAGGCTGCCCATTTTCTTCATACCGCCACTGCCAGCTGCACCAATAACAATGGTAGAGAAAACGATAGGAACAACGATCATTTTAATCAATCTGATGAATCCATCTCCAATTGGCCGCAGTGCCATCCCGAAGTCAGGAAAGAAATGGCCGATAAGAGCTCCTATCACCAAAGCGATCATGATTTGAAAAGCGACGAACTTTTTCATCATCTCCTACCTCCTTTAAATGCTTGGAAAATATTAAGAATTTTCCAATAAATAAAAATTCTATGTGACCATGTTTTGTCCTCCTTTGGATTTAGAAAGATTTTATTTAAGAATCATTAGAATTATGAAGAAAGAGAAGAAAATAGGGCTATTGCATCTCTATTTATCTAAGAAAAAACCACTTCTTAAAAAATATGAAACTTTTTTAGAAAAATGTATTGACCCATTTATGTGATCCATGGTATATTTTTATTCGTCGCTGATGACGTATTTGAAACAAAGACATTCAAACACATGCGACAAACAAATTTTAAAAAGATGTTGACTTGATAAAAACGATATGTTAAGATAATTAAGTCGCCTGATTAAGCGCCCGTAGCTCAATTGGATAGAGCGTTTGACTACGGATCAAAAGGTTAGGGGTTCGACTCCTCTCGGGCGCGCCAATACAAATCACGCGGGTGTAGTTTAGTGGTAAAACCTCAGCCTTCCAAGCTGATGTCGTGAGTTCGATTCTCATCACCCGCTCCATTTTGAAACGTGATCTTTGAAAACTAAACAAGACAAAACGTACCTGTTAATTCGAGTTTTTATAAAAAAATCCTATGAAACATCATAGGTAGTCAGTCAAACGCTGACGAAAAACAAAACTTCGGTTTTGTACTTTTTCGGAGAGTTTGATCCTGGCTCAGGACGAACGCTGGCGGCGTGCCTAATACATGCAAGTCGAGCGGACAGAAGGGAGCTTGCTCCCGGATGTTAGCGGCGGACGGGTGAGTAACACGTGGGTAACCT
>NZ_PVRF01000004.1:0-304798 GCF_002998655.1 Bacillus sp. GBSW19
TCCATCAGGTTTGGTGGCGATAGCGAAGAGGTCACACCCGTTCCCATACCGAACACGGAAGTTAAGCTCTTCAGCGCCGATGGTAGTTGGGGGTCTCCCCCTGTGAGAGTAGGACGCCGCCAAGCTTGTCATATTTATATCATCGCGGGGTGGAGCAGTTCGGTAGCTCGTCGGGCTCATAACCCGAAGGTCGCAGGTTCAAATCCTGCCCCCGCAACCAAAATGGTCCGGTAGTTCAGTTGGTTAGAATGCCTGCCTGTCACGCAGGAGGTCGCGGGTTCGAGTCCCGTCCGGACCGCCATTTTTATGACTTGTAAACGAAAACGTATAGTTTCGTTTTTTTTTATGTCTTTTTCTTTTCGTACGTATCCAAGATGCAATGAATTGGTTTGTGTTTGGCTACACGTTATGTGAAAAGAAAAAGATAGATCACTTCAACCCAGCCTGGTTTTTTCATACCAGGCTTTCTTTATATCATTTTTAATTGGAATTGAAACTCATATTGGCTTACACTAATACTAATTATGTCTGACATCGTGTCTACTCAATCAATTGATTGCATGAAGGGGCTGCTTTTTATGGATGAATTTGATCTTATTCGCCGAATTACACCAAAAGAAACACATCAGCGTTCTTTGGTTATGGGCATCGGTGATGATGCAAGTGTTTATCAACCTCATTCACATTGTGAAGAGGTCGTTTGTGTTGATACAATGGTGGAGTATGTTCATTTTCGCTTTGATTTTTCCACACCTTTTGAGATTGGCTTTAAAGCACTAGCGGTCAATGTCAGTGATATCGCCGCAATGGGAGGAACCCCAAAGTATTATCTTGTATCGATTGCGATCCCCCCTCATGGTGATGAGACGATCGTCTCAGCTCTTTACGAGGGAATGAAAGCATTGGCTGACACCTATCATATGGATTTAATTGGTGGAGATACAGTCGCCACTCGCAGTGACTTTGTCATTACAGTGACGGTCATTGGCGAGGTTCCCAAGGGAACAGCTTGTTATCGTCACAGTGCTCAGACAGGAGACGTCGTCTTTGTCACAGGTGAGCTTGGTTCATCAGCTGCTGGCTTATCACTTTTAATGAACGAAGTAACCCCTACCAAGGCAGTCGACAAAGCCTTTTTTCTTGATCGTCATAAAAAGCCTCAGCCTCACATTGCTGCTGGACATATTTGCTCAAGCTTCCCACGGGTCACCTTGAATGATGTGAGTGATGGATTAGCGAGTGAGCTGAATGAGATAGCCGAAGCGAGTCATGTGACGATAGAGATAGAAGCAAACAAGCTCCCCACACATCCAGATTTACCAGTGCTGCGTAAAGACTGGCTGGAATGGGTGTTATTTGGCGGGGAAGACTTTGTATTAACTGGTACGATTCCAGAGGCTGATTGGGAAAGCTTTGAAATGCAATGTAGAAAAGAAGACATTCAAGTCAAACGCATTGGACAAGTCAAAGGTGATCAATCAGCAAGCGTTATATTAAAAGACAATAAACAGCAAACAATGTTAATGAAAAAAGGATATAATCATTTTAAGAAATGAGGTGACATAACTGTGAAATTAACATGGACGACAAAAGGTGCGGATGAGACGAAACGAATTGCCGCTGCTTTGGCCAAACTTGTGATGCCAAGCGATGTTTTGACATTAGAAGGGGATTTAGGTGCAGGCAAAACTACTTTTTCAAAAGGTTTTGCAGAAGGCTTAGGGATTACCCGTATCGTCAACAGCCCTACCTTTACGATTATTAAAGAATATACCGATGGCAGACTGCCACTTTATCATATGGACGTGTACCGCATGGAAGATGCGGAAGAAGATATTGGGCTCGAAGAATATTTTGAGGGCGAAGGTGTATGCTTGGTTGAGTGGGCACATCTCATTGGACCTCAATTGCCTTCCACCTATTTGAAAATAGAAATGCTGAGAACAGAACGTGAAGAAGAACGTCATCTCACGTTTAGTGCAAAAGGGGAACGCTATAAGACCCTTTGTAAGGAGATGAAAGAATTTGACCATACTGGCAATTGATACGTCTAACCATACACTAGGAATTGCCCTTGTAAAAGGTTCCACAGTGATTGGTGAGAGCATCACGTATTTAAAAAAGAACCATTCCGTCCGAGCGATGCCGACTGTTGAGGCATTAATGAAAGAATGTGGTGTAGCGCCAAGTGAACTAAGTAAAATCGTTGTAGCGAAAGGACCTGGTTCCTACACTGGTGTCCGAATTGGTGTGACCATTGCAAAAACACTCGCGTGGACGCTGTCTATCCCGATATCGGCTGTTTCAAGTTTAGAAACACTTGCGGCAAATGGTCAATACTTTGATGGATGGATCTCGCCACTATTTGATGCGAGAAGAGGACAAGTTTATACTGGGCTATATACGTTTGAAGAAGGAAAAATTAAAGAGATCAAACCAGACCAAAATATCTTGCTCACGGATTGGCTTCATGAGCTGAAGCAGACAGGAAAGCCTGTCCTATTTCTTGGGCAGGATGTGCATCTTCATGAAGAGAGCATTCGCTCCATTTTAGGAGAAACTGCTGTGATAGCAGAGGGAGCTTTTCAAAACCCAAGACCTTCAATGCTTGCGTTTTTAGGGACAGATCGTCCTGCTGAAGATGTTCATCAGCTTGTTCCTAACTATATTCGTTTGGCAGAAGCGGAAGTGAAATGGCTTGAAGGACAAAAATAATCTCAACATAACAGAGATTCGAAAAATGACGGTAGCGGACATTCCAGAGGTGTATACGATTGAAGTGCATTCATTTACTGCACCTTGGAAAAAAGAATCATTTGTCTATGAGATTCTCCATAACCAGTACAGCCATTATTTCCTCATTGAAGAAGATAAACAGCCTGTTGGGTATTGCGGGGTCTGGATCGTCATGGACGATGCACAAATTACGAACATTGCGATTCTCCCTGAGCATAGAGGAAAGGGCTACGGGGAAGCATTGCTGCGATATGTCATGGAATTTTGCAAAGAAAAAAAGACAGATCATCTTTCTTTAGAGGTGCGGGTTTCGAATACACCTGCACAATCCCTTTATGAAAAGCTTGGTTTCAGACCAGCTTCTATTCGAAAGAATTATTATACGGATAATGGGGAAGATGCATTGGTCATGTGGGTGAATATAAATGAGTGAACAAACAGATCGATTCATATTAGGTATAGAGACAAGCTGTGATGAAACAGCTGCATCCATTGTAAAAAATGGGAAAGAAATTGTGGCGAATGTTGTAGCCTCGCAAATAGAAAGTCATAAACGATTTGGCGGTGTTGTACCAGAAATCGCTTCAAGACATCACGTGGAACAAGTTACCATCGTATTGGAAGAAGTGATGACACAGGCCAATATGAGCTTTCAGGATTTAGATGCCATTGCTGTCACAGAAGGACCGGGCTTAGTCGGTGCCCTTCTGATCGGTGTCAACGCAGCCAAGGCACTAAGCTTTGCTCATCAGATTCCTCTTGTTGGTGTACATCATATTGCTGGGCATATTTATGCAAACCAGCTTGTAGATGAATTACAGTTTCCATGTTTGGCTCTTGTTGTCTCTGGTGGACATACTGAACTTGTGCTAATGAAGGAGCATGGATCTTTTGAGGTCATCGGAGAAACATTAGATGATGCGGCTGGAGAAGCCTACGATAAAGTGGCTCGGACGATGGGTCTCCCGTATCCAGGTGGACCTCATATTGATCGGTTAGCACATGAAGGAGAGCCAACGATTAAACTTCCTCGTGCATGGCTTGAAGAAGGTTCCTATCACTTTAGCTTTAGTGGATTAAAATCAGCTGTAATTAACACATTACACAATGCATCTCAAAAGGGAGAAACAATTGCTCCAGAGAATTTGGCAGCAAGTTTTCAAGCAAGCGTCATTGAGGTGCTTGTTGGGAAAACATTAAAAGCGGCTGAGGCCTATGGCGTAAAGCAGGTTGTCCTAGCTGGTGGAGTCGCTGCCAATAAAGGACTGAGAGAAGCTTTGACGACAGCATTCACAAAGCTACCTGACGTGAAGGTCATTATTCCGCCGTTATCTCTTTGCACAGACAATGCAGCCATGATCGCTGCTGCTGGAACCATTGCGTTTGAAAAGGGAATAAGAGGCGATATGGCGATGAATGGCCAGCCGGGCTTACCGCTTGTCTCATATGAATGAAAACTCCTGTGGATACACAGGTTTTTTTCATTTTCAATGAAAGCGATTTATTCACATGTAAACGTTATATATCCACAATTATTTGAAAATTTTGTTTTAAAATGAAGAGAATGTGTATAAAAAAGAAATTTTGTGTGGATATGTGGTTAAAAACCTGTGAATAAAGTGGATAAGTTCAAAATTTTTAAGAATAACAAAGAAGTTTTTGTGGATATTAATGTGGATAATAAATTTTCACTGAAAGAAAAAAGAGCACCCATTTGGGCACTCTTTAAGATTCGGATAGCTCTTCCCACTCCGCGAAAAGTGATTCAAGCTCTTGATTAAGCGTATCATTTTCTGTTTGAATGTCTTGGACCTTCTCATGATTTTGGAAAATAGCAGGATCACATAGAAGCTCTTCATTTTCACCAAGTTTCTCTTCAATGACAGCAATCCGCTTTTCAATTTCCTCGATTCTGCGCTGCTTTTGTCTTTCTTTCTTTTTCAGTTCTTTTTCTTCCGCATAAGAAAGCTTTGCTGTTTCTACTGGCTTTGCTGCTTGTTTTTTAAGCGGTTCATTTTCTTGAAGCGCCTCAAGCTCTAATTGTTCATTTTTCTTTTCAAGGTAGTAGTCATAGTCACCAAGGTATTCTTTTGTTTCCGCTCGCGACAGCTCGAATACTTTCGTTGCTAGTCGATTAATAAAATAACGGTCATGCGAAACAAATAAGATGGTTCCTGGATAATCGATCAGCGCATTCTCTAAAATTTCCTTACTATCTAAGTCCAAATGGTTCGTAGGCTCATCAAGTATTAGGAAATTGGCTTTTTGGAGCATCAGCTTTGCCAGGGCAAGCCGGGCTTTTTCTCCACCGCTTAATGCATGAACGGGCTTTAAGACGTCATCACCAGAAAAAAGGAAATTCCCTAAACATGTCCGAATTTCTTTTTCATTCATATGAGGATAGTCATCCCAAAGCTCATTGAGCACTTTTTTGGATGATGTCAGTTTGGCTTGTTCTTGGTCATAGTAGCCGATCGTGACATGAGATCCAAAGGTGATGTCGCCTTTTACAGGCGTTAATGTGTTCGTTAACGTTTTTAAAAGGGTTGATTTCCCGATCCCGTTAGGACCAATGAGTGCCACGCTATCCTCACGTTTGATCTGAAAAGAAAGGGAGGATAGGAGCGGTGTTTTTTCATCATAACGAATGTCGAGATCATGTACCTTCAGCACATCATTGCCGCTTTGTCTCGTAATATCAAAATGAAAGTTTGCGGATTTTTCATCACCTAATGGCTTATCTAAACGATCCATCCGTTCCAGCTGCTTGCGTCTGCTCTGAGCGCGCTTTGTGGTTGAGGCTCTTGCCAGGTTGCGATCTACGAAGTCTTGGAGCTTTGAGATTTCTCCTTGTTGCTTTTCGTAGAGCTTCATATCACGCTCTAGCTGCTCAGCTTTCAGTTCAAGATACTTACTATAGTTGCCTGCGAACTTTTTCATGGCAGTTCTTGAGACTTCATACACATGGTTCACCACTTTGTCTAAGAAGTAGCGGTCATGGGACACGATCAGAATGGCGCCTGTATAATTTTGCAAATATTGCTCCAGCCATGATAAGGTATCAATATCTAAATGGTTGGTCGGCTCGTCCAGAATTAAGAGTTCTGGTTTCATTAATAAGAGCTTTCCAAGCGCTAGACGGGTTTTCTGGCCGCCGCTTAAGGATTGAACGGTTGTCTCATCTTCAAAGTGACTAAAGCCCAGCCCATGAAGAATGGAGCGGACATCTGCTTCGTATTGATAGCCGCCTTGATCTTTAAATTCCTGCTGCAGTCTGTCATAGGTTTTCATGAGGGAATCCAGCTCAGAACCTGTGGAGGAAGCCATTTTCTCCTCAATGATTCTCATCTCTTGTTCTATCCCTTTTAAATGATCAAAAACCGATAATAATTCGTCTTTTAACGTACGTGTAGATGTCACATCGGTATGCTGTGCTAAATAGCCGATCGATAGGTCTTTCGGTTTGATGATCTCACCTTGCTCGTAAGACAATTGACCGGCAATGATTTTCAAAAGCGTGGATTTGCCTGCGCCGTTACGACCTACAATGGCAATCCGATCCCTTGCTTTGACTTCTAATTTTATATTCGTTAAAACGGTATCAGCACCAAACGATTTGGACAGCTGATTCACTTGTAGAATCATCATGTAACTTCACCTCTGCTATAATATGTTAAGTGTAGCTTATCAGCAGTAAACCGGCAAATGTTACATACAATCGCCATATTCAAATGAAAGACAGATAGGAAAAAATAGTGTATCATTTGAGTGAGGGAGCGTTGAAAGATGAGTCAATTTAGCCACTTTAACGAACAGGGAAGAGCAAAGATGGTCGACATTAGTGACAAATCGTCTACAGTGAGAACCGCCGTTGCTGCTTCAAGCGTTCGTATGATAAAAGAAGTGTTTCATAAAATACAACAACGTGAAATTGGAAAAGGGGATGTGCTGTCTGTTGCACAGGTTGCTGGCATCATGGCAGCAAAGCAAACATCTACCATCATTCCAATGTGTCATCCGCTTGCACTAAAAGGCGTGGATATCTCCTTTGATTGGGAGGAAGACGGAAATGCGTACATTCTGAACATACAAGTACAGGTGAAAACAAAAGGAAGTACGGGTGTGGAGATGGAAGCGCTCACTTCTGCTTCAGTATGTGCACTGACCGTTTACGACATGTGCAAAGCGATTGATAAAGGCATGATCATCGGTCCTACCTATTTAATTGAAAAGACAGGCGGGAAAAACGGTGATTTTCACAGAGCATCTGATATTTAAGTTGGAGGACCTTATATGAATATAGATCAGTCAAAAATTCCACAAGCGACAGCCAAACGTTTGCCGCTATATTACCGTTTTTTAAAAAATCTGCATGCATCAGGAAAACAAAGGGTGTCATCGGCAGAGCTTAGTGATGCAGTCAAAGTGGATTCTGCCACCATTCGCCGAGATTTTTCGTACTTTGGTGCACTTGGGAAGAAAGGGTATGGCTATAATGTCGATTACCTCTTGACCTTCTTCAGAAAGACACTTGACCAAGATGAAATGACCAATGTCATGCTCATCGGTGTCGGGAATTTAGGGACTGCTTTTTTACACTATAATTTCATCAAAAATAATAATACAAAAATTTCAATGGCTTTTGACGTCAATGAGAGTAAAATAGGAAGTGAGATAGGCGGCGTGCCTGTCTATGATTTGGATAAGCTTGAAGAGCATGTTCAAGAGGTAGGAGATATTCCTGTTGCCATTTTGACAGTACCTGCCGTAGCAGCTCAATCCATTACAGATCGTTTGATTGCCCTTGGCATCAAAGGAATCCTTAACTTTACGCCGGCTCGATTGAATGTGCCGGAACACATTCGAATTCATCATATAGATTTGGCGGTTGAACTTCAGTCTCTTGTGTATTTCTTAAAGCATTACTCTGTTACACAGGAGGATTGACGAAAAGGGGTAAAGGGGGTGGAGCAAATGGGTCCGATTGGTCCTGGAAGTTTGGTTCTGATTGCGATTGTTGCGCTCATTATTTTTGGGCCGAAAAAGCTTCCTCAATTAGGAAGAGCAGCAGGAGATACATTACGTGAATTTAAAAATGCCACAAAAGGTTTAGCTGATGATCAGGAAGAAAATAAGAAAAAAGAAGATCAGTAGAATAGGATGAGCTTCATGAATGTCAAAGATATGCCGCTTATGGAGCATATTGTGGAACTGCGAAAACGTTTAGTGATCATTGCGATGTTTTTTGTTGCCTTTATGGTGGCAGGTTTTTTTCTCGCTAAGCCGGTCATTGTGTATTTACAAAATACGGATGAAGCGGCGACACTGACGCTGAACGCGTTTAAGCTCACAGATCCTCTGTACGTGTTTATGCAGTTCGCATTTGTCATTGCTTTGGTTTTGACGTGTCCCGTGATTTTATATCAGCTATGGGCATTTGTGAGTCCTGGCTTATATGATAAAGAAAGAAAGGTGACACTTGCTTACATTCCGATTGCACTGCTTTTATTTTTGAGCGGTGTGGCTTTCTCTTATTTTATTTTGTTTCCCTTTGTCGTCGATTTTCTGATGCGGATGTCGAATGATTTAAATGTAGAGCAAGTGATTGGGATTCATGAGTATTTTACATTTCTGATGCAGTTAACACTTCCATTTGGCTTTTTGTTTCAGATGCCCGTTGTGTTGATGTTTCTCACAAGACTTGGCATCATCACACCGATGTTTTTATCAAAAATACGGAAGTATGCCTATTTTGTCCTCCTTGTCATTGCCGCACTGATTACACCGCCAGAGATCGTTTCTCACCTCATGGTTACCTTGCCGATGCTCGTTTTGTACGAAGTGAGTATTGTCATTTCGAGAGTGACCTATCGCAAAATGCAGCAAACAGAGACAGAGGAGAAAGAAAATTATGATGTCTCATAAAAAAGCATCGTGATCCAAATAAGGGTCACGATGCTTTTTCTATTGTGAAAGGAATTGATTGATCGCTTGAAATAGATGTTGATAATAGGTAGGCTCATGCGGGACAAAATCTTGTACACAGACTACTCTGTTTTCCTCACGTTGTTCTTCGGCTTCATCCACTTTAAAGCCCTCCAGATGAATATTTTCACATTTTCTCATGAAAAGCTGCTGTGCATCCATTAGCTTTGCTCTGTAAAGTCCAGCGACTTCTTCTTTTTGTAATTGAACGTTCATCTCTTCTTCTTGATGAATGTAAAGATACACATGGCTAAATTCACGATCGATGAAATTTGGCAGATGGATTTCATCCTGTATAACTCCTGCAAAGTTCAGATCCTCAAAAGGGATAGAAAGACCAAGCTCTTCTTTTACCTCTCTCATACCGTCAGAAGGCTGTTCATTTGCAAGAAGGTGGCCTGCTGCTGTGATATCAAACAGAGCAGGAAAATCTTTTTTTGCGGGGCTTCTTAGCTGAAAATAGAGATACACGGTGTCATGTTCCTTTTTGAGAAGCCAGAAATGAAAGGTTTCATGCCAAAGGCCTTGGGCGTGGACATCTGAACGGGGTGCAACTCCAATCGCTTCATGCTGCTCATTTAAGATGTTCAGTTTTTCTTGTTCCATGAAAACTTGTCCTCCATAAAAAAACCATTTTCCAGAGATTAGAAAATGGTTTTTGATTTATTTTTGCTGCTGTTTTTTGAGTTTGACAGAGAAGGCAAACATTTTAAACGCGATATTGATATTATAGGCCGCAAACACCATCAGCAAAATGCTGTAAAATGACCACATGTCACCTGGATTTTGAATGGCCATATAGGTGAAAGCAACACCTACGGCAAAATAAATGACGCCCCATACGACAGGGTTTCTCATGAGAAAAAGCCTCCAATAATCATTTGCATTGTTTGAGATTGTTCTTCAATCATTTTTCTTACTGGCTCAATCTGCACAAGAATGACGAGCGAGTTCATCAGCATATGTGCACCGATTGGAACGATGATACGTTTTGTTTTCGCATATAAAAAGGCAAATGTAAAGCCCATCGCAGTATAAAGTAAGATATGAGCAAAATCATTGTGTACAGCTGCGAATACCACTGAACTGACAAGCGCTCCAATAAAGAAGTTCGTTTTTTCATAAATCACACCAAAAATGATTTTTCGGAAAATGATTTCCTCTAATATCGGTCCAATCAGGGCGATGACAATTACAAGCCATGGAACTGCATCCATAATGGATAAGATGGCTTGAGTATTTTCGGATTCACGGCCAATGCCAAATGCATATTGTTCAATCGCTCCTGCAATCGATTGTGCAAAGAGGGAAAGAAAGAAACCGCCAATGATCCAGGCGATAGCTACCCCGACTGAAACCGGTGCTTCATTTCGAAGTGAAGCTTTTGGCACAGTCCGAAGAATGAGCAGAATAATGATTAATCCGATACAGAAGCTGATGATTGTCCATGTTCCTGACAATTTAGAGAGCTCTGTTTGTGTCATCGGTGTCTGAATGAATCCTAACCATTTCATGATGAACACATAAGGAATCGCAGAAACCTGCACCAATATATACGTTAAGATGATGTACCAATATTGTTTTTTCAAGTAACGAAAACCCCTTTACTAAAAGAACTAGATTTATTGTAACACAAGTCTTCTTTTTCGATGAAAAGGAAAGAATCTGAGTTGAAAAAAGATCATGAAAGCGTAAAAATTTTTAAAGGTTTTTACTTGAAATTACAGAAGACATTCTTTATTATAATAAATGTGTTAGCACTCACTGGTGATGAGTGCTAAAAAAGACTACATATAAAAATTGAGGAGGTTGTTTCTTATGTTAAAGCCATTAGGCGATCGCGTAATCATTGAACTCGTTGAATCTGAGGAAAAAACCGCTAGCGGTATTGTGTTACCGGATTCTGCAAAAGAAAAACCGCAAGAAGGTAAAATTGTTGCAGCAGGTTCAGGTCGTGTACTTGAAAGTGGTGAGCGCGTTGCGTTAGAAGTAAACACAGGCGACCGCATTATCTTCTCAAAATATGCAGGCACTGAAGTGAAATATGAAGGCAAAGAATATTTAATCCTTCGTGAGAGCGACATTTTAGCTGTTATTGGTTAATCACATAAAAAAACATTGAGATATATTTCTAAAAAGACTGAGGAGGTTTCGTTATTATGGCAAAAGATATTAAGTTCAGTGAAGAAGCACGTCGTGCGATGTTACGTGGTGTAGATGCACTTGCAGATGCTGTAAAAGTAACTTTAGGACCTAAAGGACGTAACGTGGTTCTTGAGAAAAAATTCGGTTCACCACTTATCACAAATGATGGTGTAACAATTGCAAAAGAAATCGAATTAGAAGATGCATTTGAAAACATGGGTGCAAAACTTGTGGCTGAAGTTGCAAGCAAAACAAATGACGTAGCTGGTGACGGTACAACTACTGCAACAGTTTTAGCTCAAGCAATGATCCGTGAAGGTCTTAAAAACGTAACAGCTGGTGCAAACCCTGTTGGCGTTCGTAAAGGGATCGAAGAAGCAGTGAAAGTAGCACTTGAAGGCTTGCACGAGATTTCTAAACCAATCGAAGGCAAAGAATCAATTGCTCAAGTTGCGTCTATTTCTGCAGCAGATGAAGAAGTAGGCAGCCTAATCGCTGAAGCAATGGAGCGTGTAGGTAACGACGGCGTGATCACAATCGAAGAATCTAAAGGGTTCACAACTGAGCTTGAAGTGGTTGAAGGAATGCAGTTTGACCGCGGATATGCTTCACCATACATGGTGACTGATTCTGATAAGATGGAAGCGGTTCTTGAAAATCCTTACATCTTAATCACTGATAAAAAGATCACGAACATTCAAGAAATCCTTCCTGTACTTGAGCAAGTTGTACAACAAGGAAAACCATTATTGATCATTGCTGAAGATGTAGAAGGCGAAGCACTTGCAACTCTTGTTGTGAACAAACTTCGTGGTACATTCAACGCAGTGGCAGTCAAAGCACCTGGATTCGGTGACCGTCGTAAAGCAATGCTTGAAGACATCTCTGTTCTAACTGGCGGAGAGTTAATCACAGAAGACCTAGGACTTGACCTGAAATCAACTGAAATCGGTCAGCTTGGCCGCGCGTCTAAAGTTGTTGTGACAAAAGAAAACACAACCATCGTAGAAGGCTCAGGAGATTCTGCTCAAATCGCAGCACGCGTCAACCAAATCCGTGCGCAAGTAGAAGAAACAACTTCTGAATTCGATAAAGAAAAATTACAAGAACGTCTTGCAAAACTAGCTGGCGGCGTCGCTGTCATCAAAGTTGGGGCTGCAACGGAAACAGAACTAAAAGAGCGCAAACTCCGCATCGAGGATGCACTGAACTCAACTCGTGCAGCAGTTGAAGAAGGTATCGTATCCGGTGGTGGTACAGCACTTGTGAATGTATACAAAAAAGTCGCTTCAATCGAAGCAGATGGTGACGTTCAAACAGGTGTAAACATCGTTCTACGTTCTCTTGAAGAGCCAATCCGTCAAATCGCTCACAACGCAGGTCTTGAAGGATCCGTCATCGTTGAGCGCTTGAAAAACGAAGAAATTGGCGTAGGCTTCAACGCAGCAACAAACGAATGGGTAAACATGATCGAAAAAGGAATCGTTGACCCAACAAAAGTAACTCGCTCTGCACTTCAAAACGCAGCTTCTGTTGCAGCAATGCTTCTAACAACTGAAGCAGTCGTTGCTGACAAACCAGAAGAAGGCGGCTCAGGCGGCGGAATGCCAGACATGGGCGGCATGGGTGGTATGGGCGGCATGATGTAATCAGGGTTTCAAAACCTTGTTATATCAACGTCTGAAATAATAATATGCTTTTCTTGTCGTCATATTTGTCCTTGTGTTATTAAAAACAAGGCAACCTGTGACAAATAAGTTAACTATAGAAGAAGGCCTTTCATCAGTTTGCAAAACTGTTGGGAGGCCTTTTCTTCCATATTAACAGTCATATGAGTATAGATATTCCTATAAAAGAGAAAGGCTACTCTCGAAGTTTTTAAACCACTGGTTAGTTGCTATCAATGTTTAAACAACCTATAGTAATAGGAGCTTTTAAATCTGAGGAAGATATTTTTAGGTATATTAAAGGAATTGATCTTCTAGTGCTGATGATGTTGGCTCAGAGGCAATCGATGGGAATGGAAAAATATAGTGACTGTAAAGAGAGTGACGGAGAGTTTTCAATTTGTAGAAAGTTTAAAGCTTAGCAAGAAAAGAGTAAACCCTAAAAGTCTACTCTTTAATGTTTAATCATCTTATGATTAGCAATCTTCTGCTTTGCTATGATGAAGAGGTGGTGGAATTAACCATCCTTTTTCTTTGTTAAGTCTAAGGGCTTTTGCTCCAAGTGCTGTCTTTTGAACATGAAACTGTCCAAACATCATAGCTATGTCTTCTCGAATGGATTGCCCCATAATTGTGCTACACGATACTAAGCCTGCCGCAATGTTCGCCGAAAGGCCAGCGGCTATTTCTGGATCTTGAAAACGTGCCCCTACTGGAATATCGTCTATACAAGCTTTAGGTCGTTCAGGAGGTGTTGGAGGTAAGCCGATTCCATTTTCTTTTAATAAAGTTTCAATTTCTTTGATTTCTTGTTGCCCACCCTGAATAGCTTCTTCAATTAATTTTTGTAAGTCTTCGTCACCTGCATGGTTTAAGTGGGTTTGATAACCAGCAACTAAACCTTTAGCTACCATCAAGTAAGACCATGTACCAAACACTTCACCATAGTGCATAGGTTCATCCGTTGGATTTCCACTTAAAATTCCCATTGTCATCCTCCCTAATTGTAAAATATTCATTAAGCGACCTTCCTTTCTTGACGATTGGTCACCTTTTTATAGTTCCTAAATTAAACCATTATATTCATCATTTTAATGATGGTTGTTAAAGGTAAAAATTCTAATTTTAATCTATGTGGACTCTTACGAATAATGGCTAATAAAACTGGAGAGATTATGTTATAAAAAGAGGCGGTTGCATAAAGGGAAATTATCTTCTAGCAACGAATATATATGATAAAATGTAGTGGCATATTATGAGCTCTCTTCTTCTTTTTCCCATTGCCTAACCACCTTCGTTCGCGATGATCAGAGATCGTTATTTTTTGTAACGATTACCACTATTAAAGAAACGAGCGAAATAAAGAAAATGAAAAAACACTTTCTCAATGAAGGTGTTTTTTTATTGTGTTTACAACAAAAATAAACTATAATATTGTTATGTTTTATGTTGTAAATGCAACAAAAGGAGTCGTGATAAATGAGAGAGATTTTGCGAGAGATTGGCGTCATCGCTCGGGCGCTTGATTCTATAAGTAATATTGAATTTAAAGAGTACGATTTAACGAAGGGGCAGTATTTGTATCTTGTGCGTATCTGTGAAGAGCCTGGCATCATTCAGGAAAAGCTGGCGGAAATGATCAAGGTGGATCGAACAACGGCTGCTCGTGCTATCAAAAAATTAGAACTGCATGGTTTTATTGAGAAGAAAGATGATCGAGTGAATAAAAAAATCAAAAAGCTGTTTCCCACTGATAAAGGGGAAGCGGTATATCCAATGATCAAACGAGAAAATGATTATTCGAATCAAGTAGCGCTGGATGGATTTTCTGAAGAGGAAGCAGAACAGATATATGAGTATCTTCTAAGGGTGAGAAAAAATATCGAAAAAGATTGGGATTATGTGAAAAAAGGAAATAAGAGACGCTACTAAATGATAAGGAGTGATGACTTCAATGACCGTCACTTTTATTCCATGTAATGAACAGCATATAGAAGAGCTGCAAAAAGTCGGTATCGACACATTTATAGAAACCTTTCAGAATCAAAACAAAGCGGAACATATCGATGCTTACGTAAAGACAGCATTTCATCCGAACCAGCTGTTAAAAGAATTACATCATCCATCTTCACAGTTCTATTTTGTTCAAGTGAATGGCGAAGTTGCTGGTTATTTGAAGGTCAATATGGATGATGCGCAGTCAGAAGAGATGGGAAGTGAAGCGTTAGAGATTGAAAGAATTTATATTAAGCAGTCCTTTCAAAAACAAGGATTAGGCCGATATTTAATCAATCAAGCCTTTGAGATCGCGAAGAAATATCATAAACGTGATGTTTGGCTTGGGGTGTGGGAGCACAACAAAGCGGCCATCGCATTTTATCAAAAGCTAGGGTTTGTTCAAACAGGAGTGCATGCATTCCTTATGGGGGACGAAGAGCAAATGGATCTCATTATGACCAAAACACTGAGCTGATCTAAAAGGGGGAAGAGAACATGCATGTTCCATCATTTTTTCAAATGAAAGATATGGAGAAAATCAAATCATTTATTCAATCAAATTCATTTGCAACAGTTGTGACCACAACGGATGAAAAACCCATTGCGACACATATTCCAGTGAGTTTTCATCAAGTTGAAGATTCGTATGTGATTACAGGGCATATGGCGATTGGAAATCCACAGTGGAAAACGTTTGAAGAAAATGAGAAGGTGCTCGTCATCTTTCAAGGACCGCATGCCTATATATCCTCTTCATGGTATGAAAAAGAAGCCGTACCGACATGGAATTATCAGGCTGTCCATGTATATGGAAAGGCTGTGCTGTTAGAAAAAGGGGAACTGGTAAAAGAATTAACCACGATGCTGGAAACATACGAAAGCCACAGAGAACAGCCTGTTTTATGGGATACATTGTCTGATGAACTGTTAGAGAAACAAATGAAAGGGATTGTGGGCTTTAAAATCATCATTGATGAAGTTCAGGCTGCTTTTAAACTAAGCCAAAATCGCCATGAAAGGGATTATGCTCACATCATTGAAAAGTTGGAAGCAGAGGGTGACCTGGAAATGGCTGAGGCGATGAAGAGAGAGTAAAGGATGTATGAGAAAAGCACTCTTATGATCAAGAGTGCTTTTTTTTGTTTTGAGAGAAATGAGATATCTTGGCTTATAATGTCACATTTTCTTTAAAATTACATAAAAAAATCCACTATTTCCATAAAAAATCAGATCAATTCCTTATAATAAAGGTATCTGAGAATGGGGAGTGAGTCGAGATGGACCAAAACTTGCTGCAAATGAATCAAGTGAGATCAGAGGATGAATTAGCGGTTGTTAATATATCTTCTACAGAAATTGGGGCGCTGTCAAAGGAAGCGGCTGAGCGGATTTTACAAACGAAGGATACGGATGATATTCATTTACTGATGTATGTCCCGATTGAAAAGAAAGCAGATTTGATTTGGTTGATTGAAAGTGTTGGACAGGCGTTAGAAGATGAGGATGACGATAACGTTGCACTTGAATTGGCTGATTTGCTCTATTTCTTTGTCATTCCATTTTATAAGGAGTATATTTTGAGGGAACATCATTTGTATGAGTGTATAGATGATTTGTTGGTACGAATAGCATCAAGGACTCACTCAGATATTCACACACTAGTCGATGCGATGAGAGACGATTTGACTGAATAAACATGAAAAAAGGCTTGTAGAGAAGTCCTCTACAAGCTTTTTTCATCGTAAAAAACCATAAATTATTGGGCTCTTTCCCACGTGATTTTTGTTTCATTTGTTTTTTTCTTTCCTTTTGCCAGTACTTTGCCGTTTTCTTGTTTTACGGTGATGTTTAGGTCGTAAAAGGAATAGAGGGCGCCAAGGCTGTCATTTTCTGGTTTGTGCAGATTGTTTTCTTTTTCAGTTGATGCCCCGATAGCCAGCGTCTTGGCAAAGTTTAAACCGATGACTTCAGCGTAATCACTATTGGTATCAGAGGAAGCTGTTACATTTAAAGAAATGACTTTTTTCTTTTGATCAACAGTGATATCCGTGTCTTTTATA
This sequence comes from Bacillus sp. GBSW19, assembly GCF_002998655.1. NCBI lineage: Bacteria > Bacillati > Bacillota > Bacilli > Caryophanales > Bacillaceae > Bacillus > Bacillus sp. GBSW19. Next base: position 16,592 of record NZ_PVRF01000004.1, read on the forward strand.
AGTTTAGACTGTTCCATGACTTCTTTCGTTTCTTTTTGAATGCGTTCATTAATCGTTGGAAGTGTCTTCGTTTCTGTTTTTTGTTCGTTTGTCGTATTCGAGCAAGCTGCTAGTATGAAGAGACTTGCAACTAGGCTCATGAAAACAAGTAGACTTTTTCTCACGTTCGTTCTCCTTTTTTCTGCGAAGTATGTATGTTTATGTTACCACGAATCCTAGTTTTGATTAAAAGAGAAGTGTTGATAAGCTGTGAACAATAAAAAGCACCCAAAATAGGGCGCTTTTTTCTTATTGTGCTGAAAGGCTTGTACTTAATGGAACAGAAGAAATGACGGTGAATTTAGGAGCCGCAGCACCAGACTCTAAATTTTTACGTAAAAGCGATGATTTGATTGTTCCATCCCATTTTTTATAGACACTTCCTGAAGTATTCGCACGAAGCTGTACATTCGAGAAACTTGCTTGTGAGTAGCTGTTTGTTCCATTATCTTGGACGCCGTGAACCATTTTGACGACATCGAGGTTTTTCAGACGACTAGGGTTGAAAACAGGCTGCTTATAGCGCAATTTCCCATTGACGTATAGTGACACTGTGCCATCACCATTGTTGATGAGCTTTAAGTTGACACGTGCACCATCCGTAATGCTCTTATCGTACTCACTGTTCCAGTATTGACTGCCGCCTTGTGAGCCGCTGCCAAGAAAGACCTTATAGCCAGAAGACGTTTTTGAAATACCGCTCTCTACAACGGCAGAGCCGAGACCGAGGTACCAGTCCGCATAGCCATTTTTAATAGTGGCTGTTTTCGGCAGCACAATATCAGCAGAGATACCTGACCATTTGGCTTCATCCGTTTGTGTCACAATCGCACCGTGACGGGGACCAGCTGCTGAGGCAGGGATACTTGATAGCATCAAAACGAAGGCCAAACTTACACTCAAAACGATGAACCACTTTTTCATAAAAATTCCTCCTTAAATTGGATTCACTTTTATTATATAAAATGAAAGAGAGGGGCTACTTACATTGTTTTGGCCGATTTTGGTATTTTTTGTGAACAAAATCGGTCATAAAGTGGTCAACTTGTATCCGAATTGTAATGTGACTGTAAAATAACTGGGGGCATCTTCATGTATAATAAGTGCAGAAACCAAATACGGAGGATTTTTTAATGAATAAAAAGCTTATCGCGACAATCGTAACAGTAGCTAGTTTATTTTTGGCGTTTAGTTTCTCACATGGAGCAAGTGCAAAAAAAGTAAGCGGCAATATTACTTGGTATAATGGTGTCGGTAAAAAGGGCGCAGATGGAAAAAAACTCGGTCATTGGGATGCAGCAACTAAAATGGGATTTGACGTACCGAAAAAAGGTACAAAACTTAGAGTGACAACAAAAGCGAAACCACATAAAGTGATTACAGTATATAAATATGATGTAGGCAGAATGCCAAACGCTGTATTAGACGTCAGTCCAAAAGCATTCAAAGCACTAGGGTATAAAACAAGTAAAGGTGTCGTAAAAGGGCATTACACTTATTAATACATAGGCATGCAGAGAAGCGGGAAAAGTTCATTTTCTGGCTTCTTTTCTTGTAGAGAGGGTCTGAAAGGCAATGAAAAAATCAACATGGTGGATCATCACGGTCATCGGAGTCGCAGTGATTGCGGCAGTCATTTTCTTCATGATGAAGCCGGGGCAAGAGGCAAAGCATGCAGGAAAAGTGAAAACAAATCAAGATGCAAAAGACGAATTACTCGTTTCATTTACAGATCAACAGTTAAACAATACGTATTACCTGCATGACCGGGCGCTTCATACGGAGAAACTGACAGCATATCCTTCGATTGCTTATGATTCTACGAAACAGCTTTTATATTACACGTATACGGATGAAGACACGCAAAAAGTGAGTATTCGAGAATTGAATGTGAAAACAGATGAAGAAAAAACGCTGTTTACGAGTGATGATTCCATCGACAGTATGAGGCTGTCTGGGGACGGGAAGCAGTTATATCTCAGGTATAATAAGGATTCTGGCGAACAATTTTATGTCGCTTCTTATGATTTGAACACACAAAAAATGAAGGTGTTATATCCAGAAAAAAGCAAGGATGATACGGTGAGTTCTTTTGCTTATGATCCGGCGTCAAACCTTCTGGCAATCCAGCATTATTCCTTAAAAGAAGATTACAAGAAAACCGATGAAGCGAATGAAAAGGGAAGAGACCCTGAACCAACGACCATGAAGATCACCCTTCAAACAGGTGCGAAGGGGAAGCGTATTACACGTATCTCGCAAACGATCAATGATATTTCATTTTCACCAGATCATAAGACATTGATTTATACAGAAGTGAAGGTGCGAAACGAAAAAGAAGTATCCTCTATTAAAATGCTTGATGTAGAAACAGGAAAACAGGCGACACTCGTTAAGAACAGTAAGAATGTGCATATTTTAAGTGCCGCACAGCCGCAATTTTCTACGGACGGATCTTCTGTTTATTTCTTAGGTGTTGCTAAAAACGCAAAGGAATTAAAGGATGACACCGGACGAAAAGCAAAGGTAAGAACGATATTTGAATACAATATCAAGAAGAAAACAGTGGAAGCCGCTTGGGAGAAGGATGGCGGAATTGTTAACAATTTCACTGTCAATCGATAAAGGGTACGTTCAGTTATTTGATATAACTGGACGTTTTTTTATTTTGCCGCTTGAAATGATGGTGAAATTGAGGAATTCATGGAAGGGAAAGCAATTTTTAAGCAGGAAACGTGTGGTATTTTCGTATTTTGCTTATGTGACAGAGGAAAAGAAAGAGAGTAATATGAGTGTACATAAAAAACGAGAGGACAGATGACTTCTCGTTTTCACTGATTTATTTGGTGTTATTGTCTAATAAATTTTGAAAGATAAACAGGGCATTAATGGAGTGAGGGAATCCAGCAACTTTTGTACAGTGCTTAATAATCTCCATGATCTCTATGACAGAAAGTCCGATATGTAATGCTTGTTCAAAATGAGTCTTTAATTCTTCATCACAATCGCCTTTTGTAATGAGGGCAGATAATGTACTGATGGCCTTTTGTTTTTCATCTAAAATGAAGTGGTTGAATTCTTTTTGTTCACCGAGTTCAATTGTTAGCTGTTCAATATTTGACCAAATGCTCTCGTTTTCCTGAATTGAAAGCTTTTCTATGTTACCTGCCGCTGTTTCTTGTGTGACCTGGCAAGTCTCTTTTTCTTCATTCAAATTGAACTCCTCCGTTTTTTATCGCAATTTTCCATTTGTTCGTTCATTGTGGCTTATGTGCCTTTTGATAGATGCAATGGGTATATAGTAGTATTATCGGTTTGCTGCGTCAACATTTTAAGTGTTGAATGCTCAAAGAAACCATTCATGCGATTTATTATTCCATTTTGAAAGGGCTAATGAATGGATGTCCGTTAGCCCTTTGGTGTATCAGAAGTTTTATACAAGTTTCTACGCATTTACGGGAAGAGTGGTTTCATTTTTATTAAATGATATCCATCGGCCTCATCATGTCATAATCTTCATGCTCTAAAATATGACAATGCCACACATATCGGCCGCTGTATGGAACAAATCGAGCAACGATCCGAATGACTTCACCAGCATGCGCCTGAATGGTGTCCTTGTAGCCTTGTTCATGTAAAGGAGGCGCTTCGTTTGGTCCTGTATACACGATTTCTCCTGTCGATTGATAGACTTCTGTATCAAATGGTCTTCTGTCTAAAACCCTAAATTGAACAAGGTGCAAATGAATAGGGTGTGTGCCCCTGGTTGGATTGACGATGGACCAAACCTCTAGACTGCCAAGACGAGGATTTTCGGTGACAGGGTCATTCCAAAATTGATTATCCAACAATAGGATAGGGCGGCCGTATTTATCCTGCGTGCCGCTAAGTGTGAGTGTACGCTCTCTATCAGCTTGACTTGGCCGAAGCGTTGGCAGCGGTTTGAAAATCGGACGTAATGTTTTAGGTACTCTCCCTTTTAGCGGACGTGTGACTTTGAATTGCATAATGTTCGCATCTGTTTCAGGATTCACATCCTGTCCGCAGCCGGCTGTATTTTTGAGAGTGATCGTTTTGTTTTCGTAAGCTGAAAAGTCGATGATGACATCGAAACGTTCAGCAGGTGCGATGCTAAAGGATTGATGGCGAACAGGTCTTGGCAAAAAGCCCCCATCGGAACCAATTTGCAAGATTGTGGCGTCGTTATCTAGATGCAGCTCGTAAGTTCTAGTATTGGACGCATTTAAGATACGAAAGCGGTATTTTCGCGGCTCTACTTCTAAATAAGGCCATACTTTTCCATTGACTAAAATCGTTTCTCCACAAAAAAAGGGCACGATGGATGGGTCTGGTAGGTCACTGTCTTCTGGCGTGTCGTTTGGTCTGCTAGGATAAAACAGTGAGCCATCCTCCTGAAACGTACGGTCCATGATCATTAAAGGAATGTCATAGTCATCTTTCGGCAGCTCTAAGGACTTTTCAAACGCATCAGAGATCAAATAAAACCCAGCTAAGCCGGCGTACACATTTAATCGTGTCAATGCCATCGCATGATCGTGATACCACAATGTGCAGGCTTGCTGATGATTTGGGTATACGTATACCTCTCGTTCAAAGAAGGGGCCGGTTGCTTCAAAGTCTCGTGAAAACCAAGCCTCTGGATAGCCGTCACTGCTTGCTGGTGTGACGCCGCCATGCAGATGAACGACCGTTTTGACTTCTGGTTCATCATGATGGCCGGCATGAATGGTGTGATCGACCGGCAGGAAATGCTTCAACGGCAATTTGTTCATCCATTTCACTTTGACTTTTTCATTTCGATTCGCTTGAATGGTTGGACCAGGCAAACTGCCATTATAGGTCCATAGCTTGGTTGGGGGCAGGTCTCTATGAACTTTTAGGAATACCTCCTCCATAGCAATTTCATAATACGTTTGTCTTGGGTTCTTTTTGACGGGCTTCGCGACTTCTGGAATTGGAAGCTCGTCAACAAATTTTTCTAGGTTCATGTCGTCTAATCCTCACTTATAATCCAATTTGATACAGTATAAGTGCGGACATGAAAATAGGTGAATAAAATAAAAAAACCCGCTTTTCAGCGGGAGCATTACGGGTGTTTATTTTCAAGCGCTGCATTTGCAGGCACTTTTTTATTCGGTTTAAAGACGAAATAAGCGGCAAGCACACCGAAGGTAATGATACTTGTCAAAATGAGCTGTGGTCTCATTGATTCGATAAACAGCATCGATGCCAAGATGGCGCAAATGACCAAAATGGTAAAGTACGTGAGATATGGGAACAGCCACATTTTGATTTTGAGCTGCTCTGGATTTTCTTTTTCGATTTTACGGCGCATTCTTAATTGTGAAACAGCAATGACCAAGTAGACAAGAAGGGCAATGGCGCCGGATGCATTGACTAAGAACAAAAAGATGGTTTCAGGATAAAAGTAGTTCATCATGACGGCAATGTAGGAAAAGAAGGTGCCTGCGACTGTAGCCGCTACGGGAACACCACGTTTGCTGATTTTCATAAAGCGTTTCGGTGCTTCGCCTCTTTCTGCCAATGAATAAAGCATTCTGGACGTTGTGTACAACCCAGAGTTTAAGCAAGATAGAACGGCTGTTAAAACAATGACGTTCATGACTTGAGCAGCTGATGGAACGCCGATGTATTCTAATACCGCAACGAACGGGCTTGTTAAAATACTCGCTGAATTCCATGGAAGCAAGGTCACAACGACAGCGATGGATCCGACGTAGAACACGATGATACGCCATACAACAGAGCGGGTAGCTGTTGTCACAGACTTGACTGGGTCTGCTGATTCTCCGGCCGCTATTGCCACAATCTCGGTTCCCATGAAGGAAAAGATGACGACGACAATTCCGAGTAAAACAGAGCTGAATCCATTTGGAAGGAAACCACCGTTCCCCGTTAAATTGGCAAGACCTGCAGTATGATGACCGCCAAAACCAAAGATAAATGCAAAACCGATGAGTAGAAAGAGAATAATGCTGACGACTTTTATTAATGAGAACCAGTATTCAAATTCGCCAAAAGATTTAACAGAAAAGATATTTGTTAATGTTAAGAGGATAGTGAGGATAAGACTTGTGAGCCAAACAGGTGCATCTCCATACCAATACTGAATAATGGCAGCACCGGCAATGGCTTCGATGGCGATGACGATGACCCAGAAGAACCAGTAAAGCCAGCCAATTGTAAACCCGGCCCAAGGACCGATGGCATCACTCGCATATTGTGAGAAGGAACCGCTTGTCGGATAGGCGCATGCCATTTCTCCAAGCATTCTCATAATAAAGATCACCAGAAGTCCGGCAAAAGAATAGGAAAGAATGGCTCCAGGCCCTGCAGAATGAATGACAGCGCCGCTACCAACAAATAGCCCTGCGCCAATAACCCCAGCAATGGAGATCATTGAAATATGTCTTGTTTTCAGATTTTTTTGAAGACCGTTTGTCATGTTGGACATGTCTTTACCTCCAAACATTTCTCTTCATAGAGAAATTGTTTTTAGAATATTTTAAATTTTATCATACTGAATTGTCATTCAGCATTGGACAGGTTATCAAACTGACATTTCAAACCTCTTAACATGATGTTAAAAAGTATAAAGGATTTGAGAGATTATGTTCCCTCTTTTTCCTCTGTTCATTCTTAAAAATAGCATAAGATAGGATGGGGAGAAGTTGGCTCTCAAAATAAAATTATTCTGACAATTTTCTAGAAAGAGTGATATTGCCAGATGTTCATCACAGAGTGAATTGGAAAAAGGTTGATGGGAGTAGGTCTTGAGGTCAATTGACCTTATAAAAATAAGTTTACTTAGGTCAACACATTTCTATGTATCCTATTTTGCTGACACAAGCGAATCATGTTGCTGTAGACCCACACGGGCTTTGCTTTGTAAGATAAATAATAGAAAAGTGATGTGTGAGGAGGCGCGGTTCGACATGGAGCGCTATAACGAATTAAGACAAGGTGAAACAGGTGCTTGGGTCAGCATCATTGCCTATGTGATCTTATCAGCGGTGAAACTTCTAATTGGGTATGTGTTTCATTCAGAGGCTCTTTCGGCAGATGGATTGAATAATACGACGGATATTATTGCATCCCTTGCTGTGTTGATTGGGCTGCGTATTTCTCAAAAGCCGCCTGATGAAGATCATCCATACGGTCATTTTCGAGCAGAGAATATTGCGTCTCTTGTGGCGTCCTTTATTATGATGCTTGTTGGACTTCAGGTGCTGCTGAGTGCAGGCCGGTCGCTCTTCTCATCTGAGCATCAAACGCCTGATATGATCGCAGCTTGGACGGCAGCAGGAAGTGCTGTGGTGATGTACGGCGTGTATATTTACAACCGCAATCTGTCCAAACGGATCAATAGCCAGGCTCTTCATGCAGCAGCAGCTGATAATAAATCAGATGCGTATGTGAGTATTGGAACATTTGTAGGGATTATCGCCTCTCAATTTCAGCTGGCATGGATTGATACGCTTGCAGCGTTTGTCATTGGCCTCATTATTTGTAAAACGGCGTGGGAGATTTTCAGAGATGCTTCTCATTCGTTAACGGACGGTTTTCATATAAAAGATATGTCCAAATATAAAGAGACCATTGAAGCAACACCTGGAGTGGGCGATTTGAAAGATATTAAGGCACGGTATCTCGGAAGTACGGTCCATGTGGATGTAGTAGTGGAGGTCGAGCCGCACTTGAACATTGCAGAAAGCCATGATATTGCAGATGAGATCGAACGTAGAATGAAGAAGGAACATGATATTTTACACTCTCATGTTCATATGGAGCCAGCAGGTGAGACAAAAGAAGAGAAGAAGTCTTTTCCATCGTGAGAAGGCTTCTTTTTTCTACATGCTGATGTTTTATGCAAATGCGCGTTGTATGGTAAAGTTAGACTATATGAAATTTAACGGAAACGTGATAGGAGGATCAGGATGGCATTTGATGAACCGATGCATTCAGATTTACAAAAAATCGTAGATAACATCAATAAAGTCATGGTTGGGAAAAAAGACATTGCGATATTAAGCCTTGTTGCGATTTTGGCGAAGGGGCATGTGCTGCTAGAGGATGTGCCTGGTGTTGGGAAGACGATGATGGTTCGTGCTTTGGCAAAATCGATTGGCTGTGAGTTTAAGCGAATCCAATTCACTCCTGACCTTTTGCCTTCAGATGTAACAGGTGTGTCGATTTATAATAAAAAGACAAATGAATTTGAATTTAGGCAAGGACCGATTATGGGGCAGATTATTTTGGCTGATGAGATCAACCGGACCTCTCCTAAAACACAGTCGGCATTGCTCGAAGCGATGGAGGAAGGCAGTGTCACAGTGGACGGAGAAACCATGCCGCTTGCGGATCCTTTTTTCGTCATGGCGACGCAGAATCCAGTGGAATATGAAGGGACCTATCCGCTGCCAGAAGCGCAAATGGACCGGTTTTTATTCAAGCTGCAGATGGGATATCCGACCATGCTGGAGGAGCTGGAGGTGCTCAATTTGCAGGAAAAGCAGTCCCCGATTAATACGCTCCAAGCAGTGATGACAAAGGATCATATCCATGCTTTGCAGCAAGCTGTTCAGACCATTCATGTGGATGCATCCATTAAAGAATATATTGTGGAAATCGCTCAAGCGACGCGTCAACATCCATCTGTTTATTTAGGTGTGAGTCCAAGGGGATCGATCGCCCTCATGAAAGCGGCTCAGGCGTATGCACTGTTGAATCAGCGAGATTATGTGATTCCTGATGATGTACAGTATTTGGCGCCATATACATTGCCGCATCGAATGATTTTGACATCAGAAGCGACGTATGAAGGGAAGAAGGCGGAGACACTGCTGCGACAAATGCTTGAGCAAATTGGCGTGCCAGTTCAAAAGTCGATGACTCAATGAAGTCACGTCATCGTTTCGCTGTTTCATTATGGTTACGGGTAATGATGCTCATCATCCTCACTGCGGCAGTCTTTTGTTATGCCATGTTTCAGGGGGGGTTTGTGAGTTGGTTCCTTTTTTATGCATTTTTACCATATACTTTGTATGCTTTGCTGTTTGCGCTCATTCCGCTGCGAGCGACAGCCAAAAGGACATTACAGCAAACCCGCTTGAAGGCGGGAGACGTGCTGTCCGTTGACCTTGAAATCAAGCGGACAAATCCATTTCCATACGTTTACGTCTTGATTGAGGATGATCCGCCGGACACCTTTCATTTACAGGAACAAATTGAAATGAAGCAAATGCTGTTTCCATGGTTTCGGAAAACGTGGCGTTTTTCCTTTCAATTGAATGATGTCAAGCGCGGGGAACATCATTTGTCAGCGGTTCGAATCAAAACGGGTGATATGTTTGGTTTTGTGGAGAAAGAAGTGATCATTCCGTTAGAAAAAAAGCTGCTGGTCTATCCGAAAATGCTGGATCTTCAGGTGGAGTCAGCTGAGTCAGCGAATGAAAATGGAGGCAAAGCGGTTCACTCGTGGTTCAATGAACCGACCCATGTGACAACAGGCGTGCGGGAATACCAGCAAGGAGACCGTTTTGCTTGGGTGGACTGGAAGACGACGGCTAGAAGGGATCAGCTGATGACGAAGGAATTTGAACAGAATCAAACAAAGGATCTTGTCGTGTTTGCTGATTTTACAGATGAAGCGGTTTTTGAGACCGTCGTGTCTATTACAGCTTCTGTTCTCCAAACGGCAGTGAAAAAAGGGGTGCCTTCAGGTTTTGTACCTCTAGGAGATCAGCGTGCCTTTCGAGTGGATCAAGGAGAACTTCATTTACAGGACATGCTCTATTATTTAACAAGGGTGCAGCATCAACCTTCTCGCGCACAAGAATATAAGGCGTTAGCAGCGAGTGAGTACCAGCACTCTGGAAAATATGTCGTCACGGGTCAGCTGCAAGAAGAGCTTGCTGCGAGCCTGCTTGGAAATCGAAACAGAAAGAACATCACTGTTCTTTTAGTGAAGAGAGCCTTGGATCGATTCACGCCAAAAGAAAAACAGCTTGTAGACCGGCTCAAGGCATCTGGAATACGCACGACCCTTTTATTTGAAGACCGGCTGCACGAAAGAACTGTGAGGTGACAAACATTTATGCTGCATACGCATCAGCGGCAAAGCCGTTTTGAGTTGTTCATCTATTATGCTGTAGCATTTCTGCTGCTTTGGGAGTGGCTTCGTCCGCTTCAAGATTTTACAGAGACGAGTCATACGTCTTATTTCATCATTTTTATAGGGCTTACGTGTTTGTTTACATTCTTTCGTTTGAAGTGGTATGTGACGTTTCCTATTTGTACTGGCATGATCTTGCTCGCCTTATATTTGATCTTTTATCAAGCAGAGCCAAGCTATCCGGCTGCATTATTTGCTGATATCAAAGATAATATCACCTTCATGAGCACAGGCATGTGGAGTGACATGTACCCCTCTTTCCGCACATTATTGTTTTATATTTTGCTGTGGCTGCTTGTCTACTTGCTTCATTATTGGGTGGTCTATCAGCAGCGTATCTTTTTCTTTTTACTCATGACGATTGTGTATGTCACGATTCTGGATACGTTTACGCCATATGATGCTGCCTTTGCGATCGTTCGCATTATGGTGTTTGGTTTTTGTTTGCTTGGGTTGCTGTATTTCGATCGACTGCGTTCGGCTGAAGGCATCCGGGTGTCACAGAAGGCGCGTCTAAAATGGTTTTTGCCCATGCTGGCGCTCGTTCTTCTATCAGCGGCACTCGGCGCTTCTTTGCCAAAGTCTGATCCGAAATGGCCTGATCCTGTCCCGTTTTTTAAGGCGGTGACGAATCAAGATAACGCAGCCGGGCAGAATAAGGTGGGATATAGTGCAGATGATTCAGCGCTTGGCGGACCGTTTAGTGAGGACCGCACACCGGTCTTTAAATGGAGCGGAAAGGAGCCGTCTTACTTTCGTGTCGAAACAAAAAGCATCTACACAGGAAAGGGCTGGGAGGATGCCTCAAATGATACAAAGCCTACTCGGCTAAAGGACGATGATGTGCCAAATCGTTGGTTTACCGAGCGTGTGAAAACAGAGGTGCATGAAACGAGAGTCGATATGGAAACGGACTATCGATTTAATCATGCTGTCTATCCGATTGGGACGATCACACTGATGCCAATGGAAAATATTCCGCTGCAAATGATGGGGAAAACGGAAAAAATTGTCCCATCCAGTCAAAATCCGCCGAAAAATTTAGGGAACTACCAAGTCACCTTCTTGTCTCCTACATTTATCCTTGAGGATTTGCAGAGGATTAAAGTGCCAACAAAGAAGCAGGTAAATCAGGAGGTTGGCCGTGAATACTTGCAGCTTCCTTCCTCATTGCCAGAGCGTGTGAAGACACTGGCAAACAGCTTAACGGAAACGAAGGATAATATGTATGATAAAGCCAAAGCGATCGAGGATTATTTAGGATCTGCGAAGTTTTCATATGAAACGCAAAATGTCGCTGTGCCTGGTCGTAATGAAGATTATGTAGACCAATTTTTATTTGATACGATGATCGGCTACTGTGATAATTTTTCATCCTCTATGATTGTGATGCTTCGTTCGATCGGGATTCCGGCAAGATGGGTGAAAGGATATACGTCAGGTCAGTTATATGAAACACAGATGGATGGAAACAATGTGTATGAAGTGACCAATAACAATGCGCATTCATGGGTAGAGGTTTATTTTCCAAACAGAGGCTGGGTCACCTTCGAACCGACAAAAGGATTTACGAACCCAGAGACATTTACGAATGAAGCCGTTTCAAGCGATCAAACGGATGATCAAAAGGAAGAAGATCAGCCTAGCTCTGATGCACGCGAAGAGCAGCCGGCAGAACAGCCGCAGCAGCAGGAGACAGAGCAGCCGGCAGAACCAAAGAAACAAACAGCACAAGCAAAGCCAAGTATGGTGCATGTTGGTTCAATCTTGGGATTTGCGGCAGGATTTATGGTCCTTCTAGGGTTGATGAGCTGGTTGCTTTATCGATTCAGAGCAAGATGGCTGCCATTCTTTATTGTGAGAAAGGTGAAACGTCTGCCAGAGGAGGAAGCATTCTTCTATGCGTATGCTGCTTTATTAAAGCAGCTGAAGCGCAGGGGAATTGAGAAAAAACCTGGCATGACGCTAAGAGAATTCGCTTCATTGATCGATGACAAGCATGGAGATCATCGCATGTCTGAGCTGACGCAGCTCTATGAGCGGGCACTCTATCGACGAGAGGATGCGTCGGTGCTTTGGCGGCAATCGGCAAAGTTATGGGAAAATTTAATAAACAGGAGATAGTCTTGACCCCGTACCTTCCTGTTGTTAGAATAGGTGAATATTAAAACCTTCTAAAATACATGAAATTGAAGCGTTCGGATGTGAGTCTGGGCGCTTCAAAAGCGTGATTCACACTGAGAGCAGGTTTTCTCCTCTCATTTTTTCTGTGCGTTTATAAAAAACTATATTGGACATAGAGGTGACACCATGACAAATTTAGTAAATGAAATGATTTTGGTTCTAGATTTCGGCAGTCAGTACAATCAGCTGATCACACGCCGTATTCGTGAATTTGGTGTGTACAGTGAGCTTCATCCGCACACTTTAACTGCTGAAGAAATTAAAGAAATGGCGCCTAAAGGAATCATCCTTTCTGGCGGACCAAACAGTGTTTATGATGAAGGATCTTTCCGCTGTGATGAAAAGATTTTTGATCTAGACATTCCGGTTCTAGGCATTTGCTACGGCATGCAGCTCATGACTCACTATTTAGGCGGGAAAGTAGAAGCGGCAAGCCAGCGTGAATATGGAAAAGCAGATATCCACATTAATGGAACGCCTGCTTTATTCAAAGATCTTCCGACTGATCAAGTCGTTTGGATGAGCCATGGTGACCTCGTTTTTGAAGTACCAGAAGGCTTTACAGTTGATGCAACAAGTGCACATTGTCCAAACTCAGCGATGAGCTTAGCTGAGAAGAATTTCTATGGTGTTCAGTTCCACCCAGAGGTTCGTCACTCTGAGTACGGAAATGACCTATTGAAAAACTTTGTCTTTGGCGTGTGTGACTGCGATGGCAAATGGTCAATGGAGAACTTCATTGAAATCGAAATGCAGAAAATCCGTGAAACAGTAGGCGACAAACAAGTATTGTGCGCATTAAGCGGCGGTGTGGATTCATCTGTTGTGGCGGTATTGATCCACAAAGCCATCGGCGATCAGCTGACATGTATTTTCGTTGACCACGGTCTTCTTCGCAAAGGCGAAGCAGAAGGGGTTATGAAGACATTTAGCGAAGGTTTCAACATGAACGTGATTAAAGTAGATGCGAAAGATCGTTTCTTAAATAAGCTAAAAGGTGTATCTGATCCTGAGCAAAAACGTAAAATCATCGGTAACGAATTCATCTATGTATTCGATGATGAATCGGACAAGCTAAAAGGAATCGACTACTTAGCACAAGGAACGCTTTACACAGATATCATTGAGAGCGGAACAGCAACGGCACAAACAATCAAATCTCACCACAACGTAGGCGGTCTTCCAGAAGACATGCAGTTCGAATTGATTGAGCCTTTGAATACACTATTCAAGGATGAAGTCCGTGCCCTAGGTTCAGAGCTGGGCATTCCTGACGACATCGTCTGGAGACAGCCATTCCCAGGTCCAGGACTAGGTATCCGTGTACTAGGTGAAATTTCTGAAGAAAAACTAGAAATCGTCCGTGAATCGGATGCGATTCTACGCGAAGAAATTGCCAACTTCGGTCTTGAGCGCGATATCTGGCAATACTTCACGGTTCTCCCAGACATCCGCAGCGTAGGTGTCATGGGTGACGCAAGAACATATGACTACACAATCGGCATCCGTGCTGTTACATCTATTGATGGTATGACGAGTGATTGGGCAAGAATCCCTTGGGACGTGCTTGAAAAGATCTCAACTCGTATCGTGAATGAAGTGAAGCATATTAACCGTGTGGTGTATGATATTACGAGTAAGCCGCCTGCTACGATTGAGTGGGAATAGTTATAATAGAGCTAGAAACCTTTGTGTATCAAGGGTTTTTAGCTCTTTTTTATTTTTAACTGCACTTTTTCCTTCCATTTTAATGTGTTCATTCATCATTCCATCTCTTACACACATCAATCCATTGTGAATAACCGGAGTATTTTTCTAATTGTTTTATTGTTAGTTCAATAGCGCTGTTACTGCTCCCGCAGGCTGGATAGACTGTCTCAAAACGTTTTAGTGAAATATCTAAATAAACAGAAACGCCATTCTTTATAGCAAAAGGACATACTCCGCCAATTTCATGGCCGACCAAGTCAACGACCTCATTAGGAGAAAGCATTTTAGCTTTTGTTTTAAAATATTCCTTGAATTTTTTGTTATCAACTTTTGCATCGCCAGAGGTAACAACTAAAATAGCTTGTCCATTTACTAGAAAGGAGAGTGTTTTTGCGATTCTTTCAGGTTCGCAGCCCAATGCAGAAGCAGCCAAGTCTACGGTTGCACTAGATACTGAAAATTCTTGAATTCGAGTATCCATATCATATTGTTTAAAATAATCTTTTACTTTTTTGATTGACATGATGATTTCTCCTTTTTATTAGTATTGATTTGACATTTTCTCGATTTTAAAATGGTCCTTTTAAGATAAGCGTCATTCATTCTGTTAATTTTTAAGTAATCTTTTTTTTCAAAATAACAAGTACAGTCTCTCCAAATACTAATACAATGGAGTCATTATGATCATTATCTATTATTTAAACGATATTGATGTGGTGTTAGGTGATACTTTCTCTTAAATAAACGAATGAAATGCTCTACATTCTGATAACCAACGGCTGCCGCAATATCATCTATTTGTAAATGGCTACCAGTGATCATTTCGCAGGCTTTTTCCAATCTTATTTCTTGTCGAATCTCACTAAATGATTTGCCAAGCTTACGAGCTATATATTTAGACAGATAAGATTGTGAAAGGTTAAATTCCTCTGCCATCTCCTGAATTGTTATATGCTCACAACATTGCTGAATATATTGGAGCATTTGAATAATACGTATATCACTATATTGTTTGACCTGATTTACGTTTATATGACTTGGTTTGAATCTTAATAAGAGACATAATAATATCTCAAACAAATTATTCATAATCAACTGGTATCCAGGAAACCGATTATAATTTTCTGTAAATAGTTGAAGAGAGCAGTCTAGCAAATTTTTATCCAAGCGACTATGGAAAATAAGAATATTTTTATTTTCTTTTATATACAATGCATTCAAAAAGAACTCTGAAATGACATTATTTCCTTTTAACATTTTAAAAAACACTTTTTGAAAAGTACTTTTACGGATCATGATTTGTATTGCGATTGTATTCTCCATTACAATTGGCTTGTGTATTGTGTCAGGTGGAATAAAGGCAATATCTCCTGATTGTAAAGCCATTTTTTTATCTTCCACTTCTACATACATCTCATTTTCCAGAACATAGATCATCTCAAAGAAATCATGGATAGCCGACAATTGAGGCATAAAACGGCTATACTTTCTCACTTCGATATCATTCTCCTGACCTAACCACATGGTATCCTCTTTTTCAAATTCATTCTGCCCTTTTAGCAAAAATTCTTCTATATATATTTGCTTATGCATGAAATTGTTTTTATCATAATCCTTCAAAAATAATTGCAACGATTGATTGTTATGCTTTTTCTGTTGGTATTGTTGATAAAAGATTTCTTGCTCGTTATATTCTCTTAAATATTGCATCGCTTCATGTTTTTCAAGTTTATCTTTTTCCATCTACATCCAAACCTCTAGTCTATTTACTGCAACCACCAGGGCCTTCACTGTTGCTTCTATAATATCTTTATCAATTCCAGCACCCCAATGCATTTTTCCTTGATATGAAATTCCAATCTGTGCACAGGCTTTTGCTTGAGAATCCTTGCCCAAAGAATTCTGTTCATAGACTTCCAAAACATACTCGAGATGAAAATATGCTTTTAACGCATTACTGATAGCATCTAAACTTCCAGTCCCAGTTCCTTGTATTTCAATTTGTTGATCATCTCTCAGCAGAGTTAAGGTGACTTCCTGCTTCTCTCCTTTATTGAATTGATAATCAAGCAGCTGGAAATGAGGGTGAAAATCAACATACTGCTTTTCAAAAATATGATATATTTCTTCGACAGACAATTCCCTATTTGTCTGATCAGATACTTTCTTCGCTTCATATCCCATGGCTTCATTCATTTTATAAGGAAGTTGAATGCCATAATTTGTTTCTAGTATATAGCCTATGCCACCTTTTCCAGACTGGCTATTGATTCGAATCACATCCGTTTGATAATTCCTCCCCAAGTCAACTGGATCTACTGGGATATACGGAACGTCCCATTTATCAACATGATTTTCCTTTCTATATTTCATACCTTTAGATATAGCATCTTGATGTGACCCAGAGAATGCGGTGAATACCATTTCGCCAGAATATGGCTGTCTCTCATGAACAGTAATTTTGGTTAGTTTTTCATATTTTTTACGAATAGCTTCTAGGTGATTGAAATTCAATTTTGGATCATAACCTTGTGAGTACATATTCATCGCCAAGGTAATCAAGTCTACGTTCCCTGTACGTTCACCGATACCAAATAATGTACCTTCGACTCTTTCTGCGCCAGCTAGCACGCCAAATTCTGCATCACTCACCCCAGAGCCACGGTCATTATGAGGATGAACAGATAATGTCACACTGTCTCGGTAAGACAGATTTTTGTGTATATACTCAATCTGACTTGCAAAGATATGAGGCATTGAATATTCAACTGTTGTCGGAATATTGATGATCGCTTTATGATTTGGTGTCGGTTTCCAAATATCTAAAACACTCTTACAAATATCTAATGCATAATCAACTTCTGTTCCTGGAAAGCTTTCAGGACTATATTGAAAATAAATATCGCTTTCTGTTTTTTCGGCAAGTTCTTTTACTAAAATAGCTCCATCAATTGCAATTTGTTTAATTTCATCTTTTGATTTCTTAAATACTTGTCTGCGCTGCGCTTCTGAAGTCGAATTATATAAATGAACAATAGCTTTCGGTACCCCCTTAATGGCTTCGAAGGTTCGGCGGATAATATGCTCTCTCGCTTGCGTGATCACCATAATCGTGACATCGTCTGGAATCATATGATGATCAATCAGTGTCCGTAATAGCCTAAACTCCGTATCAGAAGCAGCTGGAAATGCGATTTCAATTTCTTTAAAACCGATCTCTACTAGTAATTGGAACATTTCCAATTTTTCTTCTAAGTTCATAGGAATAGGTAATGCTTGATTTCCATCCCGTAAGTCCACACTGCACCATATCGGAGCACTTTCTAATGTTTCGTTCTTCACCCAATCATAAGTAAGGTTCGGTGGCAAAAAGTATTTCTTTTCGTATTTTTTGTGGTTAAACATCATCGATTCCTCCTGTAATTGGAATATAAAAAAAGCCTATCATCTCCAAGATTGAACTTGGAGACGAAAGACTTCTTCTTACGCGGTACCACCCCTGTTTCATGATAACCTTACATTATCATGCCCTTATTCGGATACAGATTGTTATATCTTATATCCTTCCCATATAACGGTGGGGTGCCGACCTTAACTACATCAATACTTTTCATTTCACTAAGGCTACTCTAAGGTGAGTTCCCTACCTTTTTGTTATTGCTTCTCATCAACCAGCAACTTTCTGAAAACATTTCGGCAAGTACTATTCCTTATCATCGCATTCTCATTTTTCTGATTTTTTCTATTATACCAAGTCTACAAAAAAGAGATAGTGATAGGGATATCTTTTTTAATTGATTTTTTTTGTCCTAAGGGTGCTTATCTTCATTTTACTTCTGTTTTAATGTGGTATCCTCCTCACCAAATAAAAATCCAAGGCCACAAATAAAGGTGAGTGAATTCAAAGCGAACAATAAAATTGCACCAATTTTTTTCATGGCAATTAACCTCCTCTTAAATTCAGTCTGTCAGCCTTCAAAATTTAAATTCACTGGTTCATCCTCTAAATGATCCACAGTATTTTGTTCTGTCACTGGCACACTTTCATCTACAATTTTAAAACTAAGTTCGTCCATCCAAATTTGCCCTGGACCTTGTAGTAAAATGCCAAACGCAAGAACTTCACTTTTTACTGGAACATCTAGTACTACACTAAAGTGATTCCATCCGTTTGTTCCTGTAATAGGACGGTTCATCATATTGTCAAATGCAAGAACTTCACCTGAAGAATGGTCGATTCTCATCCATAAACCAGCTGAACCTTTCACATCTTCACTTTTGACAAAAGCAGAAAATTGAAGCCGTTCCCCTCTGTAACGCTCAGATTTAATTTGCTGCATCAATGTTGCGAAACCTCCAGCTTTTTCATCTTTTGCTTTTAAATAAGCGGAGTTAGTCCCACTGTGTACAATTCTGTTATCCAAACCTGTTTCATAGTCAGATGGGGTGTCCCCTGTCATAATCCAGCCAGTAGGTGTGTTCTGATTATCAGCCATAATTGTTTCCTCCTCATCAATCACATTCCTTAATAATTTCCGATAACGTGCGGGTGACATGTCATATATCTTCTTAAAGGCTCTAGTGAAGGATTCCTGTGAACTAAAACGATACTGCAATGCGATGTCAATCGCCCTTTGGTCCGTATGAATTAAATCCTTCGCCGCTTGGGTCATTCGACGTTCCCTAATATAATCAACAACTGACTTCTTCATCACTTTTTTGAACATACGGTGAAAGTGAAACCTAGAATAACCAGCGTGTTTCGCTAGAGTTTGAAGCGGTAAATCATCTTTCAGATGCTGTTCAATATAATTTAATGTTTCTTGAATCATTTTTTCATGTTCTTGATTGGACAACTGAGCACCTCCTTGCTTTACGAGTTTAGTATAGCGGAAATCATCTTTTAGAAACTTGACTTTTTGTGCTATGTTGCAATTTCAAAGAATAGAGGGACAAGCATTTTAAGAAATATATAAGGAAACTTTCTGTTTGAGAAATTTAATGATTATTTGTAAAAGACTATTAAAAAATAAACAATTAGCACAATTGATCAAAAAAAAGATGAGGGAAGTAATAAAATAAAAGATAGAGGGGGAGAAACAATGGATTACTATGAGAGAATACAACATTCGATTGAGTTTATTGAGAAGAATCTGCAAAACAATATAAGTATAAAGGATATTTCCTCGAAATCCTGCTTTTCAGCGTTTCATTTTCAGCGTTTGTTTCAAGCCATTACAGGTTATTCTGTGCAAGAGTATATCAGAAATAGACGGCTCTCTGAAGCTGCTAGATTATTGAAAGAAAAAAAGCAGAACATTTTACACATAGCGATTGCTTTCCAGTATGGTTCTCAAGAAGCATTTACTCGCGCCTTTGTACAATTCTTTGGGGTGACACCAGGTAGGTTTCGAAAAGAGGAAATGGTGTTAAAGCAACAAAGCAAAATGGATTTTTTATCGTACCAATATAAGCTAGACAGTGAACTCAATATGAATAAACCTGTTATGACTCAATTAGGCAAGTTTTATATCATTGGTTACGAATATCAAACAAATCTTCAGAATGAGGAATATTTCACGGACATTCCTTTGTTTTATATGGATTTTGGAAAAAAGAAGTATTATCAACAGATTCCAAAGAAAATAGCACCTCATATGGCTTATGGTGTATCTACTCATTTTCAAGATGATGGCCGTTTTTCGTTTGTTGTAGGGGAAGAAGTGGAGGAATCCGACGATATAGAATTAAATGAGGGATTTGTAAAAATAGTGATTCCTGAGGGGAAATATGCAGAATTTAAAGTGAGTGGATCGCATGAAATGGTGCAAAATACTAGAAGATATATTTATGGTAGCTGGCTTCCAAATTCTAATTATGAAAGAACGAGTGGACCAGATTTTGAAATAACAGATGTCTTACATTCGAATGGCCCAAACGATATCAAAATGAGAATCTATATTCCTATTGAGGAATAAACAAAGGGGATCAAGAGATGAAAATAGAAAGTCTTTTTGGAACTTTTCCTGTATTAGCGTCAAAGAATCTATTGTTAAAAAAGGTGGATGAACACCATTTACCAGAGTTATTTTCAATTTACGACAATGACACAGTCTTTCAGTATTGTGGGATCATTCCCAAACATAACCTCCAAACGGTAAAGAAGATGATCGCTCATTTTGAACGAGATTACACTAAGAAAAGCAGAGTGAAGTGGGGAATCTTTCAAAAGGGCAAGCCTCATACGCTGGTCGGCATCATCGAAACAATGGACCTCAATCAAAAAGTGAATGCGGTGACGATTGGCTATTTCTTGGCAGAAGAACATTGGGGCAAGGGCATCGCAACAGAAGCTGTCTCTACACTTGTGACATTTCTGTTTGAAGAGATTGATATCAATAGAATTCAAGCGGAGGTCATGCCGGCAAATGAGGTATCAAAAAAAGTCCTTTTGAAAAATGGTTTTATCAAAGAAGGACTGCTTAGACAAGCTGTTTTATGGTCTGGCAAAGGAATTGTTGATTTAGAAATATACAGCATGTTGAAAGAGGATTACATGCATGATGAATAAGAAGCTTGATAACATGATGCTGATATGGCGTTTAGGATATCAGCATTTAGTTATGATCTTATTTTTATGTATTTGGGAACTCCTTTTAGAAAATAAAAAAGCGAAGCCTGTGCTCGCTCATTATGGTTTATATCATTTCGTTGGAAAATCGAATTTGTCTATCTTTTAGTTCATCATAAAATGTGAAGTGTTGTAACTTCAATTCTTCACAGACTTTTTTGATGATCCATTTGCCTCGTTCTTCAATCCTGAGATTGACTTTATGTAGATACTCACTTAATTCTTGTTCATTTTGAGGTTTTAATTGATTGTAATTTCCTATGCTATCAAAATGTCCTTCCCAAAATTTACTCACTGTCCATTCTTCATCATTATTCACATCAGGTTGAAGGAAACAGGATGCCTCGAAAAATACCTTCTTCAAAAATACCTACAAACACCATGAAGAAACAAAGTGCAGTAAAGGAAGGTAAGGATAGATCCTAATGCTTGAATATAAAAACGTGAAATCATCACTTTGAATTGAATGATTAAAGGTGAGGAGAAAGCCGTCGTATCAAAGATTTGAACAGTTTGTGTGTGGATAGGGTACTATTCATCCGCAAATGAGACTCTCTTTTATTCACATTATTTGTGAAAAAGGAGAGTCTTTTTTATGACTGAAATTACAGACTTACTAGATGATTTTAAAATGAAAAAGATCAACATCATTAGGATAAGCCGCGAGTCAAGATCGTGGCTTACCTTTTTGTGTTTTCCCATGTTCGGAGCAGGTGCAGTGCATTTAAGTACATTCACCTAACATAGTGCATAGAATAATTTGATAAACTCTGAAGGGATTGAGAAAAATGTATTACTATCCAAATATGTATCCATATCATTATCCTTATTATGTTAATGTACCAATGAATAACTATGGTAGACAGTCTGTTTATTGGAATATGCCCGTTGAGGGACATGCAAACAGTTCTTTTCGTTTTTCCAATAGTGATGCTGCAAGCATTTTATCAAAAGATTATGGAGCAGAACCGTTTGCCGTTAATATCAATGAGGCTACAAAGAAAAACAATACGTATCGTACCGCTTTATGGACAGGAACTCATTTGCAAGTTACCTTAATGAGTCTCAATGCTGGCGAAGATATCGGTTTGGAAATGCACCCTAACGTTGACCAATTCTTACGTGTTGAACAAGGTCAGGGGATTGTTCAAATGGGCAAAAAGAAAGATAAATTAAATTTTAGAAGAAATATCTATGATGATACTGCAATACTGATACCTGCTGGAACATGGCACAACGTAACCAATACAGGTAGTATTCCGCTTAAACTTTATTCAATATATGCTCCTCCTAACCACCCGTTTGGTACTATTCATGTAACAAAGGCAGATGCAGTGGCTGCGGAAGAAGGTGACGGTCACGGCAACAAAAATACAGTTATTTTTGGCAGAACTCCAGATGAATGGATAAAGCACACGGAATTTTTAGTAAATGAAGGGTTAGAGGATGTTAAAAGAGGAATAAATGCTACACACATTCTTCAAGAATTTATTCTAATGGGCGTTCTTGTAGGGAAAGGGTATTCTCCCGAAAATGCTTATGAAACAGTAGAAGAATGGGAACGGACAGGAGAATCTAAACTTCTTCAGCTAAGTAAAAATATGTAGAATTAGAGTAAATGCATATAGTGAGGAGAAAAAACCTTTTGATAAAAGATTTACTTAACCTTTAGGTTCCACTAGTTAACAATACAAAAGGAGTATGATTTCATTAATAATCATACTCCTTTTTCTGTATTTAAAACTAATGAAAAAAAGGATTATATTGGAAAAGTGATTCATGTAAATTGACATCATTACACCTTCATCTAAAAGGCTCCTGCGAGACCTCTTTCAAATGCTGCAAGATGATTCAAAGAGGCGTTACGAAGTTGTGAAAAAACTGTTCTCATATCGTTAGGGATATCAAGTGATAAAAATCTTTCATACATAGAAATATTGTCTATTTCCCCCTGAACACCAGCAGCATATGCTGCCTTAATGTTTTCTGGAGTCGAAACGAATGATTGTGATATATCTAGAGGTAAAGGAACTTGATAACGTTCAAATAGGGGTAACAACGCATTTATATGTCTCATTTCGGCTTCTTTTATTTGTGCAAATGTACGAATATATCCAAAATTTCCTAGAATATTGTCATATCTTGCTTGTGCCAAGTATTCGTCTTGAAGGGCATAAGTCAGCATTTGAGGGACGGACAATGTGGGAGCACTTAACGCTCCTTTAGCACCGTAATTTTCAACTTGCCGATTAGTGTGTGTTACCTTTGAATGTTGAAAAAAAAACAAAAACCATACAGCGTGATTTTGTTCATCTGCTGCTGCACGCCGAAATCTATCTTTAATAGTAACATCCTGTGCCTTATCTGCTATATCTAAATAAAAATCAACCGCTTCTTGTTCATCTTTAAAGGCAAATTCGATTCCTACTCTATACTTATCTGGACATTCCTCACTGATTTTAAAAGTTGGCTGCCTACCTGTTAGATTTCTATAAATTCTGCTGAACTCTTCAAGATGACGCCTTTCATCTTTTTGTATCTCAAGTATTTTGTTTCTTTCATCCTGTGTAGGTGCTTGTTTGGCTAACTTTTCATAACAAGCAACAGCACTATACTCTGCATTAATTGCTTTCTGAATATCATTTACAAGTTGAGTGTCATTTGTTGTACGATTATAGTTATTATCATAAAGACCATAATGATTGAAATTTTGATTTGAATACATGATTGTCCTCCTTCTGTTTAATTGTCAACGTATCTTATGTCTTATACATAGGTAGGTGTGCAAGGTCAATTATCGGAGAAATAGTAAGTTAGAGAAATTGGAGGTTTCTTACCCCTTATGTTTTGGATTGAATCTGGAGCATATTATGAAGTCTACTGTGAAGTTCCGTGTTAATTTGTAGGTAGATACAGAAACCAAGCTCATCCACACAAGCATTCTTTAAATTTCCGATACTTTAAATAAAAATATCTCGATCATTCAGCCAAGCTACTCTTCATCAAAATACGTATCCCACTCACAGTCCTCAATTTTATAAAATTCATTCACTGTCTATTCTTCATCGTTGTTCACATAAGGTTGAAGGTAATATATTTAGACGAATTTTTTTCAACAGCCTAATGGTTGAAAGAGTTCAAATAGTGAATGCATAAATAAATAACGGCCCGAATTCATCCAATGTGATAATACAGTGAAATTCCCAATGCAGTGGGTGGCAGTAGCGAATTTTTCAAACTTATGGTTGATATGAATATCAGAAGTTAGTTTTTTAGAATGATTGAAAGTCGTAATGAACGTATTCATTGTTTCTCCACGGAGCAAGTTGTAACGATCTAAATAAAGCTGTGTTTTGGCTTTGGTTCATAATCAGTACTCCAAAGTAATTGATAAATATAAAAAGAAGGTTCTTTATCACAGTCAGCTTTGCGACCAGCTTTTTTGGTGACATTACAGATTCCAATTTCTTTGAGTTTACGACTTTTATAATCTAATATTAACTCAATAGATGATTTATCTTTTGATATCGGTTCTTTGATATAACTTTGTTTAAAATCCCATTCCCATGGCTTTATTTCAAGTTCTTCGCACTTTTGAAACCATTCTGTTATCCAAGTGTGCTCCTTCATATCTTTCCTCCTGTTCTACTCATTTTTCAGTATGAAGCATTCGATTTTTAATTCTTCTCCACAACATCAGCGCAAGAACCAGCAAAATGACACATTGAATCGAAAGTAAAAGCATCTGCATTGCCATAGGCGTTTGCCCATTTGTGGTTTGATCCACAATATTATGCACCGCGTGCCATATGATGACCCATTGTAGGCTGTGAGTGAGCGTCACAATTTCAGCCGCAACGAAACCAAATAAAAAGGCGAATAGGATTTGTGACACTGTTAAGGTGAGGCTTTTTCCGCTTAGTAGATGAGCAGAATGACCGAGGCCGAATAATATGGCGGAGCCCCAAATGGCAGTGCTTAGATTGATTCGTTTTAAATATTGGAACAGGATGCCTCGAAAAATACCTTCTTCAAAAATACCGACACACACCATGAAGAAGCAAAGCGCCGTAAAGGAAGAAAGGGATAAATCCGTGTTTAATCCAGCAATAAACGGGATGGCCTCAATGAAAAGGATGGGAATGACCCACATACCAAGAGACCCTTTTCGAAAACCTATTTCTTTCAAGTGAAAACGGCTTTTTTGAATAATGAATAGAAGTAAAAGACACCCAGCCAGCATCGCACTGCCATTGATGATATAGATGGTCATTGGATCGGTCACTTCTTTGATGGATATATAAACACCTGCACTTGTTGGAATGATTAAAGAAAACAGCAGTAGAAGCACAGCTTTTCGAATGATTGTGATTGGTTTCATGTTTTGATTCCTCCTCTAATCTCAGAGTAGTGGAATCAAGCAGAAGCCTCAATCAAATGTTCCTAACATGTCAATTTTTAGCCCTAAGATGCATATTAAGATGTTGTTCGTTTTTTTCGCTGCTGTAAAAGCTCATTGATTTCCGCAGCGGTTGCTTTGTCTTTTTTATACAAGAGGTACTTGATCAAAAAGAATAATGCCATAACCACAAGGAAATTCACGATGAACGAAAGGAGACTGATTTCCCCGCTGACGATAATGATAGTTGTCATAATCATACACATCACAAGGACAACATACAGGATTTGTTGAAAAAGAATCCGGTGATGGCTATATGTTTGTTTTGGGTATAGCAGGAAAGTCAGTGCGCTTGAAAAAAAGGAATTTAAAATGATCGCTTGTAAAATGTAAATCGGCATTGATCCAAACGTGAAACAGTAAATCAACACTAACGCCGTAAAGATGATACAAAATGTGATGAAAAGATTGCTGATGTAACGTTCCATACTATTCACTTCCTCCGTAATCCAAGCTTCTCTTTTAATGCTTTAATATAAAAACGAGAAATCATTACTTTTTCTTCATTTGTAAGGATTGCCTCGAAACGGCCACTCGTTTTAGGAGAAATGGTGACAATTGAATCAATATTCAGAATCATCGATTTCGAGATCCTGACATAATCATATGCTTCAAGCCGTTCTTCAAGTTCAAACAACTTTTCTTTTATGAGAAACACCCCATCTGTCGTATATAAAAACGATCTTTTATCAACACTTTCTATATACAAGATGTCGTGATAATAGATCTTTTTCATGCTTTCTTTCTCAGGGTCTTTCGCTAGGAAGAAGGGGACTGATTGCTCCACTTGCTGGATAAGTTTTTCAATCGTCGAATTGAGCTCATAAATGTGAAAAGAAACATACTCTACTTGCGGCTTTTGAATGAAATGAATATCTGTTTTCATTTATTTTGTTCGTAATCCCTCTTCAAAATCGCATACATAAACACATCATCAAACCCATTCTGACCAAGATCATACTCTCTCAATAAACCCTCTCGTACAAAATCAAAGTTCTCCAATAATTGAACAGAAGACGTATTTGCTGGATCAATGATGGCTTCTATTCGATTCAGGTTCATCTCCTGAAACCCATATCGCAACACCGCAGCAATCGCTTCGCTCATGATGCCATTTCTCCAATGATCGTGGTGTAATTCATAGCCAATTTCCGTACGGCGGTGCTGTTTTTCTAGATTGAGAAAGCCACAGCTGCCGATAATAGCAGGATCATCTTTTAAAGAAATGCCCCACCGGATGCCTGTTTGTTCTTTGAAGATATTGTCATACCATTTGATTTCTCCTTTTGTGTCTTCGATGGTTTCATGTGCATCAATGCCCATGTAGCGGCACACGGTTTCATTGGATAAATAGATGTGCATATCCTTAGCGTCTGCGATCGTTGCTTTTTTTAAGATCAATCTTTCGGTATGTATTGTTGGAAATGATTGTGGAAATATCAGCTTATGTCTAGTCATATGTATCTCCTATTGTTTATTTTATTTAAATTATACCTGTATTGGTACAATTTGTGGAATGCTCTGATATAATATGAATTTATTATCGAGGGAATCATTTACATTCGAATTATACAAAAGAAAAAGAGGATAAGAAGGAATGGGCATTTTTTTGATCATGATTTGTATCATGATGATCACCGTATCTTTAGTGATTTATTTATTTAAAAATGGAATCATTCGTTCTAAAGTGTTAGTGATAGTAGGTTCTGTTTTAGGAGGAACCGTACTAGTTGTTTGGATAGCAATGTTTTTTAATTTTCACTCTATCACTTTAACAGATGAATCGATAGGTCATTTTAAGATCGGTCAAACATTCAAGGGAGATCATCATTTTGTGGAGAATTCTCAATTCTCTCATCCTAAACAGACGGTCTATATGGAAAAAGAAAATCAAGATTTTTTAGTATCAGTTGATCAACATCATCGAGTTATATCTATTTACAATCAGTCAAAACAAAAAAATCTTCAAACATCTAAGGGAGTTAAAATTGGAGAAGATTATTCATCTGTGATACAAACATATGGAGATCAATTCAAGAACCTCTGGTTTGTCGAAGGGTATAGCAAAGGTATACAATATCAAGATCAATCAAATGGTCTCATTCTGGAGTTCTTTTTCAATGACAATACACTAGCACTCATTGAACTTCGTAGTAAGCGGAAATAAAAAAGTAGAAAGTAAAAACAAGCATTTCAATTGAAATGCTTGTTTTTATGTTGCTTTTCCATAACATGCCTTACAATAAAAAACCCCTTCATTCCTTTTCTTTTTGGATAGACCAGTTTGACGTACACTTCTTCGTTTCCTTCTATCTTTTTCTGACAGCTAGCACACGTGGGTTCTTCAAATAGAAACAATCGACTTACTCCTTTTGTACATATTTCTTCCATTATATCAAATGTTCTTTGCGGCCCGTTATTCACTTTTTCTATTTTTGTCCGACATATGCTAAGTAAAAGAAATTTCCATTTGTTGAAACCGTTTGAGAGAAAGCTTGCTCTAACAGGTGTAGGAGGTGTGAGTGAGATGAAGCAAGTGCGTCTAATTAAAAAAGCACAAAAAGGGAATGTCCCGGCATTTGAGAAATTAATGCTGATGAATCAGGAGCGTTTATATAAAACGGCTTTTCTCTACACAAGAAATAAAGAGGATTCGTTAGATGCTGTTCAGGAGACGGTATTTAAAGCGTTTAAGCATCTATCTGGCTTGAAAGAACCAGCTTATTTTTCTAGCTGGCTGACTCGGATTTTGATTCATACGATTTTTGCGATGAAGAAAAAGCAGCAAGATGTTGTTCCGTTTGAACAGCAGCATGAAAACGTTGAGCGTCATGATTTTTTGGAAGACAAGCTTGATTTAAAACATGCACTTGATGTGTTAGACGAGCAATACCAACTCGTGATTCAGCTATTTTATTTTCAAGATTATTCGATTTCGATGATTTCTGAACAGATGGGTATGCCTGAAGGGACGGTCAAAACTCATTTGTATCGAGCAAGAAAGTTATTAAAGCAAACGTTGGAAAAGGAGGAGAATGTCGATGGAACGAAAAAAAATGAAAAAGCTCTATGATGAGATTGAAGTACCAATGGTTGAAGTAACCTCAGCGATTCGTCAAGCCATTGGAGATGTGAAAGCGGAAAAGAAAAGACGTTGGTTCACATGGAATTGGAGAACGCCAATCTACTCTGTCATCGTACTTATCGTCCTTTATTTTTCATCAGGCTTCCTTTTTCCTTCTCTTAATACAGCGATGGCACGTGTCCCGATTATTGGGCAGTTTTATATGATGTTTCACGATAAAGTAGGAATGTCTCTTTTTCAGAGTGATATGGTGAAGCATGTTAATGAGGGGGCTGAATCAAGAGGGGTTACTGTGAAAGTAAACAGTGTATACTATGATGCCGGGCGGCTTGTTTATACGTTTACGGTGGAGAATTTCCATACAAAAGAAGAATTTGTATCGTTCAGAGTGAATGCAGAAAAAATCGATGGAAACTTCCAACTAAATTATGATAAAACAGAATTGAAAAAATTAAAAGATGGCCGCTATGTTGGACAGACGGAAGTCTATACAAATGGACAAACGATCAAACAAGGTCAGCAAGTGCCACTTGTCATTTCGAAGATAGGGGATATTGTAGGGAATTGGCGCTTCAAGTTACCTGTGGTAAAGCAAAAAACCACTTTATTATCGGGACAAAAAGACGTGTCTATTTTAGATGGGCGTTATCAAATAAGGAATGTAAAGGTAGAAAATGGAGTGAAAGGCTCTGCTATTCAATATGCCATTGATTATAATGGTTTTGCCAAAGATGATAGAGTCAGTATAGATGGAATGAAGGATAATTTAGGGAATGAGTATGAGCTTGAGATTGGAACCGTTTTAAGAAAAAAACAACTGACTTCTGACAAAACTAGAAAAGATCATTTGACGATTTTGAATCAACCGATTAATCCAAAGGCGACTGAATTGACATTTTACACGGATGTGAGAAACGAACGAGAATACAGCCACATTATTCCTCTTCAGACAAAGCTGCCTGTTCAGTTCAAAACAAAACACCATGGCATCGGAATCAAAATCAATAAGATAGAGCAAAAAGACCGATCTGTGATTGTTGATTATCAATTTACTGGAGTAGATCAAAAAGAATTAGATCAGGATTTGATGGAGAATATAGGTGAATTCATTGGATTAGGCGATGTTGAAAAGATGAAATCATGGCCCGATCCACAAGCAGACTATGAAAGCGGATATTACTTGAAGGGGAACCATGCGAAGGTGACGAATTTAAAGACAGCTTCCATGCAATCCACCTTTGAATTTGATGATAAGAATCTAGAGACTTTATCATTAAACCATTTTTCTTTTAAAGAATATGGGCTTTACCTTGATTTGTCAGAACTGAATATGTTGGCGCCACAGAAAGCGATAAAGGTAACCATTCCAGTCAAAAAAGAAACATCAAAAGCTAGTCGATAAATAAGAGAGCGAACATGGTTATGCATGTTCGCTTTTTGTCTGTTGATGCACCAGTCGATTACGATTGAACGAGTACCGAATCAACATGAATGCAACAAAACTGGCTAAACCGCCAATCCAGCTTAAGTTCGTGACATTTGTATATTGTATAATCACACCGCCGATTGACGATCCGAGCATCATGCCGATATTCATAATCGCTGTATTAAAACTCAGCACGGTTTCTGATGCTTGGGGTTTTAGAGAGATGAGGTAAAACTGCTTCGCTGGAGTTGTCGTCCATGTAGCGATGCCCCATATGGCTAGTGTGATCAAGACACTAATTGTAGAGAATTGCGTAAAAAATAAGGCAAAGAGAGCGAACATCTGGATCATGATGCTGATCGAGATGGTTCGGTTTGGTCCCCATTGATCAACGGCGAAGCCGCCAAAGCGTGAGCCGATAAAAGCAGAAATGCCTAAGACGAGCAAGGCCATGCTTGTCATTTCAAGTGAAAAGCCGGCGGTCTGTCGCAATAAAGGAGAGATATAAGCAAAGACCATCGTGTAGCCTAAGATCCAAAAGACGGTCGTTGCTAAGCCGCTGATCACTCTGCGGTCTTGAAGAATGTGTAATTGCTGCTTTAATGGCAGATGTGAATGTCCCTCTATGCGTGGCAGCAATTGATAAAGAAGCAAGAAGAGACAAGCAGTACCTAGTGCAATGATGAGAAAAATATAGTGCCAATCCACGTGACCTGATAGAAATGTTCCAATCGGCACACCAAGTACGAGTGAAACAGTGAATCCAGTGATGACAGTCGCCATTGCGCTTCCCTTTTTTTCTGGCGGGGCGATCTGCGCTGCATAATTCGTGGCGACGACAATATATAAACCGCCGCTCATGG
This sequence comes from Bacillus sp. GBSW19, assembly GCF_002998655.1. NCBI lineage: Bacteria > Bacillati > Bacillota > Bacilli > Caryophanales > Bacillaceae > Bacillus > Bacillus sp. GBSW19. The sequence continues at coordinate 47,205 of NZ_PVRF01000004.1, forward strand.
CCATGATGACACGAGATAGCAGGAGCAGCACAAAATGATGGCTGAAAAAGGCGAGCATATTGCCTAAAATAAACACAAAAATAGCCGCTAACAAAACCTTTTTTCGGTTCAATTTCGATGTTGCCATGACTAAAAAGAGAGCGCCTACTGCATAAAATAGAGAGTAAACGGTGATAAGCTGCCCGGCAGCAGGAATGGAGATGTGTAAATCAACTGCAATTATATCTAGAATGCCAGACACGACGAATTCTGAAGTGCCTGTGACAAATGAACCGACAGCTAAAAGAATAATCAATAGCTGATGAGATGTGTTTTTCATTTTTGAACCCTTCCTTCATTTTGATACGTTTTTGAACCCTTCCTTCATTTTGATACGTTGTATTTAGTTTAAATTCCGTGCTAACATAAGTAAAATTGATGTTTTTCATGAAGGAGATGAGTGAATACTCATGAGCTTTGTTCGCTTTGATATTATTGCAAAAGTGGTCGAGCTTGGCAGTTTTACCGCAGCAGCTGAAGCATTAAATATGACGCAGTCCGCGGTGAGTCATGCAGTGGCGAGTTTAGAAACGGAGTGGGGTGTGTCTTTATTCATTCGCGACCGAAAAAAGGGCATTATGCTGACAGACATCGGTCAAACCCTTCTCCCGCATATTAGAGAAGTGTTAAATAGGGTGGAGAAGATTCAGCAGGAAATTGCGTTAACGAAAAATATCGAAACGGGCTTGATTCGTATCGGAACATTTGCCAGTGCATCTGCTTGTTTATTGCCTAAGCTGCTTGTGAGCTATCAGAAAAAGCATCCGAAAATCGAATTTAAATTTTATGAGGGAACGTATGAAGAAATATTAGAGTGGCTGGACTCTGGCATCATTGATGTTGGTTTTGTTGTGAAAGGCCATGCAGATGAAGCCTTCGACTTGCTGCCGCTGATCAAAGATGAGATGGTGGTCGCCTATCATCCAAATCATCGATTTCACCGGCAGTCCATTGTAGATATCACAGATTTGGCGGATGAACCGTTTATTATGCCGACTGGCATGTATCAATCACATGTAGAGGATATTTTTGCTGAGGCTCAATTGAAGCCAGCTACTTTATTTGAAGTACACGATTGTACGACCATTGCTCGTATGGTTGGGGAAGGGCTTGGTGTCACAATAGGTCCTGAGCTGTTTTTAAAAACGCAGCAGCTTGTGCACATTCGACAGTTGAATGTCTCTCATCACCGCGAGGTTTCGCTCGCCTGTCCTTCTCTCTCCCAAGCTTCTCCGGCAGTGAAAGAGTTTTTCCATGTGGCCGAAACGGTTTTTGTAAAAGAGAAGGATTTAGAGAAGGGTGTATAAAGAACTAGATGTGATTTTCCAAATTCGTGTAATAAGACGAATGAAGCGGACATTTCTTTGAAAATTGTTCGCTTTTCGTATTGTGTTTTAAAAATGAAGTTGGTACAATAGACACAGAAATCAAATAGATAGAAGTCGTATAATCGCGGGGATATGGCCCGCAAGTTTCTACCAAGCTACCGTAAATGGCTTGACTACGTCAATTCACACTCGTTTGATATAAATCATGCATTGTTCTTGTTTTATGTCACGGTCTGAATTCACACTTGTAGTCAAGCGTCCCAAAACTGTTGGGGCGTTTTTTATTTGACTTGTGAATGGGACAGACTAAAGCAAAAGGACATGAAGGGAGTCAGTTGGCTTTGAAACAGTTTTTTCAGTTTGATGAGTTAGGAACGAATTACCGCAGAGAAATCATCGGTGGTTTAACCACATTTTTGTCGATGGCTTACATTTTGTTTGTCAATCCGATCACACTTGCTTTAGTGTCTGTACCGGATTTTCCAGATAAATTACGAATTGATCAGGGCGCTGTCTTTACAGCGACGGCGTTAGCCTCTGCCGCAGGGTGTATTCTGATGGGGTTGATTGCCAGGTATCCGATTGCAATTGCACCAGGTATGGGTTTGAATGCCTTCTTCGCCTTCTCGGTTGTTCTTGGCATGGGCATCACATGGGAAGCAGCACTTTCTGGTGTGTTTGTTTCAGGATTGATCTTTGTTGCCCTTTCTTTAACAGGTTTCCGTGAAAAAATCATCAATGCCATTCCGGCTGAGCTGAAGCTGGCGGTTGGTGCGGGTATTGGCTTGTTCATTACGTTTGTCGGTCTGCAAGGCTCTGGCATTATCGCCAATAATGATAATACGCTCGTTTCGATTGGAAACATTCACAGTGGTCCTGTCTTATTAACGGTGTTTGGTATCGTTGTGACCGTCATTTTAATGGTTCTTCGAGTGAATGCAGGTGTCTTCATCGGGATGCTTGTGACAGCTATTGCAGGAATGATTGTTGGTCTTGTCCCAGTACCGACGCAAATTGTGGGAAGTATTCCAAGCTTATCTCCAACCTTTGGACAAGCCTTGATTCATTTGCCAGAAATCTTCTCGATTCAAATGCTTGTCGTGATTTTAACGTTCTTATTCGTTGGGTTCTTTGATACAGCAGGAACGCTTGTGGCTGTTGCAACCCAAGCTGGTTTAATGAAAAATAATGAGCTGCCGCGTGCAGGAAGAGCACTTCTGGCGGATTCATCTTCAATCGTTGTAGGTTCTGTCCTTGGAACATCGACGACAACGTCTTATGTTGAATCCAGCTCTGGTGTAGCTGCTGGTGCGCGATCTGGATTTGCAGCTGTCGTAACGGGTATTTTCTTCTTGCTTGCGATGTTCTTCTCGCCGCTATTATCCATCGTTACATCGAATGTGACAGCACCTGCTTTAATCATTGTCGGTGCACTGATGGTGGCTCCGCTTGCGAAGATTGCCTGGGATCGTTTTGAAATTGCAGTACCAGCCTTCTTAACGATGATTATGATGCCACTCACATACAGTATTGCAACAGGGATTGCGGTTGGCTTTATTTTCTACCCGATTACGATGATCTTTAAAGGGAAAGCCAAAGAAGTACATCCGATTATGTACGGATTGTTTGTGATCTTTATTCTCTACTTTGCTTTCTTAAATCATTAATTGTTGACAAAGGGTTAAAATGATCTTTATTTTAACCCTTTGTCTTCTTTTTTCAGTGTGATAGAAAACCTTTGCAGTCTAGAAAGGACGAGCACTGACGCGGAGCGAATTTGACATTCGTGAGCATCAGCGCGCAGGACTGACAAAGAATGCGAGGGTTTGTCTACACGCTGAAGCAGTAGCTCATGGAAGCTGCTGTTTTTTTGTTTTGTCTAATTTTCTTACCATTTTAAAACCTCTGCTGCCCTTTATCCGTCTATTCGTATGAACGTCAAGGAATCTTGACTGAACAGAGAGACTCCGCTACTTTAAGAGGAGTCATCCGAACAGGACATTCGTATGAGCCTGTTTGGATTGTGCTGGATAGGAGTTGATATGAATGTTAGAAAAAGATCAAGAGCAAAGTACATCAGACTTAAAAAATGAAGAGCCATCAATAGATCAAGAAACGAGGCAATCCCGCCTCAGCAGAAGTGCCGCAAAACGTGGAAGAACCTCGAAAGCAAAAGCAGCAGCGGCTGATGAGCGTTCTGCCATTCAGCGTATGCTGCAAGGTGTAGGAGGCGCGTTTAAGCGCTATGGCTCATATGGACTTGCGATGTTAAAATCACCGAGCCGGGCCATCAATCAAGCGGAAACATTACGGATGAAGTACGCCTGGATCTCGATTGTGTTATTCAGCGTGTTTTTTGCTTTAGGCAACTATGTTCAATTAAAGGCGTCAAAGACCCGTTTATTAGGCTTTGGCATTCATTACTCTTTTGGTGACGCCTTTTTGAGGGTAGCGGTCTTTACACTCATCCTGTTGACATTGATGATGCTTACCGTCTGGTTACTCGGAAAGTACATGCTAAAAGGAAACATATCACTGAAAGAAGTGATCATGAAGTTTGGTGCCGCCCTTGTGCCGGTTTTGGTTTTATCCATCCTTTGGCTTGTATTTGCCATGATGAATATTCCATATGTGACGGTCATTTTATCTGTGATGATGTTTTTTGGTCTCCAGCTGATTGCGGTCGTACTCTTTCGCTCGATTCAATCAGAGCATGAAGCGGTGCGCGGTGATTTGATGTATGCGGGCTGGATCTTTTTATTGGTGGAGCTTGTCATCATTGCACTACTCTGGAGCATTGTCGGAGAGTATTTGATTCCATCACTTGTTCCTGTTCGATTTGGATAAACACACTGAAAGCCTCCTTTTTTGAAAAAGGAGGTTTTCATGTTGAGAAGAGGAAAAAACGGGTAAACTCTTGGTAACAAAGACCACCTTTGTTGTCGAAAGATATATGTGTTTTTCTCGCGCAAATTTGATTGTATCAAGGTATGTTCTCTAGTAGAATATGGGGTGCTTTATTTGATTTTTAGTGCAGGGGGTTCGAATCGTGCTTCAACAACTTTTATCCAATGCGTTCACCATGGTTTTGATCATTTTAGTGATTAATATTGTCTATGTTTCTTTTTCCACTATGCGTTTGATTTTAACAATGAAAGGCAGACGGTACGCAGCTGCTTTTGCTGGTACGATTGAAATGCTTATTTATGTCATTGGGTTAAGTATCGTACTTGATAACTTAGATCAAATACAAAATGTCATTGCGTATGCGCTAGGTTATGGGATGGGAATCATTGTCGGGATGAAAATTGAAGAGAAGCTGGCACTTGGCTACACAACTGTTAACGTGATCACAAAAGAATTGGATGTCGATCTCCCAAGACAATTGAGAGAAAAAGGATATGGTGTCACCAGCTGGGTAGCAGGCGGTCTTGAAGGAGACCGGACAGCATTGCAAATTTTAACACCGAGAAAATATGAACTGCAATTATATGAAACGATTAAAACGCTGGATTCAAAGGCGTTTATCATTTCGTATGAGCCCAAATCGATTCACGGCGGCTTCTGGGTGAAGGCTGTGAAGAAAAGGAGAATTAAAGAATGACCGCAAAACCAAAGAAGAAGAAATTCTATGTGGAAGACAACATGTCGATCGATCAAGTGTTGTCCCAGATGGCAGCGGAAGGCTACTCGCCTGTCCGACGAATGGAGGAGCCGATTTTTCAAGAAAAGAAGGAAAATGGGTCGATTCAGATCATTCCGATTGGGAAAAAAATCGTATTTGAAGGAAAAATAGTCTAAATCCGAACATTAAAACGACGACTTCGTAGATTGTTCGATAAATCCGTTGACATCATGAACATCCGTTGTTAAGATAAACATGAATTCAAAACACGAACCTCATATAATCTTGGGAATATGGCCCATAAGTTTCTACCCAGTTACCGTAAATGACTGGACTATGCAGGATAGTGAACAAAACTGACATGGCGTTTCAAAAGCGAACAGCGCTTACCATGGCCCGGTTTGTGTTGCTTCCTAACAATGCAATGCAAATCGGGCCTTTTTGTTCGGCGTTTGGCAAGCTGCTTAGGTTTGGGAAGCGTGTCAAACGATACAAAATCGAATATCAGCTTAAAGGTGGGGACAAAATGAAGCCGCTTGTAGGTGTCATCATGGGAAGTACATCTGATTGGGAAACAATGAAAAATGCGTGCGATATCTTAGAGGAATTAGACATTCCGTATGAAAAACAGGTGGTATCCGCACATCGGACACCTGACTTGATGTTTGAATATGCGGCAGAAGCAAGAGGTAAAGGACTAAAAGTCATCATTGCCGGTGCTGGAGGCGCAGCACATTTACCGGGGATGGTCGCAGCAAAAACGACACTGCCGGTCATTGGTGTGCCCGTACAATCAAAAGCACTAAATGGGCTGGATTCCTTATTATCCATCGTTCAAATGCCAGGCGGTGTACCGGTTGCTACAGTGGCGATTGGCAAAGCCGGTGCAACAAATGCAGGGCTTCTTGCCGCGCAAATGATTTCAGCATTTGATGAAACAATCGCTGCTCGCCTTGAAGAAAGAAGAGAGCAAACAAAACAGACTGTACTAGAAAGCAGTGATCAGCTTGGCTAAGCAGACCATTTTTCCAAACGCAACCATCGGTATTATCGGCGGAGGACAGCTTGGCAGATATATGGCCGTCAGCGCAAAACAAATGGGATACCGGGCAGCTGTGTTAGATCCAGTCGCACAATCTCCTTGTGGACAGGTTGCTGATACAGAAATCACAGCTGCATATAGTGACCTCGAAGCGATTCGACAGCTGGCAGAAATCAGCGATGTCGTGACATATGAATTTGAAAATATTGATTATGATGCACTTAATCAATTGAAGGAAGAAGCCAATTTACCGCAAGGAAGTGAACTTCTTCTTTTAACTCAAAATCGTGAAACGGAGAAAAAAGGGATTGTAGACGCAGGCTGTGAAGTCGCGCCTTATCGCATCATTCATGATGAAAAAGAGCTGGAAGACGCAGTGGCCGTGCTTGGTTTGCCAGCCGTTCTGAAAACGTGCAGAGGCGGCTACGACGGAAAAGGGCAGTATGTGATCAAGGAAAAAGGACAGCTTCATGAAGCAGCAGCATTGCTCACACATGGAACTTGTATTTTAGAAAGCTGGGTCCCATTTCAAATGGAGCTCTCGGTGATCGTCACTCGTTCTATTCATGGGGAGATTGCGGTATTCCCAGTCGCTGAGAACATTCATAAGCATAACATTTTGTTCCAAAGCATTGTGCCTGCAAGGGTAGAGGAACGTATTCAGGAGAAGGCAAAAGAGCTGGCAACGACACTGGCTGAAAAGCTGGGGCTAGTCGGTACACTTGCTGTAGAACTGTTCCTGACAAACGAGGGAGAGCTGCTCGTCAATGAACTGGCGCCTCGCCCGCATAATTCTGGTCATTATACGCTCGATTTATGTGAGACGAGTCAGTTTGAACAGCACGTTCGCGCGATATGTGGTTTGCCGCTTGGCGGTACAGCCCTTTTATCAGAGGGCATGATGGTGAACTTATTAGGCGATGAAGTAGACATTCCAAAAGAGCATCCTGAGCTTCTCAAAGAAGCGAAACTTTATCTATATGGAAAGCATGAAGTAAAAGCCGGCCGCAAAATGGGTCACATGACATTTATGAAACAGCTTGATGATGAATGGATGACAAACATGACAAAGATATGGACTGAAAGAGATGGAGGAAACGGGAAATGATCGAACGTTACGCACGACCAGAAATGTCAGCAATCTGGACAGAGGAAAACAAATTTAATGCATGGCTTGAAGTAGAAATTCTCGCTTGTGAAGCTTGGGCAGAGCTTGGTGTCATTCCGAAAGAAGACGTTGTGACTATGCGTAAGAATGCAAGCTTTGATATTGATCGTATTCTAGAGATTGAACAAGACACGCGCCATGACGTGGTTGCCTTTACGCGTGCTGTATCTGAATCTCTAGGAGAAGAAAGAAAGTGGGTTCATTACGGGTTAACATCTACAGACGTAGTGGATACGGCGCTTTCATATCTATTAAAACAGGCGAACGATATCTTGCTCAAGGACATTGAGAGATTTGTTGACATCCTAAAAGAAAAAGCAAAAGAGCACAAATATACCGTCATGATGGGCCGTACACATGGTGTACACGCTGAACCGACAACATTTGGCCTGAAGCTTGGTCTTTGGTACGAAGAAATGAAGCGTAACCTAGAACGTTTTAAACAAGCAAAAGCTGGCATCGAATACGGCAAAATTTCTGGAGCTGTTGGCACATATGCGAACATCGACCCGTTTGTTGAGCAATATGTATGTGAGAAACTTGGCATCAAAGCTGCACCAATTTCCACCCAAACCTTGCAGCGTGATCGCCATGCAGATTACATGGCTACTCTTGCGCTCGTCGCAACAAGCATTGAGAAATTTGCTGTTGAAATTCGTGGACTTCAAAAGAGTGAAACACGTGAAGTAGAAGAGTTCTTCGCAAAAGGACAAAAAGGATCATCAGCGATGCCGCATAAACGCAACCCAATCGGCTCTGAAAATATGACGGGAATTGCCCGCGTCATCCGTGGATATATGCTGACAGCTTATGAAAATGTACCGCTTTGGCATGAGCGTGATATTTCTCATTCCTCTGCTGAGCGCATCATTTTACCAGATGCAACGATTGCACTGAACTATATGCTGAACCGTTTCTCAAACATCGTGAAGAACTTGACGGTCTTCCCTGAGAACATGAAACGCAACATGGACCGCACACTTGGCTTGATTTATTCACAGCGCGTTCTTCTTGCATTAATCGATACAGGCATGGCACGTGAAGAGGCATATGATACGGTTCAGCCAAAGGCAATGGAAGCGTGGGAGAAGCAAGTACCATTCCGTTCATTAGTAGAAGCGGAAGAGAAAATCACATCACGCTTAACACCTGAACAAATCGCTGACTGCTTCGATTACAACTATCATTTGAAAAATGTCGATATGATTTTCGAACGTCTAGGTCTTGCGTAAGAAAAGGGCCGCCTGCTTGTCAGGTGCCCAATCCTGAAAATTGCCAACATTCAAATTAGGAGGCCAACCTGAATGACTGTGAAACAAGAACTTCTCTACGAAGGCAAAGCGAAAAAAATCTATCAGACCGATGACGAGCATATTTTATATGTCGAATATAAAGACTCAGCGACAGCATTTAACGGCGAAAAGAAAGCTGAAATCGAAGGCAAAGGCAGACTGAATAACGAAATTTCGAGCTTAATCTTTCAAATGCTGCATGAGAAAGGGATCAACAATCACTTTGTGAAACGAATCTCTGAAACAGAACAGCTCATTCAAAAGGTGCAGATTGTTCCGCTTGAAGTGGTTGTACGAAATGTAGTGGCAGGCAGTATGTCAAAGCGCCTTGGCATTCCAGAGGGAACAAAACTGGATACACCATTAATCGAGTTTTACTACAAAGATGATGCACTCGGCGATCCGCTCATTACAGAAGATCATATTCGCATTTTACATGCAGCGACACCAGAACAGGTCGAGGAAATGAAACAGATCACAAGACAAGTGAATGAAGAGTTAAAGCAAATCTTCTCAGACTGCCATGTAAATTTAATTGATTTCAAGCTTGAATTCGGAATAGATCACGAGAATCGTATTTTGCTAGCTGATGAGATTTCACCTGATACGTGCAGGCTTTGGGACAAAGATACAAACGAAAAGCTTGATAAAGACGTGTTCAGACGAAACCTGGGCGGCTTAACGAATGCATACGAAGAAATTTTCAAAAGACTTGGAGGCCATAAACATGTATAAAGTGAAAATTTTTGTCAGCTTAAAAGAGAGCGTTCTTGATCCACAAGGAAGTGCCGTGCAGCACGCCTTGCACAGCATGTCTTATCAGGAAGTAAAGGATGTCCGTATCGGAAAATACATGGAGCTTGTCATTGAAAAATCAGATCGTGATTTAGACACAGTCGTCAAAGAAATGTGTGAAAAATTACTGGCCAACACGGTGATTGAAGATTACCGCTATGAGGTGGAGGAGGTTGTCGCACAGTGAAGTTTGCAGTGATCGTCTTGCCTGGCTCTAACTGTGATATCGATATGTACCATGCGATTCAAGATGAGTTAGGTGAACAAGTTGAATATGTATGGCACGACGAAACGAGTCTAGACGGATTTGACGGTGTACTCGTACCAGGCGGTTTCTCTTATGGGGATTACTTAAGATGTGGTGCGATTGCTCGCTTTTCAAACATCATGCCGGCGGTGAAAAAAGCAGCTGCGGAAGGAAAGCCTGTTCTTGGTGTTTGTAACGGGTTCCAAATTCTTCAGGAGCTTGGCATTCTTCCGGGTGCGATGAGACGAAATAAAGACTTGAAATTTATCTGTCGTCCAGTTGAACTCATTGTAGAGAACAACGAAACGCAATTTACAAGCGGCTATCAAAAAGGCGAATCCATTTCGGTTCCTGTAGCGCACGGTGAAGGCAACTTCTACTGTGATGAAGACACTTTAGCAAAGCTTATTGAAAATAACCAAATCGCTTTCACTTACGGAGACGATATTAACGGCAGTGTCAATCGAATTGCAGGTATTACGAATGAAGAGGGCAATGTACTCGGCATGATGCCGCACCCTGAGCGCGCGGTGGATACATTACTAGGCAGCGCAGACGGACTTAAATTGTTTCAATCTATCGTGAAAAATTGGAGGGACACTCATGTCACTACTGCTTGAACCAAGTCACAAGCAAATTAAAGAAGAGAAATTGTATCAGCAAATGGGATTGAGTGATGAAGAATTCGCTTTAATCGAATCCATTATTGGCAGGCTGCCAAACTACACAGAAACGGGTATTTTTTCTGTCATGTGGTCAGAGCATTGCAGTTATAAAAACTCAAAGCCTGTTTTAAGCAAATTCCCGACAAAAGGAGAGCATGTTCTTCAAGGTCCTGGGGAAGGCGCTGGAATCGTTGATATTGGAGACAACCAAGCGGTTGTATTTAAAATCGAATCACATAACCATCCATCTGCGATTGAACCGTATCAAGGAGCGGCAACAGGTGTCGGCGGAATTATCCGTGATGTATTCTCCATGGGTGCGCGTCCAATTGCTGTACTAAACTCTCTTCGTTTTGGTGAATTGACTTCACCGCGCGTGAAGTACTTGTTTGAAGAAGTAGTGGCAGGGATCGCAGGCTATGGAAACTGTATCGGAATTCCTACAGTCGGCGGAGAAGTTCATTTTGATCAAAGCTATGAAGGCAATCCGCTTGTGAATGCGATGTGTGTTGGATTAATCAACCATGAGGACATCAAAAAAGGGCAGGCCAAAGGTGTCGGCAACACGGTGATGTACGTTGGTGCTAAAACGGGACGTGACGGTATTCACGGTGCAACATTTGCGTCTGAAGAATTTTCTGATGAATCAGAAGAAAAACGTTCAGCGGTTCAAGTCGGCGATCCGTTCATGGAAAAGCTGCTGCTTGAAGCGTGCCTTGAAGTCATCAAAAACGATGCGCTCGTTGGGATTCAAGATATGGGAGCGGCTGGCTTAACAAGCTCAAGCGCGGAAATGGCAAGTAAAGCAGGTTCTGGAATCGAGATGAATCTAGATCTCATTCCGCAGCGTGAAACAGGTATGTCGGCATACGAAATGATGCTGTCTGAATCGCAGGAAAGAATGCTGCTGGTCATTGAAAAAGGCCGCGAACAAGAAATCATTGATATTTTCGAAAAATACGATCTTGAAGCGGTATCAGTCGGTCATGTGACAGACGATAAAATGCTTCGTTTACTCCATCAAGGTGAAGTCGTATGTGAGCTTCCTGTTGACGCTCTTGCAGAAGAAGCTCCGGTTTATCACAAGCCATCAAGTGAGCCTGCATACTATCGTGAGTTTTTAGAAACAAAAGTTGAAGCTCCAGCCATCACAGATGCAGCCGAAACGTTAAAGCAGCTCCTTCAGCAGCCAACAATTGCAAGTAAAGAATGGGTTTATGATCAATACGACTACATGGTTCGGACAAATACGGTTGTTGCACCAGGCTCTGATGCGGGCGTACTAAGAATCCGCGGAACGAAAAAAGCCCTAGCAATGACAACAGATTGTAACGCACGTTATCTCTACCTTGATCCAGAGGTTGGCGGGAAAATCGCCGTCGCTGAAGCAGCACGTAACATTGTCTGCTCAGGCGCGCGTCCGCTAGCAGTGACAGATAACCTGAACTTCGGTAACCCGGAGAAACCAGAAATTTTCTGGCAAATAGAAAAGTCAGCTGACGGTATTAGCGAAGCATGCCGCACGCTAAGCACACCAGTTATCGGTGGGAACGTCTCTTTATATAACGAATCAAATGGAACAGCGATTTACCCAACTCCAGTTATTGGAATGGTTGGATTGGTTGAAGATACTGCTCATATTACGACTCAATCGTTCCAGCAGGCTGGCGATGTGATTTTCGTCATTGGTGAGACGAAGGAAGAATTCGCAGGCAGTGAGCTTCAAAAGATGACAGAAGGCCGTATTTACGGAAAAGCACCAGACATTGATTTGGATGTAGAGCTGACGCGTCAAGAAGCTCTGCTAGCCGCGATTCAAAACGGTCTCGTTCAATCAGCACACGATGTATCTGAAGGCGGACTAGGTGTAGCACTTGCTGAAAGTACATTTGGAACAGACGGTCTTGGCGCTGATATCCAAATCGATTTAAACAGCGAAGCTTCCTTATTCAGTGAAACACAGTCACGTTTTGTTGTCACAGTGAGACCAGAGCACCGCGAAGCGTTTGCTGCGGCTGTCAAAGATGCGAAAGAAGTCGGAACGGTTACAAATGATGGTATATTTACTGTCAAAAATCAAGAAGGACAACAATGGATTCATGCAGCGGTCAACGAGCTTGAACGTGCATGGAAAGGAGCGATCCCATGCTTGCTGAAATCAGAGGCTTAAATGAAGAGTGTGGTGTCTTTGGGGTTTGGGGACACGAAGAAGCCCCGCAAATCACATATTACGGATTGCATAGCCTTCAGCACCGAGGACAAGAAGGTGCGGGAATCATTGCAACAGATGGTGAGAACCTGACATCACACAAAGGCCTTGGACTGATTACGGAAGTCTTTCAAAACGGTGAGCTAAAGGATTTGAAAGGAAAAGGGGCGATCGGACACGTTCGGTATGCGACAGCAGGCGGAGGCGGCTTTGAAAATGTGCAGCCCCTCTTCTTCCGCTCGCAAAACAACGGCAGTCTTGCCCTTGCTCATAATGGAAACTTAGTGAATGCAACGCAGTTAAAGCAGCAGCTAGAGAACCAAGGGAGCATTTTCCAGACCTCTTCTGATACCGAAGTGCTGGCTCATTTAATTAAGCGCAGCGGGCATATTGAATTAAAAGAGCAGATCAAAAATGCGCTGTCCATGCTGAAAGGAGCATATGCTTTCTTAATCATGACGGAAACAGAAATGATCGTGGCGCTTGATCCGAACGGCTTACGCCCGCTTTCACTTGGTATGCTTGGAGATGCTTATGTTGTCGCTTCTGAAACATGTGCATTTGATGTCGTTGGCGCTACGTATTTACGTGATGTGGAGCCTGGCGAAATGCTGATCATTAATGATGAAGGCTTGAAATCTGAGCGCTTCTCGATGAACATAAACCGCAGCATGTGCAGCATGGAATACATTTATTTCTCAAGACCTGACAGCAATATCAACGGCATCAATGTGCATAGTGCGAGAAAGAATCTTGGCAAAAAGCTTGCCGAAGAAGCGCATGTCGAAGCAGATGTTGTGACAGGTGTACCAGATTCCAGTATTTCTGCAGCGATTGGATATGCCGAAGCAACAGGTATTCCGTATGAGCTCGGTTTGATTAAAAACCGTTATGTTGGCCGGACGTTTATCCAGCCGTCTCAAGCATTGCGTGAGCAGGGCGTACGGATGAAGCTGTCTGCTGTGCGCGGGGTTGTCGAAGGAAAACGTGTCGTGATGGTGGATGATTCCATCGTACGCGGTACAACGAGCCGCAGAATTGTCACGATGCTAAGAGAAGCGGGTGCGACGGAAGTCCATGTACGCATTAGTTCACCGCCAATTGCACACCCATGTTTTTATGGAATTGATACATCCACACACGAAGAGCTGATTGCTTCTTCTCATTCAGTGGAAGAGATTAGACAGGAAATCGGTGCAGACTCCATTGCATTTTTATCTGTAGACGGTTTAATGGACGGGATTGGCAGGAAGTATGATGATCCGCAGCGCGGTCAGTGTTTAGCATGCTTTACTGGGAAATACCCGACTGAAATTTATGAAGATACGGTTCTTCCGCATGTGAAGGAAACGGTCCTGACGAAATAATCGAATAAAGGAGCAGCAGTCAAGATGAGTTGATATGCTGCTCTTTCATTCTGCCGAAAATACATGGAAAGCAGCAGCTAAAAGGAGTGAATGGGATGTCAGAAGCATATAAAAACGCCGGTGTCGACATCGAAGCAGGGTATGAAGCCGTCAAACGAATGAAAACACACGTAGAACGTACAAAACGAGCAGGTGTCATGGGCGCTCTAGGTGGATTTGGCGGTATGTTTGATCTATCTGAGCTGCCATATAAAAAGCCTGTTCTTGTTTCAGGAACAGATGGTGTCGGAACGAAATTAAAGCTTGCCTTTTTAATGGATAAACACGATACGATCGGCGTCGATGCCGTGGCCATGTGTGTCAACGATGTGCTTGCACAAGGGGCAGAACCGCTCTTTTTCTTAGATTACTTAGCCGTTGGAAAAGCAGATCCGCTAAAAATTGAATCCATTGTCAAAGGGGTGGCTGACGGCTGTGAGCAGTCTGGTTCAGCACTTGTCGGCGGTGAGACAGCCGAAATGCCGGGTCTTTACACAGAAGAAGAATATGATATTGCTGGTTTTTCGGTAGGTGTCGTTGAAAAGAATGAAATCGTGACAGGAGACAGCATCAAAGAGGGACATTTGCTCATTGGACTGAGCTCAAGCGGAATTCATAGCAATGGCTACTCTCTCGTTCGTAAAGTTTTGCTGGAAGACGCTGGTCTTGATCTGCACCAAACGTATGAACCTTTTACAAGACCGCTTGGAGAAGAGCTTCTTGAACCGACAAAAATTTATGTGAAGCCCGTTCTCAAACAAGTGAAAGCCGGCAAAGTTGACGGCATGGCACATGTGACAGGCGGCGGCTTTATCGAGAATTTACCACGTATGCTGCCTGAAGGTCTTGGCGTTGAGATTGATAACGGCTCATGGCCAGTACCACCAATTTTCTCTTTTATTCAAGAAAAGGGTCAGTTGAAGGCAGAAGAGATGTTCAACGTGTTTAATATGGGCATTGGCTTTGTCTTAGCTGTAAAAGAGGACGATCTTGTGGATGTGATTAGTGAACTTGAACAAGATGGAGAGAAAGCATTTCTCATCGGTCGTGTTCAAAAAGGAGAAGGTGTCACATTCGGCGGTGGAAGCCTCTCATGAAGAAGTTTGCGATCTTCGCCTCTGGAAGCGGGACGAACTTTCAAGCCATTATAGATACGTTAAAAGAAGAACAGTGGCAGGCAGAGGCCGCCATTGTGATTTGTGATAAACCGGGTGCGAAGGTGCTGGAGCGTGCTGAGAAAGAGGGCATTGCCTCCTTTGCTTTTACCCCGAAGGCTTTTCCGAATAAAGCCGCTTTTGAACAAACGATCATCGAACAGCTTAGGCTTCATGAAGTAGAATGGGTTTTCCTTGCTGGGTATATGAGACTGATCGGTCCGACATTACTTGAAGCGTATAGAGGGAAAATCGTGAATATTCACCCATCTTTGCTGCCAGCCTTCCCAGGTCTTGATGCCATCGGACAAGCCTATCAAGCAGGTGTCAAAGTGGCAGGCATCACTGTCCATTTTGTCGATGAAGGGATGGATACAGGTCCGATTATTGATCAAGCCGCGATTTATATTGAACAAGGCGAAGAGCTTGCATCGATTGAAAAAAGAATGCATGAACTAGAACACACACTATATCCAAAAGTGATCAAATCACTTTTAGAATTATCTTAATGAGGTGACGAAGGCATGACGATCAAACGCGCATTAATCAGTGTTTCCGATAAAACGAATCTAGTACCTTTTGTGAAAGAATTAACAGAACTTGGTGTTGAAGTGATTTCAACTGGAGGTACACATAAGCTTCTTCAAGAGAATGGCATTGATGTCATTGGGATTTCTGAAGTCACTGGATTCCCTGAAATCATGGACGGACGACTCAAAACACTTCACCCAAACATTCATGGTGGATTATTGGCAGTGAGAGAAAACGATGAGCATATGGCACAGATTGAAAAGCATGGCATTCAGCCGATTGATCTTGTTGTCGTGAATCTCTATCCTTTCAAAGAGACGATCTCAAAAGACGATGTAACGTATGAAGAAGCGATTGAAAACATTGATATTGGCGGACCGGGAATGCTTCGTGCGGCATCGAAAAACCACCAAGACGTCACAGTGATTGTCGATCCTCGTGATTATGGTACAGTCGTTCAGCAAATCAAAGAAGGCGGCGTGTCACTTGAGAAAAAACGTGAGCTTGCGGCGAAGGTATTCCGTCATACAGCTGCTTACGATGCCCTCATTGCAGATTATTTAACGAACTTTGTTGGCGAAACAGAGCCAGAGCAGTTCACCGTCACGTTTGAGAAAAAACAATCCCTTCGTTATGGAGAAAACCCGCACCAAGCGGCGACTTTCTATGAAAATGCTCTTCCAAGCAAAGGCTCTTTGGCTACTGCAACGCAATTACATGGAAAAGAACTTTCTTATAACAATATCAAAGATGCAGATGCAGCTCTTCAAATCGTACGTGAATTTACGGAGCCAGCGGCTGTGGCTGTAAAACATATGAATCCGTGCGGCGTTGGTACAGGAGAAACGATTGCTGAAGCCTTTGACCGTGCATTCAAAGCAGATGAAACCTCTATTTTTGGCGGCATTGTGGCGCTTAACCGTGAAGTAGACAAACAAACGGCTGACGTGCTGCATACGATTTTCTTAGAAATCGTCATCGCCCCATCTTTTAGTCAAGAAGCACTTGACGTGTTAACAGCGAAAAAGAATCTTCGTCTATTAACACTAGATGTAGAAGCGAATCTTGAGAAAAAAGAAAAGCAGCTGACAAGTGTCCATGGCGGACTGCTCGTGCAGGATATTGATACGTATGGCTTAGAGGAAGCAACGATCTCTATTCCAACGAAAAGAGAACCTACAGAAGACGAATGGAAAGACTTAAAGCTTGCATGGAAAGTCGTCAAGCATGTGAAATCAAATGCCATTGTCCTCGCGAAGGATCAAATGACAGCAGGTATCGGCGCTGGTCAGATGAACCGTGTGGGCTCAGCGAACATTGCGATTGAACAAGCAGGTGAAAAAGCGAAAGGAAGCGCACTAGGCTCTGATGCATTCTTCCCAATGGGCGATACAGTGGAAGCTGCTGCGAAGGCAGGCGTCACAGCGATCATTCAACCAGGCGGTTCCATTCGTGATGAAGAATCGATTCAAAAGGCAGATGAATACGGCATCGCCATGGTCTTCACTGGCGTTAGACATTTCAAACATTAAGGGGATGACAGTGTGAACGTATTAATTATCGGCAGAGGCGGAAGAGAGCATACCATCGCATGGAAAGTGAAGCAAAGTGAACTTGTCAGCCAAGTATTTGTCGCACCCGGCAATGATGGAATGACAGATGCTGCGAAGCTTGTCCCAATCGATGAAGGTAATCATGAGGCATTAATTCGTTTTGCAAAAGATAATGAAATCGACTTAACGATTGTCGGCCCAGAGGTTCCTTTAATTGCAGGTGTAGTGGATGCATTTGAAGAGGCAGATCTAAAGGTATTTGGACCAAATGCAAAAGCTGCGGTTATTGAGGGCTCAAAGGAATTTGCAAAAGACTTAATGAAAAACTATGATATCCCGACCGCCGCTTACGCTACCTTCACATCGTTTGAAGAAGCGAAGGCTTATGTGGAAGAAAAGGGTGCGCCAATTGTCATTAAAGCAGACGGTCTTGCAGCAGGAAAAGGCGTGACAGTCGCTATGACACTTGAAGAGGCGATCAACTGTCTGCACGACTTTTTGGAAGATGAAAAGTTTGGCGATGCGAGTGCATCTGTCGTCATCGAGGAATTTTTAACAGGCGAGGAATTTTCACTGATGGCCTTTGTCAATGGAGAAAAGGTGTATCCAATGGTGATCGCGCAGGATCACAAACGGGCATTCGAAGATGACAAAGGGCCGAATACCGGCGGGATGGGGGCTTATTCGCCAGTTCCGCAAATTTCAGAAGAAGTCGTCCAAAAAGCGGTGGAATATGTCGTCAAACCGGCGGCTCGCGCAATGGTGCAGGAAGAGCGTCCGTTTACAGGCATTTTATATGCAGGCTTAATGCTGACACCAGAAGGCTCAAAAGTCATTGAGTTCAACGCACGCTTTGGTGATCCTGAAACGCAGGTGGTTCTCCCTCGTCTTGAATCAGATCTAGTTCAAGTCTTCCTCGACATTCTGGACGGAAAAGATGTGGACTTACAGTGGAAAGACACTGCGGCTGTCAGTGTAGTCCTAGCATCAGAGGGATACCCAGAGGACTACGCAAAAGGCACACCGATTGGTGCTTTGCAAACAACGGTGTCTGATGTCGTGACCTTCCACGCAGGAACAAAAAAAGAAAACGATCAATTTGTCACAAATGGCGGCCGTGTAGTTAATGTAACCGCATTTGACGATACATTTGAAGCGGCAAGATCAAGAGTGTATGAAGCGGTTGAAGAAATCACTCAACCAGGTCTATTTTACCGCCGTGACATTGGCGCCCGTGCACTGAAGGCTGCGGGGAAATCCGTTTAATTAAAACACCTTTCTATCTGTCCAGATGGAAAGGTGTTTTTTGTTCGTGAGAAGGGATGCCGATTGAATATGAAGAAGTAATATGGGATCACGAGTTGATGGGGAGTCAGTATGATCATTCAAGGAATCATTCTATTTGCAATCGTATTACTTATTTTATTTGTCGTGTTCTCAAATCTCATCATGAATGAAGCAAGAAAGCAAAACAAAGTCAAAAAGAGATCAGCCATGATGTATATGAGCATGTCTATATTGGTGAGTATGGCGATTGTCTCATCCATTTGGAAATTATTTATTAACTGATTCATAAGAGAGGAATGAGTGTATGGTGCAATTGAAGAAACTTGCAAACGAGCGTTTTTCTGCCTTGATCTGTATTGATTCATTTAATGAGCGAATCCGTTTAGATGATTATAGCGGCAGGGTGCGGGATGTCATTCAATCCGTTCTTCAGGAAGCGGCGGACTGTAAGGCTTCTAAGATCATTGTGAAAGTAAGACGTGAGCATGTACCTCTTTTTTTAGAAAAAGGCTTTCGGCTTGAAGGGGTGTTTTCTCATTATTTCCTCGGAAGTGATGCGTACGGCATGTCGCTTTTTCTCACTGAGGATCGAATGAACAGTTCGTATTGGCTGGAGGAAGATAAGATCGTCGCATCCATTCAAGCGAAGGAGATGAAAAAAGACCAAGGCACGTGGCAGGATGAGTATGTGATGAGGAAAGCCGATCCGAAGGATATTCACAAGCTGGCAAAGCTCTATGATACGGTCTTTGAAACGTATCCTACGCCAATGAACGAGCCAGATTATATCCAAAAGGTAATGGCGGAAGGGACTGTCTTTTATGTTGTTGAACATGACGGACACATTGTGAGTGCAGCATCCGCTGAAATCAATGCGTTATATGGCCATGCGGAATTAACAGATTGTGCGACCCTTCCATCATACAGAAAACTAGGATTCATGCATCATTTGATTCTAGCACTTGAAAAAGAACTCCAGTCGATGCATATCTATGTCTTTTATTCTCTTGCACGTGCACTGTCCTATGGGATGAATCAAGTGTTTTATCAGCTCGGGTATACGTATACCGGGCGCTTCCAAAACAACTGCTATATTTTTGACAAAATTGAAGATATGAATCTATGGGTCAAAACGCCGAATGAATCATGAAATGGTTCTCATCTGATCTAGCAGACCAGATAGACGGTACGCCATGATACTGAGCTGCAGCTTCATCCGATCATCAGTGGATTTGAGGCTGCAGCCTGTTCTCGTTTCAATTTGTTTCAGCCGGTAGCTTAATGTATGTCTATGAATAAACAATTCTCCCGCAGATTTTTGAATATTTTCATTGTGTGCCAAATACACTTCGAGTGTATGGATCAGGTCAGCCCCTTGTTTTTTCGTAAAAAGCAAAGGACTTAACAGCTCCACGTAAAAGTCATGCAAATTCATACCCGCTTCATTCATTTCAAGAAGCATGCCATATAAGCCAAGCTTTTGATAATGAATGATGCTTTCGTCTGTTTTTAAAAGCGGAAGGAGCCTTGCTGCATACTGCGCTTCCTTCGCGCTTTTTGCAAAGAGACTGATCTGGTCATAGGCTCTCCCGATGCCAATGACAATCGGATGGACGGGAAAAAAATACGACCAAGTGCTCCGGCACTCCTCTGCTGCGCGATACCACTCCGCTTCTTGAAACGCTTTTTTTCCTGCGGGTGTCAGGACAAAAATGGAATCGAGCCTTGCCTTTAGTAAAAAGGGAATATGTCTGCGTTCAAATATCGATGTGAGTAATTGAGAGAGGCGCTGCATCATTTGATGATCGAGCTGTGTGTGCTGATGCTGGAATTGAAAGTAGATCACCACCTGCTCCTCGCTCATATCATATTGCAGCTTTGTTGCTTGTTCGACCACGTAGCTTTCTTCTGTATATTGCTGCTGCAAAATATCATCTAACAAATGTCCCTGCATTTGGTTTTCTGTATCTTGAATGGCCTTTTGCTTCAGCCATTCAATCGCATACACTGCCCCGGCATGCTCAATGGCAATCGCGTCGAGATGATGCCACGTATCCTTTTTCTTTAAAGACACAATAAACCCGAAAATATCCCCCATCGCAATCACCGGACATGCGGCGAGGACAAACGCTCCGCACGTGTCATAGACGAGCCGGCCTTTCTCCTCTGCCTGCTTAAGAAGGGGCATGGTTTCAATTGGTTCACGATCTGTCAGAAAGCCAAAGGCAGGAGAGTACGTCACTTCATCTTTGATGAGATGAGCCGCTGTTTGATGTAAAAAGACATCAAGCACGACGATGTTCGCTGCAGTGAGATGTGCCAGTTCATCTGTAATTTGCGTCACATTTTTATTCCTTACATTTAATTGGGTCAGTCTTTGATGAATCGCTGATGAATATTTAAGCTGATGGAGCTGACTGCTCACGATTTGTTCTAGGACGGCTTTTGTAATGTCTGAGAAATTGATGTGCGGCGGAATTTCGATGAGCGGAATGCCGCTATTTTTCGCTGCTTGAATGAGTGATGCTGGAATGTCGCTTAAGTATACACCTTTATAAATAGCGATGGCTGATAGCCTTTGAGATTGAATCAATTCCTCAAGCCGGTCGCGTCTTTCTTGATTGTCCGCGAGTCCGAATCCGGTTGTGACGAGCAATTCCCCTTCGGAAAGTCTTGACGTGTCTTCGATGATTTCCACGATGGTCACCCATTGAATGAGTCGGTCCAGTCCATTTTCTCCAGCAAGCAGCTTTGTTCCCTTCATGATATCGAGCGAGAGTGCATCTTTGACGAGAATCGCCATAGACTCATGACCTCCTTTTGAACACTCTTATACACGATGTATAAAAAATGCGTGTGAAATTCGGGCATGTGGCGAATGGAGGATGACTGCCCTCTTGATTAAGCTAATCTTATAACAAGTATACAAAATTTTCTTGCGATTCATGAAAAAAGAAAGATGCAGCTGCTGACAAGAGAGGGAGGAATGGCAAAGTGGAGACCCGGGATTACTTAATCAAACCGATGTTGAATCAGCATTATCCTGTGGCTGTGAAAGGAGAGGGGATTTATTTATATGATCGGGACGGGAAAAAATATTTAGACGGCTCTTCGGGGGCTGTCACGGCAAGTATTGGACATGGCATACGTGAGATCATTGATGCCATGACAGAGCAAGCGGAAAAAGTGAGCTTTACGTACAGATCGCAATTCACAAATGAACCAGCAGAAGAACTTGCCTATGAATTGAGTACGCTTTGCCCAGGTAACCTGAACTGGTCTTTTTTTGTCGGAAGCGGATCAGAGGCAACGGAAACGGCTATGAAAATTGCTATTCAGCATTGGCAGGAGCAGGGGAAGGCTGAGAAAAATCACATTATCTCAAGATGGATGAGTTATCACGGCATCACACTCGGTGCGCTGTCGATGTCAGGACATATTGCAAGGAGAGAGCGCTTTGAACCATTGCTCGAAAAGCATGCGGTGCTGTCTCCGCCATATAGCTATCGTTCATGGCTGCCAAAGGAAGAGGTCAAGCAGGTCGAATGGTATGTCCAGGAATTTAAAACCGTCATTCAGCGTATAGGAAAAGAGAGGATTGCCGCTTTTATTGCAGAGCCGATTGTTGGAGCATCGGGAGCGGCGCTTGTACCGCCAGACGGATATTTTGAAGCGATGAAGCGTGTCTGTGAGGAAAACGGTATTTTAATGATTGCAGACGAAGTCATGACAGGCTTTGGACGAACTGGGAAAATGTTTGCGATGGAACATTGGGGCGTCGTACCAGATATTATGGTTCTCGGCAAAGGCATGAGTGCCGGCTATTCACCGATTGCGGCAGCCGTCTCAGCAGATCATGTTATCGCACCGATTCTGAGCGGTTCAGGTTCTGTGATGGCAGGTCACACCTATAGCGGCAATCCGCTTTCAGCAGCCGTCTCACTAGCTGTCATACGATATATGAAAAAACATCAGCTTCCTGAACGAGCGGATCTGTCTGGCCGATATTTAATGAATGCTTTAAAGGATTTGCAAACAAACCATTTCATCATAGGAGATGTGAGAGGAAAGGGACTGCTCATTGGCATTGAGTTTGTCGCAGACCGCTTATCGAAAACACCATTTCCTGCCCATGCTCAAATGACGCATTTAGTCGTTGAGACGGCCAAGCAAAATGGCTTGCTTGTTTACCCAGCAAGCGCTGGAGAGGATGGAGTGGGAGGTGCAGCGGTCATGATTGCACCGCCGCTTTCCATCACGCAGCAGGAGATGGATGAACTCATTCAATTATTTGAGCAGACAATCACGCAGGTCGAACAAGAAGTCATCAACCGAGGGTTTTTCCCATCTGCGATGTAGGGAGGAAAGATGATGAACAAAACAGCGAATGTTGATGAAGTGATCACGCATTTTAGGGACGGCATGACCATCATGTTTGGCGGGTTTGGCGGCGTAGGGTCCCCGCCATCATTGATCGACGCCATCCTAGAAGCGAATATCAAAGATCTGACATTGATCGGAAACGATGCAGGCTTCCCGCAAATAGGTGTTGGCCGGCTGATCACAGAAGGAAGAGTCAAGAAGATCATTGCTTCTCATATTGGCTCAAATCCAATAGCCGGACAGAAAATGCAGGCAGGTACACTAGACGTTCATTTTTACCCGCAAGGCATTCTAGCAGAAAAAATTCGAGCAGGCGGGATGGGCTTGGCAGGCATTGTGACAGATGTCGGCATGGATAGCCTCAATCTCGATGAGAAGCAGCTCGTTCCGCTAAACGGGAACACATATATCCTTGAGCCTGCGCTAACAGCGGATATTGCCATTGTGAATGCCCTCAAAGCAGACGAAGCAGGAAATCTGATTTTTGATAAAAGTGCACGGAATACAAACCCGATTGTGGCGATGGCAGGAGACTGGACCATTGCGGAAGTGGAAGAGATTGTGCCTGTGGGCAGTCTTCATCCAGAAGAAATCGTGACACCAGGGGTATTTGTGAACCAGATCGTGCAATCAAAAGGAGTGAACTGGACATGGGCATGGGCATGGGAGACATCGATTTAAGACACCGCATAGCCAAACGCGCGGCGCAGGAAATTGAAGATGGTATGATCGTCAATCTAGGGATCGGCATCCCGACACTTGCAGCTGAATACATCCCAGCGCATTACAGGGTGTGGCTGCATGCAGAAAACGGCATTATGGGGGCAGGAGCCTCACCAGCACAAGGAGAAGAAGATCCGAATTTGTGCAATGCAGGCGGTTTTCCCATTACATTAACAAAAGGCGGTTCATACATGGACAGCACGACAGCTTTTGGCATCATTCGAAAAGGCATGCTGGATATGACCATTTTAGGTGCACTTGAAGTAGGCAGTCAGGGTGATCTTGCGAATTGGATTGTGCCGGGCAAACGAGTACCGGGGATGGGCGGAGCGATTGAGCTTGCGCAAAAGGCGAAAAAGGTTGTGGTGGTGATGAGCCACCTTGATAAACACGGTGAGTCAAAGGTGAAATCTGCCTGTACACTGCCCTTAACCGCTAAGTCTTGTGTGGATCTGATTATTACGGATATGGCAGTCATTGAGGTCAAATCACAGCTGCTCATTTTACGTGAAGTCATGCCGCCGTTTCAGCCGGAAGATGTCATAAGGGCGACAGAGGCCCCATTAATTTTAGCGCCTGATGTCAAATCTGTTGTGTAGAAAGGATGACTGACTTGCAGCCAATTACACGGATCAGAAGCTGGATGAGAGAGCACCAAGATGAAGCGATTGCGCTTCTTCAGCAAATGGTGCAATGTGAAAGCACCCAAGGGAATGAACAAGATGTGCAGCAAATTGTAGCAAATAAGCTTTCCGCAATTGGTTTTGATGTAGATGTATGGGACATTGGCGGAGAAGACCTGCTGGAACATCCGTATTTCTATTCCCCGAGGCGTTCCTTTAAAGGAAGTCCCAATGTCGCCGGACGATTGAAGGGGAAAGGCGGCGGCAAATCCATTTTATTAAATGGGCACGTGGATGTTGTTCCAGCAGGAGATACGAAACAATGGACATATCCGCCCTACAGCGGGCATATCATAAACGGGAGACTTTATGGACGCGGGGCAACAGATATGAAAGGCGGAAATGTTTCTTTACTCTTCGCACTAGAGGCACTGCATGCGCTTCAGATTCCGCTGAAAGGAGATGTTGTGTTTCATAGTGTCGTCGAAGAAGAAAGCGGCGGTGCAGGCACCCTTGCAGCCATACTGAGAGGGTATACAGCAGATGCGGCCATCATTCCAGAACCAAGTCATATGAAAATCTTTCCGATTCAGCAGGGATCTAAGTGGTTCAGACTGTATATTAAAGGAAGGGCAGCTCATGGCGGAACAAGATATCACGGTGTTTCCGCTATTGAAAAGAGTATGATCGTTCTTACGCATATAGCGGCACTTGAAGAAGAACGAAATCAGCGCATCACCGAGCCGTTATTTCAGCATATCCCAATTCCGATCCCCATCAACATGGGGAAAATTCAAGGCGGTGATTGGCCGTCCTCTGTAGCAGATCTGGTCACAATGGAGGGCAGACTTGGAGTGATGCCAGGTGAGACGGTTGAGCAGGCAGAGAAGGAATTAGAAAATTGGATGACGGGACTTGGGGAAAAGGATGAATGGTTCAAAGATCATCCTGTCGAGGTCGAATGGTTTGGGGCAAGATGGCTTCCAGGCTCAATCGATACGGATCATCCACTTTTATGTCTATTGAAGGAACAATATGAAGCAGTCAAGAAGGAGCCGCCAAAGATCGAAGCCGCTCCTTGGGGAACAGACGGCGGATTACTGTCACAGGCGGCAGGTATTCCGATCATCGTGTTTGGACCTGGAACAACGGAGCTTGCCCATTTTCCGAATGAATCTATCGACATTGAGCATGTGATTGAAGCAGCAGAAATTATCGCAGGTACGATGGTGGAATGGTGTGAAGCAGCGGAGTAATGAAAGAGGCAGAAAATAATTACATAAAAAGAAGGCTGTCTCACTCAGCCTTCTCTTTATGTGTGTCCTGCTGCTCACACATATACGTCACTGGACAAAAACGAAGAATGCCAGATGCCAGTTTCATCCCGCCGCACATGATGCTGAAAAGCAGCATTTTACTCCATGGTTTTCTAGCATATAAAGAACCAGCCACAGTACATATTGTCATTCCGCAGGCAATTCGAATGAGCGCTTCCATTAAGCCGAGATTAGGTTTCATTGAAGGTGAATCTCCTTTTTTAAATATTTTAAGTGTGATTTCAAGAAATTGTAACGTTTCATTAATGCGTAACGTGGTTCGTTATGTTACGATAGTGCTAATACAAATGAAGGAGAGTATGTGAATGTCCGAACGTACTTTTAATTGGAGAAACAATGACATCCGCACACAAATCGATGTAGTCGACTCAAAAATAGTTCCAACACTCCTTTTAATGAATGGACTCGTGCTAAACCCATTTTTGAAACAATGGGTGAAGGCAAATATTTGGATACATGATGATCGAATTGTTTATGTCGGAGCAGAGCTTCCTCAAAATAAATCAGCTAAACGTGTGATTGATTGTGAAGGGAAATACATTGTGCCTGGGTATATAGAGCCTCACGCGCATCCGTTCCATATTTATAATCCCCAATCACTTGCAGAATATGTGTCTCAATTTGGCACAACAACGATGGTCAGCGATAACTTATTTCTTCTTTTGCAGAGCAATGAAAAGAAAGCGCTTTCCGCTCTGTGTGAATTAAAACAGCAGCCATTTCAGTATTTCTGGTGGTCTAGATACGATCTTCAGACTGAAGTCAGATATGAAGATGAGATGCTTCCTATCAACTATCGCAAGGAATGGATTGATCATCCTGATGTCCTTCAAGGCGGCGAATTAACAAGCTGGCCAAGATTGATGGACGGTGATGATCTCATTTTATATTGCATGCAAGAAACGAAGAAGCAGAGAAAACGAATTGAAGGGCATTTCCCCGGAGCTTCCGAGAAAACGCTAACAAAAATGAAGCTGTTTGGCGCGGACAGCGATCATGAAGCGATGAATGCGGACGATGTGCTAAAACGCTTGTCCCTTGGCTACCATGTCTCACTTCGTCATTCTTCCATCCGCCCAGATTTAGTGAACATTTTAAGAGAACTGCACGAGCGTGATTTTAGACACTATGATCACTTTTTCTATACAACAGACGGAGCTGCGCCTCATTTTTATGAGGAAGGTATGATTAATCGTTTGATTTCAATTGCCCTTGAAGAAGGCGTGCCTATCATTGATGCGTATAATATGGCGACATTTAACATTGCAAAATACTATCAAATTGATGACCTATTAGGTGTTGTCGGTCCCGGCCGGCTGGCTTCTTTGAATATTTTAGATGATCCGATGAACCCAAATCCTGAAACGGTGATATCTAAAGGGGTTACTCTCAAATTGGATGGCGAGAACCAGCATCAATTTCAAGAAACTAAATGGAAAAATGGCGGGCTTGTTCCATTAGATTTATGCTATGATCTGACGATGAGTGATTTGCAATTTTCCATGCCGCTAGGTGTCAAAATGAGAAATGCTGTCATCATGGAGCCTTATACAGTGGAGATTGATAACTCGGTGAACCAACTGTCCTGTGACCATGATCAAAGTTTCTTTAGCTTGATTGACCGAAAAGGCGAGTGGCGTGTGAATACGATGCTCAAAGGTTTCGCAAACAAAGTGCAAGGCTTTGTCAGCTCATTTTCGCTCACGGGTGACATTTTAGTGATTGGGAAAAATAAAGAGGACATGATGCTGGCACATAAGAGAATGAAAGAAATCGGCGGGGGGATCGTCCTCACAGAGAACGGGAAAATTTTGCACGAAATCCCGCTGCAATTATCAGGCTGTGCATCGGCTGAACCGTTTGAGACTGTTCTTCAGCAGATACAAACATTACGCGAGCTGCTCATTGAGCGAGGCTATCCATTTGATTGCCCAATTGATACACTTGTCTTTTTCCAAAGTACACATTTGCCGTATATTCGAGTGACACCAAGAGGAATATTTGATGTCATGAAAAAAACTGTACTCTTTCCGTCTATAATGCGTTAAAATATAACAGAGTGGAGCTGTATCATCTTTGCCACATTTCTGACAGCTGTTATAGGGCAGAAGTGAGCAATGGATCTCTTCGCTGCCATGTAAGTGAAAATGCTTATGTGGAGTTGTTGAAGCAGAGGGCTTTGACATGACGAGTGAAATGCCCTAATTGAAAAATGAATCTGTCGGTTACGCTGGCCGACCAACATATTTTGAATAATTGAGCGAGGCGGGGCGCATGTTTGTGGTCTCGCCGAGCTTTCCGCACAACCTGTATTTTAGGGCATACCTAATCAAGCAGAAGTGATTCTGATATCGAAAGCAAACAAGTTTGTCAGATTGTCGTACAAGGAAAATGACAGAACTTGTCGAATTTGTATACGATAAAGAAGCTTCGGCTTACGAAAGAACTGACGGCATTTCCAGCGTAGAACCAAACCTGTCATGATTCGTTCAAAGCTCATTGCTGAGGTTGAAAAAAATTAGTCAGGAAAGATACCGCTTTTCTTCATAGAATGTCGTGCGAAGCGGTGTGCCAATAGTAAAGGAGAAGATGTATAAAGATGCAAATTGATAAATTAAGGGGCAAAAGCTTAGATCAGTTATTCAACTCCATCTTATCCCTTAAAGACCTGGAAGAATGCTATCGATTCTTTGATGATTTGTGTACCATCAATGAAATCCAATCTTTATCACAGCGTCTTGAAGTAGCGCGTATGCTTCGCGAGGGGAACACGTATCATAAAATTGAGACGGAAACAGGTGCGAGCACTGCAACCATCTCACGTGTCAAACGCTGCTTGAACTACGGAAATGATGCCTATACGATGGCACTTGACCGCGTAGCAGAACAGCAGGCAAATGACGAAACAAAATAAAACAGCTTTCACTGTAAACAATCCTTTTCAACAAGAATGGAGTTGTTTACAGTTTTTTTATGGAGAGCGCTGAAAAGACAAGCAAGGACTGGCTGAATCAAGCGGTCCTGTTTTTTATTTTAGCTCGCCTATAACCTCACGCATCCTCCATCTCCTATCATTTGTCTAAGTTCTTTATACGCGATTGAGCCAAAATGTCAACGAAAAAAAGGTGCGAAAACGCACCTTTTCTCAAACTAGACAGATGGCTGTGTCCCTGAAAACATCGGCACTTCACTTGTCTGGCCATTTTCTTGTCTGTAGATAATATGTTTTTCATTAAAATGAATGGGAGATTCAATTCCAGCGGCTGCGGATAAGTTAAACAAACCTTCTCTTAGAGAAAGGATATAATTGCAGACTCGGTATTTCTTTTCTTCAATTGATAAACCCTTTTGCAGCTTTGGATCCGTTGTGGCGACCCCGACTGGGCATTTATTCGTGTGGCACACTTGTGCGCGAATGCATCCGACTGAAAACATGAGTCCCCGTGCGATATTTACAAAGTCAGCACCCATGGAAAGGGCAATCGCAATTTTATCAGGTGAGAGAAGTTTGCCGGAAGCAAAGAGTTTTACCTGATCTCTGACACCGTATTCTTTCAATATTTGATGAACCATTGGGAGCGCCGTGAAAATGGGCAGCCCTGCGGAATCTGCCAATTCATGAAAGGATGCACCAGTGCCGCCTTCTCCGCCATCCACTGTAATGAAATCAGGATGCTTTCCGCTTTTTTTCATATACGCTGCAAGCTCTTCAATGTTTTCTTTATGTCCGACAACAAGCTTGATGCCAACAGGCTTTCCGCCTATACTTCGCAGCTGTTCAATGAAATCAAACATATCAGGAATGGAGTGGAACATCTCAAATCGGTTTGGGCTGTCAATGGATTGATGGGGCGGCAATTTACGGATATTCGCAATTTCTTCGGTGACCTTTTCGCCGTCAATATGTCCGCCGCGTGTTTTTGCTCCTTGAGCCAGCTTCAGCTCAAAGGCTTTGACTTCCTCGTGCTCGCTTTTTTTCTTGAATTCTTCAAAGGAAAAAGCGCCATCCTCTGTTCTCACGCCAAATAGACCGGGCCCAATCTGGCAAATGATATCGGCTCCGCCTTTGAGGTGATATGGGGAAAGCCCGCCTTCACCTGTGTTCATCCACGTACCGCCAGCCATTTTTAATCCAGAGGATAGTGCTGTAATGGCCCTGTCGCCTAAAGATCCGTAGCTCATGGCAGACTGTCCAATCAGGCCTTTTACACGGAAAGGCTTTTGACATGTGTGTTCGCCAATCACTTGTACATCGTCTTGATGGAGATAGTAAGGTTTTGCTTCGACCTCTTTGGTATGTTCACTTCTTCGCAGTAAATTGTCTTGATCAATCTGATACACTTTTGTATGAATTTTTTCAGATTGATCGATGCGTAACTCATCTCGTTGCTTTGGAAAAAGGACGTTGCGAATGTAGTAACCAGGCTTGTCAAAATCACGTTTTGATCCAAAGCCCATCGTCCGGCTTTTGTACTTCCCAGACATGACAGCTTGCTCATATTCTCTTCTTGAGAAAGGAAGCTCCTCCCGATCATTCAGAAAAAGATATTGGCGCAGCTCAGGTCCTATTTTTTCAAAAATAAACCGCAGCTTTCCAATGACCGGATAATTTCGCAGGACAGAATGCTCTTCCTGTTTTTCATCTCGCATCCAAATCCAGATGAATAAAATGATTGGTAAGATGAAACAAATCACTAATAGTGCGCCAATGACAATGAAAGTTGTTGTCACGAAGATCCCCTCTTTTCTCTATCATTGCTGTTGTTATTCCACTTTTCATTGAAAGAGAAACCACTTCAACAGATTGTGACGTTTAGAAATAAAAAGGCGGGGTAACTTACAAATAAGATCATAAGGGGAGGGAACATACATGAATAAGCGTCCAAATGCGTATGTACTTGCAGGATTAGGGGTTGGTGGTGCTGTGTTATTAGCGGTAAAAAATAAACAGCATCTCAAAAAATGGGCAAGCATGTTCCGCTCAGATGAAAAGATTCCTGAAAAAGCCGGACACCCTGATCCATTAGATATTCAAGACAACAAGATGGTCGATGAAGGGGCCATGACATCCGTCCATTATTTCAATGAAGTGAGACAATAGTTTGAAAAAACCGTTTTGACCATTCAAAACGGTTTTTTCTTGTCTTTCTTTTGACGTTATATCGAAGAGGATCGACAATCGTAAAACCGATCAGCCCTTTGTGATCAGGCGTCGAGAATTGAAATTCAATGCCTGACAAATGATAGGTTGAGAGAACTTCCTGATCCGTAAAACGTAACGAAAGCACGTCCTCATAAACGGGTGCATGCTTCAGAACCTCTGCTTCTTCTGCAAATAACTCCAGACCAGCCACTCGGCCCTCTTTATCAATATCTGCATTCACACATTCATTTACGTCTAATTCAATGGTTTCTTTGATTGTTCCGATTCTAGGCGGGATGAGATCAATGTATCCGATGTCGATCGTTTGATCATATGTGATGGTTCTTTTCAAATCATTCACCTGCTTATTAGATAGTAAAATGTTCCTTTATTGTATAATATCATGTGATGAGACGAAGCAGCTCGCATTTCAGTTCAGTATTAATATATTTATCTCCCTTAGTCCTCTTGAAGTGGATCTTTTCACATAGTCTCCATTAGCCTCATTTAGAGTTAAAATCGTCCATTTTCAAAAGAATGAAACTTTTAGCTGAAGGAGGTTACCCATTTTTTGCGGTCACTGATTTTGTTATAATATTTAAATGGAATGAAACGAATGGAGGAACGTTTTTCATGTATGATGTTACCGAGTGGAAGCATGTCTTTAAACTCGATCCAAATAAAGAAATATCCGATGAACAGCTGGAGGCGATTTGTGAATCTGGTACGGATGCCATATTGATTGGCGGCAGTGACAATGTGACAGAGGACAATGTGCTCCAATTGATGTCAAAGGTCCGCCGATTTCTTGTGCCATGTGTGCTCGAAATCTCAACACATGAGATGATTGTGCCGGGCTTCGATCTGTATTTCATCCCGACCGTCTTAAACAGCTCTCATCCTGATTGGATTGTTGGGCTTCATAAGGACGCGATGAAGGAATTCGGTGATTTGATGTCAATGGAAGAGATTGTGCCTGAAGGCTATGTTATTTTAAATGAAGAGTGTAAAGCGGCCAAGCTCACAGAGGCAAATACAGCGCTGGACATCGATGACGTAAGGGCATATGCAAGAGTGGCAGAGCATTTGATGAAGCTGCCCATTTTTTATCTAGAATACAGCGGAACGCTTGGAGATATAGAGCTTGTGAAAGAAACAAAAGCAGTGCTTCATGAAACGGTCCTTTTTTATGGCGGGGGCATTGAAAACGCGAAGCAGGCAACAGACTTTGCGCAGCATGCAGACGTGGTTGTTGTAGGAAACGTCATTTATGACAATTTCAAAGAAGCATTAAAGACAGTGGGCGCAGTCAAAAAGTCATCATAGTCAAACAAGACGAAACGGGTTAAAATAGAACATAAGTTCGAATTGGCGGTGAATGGAATGAATGAAATATCGAATCATCTATTAGAAGGGCTGAATGACGCGCAGAAAGAAGCGGTCAAAGCAACAGACGGTCCCCTCCTCTTGATGGCAGGAGCAGGAAGCGGAAAGACACGGGTGCTCACACATCGAATTGCCTACTTAATGGCCGAAAAGCATGTGGCTCCGTGGAACATTTTAGCGATTACGTTTACAAATAAAGCAGCACGTGAAATGCGTGAGCGTGTACAAGCC
The DNA here is from genome assembly GCF_002998655.1 of Bacillus sp. GBSW19. Classification (NCBI taxonomy): domain Bacteria; kingdom Bacillati; phylum Bacillota; class Bacilli; order Caryophanales; family Bacillaceae; genus Bacillus; species Bacillus sp. GBSW19. The sequence continues at coordinate 79,372 of NZ_PVRF01000004.1, forward strand.
ATTTTAGGGCCTGGTGCCGATGACATTTGGATCTCTACGTTCCACAGCATGTGTGTGCGCATTTTACGACGCGATATTGACCGTATTGGTGTGAATCGCAACTTCTCTATATTAGACACATCTGATCAGCTTTCAGTCATAAAAAATATTCTGAAAGAACGAAATATCGATCCTAAAAAGTTTGATCCACGCAGCATTTTAGGTTCAATCAGCAGTGCAAAAAACGAACTCATAGACGCAGAGGAATACGCCAAAACAGCTGGTGATTTCTATGATCAAGTGGTCAGCGACGTCTATACAGATTATCAAAAACGGTTACTCAAAAACCAATCACTCGATTTTGATGATTTAATTATGATGACGATTCGTCTGTTTGAGCGCATCCCTGAAGTATTAGAACACTATCAGCGGAAATTCCAATACATTCATGTCGATGAGTATCAGGATACGAACAGAGCGCAGTACATGCTTGTGAAACTGCTCGCTCAGCGTTTTCAAAATATATGTGTTGTCGGTGACTCGGATCAGTCCATTTACCGCTGGCGCGGAGCGGATATTACAAACATTCTCTCCTTTGAAAAAGATTATCCGTCCAGTGAAGTGATTCTGCTTGAGCAAAATTACAGATCGACTAAACGTATTCTAAATGCCGCAAACACGGTGATCCAAAACAATTCAAACCGTAAGCCGAAAAATCTTTGGACAGAAAATGATGAAGGAGCGAAGATTGCCTATTACCGTGCAGATAATGAATTCGGTGAAGGTCAATTTGTTGCTGGAAAGATTCATCAGCTTCATCAGAGCGGTAAGCGTAAATTATCCGATTTTGCGATTCTTTATCGAACCAATGCCCAGTCTCGTGTCATAGAGGAAACATTATTGAAGTCAAACATTCAATACAACATTGTCGGCGGCACGAAGTTCTATGACAGGAAAGAGATCAAGGACATTTTGGCATACTTACGCCTAGTAGCTAACCCAGATGACGACATTAGCTTTGCACGTATTGTCAACGTACCAAAGCGTGGAATCGGTGCAACATCTGTTGATAAAATCGCAGCATATGCGGAGATGAATGACCTGTCTATGTTTGAAGCGCTTGGTCAGGTAGATTTCATTGGACTCAGTGCAAGGGCAGCCAATGCGCTTGATGAGTTCAAACAGCTCATTGATCAAATGACGAACATGCAGGATTATTTATCTGTCACAGAATTAACAGAAGAAATCCTAGAGAAAACAGGCTATCGTGAAGCACTGAAGGTTGAAAAAACGATTGAAGCACAAAGCCGTCTAGAAAATATTGACGAGTTTCTCTCCGTCACTAAGAACTTTGAAGAACAAAATGAAGACAAGTCTCTCGTGACTTTCCTGACAGATCTCGCCCTCGTCGCAGACATTGATAAGCTGGATGAGAATGAGGAAGAAGATCAGGATGCCGTCATCTTAATGACTCTTCATGCTGCAAAAGGTCTAGAATTCCCTGTTGTTTTCTTAATGGGCATGGAGGAAGGTGTTTTCCCGCACAGCCGTTCATTAATGGAAGATGCAGAGATGGAAGAAGAGCGCCGCCTTGCCTATGTAGGCATCACACGGGCGGAAGAAGAGCTTTATTTATCAAGTGCCAAGATGAGAACACTCTTCGGCCGGACAAACATGAACCTTGAATCAAGATTCATTCGAGAAATACCAGCCGATTTATTGGACAACCTAAATGAGAAGAAAGAAACGAAAACACCGTTTGGCCAAACAAGAGAAAGACCGCAAAGACGGGGACCTGTCTCACGTCCGCAAACTCAAACCATTCAAAACACAGGCGGCGGAAGTATTGGCTGGGCTGTGGGTGATAAAGCGGCTCATAAAAAATGGGGCGTTGGAACGGTTGTGAGTGTAAAAGGCAGTGGAGACAGCACAGAGCTTGATATTGCCTTCCCAAGCCCTACAGGCATTAAGCGTCTTCTCGCAGCATTTGCGCCAATTGAGAAGCAATAAACCGATAGCACTTATAAAACGGATGAATTGAAAGGAAGAAGCAGATGGATAAAGAAGCAGCGAAACGCCGGATCGAGGAACTGCACCAGATTTTGAACCAATACAACTACGAATATCATACACTTGATCGTCCAAGTGTTCCTGACGCTGAATATGATGCGCGGATGCGTGAGCTGATCTCTTTAGAGGAAGAGCACCCTGATTTAAAAGCAGCGGACTCCCCTTCACAAAGAGTAGGAGGCGCTGTGTTAGACGCCTTCCAAAAAGTGCGTCACGGCACACCGATGCTCAGCCTCGGGAATGCGTTTAATGAACAGGACCTTCTTGATTTTGACCGACGGGTTCGTCAAGCAGTTGGTGACGATGTCGCATACAATGTCGAGCTGAAAATTGACGGACTCGCTGTTTCTCTCCGTTATGAAAACGGTGTGTTTGTCCGAGGTGCCACGCGTGGAGATGGGACAACGGGTGAGGATATTACTGAAAACCTCAAAACCATTCGTTCCATCCCGCTCAAAATCAAACGTCCTCTGTCGATTGAAGTGAGAGGCGAGGCATTTATGCCAAAACCTTCTTTTGAAGCATTAAATGAAAAAAGATTACAAAACGAAGAAGAGCCGTTTGCGAACCCGCGTAATGCGGCTGCAGGCTCGCTTCGTCAGCTTGATACGAAAATTGCGGCGAAACGAAACCTTGATATCTTCGTCTACAGTATAGCGGAGCTTGATGAAATCGGTGTTGAATCGCAAAGCGAGGGACTTGATCTTCTCGACGAACTTGGCTTTAAAACGAACAAAGAAAGACGGATGTGCCACACGATTGAAGAAGTGATCGACCTCATTGAAACATTGAAAACGAAGCGTGCCGATTTTTCATATGAAATCGATGGAATTGTGATCAAAGTCGATTCGTTAGCTCAGCAGGAAGAGCTCGGCTTTACAGCAAAAAGTCCCCGCTGGGCTGTTGCGTACAAGTTTCCGGCTGAAGAGGTCGTGACAAAGCTGCTTGATATTGAACTAAGTGTAGGACGTACAGGCGTCATCACACCAACGGCGATTCTTGAACCTGTCAAAGTAGCAGGGACGACAGTGCAGCGTGCTTCTCTTCATAATGAAGATTTGATCAAAGAAAAGGATATTCGCCTTTTTGATCAAGTGATTGTGAAAAAAGCGGGCGATATTATTCCGGAAGTCGCAGGCGTACTGATCGATCAGCGTACAGGAGAAGAAAAGCCGTTTCACATGCCGACTGAATGCCCAGAGTGTCATAGTGAGCTGGTGAGAATTGAAGGCGAAGTGGCTTTGCGTTGCATCAATCCAGAATGCCCTGCTCAAATACGTGAGGGACTCATTCACTTTGTTTCCCGTAATGCAATGAACATTGATGGGCTTGGCGAGCGGGTCATTACACAGTTTTTCCAAGAACAGCTTGTCTCTCGTGTGTCCGATCTCTACCGATTAACGAAAGAAGAGCTCATTCAGCTTGAGCGAATGGGCGAAAAATCTGTCGACAATTTACTGCGTTCGATTGAGCAATCGAAAGAAAACTCTCTAGAGCGTTTACTATTTGGACTCGGTATTCGATTTATTGGCTCTAAAGCGGCAAAGACCTTGGCGATGCATTTCGGCGACATCGATCAATTAAAGCAAGCGACGAAAGAACAATTACTCGAAGTCGACGAAATCGGTGAAAAAATGGCTGATGCCGTTGTCACGTACTTTGAGAAAGAAGAAATTCTCAACCTGCTAAATGAACTAAAAGAGCTTGGGGTCAATATGACCTATACAGGACCAAAGCCGGTGAAGGTTGAAGAAAGTGATTCCTATTTTGCAGGCAAAACCATTGTACTGACAGGGAAATTAGAAGAAATGGCCCGAAACGATGCAAAAGCAGCGATCGAAGCATTAGGCGGCAAACTGGCAGGTAGTGTGAGTAAAAAAACAGATTTAGTCATTGCCGGAGAAGCAGCGGGAAGTAAGCTGACAAAGGCAGAAGAACTCAATATTGAAATTTGGGACGAAGCTAAAATGCTCGAGGAGCTAAAGAAATAAGAGGAGTGTTTTCTATTGAAAAAGTTGTTATTGCTGCTGACAATGCTCACACTGGTATTGTCAGCGTGTGCACCTTTTGGGGGAAAGGAAGAGGAAGAGGTCACACAAAAAACGGATGAAACGAAGGAAACAGCCATCATCCCGATGTACAATATCTCTGACTCCTATTACAAAATGGTGCTGCCGTTTAAACAAGGGGCTGCGCGAGGGTTAACAGCAGAGCGTCTCAACACACGCCTGGACATCGATGAATTTGAAACAGGACTTATGCGCCTTGCAACAGAGTCATTTAATACAAACGACTATCTTTTCCAAGAAGGACAGCATTTAGATGAGGACACCGTTCTCAGCTGGCTGTCGCGCAAAAAAACAGGCAGTGATCTGAAAAAGGCAGAAAAAGAAGATAAAGACTTTAAGAATCTCGGCTTAAACCCAGCTCTTCCAAACTCAGGTTCAACAAAGTCTAAAAATGAAAATAGTCCAATTTACTTAGCTTCGATGCTAGAACATAATTACTTAATTCGAAAAGATAAAAACAGCTTACAGCTTGGCGGAGTTGTCATTGGTCTTGCACTGAACTCTGTTTATTATTACCGTGAAAATATCGGTGACCCGCAGCAAGAGGTGACGATCGATTCATCGAAAAGTTCAAAGAAACTTTTGGCAGAAGGTGAAAAAATCGCTGAACAAGTGATCAAACGAATTCGTCAAATGGATGGACTGCAAAAAGTGCCTGTCATGATTGCACTTTATAAGCAAGCACCAAAATCATCTATCGTTCCAGGAAACTTTATCGCCAAAACGGATGTGAAAGCAGGCTCAGCTGATATCGGCAATTGGGATACGATCAAAGAGGAGAATGTCTTCTTCCCTTCAGATAATGCGAAAGGCAACTACAAAGATGATTCCGAGCGATTTGACCGCTTCAAAACAAAAGTCGAAGACTACTTCCCGAATTACACTGGTGTCGTAGGAAAAGGCTTTTACAAAAACGGCAACCTGCAAAAAATGAAAGTCGAAATTCCAATGCAGTTCTATGGAAAAACGGAAGTTGTAGCCTTCACGCAATATTTAACAGGTGAAGTCATGGATTACTATAAGAGTACCAATATCGAAATTAACATCACATCTTCTGATCAACAAGAAGCCCTGATCACGAAAAATGCTGAAGACAAAGAACCAACTGTTCATATATATGACTAAATAAAAACCGCCTATTGGCGGTTTTTTAAATTAGGTAAAATGTATCAAGTTATGAAAATATTGTTATAAAAAGTAGAAGTGTAGAAAATAATGTATTATTATGGGTGATAATGAAGAGAAAATGGAGATCAATATGAAAAACAAATCATTTTACTTTTTATTAGGGGGACAATCCCTAGCTAATTTTGGGGATTCGCTATATGTCCTCGTTCTGACCATCCTGACATATCAATTAACAAATTCTACACTGATTGCTTCAATGGTGGCTGTTTCGCAGTTTGTTGGACAAGCCCTTGGAGCGGTACTCATTCCTTTCTTTATGTATCAATTTAAGCTGAAAAGACTCATTATCTATTTGCAAATGTGTCAAATTGCTTTCTTCGGTTGCTTGATTTTCATTTATATTCTACAACTATCAACTTTTACTATTCCTTTCTTTTTTATCATTGTATTTTTCCTGTCTTTGATAGATGGAGGAACCATTCCTGTTCGAAATTCGATGATCCCGCGTTTAGTAGAAAAGAACTTTTTACTAAAAGCCAATAGTTATATCTTAACTTCTGATCAAATTGTTCTTTTACTAGGCTGGCTTTTAGGAGGGCTGTTTATTGGTATTCTTGGACCGCAGTTTCTCCTATTGACGACACTTGTTTTATACAGTTTGTCGCTCATATCTATGCTCTTTATGATTGATACTGGGGCTGCAGCTAAACAAGAGCAACAGTCTGAATCATTTGCTACAAGGGTCTTTTCAGGGTGGAAGCTCATGTATGAAAAGCCAACTATTCGAACATTAACGGTTTTAGAAATGCTATCCATGAGCGGTAGAAGTATCTGGACTGGAGCCATTATCCTTGTGTATGTCACAGAAGTCTTACACCAGCCTGAAACATGGTGGGGATTTATTAACGCAAGCTATTTTGGCGGAACCATTCTAGGCGGCCTGCTCGTGCTGCGGTTCGCAAAGCATGTGGAACAGCGTTTGTTTGATCACATTTTTTACAGTTCGGTGATCGTAGCTGTGCTAACCCTTTGCTTAGGATTGAATCATTCAGCATGGATGAGTTTGTTGTTTGTCTTTTTATTAGGGCCAGCTTTTCAGCTTCGCAGCATTTCTATTCGTACCTATGTACAAGATACACTGAGTGAAATTGAATTGCCCAAAATACTGTCAGCTCAACATACACTATCAACTTTTATATACGGAATGTCCATCCTTGTTATGAGCACCATGACCGATCTCTTTGGGGCAAGAGTCGTCTTTTTTATAAACGTTGCTCTGTTTACTGTGTCGGCTTTCCTAGCGTCTAGATTAAAAAATGAACAAATTTAGACATTTTATCTCAATTATTTACAAAAATACCGTTATATGATTTAATATGTTCGTAGAAATGTTAACTATATGAAAAGTAGAGGTGGCGTAATTGACTAGTAGTTTAGTATATTGGCCATTAACACATCCGCAGCGGCGCGTGATGAACATGGAAACATTTTATCCAGAAACACCGATCAATCATATTGGCGGTATCATTTTCGTCAATGGGCCGTTGCAGCTTGATAAACTGAAGCAGGCCATTGCATCTTGTATCATGATGACAGAATCTCTTCGTCTCAAGCTAGTAGAGAAAGATGGTGAGACGCTTCAATACGTTGATCCAAACGCCGATAATCCAATTCCTGCCTATGAGTTTTCCACACATGAAGACATGCTAGAATGGGCCGAAAAAGCCTTCAAAACACCATTTCAATTAACAGAAACCCCTCTCGCCGAATTTGCTGTATTAAAAGTCGGTGAACAACAATCCGGTTATTTCATCAAATGCCATCATACAGTAGCAGATGGATGGTCGATGAAAGTAATCATCGATAAAATTAGCCAGCTTTACACTGCTCTTACCCAAAGCTCCTCTATCGAACAAGAAGCAGACAATCATTCTGTATTTATTGATAAAGAATCAAAATATATGAACTCCCCAAGATTTAAAAAAGATCAGCAATTTTGGAAAGAAACATTATCTGATGTGTCTGATAGTTATTTGGTACAGGGAACTGACCAAATCAAAGGCCATCGGCACAGCCATTACCTTGATCGACAACTCTCAGAACGAATCTATGAATTTATAGATACCCATCATTGTTCAATCAACTCTTTATTTACTTTAGGACTCTTCGTTTACTTGCATAAAAGATACCAGCAAAAAGATTTTATTATTGGGACGCCAGTTCTCAATCGTTCCGGACAAAAGGAAAAAGCCACGTCCGGTATGACCGTCAGTACAATGCCATATCGAATGAAGATCGATCCTCATCTATCTTTGTTAGAAAGTCTGACAGACGTTCAAAAAAGCTATAAGGCTTACTTTCTGCATCAGCGTTATCCTTATGATGCACTTGTCAAAGATTTAGAGCTTGCAAAAGCAGGATATGATCAGCTTTTTCAAATCTATATCAACTCCTACAGCACAAATATGGTGCAGGAGATGGAAGGATACAAAGTTGAATACATAGAGCTTTACAATGGCTTCCAGCCATATGGCTTACAAGTTGCTGTGAAAGAATGGGATGAAAAAGGGCAAATCGAACTTCAATATGACTACAAGATCTCAGATTACAGCAATGAAGACATCGGCTTTCTACACGAAAGAATGCTTCTCTTTGTCGAAACCATACTCGCTCAGCCAAAGCAGCTGTTAAAAGACGTACTTCTCATGACAGAAGACGAGGAACATCGAGAGCTATATCAATGGAACGACACGGGCGTGCTATTTCCACAGAAACAAAAAATCCATGAATTGATCACAGACATGTCAAAGTCTTCTCCTGATCGAATCGCGCTTCAGGACGGATCTCATATTATGACATACGGTGAACTTGAGAGAAAAACCAATCAAATGGCGCATTTTCTACAAACACATGGCTTACAGAGACATGACTTAGTTGCAGTATGTATGAATCATTCACCAGAACTTATTGTGCTGCTGCTGGGGATTTTAAAGGCTGGAGGTGCATATGTTCCGATTGATCCTGAGTATCCGCAGGAACGCATTCAGTTTATTTTGGATGACAGCCAGGCAAAACTGTTTTTCACAGATCACGCATCTGCATACCATTTTAATGGCGGTACGTACAATATCTACAACGTGTGGGATCAGTTGGCTCAGTATGATGCGGAACATCCATTCATTGGGGATGCTGAAGACGTCGCATATATGATTTATACGTCTGGCTCTACAGGACAGCCAAAGGGAGTCATGATTGAGCACAGAAGCTTAGTAAACTATATTATGTCTGCCAAAACACATTATACTGATTCACCAGATGATCATTTTGCCTTGTATTCATCCATTGCATTTGATTTAACTGTGACATCCATTTATACGCCATTGGTCATTGGCAGTACAGTGGTGATCTATCGTCAAGAGGATCAGCCAGGCTTTTTATTAGAACATATTTTGTTTGATCAAAAAGCAAAAGTCATCAAGCTGACACCAGCTCATATGGCACTGTTAACAGATGCTGCACTTTCTCAATCAGTTGTGAAACGGATGATTGTGGGCGGGGAACAATTATCGACCGCTTTGGCCAAAAGAATCACAGAGGCAAGTGATGGAAGGATATCCATCTTTAATGAATATGGACCAACTGAAGCAACCGTCGGCTGTATGATTCATCAATTCCATCAAGATGATGGGGGGACATCGGTGTCAATTGGTGTGCCAATGCCAAATACAGAGATTTACCTTTTAGATGAGAATCAGCAAGCCGTGCTTCCTGGGACAGTAGGAGAAATCTATATTTCAGGTGCGGGTGTTGGCAGAGGGTATTGGCAAAGACCTGATTTGCAAGAATCGCGCTTTCTGCCCAATCCATTTGTAAACGATCGCCGCATGTATCGAACAGGTGATATAGCCAAACGAGCAAATGATGGAAAGATTGATTACATTGGCAGGATTGATCATCAAATCAAGCTGCGAGGCTACCGGATTGAGCTGGGAGAAATTGAACTTGCACTTATGGCACTTGAAGAAGTTGATAAAGCAGCTGTCATTGATCAAACCGATGAATCTGGAGAAAAACAGCTGGCTGCTTATATTGAATTGAAAGAAAAAGAGCTGACGTCCTTTTTACTTAGAAAGAAATTATCAGATCAGCTTCCAGCTTATATGGTACCTGCCTATTTTGTTTTACTAGATGAGCTTCCGCTTACTCAAAATGGGAAAATCAATCGGACAGCACTGCCTGATCCATTGTTGTCTCAAGTGGAAACAGCCGTTGAATGGTCCAAGGAAACAGCGGACATTGAAGAGATCATAGTAGATACAGCAAAAGACATCTTAGGGCATGAAACGATCGAACCGGCTGATCATTTTTATCAGCTTGGCGGTGACTCCATTAAGGCGATTCAATTTATTGCGAAGTTAAAAGACAAAGGACTCTATTTAAAAACCAAAGATCTTTTTACGTATCCCATTTTTAGAGAAATGGCACAAGTCGTTCAGCAGGAACCTGTCTTACATATTTCACAAGAGCAGGCTGCGGGCGATGTGAAATCGATCCCAATTATCGAATGGTTCTGGTCCCAGCGATTAAAAGATGAACATTTTTGGCATCAATCCATCATTGTTCATTCAAAGAAAAAGATGGATGAAAAAATCGTGCAGGATGCTTTCAAAGAGCTCGTCATTCATCACGACGGACTAAGGTTAAAAGTACATGAGGCAACAAACACGCTTCATTATGATGAAGACATTCAGGGTATTCCGCTGATGATCCACGATTTTACGGCATTGTCAGAAGAGAATGTGGAAGAAGCGCTACAAGAAGTAGGGTGTCAGGTCAAGCAAAGAACTCATCTTTATCAAGGACCATTGATTCAGGCAGCGCTTTGTCAAACTGCTTTTCAATCACATCTCATTTTTGCCGCCCATCATCTTTTAGCTGATGGTATGTCATGGCAAATTCTTGTGGAGGACTTGATTCAATTATTGCATGCAGAGAAGGTCACAGCTGAAGTGCTTCCGCCTAAAACCCATTCCTATCAAACATTTACAGAGCGGGTGAACGAGTATGCAGTATCAGAGGAGGTAAAAGAGTCGCTCAGCTATTGGCAAAAAGCGGTGCAGGATATTCAGCCTCTGTATCCAGTTTCTTCAAATGAGGGATATGTCAGAGACGAAGTCAAATTAACCAAGGCATTATCAGTGGAGCTCACGGATCAATTGATCAATCAAGCGAATAAAGCGTATCAAACGCAGCCTCACGAACTGTTAATTTCAGCCTTAACGCAAGCCTGTTATCAGCAAACGAATCAAAAGAGGATTTCTTTGGAATTAGAAGGTCATGGCAGGGATGCTGTGGAGGAAGATATTGATGTATCTAGAACGTTCGGCTGGTTCACCACCATGTACCCTGTGAATGTTCATGTGTCTGAATCTCTCTCAGATCACATACGGGCTGTCAAAGAAACGATACGTGAAGTGCCAAATAAAGGTGCAGACTATGGGCTGCTCTCACTCATCAATAGGCAGCTTCCTAATCATTCAGCGCCGCAATTACGCTTTAACTATCTAGGTGAAATTGATCAGGTGCTGAAACAATCATCTGATTATGAGATGTCTTACTTTACATCGGGGATTGATTCGTCATTGGATAATCCGTTAACAACCGTCATCGATATGGTCGCTACCATCAAGGGTGGTCAGCTGATATTCCATCTTTCTTTTAGCGCAAAACAGCTGTGTGAAACAGACATGACGCAGCTATTACAAGAGGTAGAGCGGCAAATTGAGCGTTTGGTACAGCATTGCTTAGAGAAAGAAGGAATCGAATTTACACCGTCTGATTTTGAAACAGTGGATATGTCTCTTGAAGAAATGGATTCATTATTTACATGAGGAAAAATCAGCATGTTATCTACATGTCATGTTTATTAGCGGTCTTATGGATAAGCAGCTTTGCCGGGGGGACACATGCAAAAGCAGTGATTACACCTAAAGCCATTGATCAAGTGATAGAGGAACAGATGAAGCTTGGGCGCATTCCAGGCATGTCCGTTGTGGTTGTGAAAAAGGACGAAGTGGTGTACCAAAAAGGCTTTGGTTATGCGGATCGAAAGAAAAAGGAGCAAGTGACAGCCAGTACTTTCTTTGAAATTGGTTCTACATCAAAGGCGTTTACCGCCCTTGCTATTGTGGAGTTAGAGAAGCAAGGAAAACTTCATTTCAAAGATCCAGTGAGCAGCTATATTCCAGGTTTTTTTCCGACATACAATGGAAAGCCTCAGCGTTTAACGGTGGAGCAATTAATGCATCACACAAGCGGCATTCCCTTTCAATCCATTGCGCTTATCCAGCCTGATACGACAAAGGATGCATTGAAAAAAACAGTTGATCAGCTGAAATCAATCGAGCTTAATCGTAAGCCAGGCAGTTCCTTTGAATATGCGACCATCAACTATGATGTCCTTGGTCTCATCATTGAAAATGTAACAGGAACGTCGTATGAGGCTTATATGAAAGAACTGTTTAAAAGGCATCATCTTGACCAAACGGAGGCTGGGCTAAAACGCATGAAGTCCGGTGTTGTCTCAGAAGGATTTAAACTGCAATTCCTTGCTCCGCATGCTTATGAAGCACCAGAATATCGAGGCAACACCCCTGCAGGCTATATTGTGATGAATAGTCAGGATGTGGGGACTTGGCTGCAATATCAATTGACCGATTCAACTTGGTCTCGTTTTGTAAAAAATCCTGATCATTTAACTGTGAATGTCCCAGAAGAAGGGAAGCATGTCTATTACAATGCCGGCTGGTATATAGAAAAGGCGCATGGGCAGGTGGACTCGCTTTTTCATGCAGGCTCTAACCCAAACTATTCATCATTTTTTCTGATCCAGCCAAAAGAAGATATTGCTATCGGAGTGTTAGCAAATATGAATAGCAGCTACACCGAGCAAACGGCACGTCTTATTGCCAATACGATCGCGGGTACAAATGAAGAAGCAGAGTCATCAATAGATCCATTTCAGCTCATTGATCAATTGAGTTTAGCAGGGACATGTCTTTTTATTTTGCTGCAAATGGTGTCTATCGTTCGTTTTATCAAGTGGAGGAAGCGTGTAAGAAACGGCGCTTTAGTTCGCAGGGACATGTCACTTGGCGTCTGGCTGAAAAGCATCGGCTGGGTGCTGCTGCTAATTGGGATATTGCTCCTGCCAATGATTCTTTCGCAACTAGCCTTTAATGGGCTGCCTTGGAAAATGACTTTTGTATGGGGACCTTCCTCTCTCATTGAATTAGCGATTTCTTATTATTTGTTTTTCATTTGGTTTTGTACGATTGGTTTCATCAAAGGATTTATGGTGACATCTACTGCTGGAAAGAGAGGAAAAAAAGATGACCGTCAAACAGATTTCGGGCATTCATCCTTATAATGATTTGTTTTATCGAAGCTGTTTCTTCAATTGCTTTTTTCCAATTGTGAAGCTGCATGATCAAGAAGTCGCTCCATACTTATTAAATGATCAATTTGCCTATGGGCTTTCAGAGGACGGCTTGCTGCAGATTGACTGGATGTCGGCACACGATCCAGAAAAGATTATGAATTTACAAGGCATTCAAGTTGAAAAAATGACGTATTGTGTCAATCTCATTGAAAAGGTCAAACAAGATGTGATGCGGGACCGCCCCGTCATTGTGTGGGTAGACCCTTACGTTCAGAGAGGCAGAAAAGAGTATTTGACAACCCATAGCCGTCATTCAATTTTAATTAAGGGTTTCGATGAAAATCAGCAAACCTTTCAAGTATTAGAGAATCGGCATTTAGATAATTTGTCTTATGAGCATCAAGTGCTGTCATTTAAAGATGTACAGAAAGGGTATGACACCTTTCATGATCATTTTCAACCGAATGATCAATTTCATTCCTATGCGTCCTTCTACTTTGATCCGGACAAGCTCTCGACTGAATTATTTGATCAAAAAACGACTTATTTCCTGAGAAATATGCATGGTCAGATAGACGTAATCGAAAAAGGAATCACAGCTCTTGAAACATTTTATGAGCAGTATCCGCAATTGGATGATATCGAGAAGCTCGTGGCGTCGTTCAATCAGATCATCAATACGAAGAAAGTGGAGCTGTATCGGCTGAATCTCATCAAAGGCGATCTACCTGAGCTGGTGGGATGGATGGAACGTATTGTATCAGAATGGGAGAAAGCGAGGCATCAGGCAGCAAAACTCCTTTTTTCAGGTGAGATGTCTAGTAGGTACCAAGCCAATATCAAAGCTTCTTTAGAACAAATCATCGTTGATGAAAAAGACTGGCTGGAAGCGTTGGCAATCAAATGCAAAAGGGAGTGTGGCGTGTCGTGAAGTTATTTTGCTTACCGTACGCAGGTGGGGCAAGTACCGTATTCAGTACGTGGAAATCTTATATAGACCAGTCGATAGAAATTCATGCCCTTGAACTCCCTGGGCACGGGACAAGAATGACAGAGCCTGTTCTAACCGATTTACAGCAGGTCGCAGATGATCTTTATGTACAGGCGTCCTCCTCTTTAAAAGAAGGAGAGCCCTATGCCATTTTCGGTCATAGCATGGGAGCCGTCCTTGCGTATGAATTACAAAAAAGAATGAAAACAAGGTTAAACAAAGAGCCTGTCCATGTCTTTTATTCTGGGCGCTTTCCACCACATATTCCAGAAAAGAAAGTCTATCATCAACTGTCAGATTCCAAACTAAAAGAGGCGATCATTGCGATGGGAGGCGTTCCTGAGGAACTTGCCGATAACCATGCAGTGCTTGATTTTTTTCTGCCGATTTTAAGAGCAGACTTTCAGCTTTTGGAGACCTATCTGTGTGATGAAGTCGTTCCAGCTGCTTGTCCAATTTCTATTTTTTATGGTACACGTGATTTGCCTTCTGTGCTGTTCGATTTAGACGATTGGGATCAATATACTAGCGAAGATTGTGCGTTTTTTGAATTCGATGGAGATCACTTTTTTATTCATTCATTAACAAATGAAGTCGTAGAAAAAATCAATGTCATTTTAAAGCGAATTGGAGTGTTGGAGAAATGAACACGAAGCACGTAGGTGTGATTGGAGCAGGTGTGATGGGGGCTGATATGGCATTAGACCTTTCAGCAAATGGCTATCAAGTCACATTAGTTGATGTCACAGAAGAAAAACTAAATGAAGCGCTGGAAAAAATCAAGAAGACCTATCAACTGGTTCAATTTGTGAGAAAGAAGAAAATCTCATTGTCTTTAGAAGATGTATTGTCTCAAATCCAGCTGTCAACTTCACTTGAAGGCTTACATGACGCGCATATCGTCATTGAAAACGTGACGGAAGATTGGGAGATTAAAAGACCCATTTATGAAGAGCTGCGAGATATTTGTGCGAAAGAAACCATCTATTTTGTAAACACGAGCTGTATTTCGATTACAAAGGTAGGGTCCCTTATGCATCACCCTGAGAAGGTCATTGGGGCGCACTTTATGAACCCTGTTCCTCTTAAAGCGTTGGTTGAAGTGATTAGAGGAAAAGCAACTTCTGATGACACAGTTGAAACCGCAAAAGGTTTCTTGAAATCGTTTGATAAAACACCTGTTGTGGTGCATGATTTTCCGGGATTTGTTTCCAACCGTGTGCTTATGCTGACAATCAACGAAGCGATTTGGGCGGTGCAAGATCAAGTCGCCACACCAGCAGATGTCGATAAAATTTTCCGCGGGGGTTTCGGCCATAAAATGGGACCACTTGCGACAGGGGACTTAATTGGGCTTGATACGATTTTGAATTCATTGCTTGTTTTATACGAGAGCTACAAAGATCCGAAGTTCCGTCCATGTCCTCTACTTGTCAAAATGGTCGACGCAGGCGAGTACGGCAAAAAATCAGGTAAAGGCTTTTTCCAATATGACATGTGAGAGGAGAAAAACAAATGGCTAAGCAAATCAAGTGTGTTGTCTGGGATTTAGATCATACATTATGGGATGGAATTTTACTTGAATCAGATGAAGTGATGTTAAAGCCTTCGATGAAGGAAGTGCTAACAGAATTAGATGAGCGCGGTATCCTTCTTTCTATTGCAAGCCGGAATGATGAAGCAGCCGTGAGGGAAAAGCTCTCCGCCTTTGGGATCGAGCATTTCTTTCTCTATCCAGAGATTCATTGGAATGCCAAATCTAGTTCTTTAGAGAGAATCAGTGAGCGCCTAAATATTCATAAAGATACCATTCTCTTTATTGATGATCAGCCATTTGAAAGAGAAGAAGTGAAGGCTGTTCACCCAGAGATTACGTGCTGGGATGCAGTGGATTATATGTCATTACTCACTGATGATCGGCTGCGTCCAGTCTTTATCACAGAAGATGCCAGACGACGCAGAAGAATGTATTTAGAAGCGGACCAAAGGCAGCAGGAAGAAGAGAAATATGAAGGGCCGCCTGAGAAATTCTTGGCGTCTTTACATATGAAATTCGTGATTTCAGAAGCAGGAGAACAAGACCTCCAGCGAGCTGAAGAACTGACCGTCCGTACCAATCAATTAAATGCGAGCGGGAAAACCTATGATTATGAAGAACTTGATTTCTTCCGTCAATCAGATTCTCACTTGCTGCTTGTCTGTGAACTTGAAGATAAATTCGGTTCCTATGGAAAAATTGGACTCTCATTAATAGAAGAAACAGGCGACACCTGGCATGTCAAACTGCTGCTTATGTCTTGCCGCGTCATGTCTCGTGGTGTCGGGACCATTTTACTCACAACGATTTTGCAAGAAGCGAAAAAGCGAGGAAAGCGGCTTGTGGCTGACTTTAAACAAACCGACCGAAACCGCATGATGTATATCACATACAAGTTTGCGAATTTCAAAGAAATCGAGAAGGGGGAGGATGGCTATATCTTGTTTGAAAATGATTTAAGCATGATTCAGCCTTTCCCAGAATACGTAGATGTCAATATTGAATTAAATCAGAAAGATCCAGCCAAACAATAAAAAAGCGAAAAGCGAGGAGATTAAATCATGAACCTACACGAACAAGTAAGAGCCTATATCGAGCAAAACCTAGTGGTATTTGATGAGGAAATTGAGCTTGGAAATGATGATCATATTTTTGAACAAGGCTTTGTCAATTCTCTATTTGCGATGAAACTAGTGAACTATATCGAACATGATTTTCACTTCCAATTAGATAACGAAGACCTCGACATTGCTCATTTTAGTACGGTCAATCGCATTGTCGCCTTAATTGAGAGAAAACAACAGGGGGCCGCTCTTCATGAAAACAGCTGAACAAACGATCGATGCCATTGAAGAAATACGACAGTATTGCGATGAACATATCCGTCCTTTTGCCAATGAATTCGATGAGACGGAACATTTACCAGAGTCGCTCATTCGAGATATGGCGAAAAGAGGCTACTTGGCAGCAGGTATACCGTCTTCCTATCAAGGGCTGGGGCTTGATCCAATCGCATATGGACAGTTCACGGAACAAGTGGGAAAAGCTTGCTGTAATGTACGGACATTATTGACAGTGAATTCACTTGTAGGAGAAGCCATTCTTCGTTATGGAACAGAAGACCAAAAACAAGGCTGGCTTGTTGAATTAGCTAAAGGAGAAAAAATCGGTGCCTTTGCTTTGTCAGAGCCGAATATTGGTTCAGATGCCAATCATGTTGAAACAAGCTATCAAAAAGAAGGACAATCCTATGTATTAAATGGGAAGAAAAAGTGGATTTCCTTTGGATCGATTGCAGATTTCTTTATTGTGATTGCAAGAGACGGTGAACAAGTCACGGCATTCCTTGTCGATCGAGATCAGCCGGGTGTAGAGATTGAGAGAATTACAGGAATGATGGCCAATCGAGCATCATATTTAGCGGAAATCATCCTCGATCATGTCCAGGTGCATGAAGACTGTGTCTTAGGACCAGTTGGGGGCGGATTTAACCACGTGGTGTCACTCGCATTAGACCATGGAAGATACAGTGTCGCTTGGGCAGGACTTGCCATCGCACAAGAAGCCGTTGATTCTCTTGTCACGTATTCACGTAAAAGAACACAGTTTAATGAAAAATTGTACAAGCATCAAATGATCAAAGGCATGATCGGAGATGCGGTTACCCAGCTCCATGCAGCGAGAGCCTTATGCCTAAAGGCTGGGGAAATGAGAGAAGCGAATCATCCTGATGCAATCACAGAAACATCCATTGCAAAATATTTCACCTCTAAAATCGCCGTTGACATTACAAATACAAATGTCCAAATCCATGGCGGAAGTGGATTTAGCCGGGAAAACTCAGCTTCAAGACTATATCGTGAAGCGAAGGTGCTTGAAATTATTGAAGGAACTTCGCAAATTCAGCAGCAGGTTATTGCTAACTATGGTTTACGCCATTATTTCGTGAAACATTCTTAGAGAGAAAGGAGATGATCCCATGGCTTTACAGCCGCAGAAGCTGGATAAACAGAACATTGAAAATATGTTAGGTATCACTACGATCCAAGAGGGACTGCTGTTTCATCATTTAATGGAACCGAACGGAACGGCTTATTTTGAACAACTGCTGATCGAAATAAAAGGACCGATAGATCGAGACATTTTTGAACAATCATGGACGAATGTCACCAAACAGCATGAAATGCTTAGAACATTGTTCAGATGGCAGGAACTCGCAAGACCAGTACAAATTGTGCTGAAGCAGCACCAGCCAGACATTCGATATCGTGATTTGACACAAGCGAAGGAGCCTCTTCATGTGCTGAAAGAGGAGGTGACGGCACAGAACCGAGAAGAACGCTTTGATCTGCAGGAAGTCCCATTTCGCCTGACGTTATGTGAAGTGAATGATGAAGTCAGCTGGGTTCTCATTAGCTTCCATCACATTTTATTGGACGGATGGAGCCTTGGGATTGTATTAAGCGATTGGATGAGTGCATATGAGCGCTTATCGAATGGGGACAAACCCCTTCTTGAACAAAGACCGTCCTACCAATCATTTGTCAAATGGCAGCAAAAAAACCTTCAACAGACAGAAGCACAAGCCGCCTATTGGAAAAATGTTTTCAATGGCTGGAGTTATGCAGAACTGCTTCCGAAGTCAAGCGGCGCATATGAAAATTCAGAAGTTTTTCATCAATATGAACATCAAGTGGATACTTCCATTGCGGAGAGCCTGAGCAAATTCACGAATCAATATGACGTGACGCTCGCATCTGTGATGTATACGCTGTGGGGAGTTTTGCTATCTAAGTATGCCAACCAAGATGATATTGTCTTTGGGACAACAGTATCAGGGAGAAATGCGGATGTCCCTCATATTGAAAAGATGACAGGGCTGTTCATTAACACATTACCGCTGCGGGTCTCATTCGAACAAGAGCGGCCGATTCTTGAACAGATGCAGGAAGTGAGTCGTGAGATAGCTGT
The DNA here is from genome assembly GCF_002998655.1 of Bacillus sp. GBSW19. Classification (NCBI taxonomy): domain Bacteria; kingdom Bacillati; phylum Bacillota; class Bacilli; order Caryophanales; family Bacillaceae; genus Bacillus; species Bacillus sp. GBSW19. Next base: position 98,058 of record NZ_PVRF01000004.1, read on the forward strand.
AAGAAATGAATATGAACATACACCGCTATCTGATTTAAAGAAATATGCAGGAATGACGGCAGAGCAATCGTTATTTGATTCAATCGTCGTCATTGAAAACTATCCACTAGATCAAATGCTCACGAAAAACGATCAGCCTATTCGTATTCGTGGATTTGAGATGACTGAGCAGACAGAATTCGATCTCACGCTTAGTGTCCAGGCGTTTGATGATCAGCTGCACTTTTCATTGGTGTATAACCCCGTCAGCTTTTCAGCTGAACAAATCGAAAAGTGGTGTCAGCATTTTCTTCATCTCCTGTCTGATGCCTGTGCTCATCCGCACAAATCTGCTGCTCAGCTACAGCTGCTATCAGAAGAAGAGAAAGGAAAGCAATTAGCTGTCTTCCGGCAGTATGGCGGGGCAACATCTAGCAATGAACCAACGGTGATTGACCTTTTTGAAGCACAAGTGGAACGAACGCCAGCGGCAGCCGCAGTTGAGTTTGGTGATACGACGGTTACATATGAACAACTCAATAAGAGAGTGAACCAGCTCGCACATTATTTACAAAACAAAGGAGTCAAACAGGAGCAGCGTGTCGGCATTTTAGCAGAGCATTCCATTGAAATGGTGATAGCATGCTTAGCGATCTTAAAAGCTGGCGGTGCATACGTGCCGATTGATCCTGAATACCCGCAGGAACGAATAGAATATCTATTAGAAGACAGCGGAGTAGAATGGCTCTTAACTCATCCAATTAAAGGGCTCACCTATGCCTATCATGGAGAAAGAATTGATATCACACAGCCGGATCTATACACCGGACCATCAGACAACTTGGCAGAAGCCATCACCTCAGACCAAACAGCCTACTGCATTTATACATCAGGTACGACCGGAAGACCTAAAGGTGTACTCATTCATCATCTTGGCTTAGCCAACTATATTGATTGGGCGAAGCAAGTATATGTTCGAGGAGAAACAAGGCATTTTGCTTTGTATACTTCACTGTCCTTTGACCTGACGGTTACTTCTATTTTCACGCCGCTCATTTCAGGAAATACCATCATGATTTACCACCATGAAAACCGGCAGCTGCTTGTCGAAGACATCATAAAAGATAATCGCGTACATGTGATGAAACTGACACCATCTCATTTACAGTTTATTAAGCATTTGTCTTTCCCAGACAGCCAAATGAAATGTTTCATTTTAGGCGGAGAACAGCTGGAAACATCTCTAGCGAAATCCATTCAGCAGTCCTTCCCGCAGCCAATTGAAATTGTGAATGAATATGGACCAACTGAAACGGTGGTTGGCTGCATGATTCATCGATATGACCAGGATTTTGATCAAGACGTGTATGTACCGATTGGAAAGCCTGCACAGCATACAGATATTCTTCTTTTTGACAGACATATGAATCTCATGCCGGAAGGAACCGTCGGTGAATTATATATTGGCGGGAAAGGTGTCGCAAAAGGGTATTTGAATCGACCGGAACTCACCGAAGAAAGGTTTGTCGATCACCCTTTCCAGCCAGGTGAAAAAATTTATAAAACAGGTGATGCAGCCCGCATTCTGCCTAATGGGCTCATTCAATTTTTAGGTCGAAATGATGATCAAGTGAAGCTGAGAGGCTATCGTATTGAAACAGGTGAAATTGAATTTTGGCTGAATGAACAGCCAGGTATGAAAGCAGCAGCTGTTGTTGTAAAGCCAGATGCTTCTGGTACACCATGTTTGGCCGCATATGTTGTCACGACAGCCAGACTTGATCAAGCTGCAATGAAACAAGCGTTGGCTGATCAGCTGCCGGATTATATGATCCCAACTCACTTTGTTCAATTGGACGATATGCCGCTGACTGCCAATGGCAAACTAGATAAACGGGCATTACCTGCTTTGAAACAGGCGCAGCAAACGAATAAGCAGGCGGGCGCTGCCCATCTTTCTGATACTGAGAAAGTCATTCAAGACATCTGGAAAAAAGTCCTCGGCTTAGATGAGGTAAGTGTTCATGACAAATTCTTTGACATTGGCGGGCATTCACTCAACTTAATCCACGTCAATCAACAGCTCGCTAAGCAATTGAATCAAAGCATTCCAATGGTCGAAATGTTCCGCCGTCCAACGATTAGAGAGCTTGCCGCATATTTAAGCGGCGATTCAGAGCAGGTAACGGCAGGCACGCAGCCTGTGAAACAAAAGACAAGAAAAGCCAATGAGCCGATTGCCATTATTGGAATGGCTGGTAAATTCCCTGGTGCGAAAAATGTTGAGGCATTTTGGCGAAATTTGAAGAATGGAGAAGAATCAATTTCCTTCTTTTCCGATGAAGAACTGCTTGAAGCTGGTATTGACCGTCAGACCTTCGAACGATCCGATTATGTGAGGGCAAAAGGTGTGATTGATGGACCTGATTTATTTGATGCATCCTTCTTCGGCTATTCGCCAGGTCAGGCAGAAATGATGGATCCTCAAATACGCCTCCTGCATGAGTACGCCTATAAGGCGCTGGAAGATGCGGGGTATGTGCAAGAAGATTATACGGGTAAAGTTGGGTTGTTTACTGGGTCCACATCGAACTTTCAATGGATTCAGCGTTTTGCAGCTTCCCTTGATAGCAGCATGTCAGAGCTGTTTGAAGTGGGTTCACTCAATGATACGTATACCGTGAGTACAAGAATTGCCCATAAATTGAATTTGAAAGGACCGGCGCTCACGCTGCAAACCGCTTGTTCGACTTCTTTGGTCGCTTTGCATTTGGCCTGTCAATCCATTGCAAATGGTGATTCAGATGTAGCACTTGCGGGAGGTGTGTCGATCCTGCACCCAGTGAAATCAGGCTACGTTTATCAGCAGAACATGGTGAAATCAAGCGATGGCCATTGCCGCGCCTTTGACGATCAAGCAGATGGAACGGTTGGCGGAGATGGTGTTGGTCTTGTTGCTTTAAAAGCACTGAGTGAAGCCATAGAAGATGGTGACCATATTTATGCGGTCATTAAGGGCTCTGCCATCAACAATGATGGTGATCAAAAGGTTGGTTTCAATGCTCCAAGCGTTGAAGGACAGACACGTGTCATTCAGGATGCCCTGCATCAAGCAGATGTTTCACCAGATACGATTGAGTATGTAGAAACACATGGAACTGGAACATCACTTGGTGATCCGATTGAAATAGAGGCGCTCACAAAGGCTTTCGACACAGAGAAAAAACAATTTTGCCGTATTGGGTCTGTCAAAACCAATATTGGACATTTGGATGCAGCGGCAGGAGCAGCTGGCTTGATCAAAGCTGTGCTTTCGCTTCAGCATCACACATTTGTACCTAGTCTTCACTTCAAAAAAGCCAATGAAAACATTGCATTTGAGCATAGCCCTTTCTTTGTAAACACTGAGCTGACTGACTGGAAGCAGCCAGCTTCACATTTGCGGCGGGCTGGGGTGAGCTCATTTGGAATGGGTGGAACCAATGCACATGTCATATTAGAAGAAGCACCACAAAGAGATCGTCAGCAAATGCCTCGTTCTGCTGAGCTGCTTGTTCTTTCAGCAAAGAGCAAAACGAGCTTGGAACGAATGAAAGACAAACTCGTAAACCAAATAGAAAACACGCCTTCTATCAATTTGGCAGACGCAGCTTATACTCTGCAAACAGGAAGACAGTTCTTTGGTTTCCGTCAGGCATTTGTTGCGGCAAGCAGAGAAGATGCTTTGCGAGTATTAACAGAAAAGCAAGGCAAGGGCATTGGAAAGTTCATGCATTCGCATGTGGAGCAACAAAAGATTATTTTTATGTTTTCTGGACAAGGCAATCAATATCTCAATATGGGATTAGATTTGTACCGGGAAGAGCCTTACTTTAAGAAGCAAATGGATGCTTGTTTTCAAGCATATGAAGAAGCAACGGGGCGAAGTCTTGCCCGTATTCTTTACCCATTAGCGGCTGAAACAGAAAAGGCGCGTGAAAAATTAGCAAGTACTCAATATGCACAGCCGGCCATTTTTGCCATTGAATATGCCTTATCCATGCTCTTCATTGAATGGGGCATTCGTCCTGATGCAATGATCGGCTATAGCTTTGGCGAATTAACAGCGGCCGCTATATCAGGGCTATTCAGCTTAAAGGACGCAATGTCCATGGTCGCCTATCGTGCGAATGCGATGCAATCGTCACCAGCTGGCGTCATGATGAGTGTTCCATTACCTGAGGCAGAGCTAAAACCGATGCTTCCAAAAAATATTTCTCTCGCGGTTGTCAATGATTCATCATGTATCGTGTCAGGTCTAGAAGAGGCGATAAGTGAATTTGAACAAGAGCTGAAAAGCAACAGATTGATGTGTATGCGGTTAGGTGGAACCATTGCTGCCCACTCACATGTCATGAAGGAGGCAGCGGAGCAATTCGGAGAAAAATTAAAGCATATGAAAGCCAAAACACTTCGTATTCCATTTATTTCTAATTTGTCAGGAGATTGGATGACAGATACGAGTGCGAAAGATATGTCTTATTGGAAAAGGCATATGACCGATACAGTTCGCTTTGCTGAAGGCATCACAAATATTTTACAAGAGGACAATATTCAATTAATTGAGATTGGACCAGGACAAGATTTAAGCGTGATGGTCAACAGGTCATTGAACGGCCTGAATCAGCATGTATGTCATGTGCTCAGACATGCAAAACAAGATGTGACGGATACTGAATTTTTACTTGGGCAGATCGGACGTCTATGGACAAACGGATTATCTATTGATTGGGACAGGTTCCATCTAAACCGTCAGCCGCGGAAAATGCCGCTGCCAACGTATGCGTTTGATCAAACCTCCTATTGGTATGATGCAGCAGATCGTGTGAAACAAGAAAAACCAAAGCAGTCTGGACGAAAGCAGCAAATGGATGAATGGTTCTATACCCCTCATTGGGAAGCGGATCTTTTACCTTGCGTGCCATCAGAAGATACATCTGGCGGAGCCTTGCTTTTGTTTGCAGAGCCATCTGCTCTCGGAGAGAAGATTGCGGCTGAGCTCCTGACGAAACGGGACGAGTTCGTAGTGGTTCGTAAAGGAAATGAATTTACGAAGCATGACGAAAAAAGCTATACCATTCGGTCACATGAGCCATCTGATTATGAAAGGCTCATTTCAAATCTGGCAGATGACGAAATGAACGTGTCAGAAGTTTGTCATCTATGGGGGCTTTCAGAACGACAGCCATCTCACACGGAAGAAGAATGGGTGAAGCAAACGCAGCAAGATGCTTATTACTCCTTGCTTTATATCGGCCAGGCATTGAAAAAATATGTTTTGGACCAAAAGGTATCGATTACCGTTCTTTCCTCATTGACATATGCTGTTGGCGGTGAACCTGTACTTTATCCTGAAAAAGCGATCCATCTAGGACCTGCCATGGTTATATCACAAGAAACACCGAACTTGCGTTACCGCATTCTTGATATTGATCGCCCGGTGGAAAATGGGGTTCAAGAAAAGCGATTGCTGAAGCAAATAAGCGATGAGCTAGATCGAGCGTATGGACAGCTTCTCACGGTCTATCGACGAAATAAGCGATATGTGAAAAAGTATGCGAAAGGTTCAGTTCCCGAAACAGGACATGCTCATTTGGCTAAAAAAGATGGTGTCTACATTTTAATTGGCGGACTTGGGTTTATTGGATTGAATATCGCCCAGACTTTGGCCGAGCAAACGAAGGGAACCTTAATCTTAACGAGCAGGTCTGGACTCCCTGATAGAAGCAAGTGGCAAGAATGGCTGTCTACGCACGATGAACAGGATCCAACAAAGAAAAAAATACAAAAGGTAATGGCACTGGAAGAGACAGGCGCAGACGTTCTCATACAGAAAGTAGACGTTCGTCACAGGGAAGATATCCAGCAATTGATCAACACAGTGGATGCGTCATATGGACAGATCGACGGTGTGATCTATGCAGCTGGAGTGACAGGCGACCAATCTTTCCGGGTGATGGAGCAAACAGATGTCACATTTTCGGAGCCGCATTTTGAAGCGAAGATGAATGGCGTACTTCATCTTGATGCCGCCTTAGGTGATCGATCCCTTGATTTCTGTTTTGTACTGTCATCTTTGTCACCGATCTTGGGCGGACTCGGTTTTACAGCCTATACAGCTGTGAATCATTTCATCGATGCGTACGTGTATGAACGCAATCTGCGTTCAGAAACACAGTGGTCTGTCATTAGCTTTGACGGCTGGGAATTTGAGCAGGGGAAGCAGCTCGATCTTCCAATCGGAGATGATGTCACCGAAACGTTAATTACAGAAAAAGAAGGAAGAATGATCTTTGAACGATTGCTTTCACTGGATCAAGTGGAACAAATGGTTATTTCGACAACATCTTTACATGATCGTATTCACAGATATGTAGACCGTTTATCCCGTGAGGAAGAGAGCGGCGGAGAGCATGTACAAGATGGAAACTTGTATTCTCGGCCAGCGCTTTCAACGAATTATGCGGCACCTGAAACAGAGCTGGAGAAGGAATTAAGTCAACATTGGCAAGCATTCTTTAAGATTGATGACATTGGCATAGATGATCATTTCTTTGAAATGGGTGGAGATTCTCTTAAGGCGATTACCTTCATTGGCATCATTCATCGTGCATTTAGTGTAGAGCTGACGCTGCCACAATTTTTCCAAATACCTACGATACGATTAATGGCAGCATATATCGACCAAGCAGATACTGCTGCTTATCATGCGATTGAAAAAGCCGAAGTGAAGGAGCATTATCCTCTGTCGTCTGCGCAAAAACGGTTGTATCTCATGCAGCAAATGGATGTAAACAGCACAGGATACAACGAGTTTAAAGCGGGGCGAATCAAAGGAAAACTCGATATCAGCAGGTTGGAATGGGCATTTCAGCAGCTCATTAAGAGACACGAAAGTTTGCGGACAGCGTTTGTACTAGAGAATGGCGTCCCTTATCAAAAGATTGAAGAAGAGGTACCATTTGCAGTCACATTGTTTGACCTCACAAAGGGATCGACACAAGGATCTGAGGAAGATCAAAAACAAGTGATTGAACAATTTTTGACTGCCTTTACGTTAAGTGAGGCTCCATTGATGAGAGTCGGTGTGATGAAGCTGGCAGAAGAGGAATTCGTGCTCATGCTGGACATGCATCACATTATCTCAGACGGTCTTTCTCAAGATATTTTGGTCAACGACTTTATGCAGTTATATGACGGCAGGACGCTTGAGCCTCTCGCTCTGCAATATAAAGATTTTTCAGAATGGCAAAATGACATGCTTGCGTCTGAAGCACTGAAAGAATCGAGTGATTACTGGAAAAACCGGTTAGAGGGTGCCCCGCTACTTGATCTGCCAACAGATTTCGATCGGCCAGAGGTGAGACAATTCCGCGGTGGACATTATACATTCCGTATAGAAGAAGCGGAGCTGAACGCGTTTAAGCAAATGATTTTAAAAGAAGACGCCACTCTGTTTATGGGTCTGTTAAGTGTGTATCAGATTTTGCTTCATAAATTAAGCGGACAATCAGATATCACGGTCGGGGTTCCGGTAGCAGGCAGAAAACAAGAGGAGCTGCAGCAAGTCATCGGTATCTTTGTCAATATGCTGCCACTTCGTTTATATCCTAAAGCAGAGCTGACGTACCAGCAATTCCTTCAGGATGTGAAGGCACATGTCATCGGCGATTTCGGACATCAAGAATATCAATATGAACAAATGGTTCAAGACCTCCAGTTAAGCCGGAGTGTCAGCCGGAATCTATTGTTTGATGCTGTGTTCGCTTTGCAAAATATGAATCAGCCAGAACTGAAGGTAGGCGGTTTAACCTTTAGTGATTATCCGTATGAGACAGGAACGTCGCGCTTTGATTTACTCTGGATTGCGTATGAGCAGGAAGACGGTCTTTCTTCAACGATTGAATATAATACTGAGCTTTTCAGTGAGGAAACCATTCAGCGGATTGCAGGCTTGCTGAAAGACATCATGCGGGCTGTTTCAGCAGAAGCGATGAGAATAGAAGAGATCGAACTGACTTCTTCATTCAAGCAATTAGACGACGTATCTCTTTTCGAATTAGATGACTTAAAAATATAAGTAAAGAGGTGAATGGAAGAGTGATTGAACATGATGATTTTCAACTGAAAGCAGCGGCGAAGGAAAAGGCGAGGGAAAGAGCCTACTGGACATCTATTTTATCAGGTGTCCAGCTTGATGGCCGCATTCCTCATACGGTTTCGCAAGCCAAGCCTGCTGAAATAAACCGATCGCTTCATTCGTCCTTCCCGGTGGCTATGAACCATTCGTTAAAGCAATTATGTGGAGATTCTGATTTACGCCTGTTTATCGTGCTGACCACAGCTGCTTTTGGCTTGCTTCAACGTTATAGCGGAAAAACTGAGTTGATGGTGACTGTTCCTACAATGGAACAGTCTGCCAATCAATCAGCCATCAATCATATGCTGCCGCTTAAGGCAGAGATTGAGCCTCATATGAGCTTTAGCGCAGGGCTAGAGGCAGTGAAACAATCGTTTCAGGAGGCAGTGCGTCATCAAAACTATCCTGTTCATATTTTAATGGATGAGCTTTGGCATTCAGTAGGAGAAGACAAGAAGCGTGTCAATCTGGCATGTGCGTTTGAGCCATTGCATGGGCATGCTGACCGAGAGCAGCTGCATGCGGATGTGCTCATTGTTTGGAAGAAAGAACAAGATCACTTTCATGCTGAAGTTCACTGGGATGCTTCCATTTATGACGATCAAATGATGGAGCAGTTCTCCAGACATTTCATGACACTCACAGAGCAAAGTCTCAGAACGCCTGAACAAGCGATGAGCACACACTCATTTTTATCTGATATGGAGAAAAGTCAGCTGTTTGATTCGTTTCAAGGAGAGTCGCTCGCTTATCCAGTGGATCGTGATATTGTGTCGTTATTTCAAGAACAAGTCCAATTGCATCCAGCACGAACGGCCGTTGTGTTTGGCACCACCTCCTATACATATGAAGAGGTTGATGATTTATCGAATCGCATTGCGCTTAGACTGTCTCAAAGTGAGATGACACGTGAGACTCCAGTTGGTCTCAGAATGAATCGGTCTGCTGAACTGGTCATTGCCATTCTTGGCATTTTAAAGGCTGGCTATGCTTATTTACCGATTGATGTCCATCTGCCGATCGAAAGAATTCGGTATATGCTCAAAAACAGCGGTGCTGCAGTTATTGTCTCGGATGCGGACGGGCACGAAGGATTGGATGTCGAGGTTCATGTGATTCAAGACATGCTTCAAGAATCGCCAATAAAAGAGAATCTGACTTGGTCTATTTCGCCTTCGGATATGGCGTATGTCCTGTATACATCAGGAACGACAGGGCATCCAAAAGGGGTCGTTATTGAACATCGTCATGTCATTAATTTGGTATATGGAATGAAAACGCGCTTTTTTGATCTGCTCCCTGATCCTTTGCAAGTAGGGATGCTGGCTTCACACATTTTTGATGCGTCTGTGCAAACGTTGTTCCCGGCATTGCTCCTCGGGCATACGCTGCATATTGCCAAAGATGAAGTCCGTATGGATGGGCATGCGTTATGGTCGTTTTACCAAGAAAACCACATTCAGCTGTCAGATGTGACCCCCTCTCATTTAAAGCTGATGAACAAGGCAGCAGCGCAATCGAAACAAGACCTGCCTGCTTTGAATATGCTGCTGGTGGGCGGAGAGGTGTTCACAAAAGAGCTGATGGATCAATTTTTACAGCATATATCAGGTGAAAAACCGATCATGATTAATGCGTATGGGCCGACTGAATGTACGGTTCAGTCATCATCCTTTTTGATTCCCAAAGACTGGAATGAGCAAGTCATTCCTATTGGGCAGCCGATGCCGAATGAGCATATTTTTATATGTGATGCGCAAGGAGAGCCAGTTCCGATTGGCGTTTTTGGCGAAATATATATAACTGGCGATGGTGTAGGTCGTGGGTACATCAATCACCCTGATCTGAGCAAGGAGAAATTTATCAAAAAACCAGAGCTCAGCAGCGGGATGTTATACGGTACGGGAGATCTTGCAAGATGGCGGTTTGATGGTTTATTAGAGTTTGCCAAGAGAAACGACGGTCAAGTGAAAATTAGGGGATATCGAATTGAGCTAGAGGAAATCCGCAGAGCGATTCTTGATGACCCGCATATGCAAGGACTGATTCAAGATGTCATTGTCGTTCCTAAGGAAACGCAGGATCAGGACCAATACATTTGCGCATATATGATGGCAAAACAAGTGATAGATCAGCGTGCGCTTCGTCAGTCTTTAAGTGAAAGATTACCAGGTTATATGGTGCCGAGACATGTCATCCAAATAGAGCAATTTCCTTTGAATCTATCAGGGAAATTGGATATCCAAGCACTGCCGAATCCAGAAGATCAGGCGGCAGGCAATCAAGAGCCGTTGACCATTCAAGCACATAATGAAACAGAGCAGAAGCTTGTTCGCATTTTCGCCTCTATTTTACAAGTCCCTGCTTCGCAGATTCGTATAGATGAACCGTTTTTTGACTTAGGCGGGAACTCTTTTAATATCGTAGAGCTGTCCAATAAAGTGAAAGAGGAGTTTCAGCAGGAGCTGACAGTGATGGAGCTGTTCCAATATACAACTGTTTCGCAAATAGCTGCTCAATTAAAAAATAAAGCATCAGGGCAAGAGAAACAAATCGAAGATGATGGAGAAAATGAAGCGGATGACTTAGAAAGTGCCGCTCAACTGTTAGGCGGGATGATAGATGAGTAAGTTCACAGGATTAGAGGTTGCAGTGGTTGGGATGGCCTGCCGTTTTCCGGGAGCAAAGAATATTCATCACTTTTGGGACAACCTTGCAAATGGAAGAGAGTCCATTACGTTCTTTTCGAAGGAAGAGCTGCTTGAGGCAGGGGTTGAGAAAAAAGCATTAGACCATGAGCAATATGTACGTGCTAAAGGAGCAGTCGATCAGCATGATCACTTTGATGCAGATTTCTTTGGTTATTCACAGCGTGAAGCAGAAGTAATGGACCCGCAAATCCGCATGTTTCATGAGGTGGCATGGGAATCCCTTGAAGATGCAGGCTATAACCCTGAAACCTATCAGGAACCGATTGGTTTATTTGGAGCTGCTTCTGCTAATTTATATTGGCAAGCTGCTTCCATGCTGATGAGAACGAATCACTCATCTGAACAATTTGCGGCTGTTCAATTAACAGATAAAGATTTCATGAACACAAAGGTATCCTACAAATTGAATTTGAAGGGACCGAGCGTAGCTGTTGATACAGCTTGTTCTTCCTCTTTGACTGCCATTCATATGGCGGCGCGCGCCCTGATTACTGGAGAATGTAAAATGGCACTCGCAGGCGGCGTCACCATTACGACCCCTCACAAAAAAGGATACATGTATCAAGAGGGCATGATCATGTCGCCAGATGGGCACTGCCGGGCTTTTGATGAACAGGCAGAAGGAACCGTTGGCGGCGAGGGCTGTGGAGTTGTTGTGCTCAAATCATTAAAGCAGGCACTAAAGGATAAGGACCATATCTATGGCGTGATTAAAGGTTCAGCCTATAACAATGACGGCGGGCGGAAGGTTGGCTACACAGCACCAAGTATAGAAGGACAAAGCGAAGTCATTAAAAAGGCACTCAACATCAGTCGTGTAGAAGCTGAGAGTATATCTTATATTGAAGCACATGGCACAGGTACAACTCTTGGAGATCCAGTTGAAATTGAGTCACTAAAGCAAGCTTTTCAAACGGATAAAAAACAGTTTTGTGCGATTGGGTCTGTGAAAACCAATATTGGTCATCTTGACTCAGCCGCAGGGATTGCAGGTTTTATCAAGACAACGCTTAGTCTGTACCATCAGATGCTGCCGCCTAGCCTTCATTATAAAAAACCGAATCCGAAAATTGATTTTGAATCAAGCCCATTTTATGTAAATACAACACCCGTACCATGGACGAAATCAGAGCAGCCGCTGCGTGCCGGTGTCAGTTCATTTGGAGTCGGCGGAACGAATGTACATCTGATCATGGAAGAGGCACCCGCCGCCGACAAACCGTCAGTAGAAAGAGATCATGAACTAATGGTGATTTCGGCAAGATCGAAGCAGGCGGTTCAAAAGTCTGCTGAACAAATGACCTCTTATTTAAAAGAACATAAGCATGTCACACTATCCGATGCTGCATTTACCCTGCAAGAGGGACGAAAGCATTTTCCTTATCGACAAGCTTTTCTTGCAGGTCCGGGCCGCACATTCCAGTCAGCCGGCCAGCCGCAAAAGGCCTTTCAACAGCCTGCGATCGTTTGGATGTTTTCTGGTCAAGGTGCTCAGTATGTGAATATGGGCAAGGATTTATATGAGAAAGACCCTGAATTTAAAGAAACGCTTCAGAAATGTTTTGCCATTATTTTATCGTTATCAGGTGTTGAGATCGAGAACGTGTTATATCCAACAACCGAAGAAGAGTTCATAGAAGCAGAACAACTCATGCAGCAAACATCATATACACAAATCATCTTGTTTAGTTTTGAGTATGCGCTCGCATCGAAGCTGATGGGACTAGGCATACGTCCGCATTATTTCATTGGTCATAGTATTGGAGAAATCACGGCTGCCTGCGTGGCCGGTATGATCAACCTTGAAGATGCCATCCGGATCGTTTTAAAAAGAGGCAGTTTGATGCAAAAAATGCCTCCAGGTGAAATGGCCGGTGTGTCACTCCCTGCCGAAGAGATTGAACATGATCTTCCAGAAGGTGTCGAGCTTTCTGCAGTGAATAGCTCACAATTATCTGTTGTTTCCGGTCCTTCAGAACGGTTACAGATTTATCTCGAACAAGCTGAAAAAAGAGGAGCTTCTGTCCAAAAGCTGAAAACCTCTCACGCCTTTCATACGAGTATGATGGATGAAGCGTCCGAACAGTTTAAGAACGTTCTCTCGGAGATCACCTACCAGCAGGGCGAGATTCCGATCCTTTCGAATGTGACAGGGAGCTGGTTAACAAATGAACAAGCCGCATCACCTGATTACTGGGCATCTCATATCAGGCAGCCTGTTTTATTTAGTCAAGGAGTAGAGACGTTACTTGGACTTGGAGAAGTGGTTTTCATTGAAGTGGGGCCAGGTCATACGTTAACTCAATTTGTGAGACGACATGATGACTATGATGTGAACAAAGCAGCGGCTGTTTCAATGGTGAGACATCCAAAAGAACAAGCTGCTGATGATGAATATATGAAAAAGGCTATAGGGAAGCTGTGGAGTTTTGGAGTGGAACCGAATTGGAGCGCTGTCAGAAAAGAAAAGGCCCCATATCGAGTGTCACTGCCAACATATCCATTCGAGCATCAAATATTCCCCTCTCCGCAGTTTAAAGCGGATCAGCTGATGACCGCTTTAGCGCCATCAGAAAAGGGGGAGAAACTCTCAGCTGATTTTCAAGACTGGTTTTACATTCCGGTATGGGAACGCTCTGCACCTGTACTAAAAGAGCAGCATCATCAAGGGAAGCGTATCTTGGTTTTTGAGAAAAATGGTCATATTGGCGCTTATTTGAAAGAACGGCATGCAGAGGTTGTCAGCGTCTGTCAAAGTGATCATACGATCAAAGAAAATGACCAGTTGATGAAGGCGGACGTTCATATGCTGTCACATTTAGAGTGGGTGATGGCTGAACTGCAGCAATCTGAATTTATACCGGAAGAGATCATCTGGATGCATGATGAACTAACAGAAGATACAGGTGATCAGCCAAACTACTTATCTGTGCTCGATCTCGTCAGGCTGATCAGCCAGTATCATAACACAGCCATCCGTCTTCATCTTGTGACAAACCAAGCGCATGATGTAATCGGGATGGAGAAGGTCAATCCTCTTCAAGCAACATGTACTGGGCTGGCTCTGACCATTCCTCAAGAATATCAGCATATTGCGTGTCAGCACATTGATTTATGTCAGGAAACAAAGGCGGACTGGCCGCTATTTCTTTCATACGAGGTTGCAATGCACGATCAAGATGCGGTCGTGGCGTATCGCGTGAACAGCAGGTGGGTTCGAAAGGCTTCAAGCACCCCTTTAAACAAAGAGGAATCGTCCAAGCAGCCTTTCAGGACTCATGGCGTTTACCTCATGACCGGCGGTATGGGGGGCATTGGCTTCACATTAGCTAAACATTTAGCAGAAACGTATCAAGTGAAACTTGTGTTCATGAGCCGAGTACAAATACGTGAACGCTCTGCATGGCTTGATCTGCGTGATGCGGAGGGGAAAGAAGCTGAAACCGTGAAAAAGCTGATGACTCTTGAAGGGTTAGGAGCTCATGTACAAGTTGTACACGGTGATGTGTCAGATCAAGATGCTGTGCAGAAAGCGGTCCAGCTGGCTCATACGTCATTTGGTGATTTACATGGTGTCATTCATGCGGCAGGAGAGGCAGACGGGAAGATCATCCAAGCAAGAACAGCAGACGATGAAATTCGCATGTGTCAGGCAAAAATCAACGGGACCTATGTGCTGGATGAAGCACTCAAGGATGAAACGCTCGACTTCTTTTTACTTTGTTCATCCCTAGTGTCCTTTCTTGGAGCGGCTGGACAAGTGGCTTATGCGGCTTCCAATGCTTTTATGGACAGCTTTGCTCATGCGAAGAGGCAGGAAGGAAAGCCAGTGATTTCTTTAAACTGGGATCGGTGGGAAAAAGTCGGTATGGCACACGACTCAGCATTAGCGGCCAAAGTCAATGACATGATGGCACTTGAGGAGCAGGCGGGAATTTTGCCAGAACAAGGGATAAAGGCCTTTCAGGAAGTGCTGCGTCTAGATTATCCGCAAATTCTTGTTTCTGTTCGAGACATGGGTGAGAGAATGAAACATCGATTAACACCTATGCAGCAGGAAGAAGAGCCGTCTCAACAAATATCGAAGGTCATAGATGATCGTCTAGAAGCATCATTGAGTGATGTACTCAGCTCCTTTTTTCATCATGAACCGGATGTGAATGAGAACTTCTTTGAAATGGGTGCGACATCCCTTGATTTGCTGCAGATGAGCGGTCATATCAAATCAATTTATGGCATAGAGGTTCCGGTAGTCATGATGTATAGCCACCCGACCATCGCGTCATTGGCTGCCGAACTGAAGAAGATACATGGGGTAAAGGAAGAAAAGCAAGCTGTCACTGAATCATCTAATCTCCGCAAACAGGCGATGGCAGATGGGAAAAACCGCCGTAAACAGAGATTAAAACGAAAATAGATGGGAGAAATGCAGCGTATGTCTGATCAAGAGCAATGGACCGAATCTGGACTTGAAATTGCAGTCGTAGGATTAGCAGGTACGTTTCCCGGAGCACCGAATGTGCAAACGTTTTGGGAAAATGTATCGCAAGGGAAAGAATCCGTTACGTTTTTCACTGATGAAGAATTAAAGGCAGCGGGTGTAGATGAGACGCTGCTAAAGCGTTCTGATTATGTGAAGGCAAAGCCATTTTTACAAAATGCATCATCATTTGATGCAGACTTTTTTGGCTACTCTCCGCGAGAGGCATCTATTATGGACCCGCAAATTCGATTGATGCATGAATGCACATGGCATGCGCTAGAGGATGCAGGCTATGAGCCTGAGCAATACGAAGGATTAATTGGTCTTTATGCCGGCGCATCTAGCAATCTATCGTGGATGGGGCAGCATATGTCGTCACTTGAAAAGAACGAAGATGTGTTTCAAATCATGCATCTCAATGACCCATCCTTTGCTTCTCGGATTGCCTATAAATTAAATCTAAAAGGTCCAAGCGTATCGGTACAAACGGCTTGCTCCACGTCGCTAGTTGCTATCCATATGGCCTGCCAAGGATTAATTGGCGGTGAATGTGACCTTGCGTTAGCAGGAGGTGTCACACTCCATCAGCCGCAAATCACAGGCTATCTATACCAAGAAGGAATGATTTATTCTCCTGATGGCCATTGCCGTCCGTTTGATGAAAAAGCAAAAGGAACCGTTTTTGGTGAAGGGGCAGGCGTGGTTGCGCTAAAACGATTGAAAGATGCGATAGAAGACGGAGATTTTATTTATGCTGTCGTAAAAGGATCTGCAACGAACAATGATGGAAGCAATAAAGTCGGCTATACAGCCCCAAGTGTGAGTGGACAGGCAAGTGTCATTGAATCTGCGTTAGAAATGGCTGAGACAGAACCAGAGACGATTTCTTATATCGAAGCACATGGAACGGGTACGCCTGTTGGAGATCCGATTGAGATTGAGGCGCTTACCCGTGCTTTTCAAACAGATCAACAAGGCTATTGCCGGATTGGATCAGTCAAAGCCAATATTGGGCATTTAGATGCTGCAAGCGGCGTGGCTGGTTTTATCAAAACAGTCATGATGCTGCATCATCGTCAATTTGCCCCGATGCCGCACTTTGACAAGCCGAATCACCGTATTCCGTTTGATCAAACGCCATTTTATGTTGGGACAGACAAAGAGGAGTGGAAGACGTCTCATTTGCCAAGGAGAGCTGGAGTCAGTGCTTTTGGTATAGGGGGAGCAAATGCTCATGTCATCTTAGAAGAGGCGAAGCCGAGAAAAGCAAACGGCACGGCCTCGTCCAAAGAATTAATTGTGCTTTCAGCTAGATCAACGCATGATATGAAGAACATGACAAAAAACTTGAAGGAATATGTCTCCTCACATCATGAACTCTCACTTGGCCAAGCAGCTTACACCTTACAAAGTGGAAGAAAAGCCTTCAAATATCGAAAAACGTTTGTCTGTTCGTCGCGGGATGAATTATTAGAGCAACTGCAAGTGCAAGATACAGCAGGGAGAGAAAGTCTTCTTTATAAACGGATCAGCATGAGGCTGACGGGGTATCATGAGTCAGGTTTACGTGATTACATCAAGCTGTATGAGAAAGATCATTCTTTCAAAACAGAAGTGGATCGATTAATGAGCCTCGTCCAATCTGCGGTACCTATCAAAAAAGACGAGCTGTTCCATTCCAAACAAAGCAGACAATCAGAAGTGGCTATGCTGATCATGACATCGGCTTTTGCCAACGAGCTAAGGTCACTCGGAATTGAACCAGATGGTTGGATTGGAGAAGGCAGCGGAGTCTGGACAGCTTTATATGCAGCAGGCGGGCTTGAGCTAAGAGACGCAGCATCAATTGTGTACGACCTTCATGACACTGAGACGGTTAATCATAGGCTGGCTTCCCTGCCTCAGAGGACACTCCAACAGCCTGTTTACTTGCAGCAGACCGGGGAGGAACTAACCACTTACCATCCATCGTCTGCAAAGCGTTTTCTTGATATGAATCAGCCTGTAAAACCGCCTTTGATTGAGCAAGAATCAACAGCCTTGATCATTGATCTTTCAATAAAACAAAGCATTGTGGTTGAAAAGGGAGCAGAAAAATCAACCGAATCACTTGATGGAGACATTCTTCAAATCGCCGGTGTTCTTTGGGAAATGGGGGTCGGCTTATCCTTTCCTTTAACAGAGGAGAAGAACAGGCAGCGCATTCCGCTACCTGGGTATCCATTTCATAAAACCGATTTTTCTGCACAAACAAATACGATGGCAGCCATTGAGCCACAAAAGCCGCAGGATGTAAAGCGTGTTTTTACTTCGCTCGCTTCTTTACAAAAAGATATTCACGACATTGTTCAAACTCATTTTGGGTTTGATCAAATGGATGATGAATCGCCATTTTTTGAATTTGGTGCGACATCACTTGATATATCTCAGCTTGCAGCGAAAATATCTGAGCGAATGGATCAACAAATTGACACTGTTCAATTGTATCGGTTTGCTACAGTGGCAAGCCTTGCTGAATATTTGTTTGAAGAACAGATGGAACGAGATCAAACACCTGCTTCTCTCCCAGTAAAGAACACGTCCCAGGAGCATACGGATATTGCGATTGTCGGAATGGCAGGAAGATTCCCAGGGGCTTCGTCGCTAGAAGACTTTTGGCAGCGTCTTGTGAATGGCGAGGAAATGATTCACTTTTTCACAGAAGAAGAACTCAAGAAAGCAGGGCTGGATGCGTCTGTTTATCAGCATCCGAATTTCATTGGAGCAAAAGGCCGTTTACAAGAGATCGAAGGCTTTGATGCAGACTTCTTCAACTATTCTGCTAGAGAGGCAGAGCTCATGGATCCGCAGTTCAGGCTCTTGCATGAATGTGCTTGGGAAGCGCTGGAGGATGCTGGCTGTGACCCTGATCGAATGGCAGGGAAAATTGGCGTTTATACAGGAACGAGTCCAAATCATGAGTGGCTGACGCGCTTTGCACATCAAATGGAAGCAACCGAGCAATTCAGCGCAATGCTGTTAAATGATCGTGAATTCTTTAGTACGCAGCTTTCTTATAAATTGAATTTACACGGGCCTAGCGTGACCATGCAGACAGCTTGTTCGACCTCACTTGTCAACATTGGCATGGCTTGTCAAGCATTATTGAATCAAGAATGTGATGCAGCACTGGCTGGCGGTGTGACGGTCAGTTCTCCAGAAAATATCGGCTACATCTATCAAGATGGGATGATTCAATCAAAAGATGGACATTGCCGTCCGTTTGACCAAGAGGCGAGCGGAACCATTTTCGGAGATGGAGCGGGGATTGTTCTGCTAAAACGTTATGAAGATGCGATGAGAGACGGCAACCCGATTCATGCGGTCATCAAAGGGGTTGGTGTGAACAATGATGGCAGCCGAAAAGCTGGTTTTACCGCTCCGAGTGTGGAAGGACAGGCAGAGGTTTTAAAAGAAACGTATGAAAAATCAGGTATCGATCCCGCATCCATTGGTTATGTAGAAGCACATGGTACGGGGACAAAAATGGGAGATCCAATTGAGGTATCTGCCCTTAGTCAAGTGTTCAAAGGGACAGATCCGCTGACGATTCCGATCGGTTCTGTGAAAAGTAATGTCGGCCACTTAAATAGTGCGGCAGGGATTGCAGGTCTGTTTAAAGCCATTTTGGCCCTCCAGCATAAAACGATCCCGCCAACCATTCATTATGAATCACCCAATCAGGAGATCCCTTTCAAAGATACACCGTTTTATGTGAATCAAAAGGCGTTGTATTGGAAGGAAGCAGATGGCCCGAGAAGAGCGGGGGTTAGCTCTTTCGGTATCGGTGGAACGA
This sequence comes from Bacillus sp. GBSW19, assembly GCF_002998655.1. Classification (NCBI taxonomy): domain Bacteria; kingdom Bacillati; phylum Bacillota; class Bacilli; order Caryophanales; family Bacillaceae; genus Bacillus; species Bacillus sp. GBSW19. The sequence goes on from NZ_PVRF01000004.1 coordinate 117,245, forward strand.
ACGCCCATATGATCATAGAAGAGGGCATACAGGCGAAGCAAAAACCAGCTTCTAACCAAAAGCAGCTGCTCGTCTTATCAGCAAAAACGGATACTGCTTTAGCGAAAATGACAGAGCAATTAAAGCAGTATGTGATCCAGCACCCTCAAGTTCCGCTTGAAGATATTGCTTATACATTGCGGTATGGCAGAAAGCAATTTCCATACCGAAAAGCCATCGTGCTCGCGTCTGCTGATGAATGGATGCAGCAGAACCAGCTTGAAACGAGTGTGTTCCGAAGCAAAAAATGGCGTAAAGCGACCTTTATGTTTTCAGGTCAAGGCGCTCAGTATGCTGGTATGATGCGCGGATTATACGATGCAGAGCCAGTGTTCAAATGGGAAGTAGATAGATGCTTTAAATATGTAATGGAAACGGAGCAAGTTGATTTAAAGGGCTTTGTTTTTTCCAAGAATGAAACGAACGAAGACATCACAAAAACGTCAAATGCTCAGCCGCTTCTCTTTATATTTGAGTATGCATTAGCCAAATTGCTTCAGCATAGCGGTGTTGAGCCAGAATCAATGATTGGACACAGTATCGGCGAATACGTTGCTGCTTGCTTGTCAGGGGTCTTTTCTCTGGAGTCTGCATTAACACTCGTGATGGCAAGAGGAAGATTGATGCAAGACATGGAAAAAGGCGCCATGCTTAGTGTGCAATTACCCGAGGCAGAGCTGACTTCGATGATTGATGAATCGCTTTCTGTTGCTGCTGTCAATGCAAAAGACCTTTGTGTCGTTTCTGGAAGAGAAGAGCATATCACTGCATTTGAAAAGAAACTGCAAGACAAAGGAATTGTCACAAGACAGCTCCATACTTCTCATGCCTTTCATTCCTATATGATGGAGCCGATGCTTGAGGCGTTTCAACAATTCGTAGAGAAAGTAGAATTGCATGAGCCGACGATTCCGTTTATATCGAATGTGACAGGCACCTGGGCAACAAGTGAAGAGGTGATGACAGCATCTTATTGGACGAGCCACCTGCGTGGAACCGTTCGTTTTCATGAAGGTCTATCTCAGCTGTTAACCGATGAAGTACGAGCGCTCATTGAAGTTGGACCTGGAAACAGCTTGACGGCATTAGCGAAACGTCATGATAACAAAGAGTCTCATCATGATGTTCTGAATATGGTGAGGCATGCAAGAGAACAAGCGGATGACCATGCATATTTCTTAAAAAGAATAGGAGAGCTATGGGCAGGCGGCTACGAGGTCAAAGCGCAGCAACAACCAAATCAAGAGGAACGTCAGCTCGTATCGCTGCCGACCTATCCATTCGAACGGAAACGATATTGGATTGAAGCAGGAAAGCCGGCTTCTCCGCAGCTATCCGTTCCTAAGGAAACGAAGAAGAAAGAGATGGAAGAATGGTTCTACCTGCCTTCATGGGAGCAGCAGCCGCTAAAACCTGTTTTCGAAAAAGAAACAGAAGAACAAACGTGGCTCATTTTCAGGGAACAGGATGCTTTTCATGAACTGTTTACCCATTCATTTAAGCAACAAGGTATCAAGGTCATTTCTGTCACAAAGGGTGAAGCTTATCAAGAGCAAGATCAGTCGTTTACGATCAATCCGGCAGAAGGCCAGCACTACCGTAACATGCTAGATTCATTGTCTAATAGAGGTGTCAATATCCATCGGATTCTGCATTTATGGGAAGCTGCGAAAGAAGATGACAACTCGAATCGTCAATCCGCTTTTCAGGCGCACATTGAAAAAGGCTATTACAGCTTAATTTTCTTATCTCAAGCGATTGCTGCCCAAAAAAATATTCGAGAATGCCGTCTGTTTACGATCACTAGCGGAATTCAGCCAGTCACAGGCAATGAGACGATATGTGCAGAGAAAAGTGCAATGCTTGGACCGTGTAAAGTGATTTCACAGGAATACCATCATATCAAATGCTGGAATATCGATGTGGAAGATGTGCCAGAAGTCATGTCTTGGAAGGAACAAGTACTTGTCGATCTTATTGTGCAGGAAATCATGCAGCCTGGAAAGGACCAGCTTGTGGCGTATCGCAATCGTCAACGCTGGGTGCAGAGCTACAAACGTTTGCCGCTGCAAAAAGAAGATGGACTTCCGAAGATGATCAGGCCAAATGGTGTGTATCTGATCACAGGAGGTTTAGGCGGCATCGGATTTGTTCTATCAAAGATGCTGGCGAAGGAAGGAAATGTACATCTTTATTTAACTGGAAGAACGGCATTGCCGCCGAGAGATGAATGGGCGTCATACGTTCACCAAGTAAATGCCGATGAAGCGCAGCGTACGAGAATTGAGAAGGTGCTTGAGCTCGAACGATTAGGTGCAACAGTAGAAGCGGTGCAGGCGAATGCAGGAGATCTGGATCAGATGAAACGTGTATTTGATGCCATTCGCAAAAAGCATGGCGGCGTTCATGGTGTATTCCATGCGGCAGGATTACCAGGAAGTACATCCTTCCGTGCAATCAAAGATATTCCTTCTACACTGGCGCAGGGAGAGGATCAATTCCAATCAAAGGTGAAAGGGCTCGATGTGCTAGAGCAGCTGCTGGAACAAGAACAAGCAGATTTTTGTCTTCTCTTTTCTTCCATTAGTGCATTGCTTGGGGGCTTAGGATTCTCCGCTTACTCAGCGGCTAACTTATATATGGATGCATTTGCAGCTAGACTTAATCAACATAGTCAAACCCCGTGGATGTGTGTGAACTGGGATGCGTGGAATTTCTGGGGTGAGCTAGAATCCACAATTGGTGAATCGATAAATGAGCTTGCGATATTACCAGAAGAGGGTGCTGAGCTGTTCCAGTATGTTCTGTCTAACCGGCAGAATCGACACATGCTCGTGTCCACGGGAAATCTTGAAGAACGAATGGATCAATGGCTGTCACTAGAGCCGAAGGCAGCAGAGAATGAGGATTCATATGAGGTGTCTAAGCACGAAAGACCAGAGCTCGGCAATCCATATGTGGCTCCTCGAAATGAAACTGAAAAAGCGATCTGTCAAGTTTGGCAGGATTTTATGGGCATGGAACAAGTGGGCATTCACGACAATTTCTTTGATCTCGGCGCAAGCTCGCTGGATATTGTTCAAGTCACCAATCGGTTAAATCAAGCACTTCAAACAAATGAAGCGGTTGTGACCTTGTTTACGTACCCATCTGTTGCTGAGCTTGCGAAATATATCCAGCCTTCTGAGGACTCGCAGGAAGAAGCGATGGAAGAAGAACTAGCCGTCGTCACTTCAGGTGATCGAAGAGCTCGTTTTAAACAGCAACGGAATAAAAGATTGAGAGGCGGAATCGAGAATGAATGATACAACGAATCACTATCATGGCGCAGAAATTGCTGTTATCGGTCTTGCAGGTCGTTTTCCAGGGGCCAAAAATGTAGAAGAGTACTGGGAGAATCTGAAAAAGGGAAAAGAAACCATCTCTTTTTTTACAGAGGAAGAATTACGGCGTGAAGGTACAGATGAAGCCTTATTGAAAAACCCCCGTTTTGTTAAAGCAAAAGGGATGCTAGATGATGTTGATTTATTTGATGCGGATTTCTTTGACTATACACCAAAGGAAGCGGCTATGATGGATCCGCAGTTCAGACTGTTTCATGAATGTGTGTGGACGGCGCTTGAAGACGCTGGGTACGATCCGTTTGAATATAAAGGGCAAATTGGTCTTTATACAGGTGCAGGAATCAATACAGAATGGGTCATGAGAGCACTTCAAGGGGCGGCTCAAGGTGAGGATTCGAAAACACTGGAAGCTGCCGTTCTGAATATGCGTGATTATTTGGCGACGATGATTTCATATAAATTAAATTTGAAGGGGCCGAGTATGGTGGTGCAAACCGCCTGCTCGACCTCAATGGTGTCGATTCATTTAGCCGTTCAGGCTTTATTAAGCGGCGACTGTCATATGGCTGTTGCAGGCGGCGTGTCCATTCGCCTGCCGCAAAAATCGGGCTATCTTTATCAAGAAGGCATGATCCATTCATCTGACGGACATTGCCGCGTCTTTGATAACAAGGCCGATGGAACCGTTTTTGGTGATGGTGCAGGAGCCGTTATTTTAAAAAATTTAGAGGATGCCATTGAAGACGGCGATCACATTTATGCTGTCATTAAAGGATCATCTATTAATAATGACGGAAATAGAAAAGTAGGATATACAGCGCCGAGTACGAAAGGTCAAGTATCAGCGATTAAAACAGCACTTCGAATGGCTGAGGTGGAACCTGAAACCATTTCGTACATTGAAGCACATGGAACCGGAACAACCCTCGGAGATCCGATCGAAATTGAAGCGCTCAAGCAAGCGTTTGATACAGATAAAAAAGGCTTTTGCCGCATTGGTTCTGTCAAATCAAATGTTGGTCATTTGAATGATGCGTCAGGTGTCGCCGGCTTTATTAAAACCGTTTTAAGCTTAAAGCATCAAGTGATTCCGCCGACGATTCATTTTGAAACGCCGAATGAAAAAATTGAATTTGCCAATTCGCCTTTCGTTGTAAACACAGACTTGACGCCATGGAGCAAGCATGAATCTCCTCGCCGTGCAGGTGTAAGCTCATTTGGGATTGGTGGAACAAATGCTCATGTCATTTTAGAAGAAGCACCTGCTACACGTGTCGCCGCAGATAGCCCTGAGGATAGTGAACTCCTTTTATTATCTGCCAAAACACCAGCAGCTCTTGAGAAAATGACCGATCGCCTTGCGGACTATTTACTTCAGCATCAGCAGCATGTTCGTCTAAGTGACGTTGCCTATACGCTGCAAACAGGGCGCCATCATTTCCCGCATAAACGTGTCATTCTTGGAAGTAACACGGCTGACATGTTACAGGCGCTGAATCAAAGGTCAAAAGAGGTGGTCAAGACGGCAAGCTCCCAAACATCGAGCCGGCCAGTCGTCTTTCTTTTCCCAGGTCAAGGATCTCAGTATGTAGACATGGGGCGTCAGCTTTATGACAAATATCCAGTCTTTAAGGAAGCGCTGGATCAATGCTTGAATCAATTCAAACAGCATATCTCAGTTGACCCATTCAGCATTTTATTCTCAACAGAAGCAAGTGATGATCCTCAGCTGATCAACCAAACAGAATATACGCAGCCGCTTCTGTTTAGTGTGGAATACGCTTTGGCTAAATTGCTGATTCATTTTGGCGTCAAACCGCAGGCACTGATCGGCCACAGTATTGGAGAATACACAGCTGCTGCCGTATCTGGTTTACTATCTGTTGAAGATGCCGTAGATCTTGTGTCTTATCGCGGACAGCTCATTAGCAAGCTTTCAAAAGGCTCTATGCTGAGCGTTCCTTTGAGTGAACAGAACGTGCTGCCATATTTAACAGATGATCTTTCACTTGCAGCAGTAAATGGTCCTGAGTTATGTGTAGTGTCAGGGGAGACCGCAGCCATTGATGCACTTGCTGAGAAGCTGGAGGCTGCTGGACATGGGTGTAGAAAGCTTCACACCTCACATGCCTTCCATTCTAAAATGATGGATGACATCCTGCCTTCATTCAAAGAAAAGGTAGTTGAGTATCAATTGAATGCACCGTCTATCCCGTATATTTCTAACGTCACAGGTACGTGGATTGGCCATGAAGCAGTGCAAGACCCGGCATATTGGGTTGATCACTTGCGGCAAGCGGTCCGTTTCCGTGATGGAGCGGAGACATTATTAACGGAGCTTGATCCTATTTTCGTTGAAGTCGGGCCGGGGAATACGTTAAGTGCCTTTATTCGCCAAGCCTCAAAGGAACACCATCAGCAGCCGATTCCATTGATGCGTCACCCGAAAGAAGAGGCAGCAGACGACCGCTACCTGCTGGGCAGGCTTGGTGACATCTGGCTTCAAGGGGTGCCGGTTGACTGGACAAAATGGCGAAATCAGACATCAAATCAAAAAGTATCCTTGCCGACCTATCCATTTGAACGACAAAGATATTGGATTGAAAAGGTAGATACATCCGCATTATCTTCATCCTCAGGTGTGCAAATGGTGGTGCCGAAGGAAAACAAGGCACAGGGAATAGAAAAAAACAATCAAGTCCATTCCGCCGCAGCGAATGATATTGAGGCAACGTTACAGCGGATGTGGAAAGACATTTTAGGAATTGAAAAGGTGGAAAGAGACGACCACTTCTTTGAGCTTGGCGGACATTCGTTAAATGCGACCGGTCTGATTTCTCAAATTCACAAAGAGTTTGGTGTAGAACTTACGCTCACAGACATGTTCAACAATCCGACGATTGAAAAGCTCCAAGCATTCATCGAAAAGGCAGAGAAGCATCAATATTTCAAGATTGAACCAGTGGAAAAGAAAGACACGTATCCATTATCTGCTGCTCAAAGACGGACATTCCTCATTCATCAGCGTATTGGTCAAGTGACCTCATACAACATGCCGATGGCACTAAGATGTAAAGGTGAAATTGACGTCGAGCGCTTTGAGCAGACCTTCAAGCAATTAATTGATCGTCATGAAACATTGCGAACGACCTTTGAATTAAAAGATGGAGAACCGGTTCAGCGGGTCCATGATGATTTCCACTTTGCTGTTGAAATGACAGAGGCTGATGAAGAAGGATTAGAAGCACAAATCGATGAATTCATTCGTCCATTTGACTTAAAGGCTGCACCATTGATCCGTGTGCGTTTTGTGAAAATCGCAGCACATGATCATCTCTTATTAGTCGATATGCATAATATTGTGGCGGATGGAGCGAGCATGAACATCTTTATTAAAGAATTTACTGAGCTCTATCGAGGGGAAACCTTGCCGGAACTGACCGTTCAATATAAAGATTATGCAGAATGGCAAGACAAATATTTCCGCAGCGAGATGTTTCAAAAGCAGCAGGATTATTGGAAGCAGCAAATTGGCTCAAATGTGCCAACTTTGACAATGCCATATGATTTTGAACGGAAGGAACAATCCTTCTTAGGAAGAGCGATTAAATTTAATATTGAACCGCACATCGTTGAGAAAATTGAACAGCTCGCTGAACGGTATCAACTGACAAATAACGTCATCTTGTTCCAGCTATATGGGCTGCTGCTCTCACGTTATGCGGATCAGGAGGAATTGATTGTCGGTTCACTTGTGGCTGGACGACGTCATGCAGATATCGAGCATACAATTGGCATGTTTACGAACTTCCTGCCAATTAAACTAGACATGGTACAAGAAGCAACCTTTACAGAGCAATTGGCGCAGACAAAGCAAGTACTGCTTGATGCGTATGACCATCAAGAGTACCCATTTGACCAAATGGTTGAGCATCTGAATCCAAAAACAAGACCGCATCGCAATCCATTCTTTGATACGATGCTCATTTATCATAATGAGTACGATCCGAATATTAAAATTGAAGCCGATGGACTGACATTTGAAACTCATGAGTTTGCAAAGGGAATTTCCAAACTCGATATGAAAATGGATGTTGTCAGAGAGGTAACGGGCGAGTTAAAGTGCGTGCTTCAATACAATCTAGCTCTGTTTAAACATGAGACGATGCAAGCTTTCGTCAACCACTTCCAGCACTTGGTCGAACAGGCTGTTCAAACACCTGATCAACTGCTCAAGGATTTCGCTGTTCTTTCACAGGAGGAAGAACAAGCAGCAAAAGAGAAAAGGGAGCGCGCAGAGGAAAAAGCACCGCTCGTACTGACAGTCAGCTCGACATTTACAGCAGATCCAGTCGCACCTTATATTCAGTACTGGACCAAGCAGTTTGATGTGCAGCTTGATGTTCAATTTGCACCATATGGGCAGGTTTATCAGGAATTACTAAATGAGCGCAGCCTTATCTCACAGAAGAAAAACGGTGCGAATCTTCTGCTCATTCGTTTAGAGGATATCACTGGTCCCGCTCATCTCTCACTGGAAGAAAAGAAAAAACTGGCTTCAGAGCATGCTGAAGAACTTGCAAACGTTCTGAAATCAAAAACGAAACATAACCTATATTTTGTTGGGATTTTGCCGATAAGTGCTGCTCTTAAAGACATCCTGCAAGACGTGGAACAAGAGTGGATTGCTCAGTTATCTGAGATAGGCGGTGTTCAGTTGATCGACTGTCGTCAGCTTGCACAGCAATATCAGATGGATGACATCTTTGATGAAAAAGGAGAGCAAGCCGCACACCTCCCATTCACTGAAGTCTTTTGTGGAGCTATCGGTACAAAAGTCGCACGCGAGATCATTGCATGGCAAGGTGCACCATTTAAGGTAGCGGCCATTGACTGTGATCATACGCTTTGGAGAGGTGTCGTTTCAGAAGACGGTGTGGAAGGCATCGACATTACGCCAGAACATCAAATGCTTCAGCGCTTTTTAAAACAAAAGCAGCAAGAAGGGCTCCTGCTTGTCTTAAGCAGCAGGAACAATGAAGAAGATGTGTGGCGCGTGTTTGAAAACCACCCAGATATGATCTTGCAAAAAGACGATATCGTCGACTGGCGCATCAATTGGGAAAGTAAACCGGCACATCTAAAAGAGATGGCAGATTCTCTGAACCTTTCATTATCTCAGTTTATTTTCTTAGACGATGATCCAGCTCAGTGCTTGCGTATGAATGAAGAGCTGCCTGAAGTAATGACGCTGCTGTTGCCTGCCAATGAAAAAGCGATTCCATTATTCGCCCAGCATGCTTGGGCATTCGACCGCTATGATGTCACAGATGAAGATAGAGGACGAACAACGAGCTACAAGGCTGAAAAGGCTCGTCAAAAAGAGAAAGCAGAGTCGCCGTCAATGGAGCAATTTTTACAAGATTTGAATTTGAACATGAGTGTAACAGAGTGGGGAGAAGAGCACCTTGCCCGCGTGGCGCAAATGAGCAGCCGTATTAACCAATTCCGCTTAAATGAGCAGCGCTTTGATGAACAGCAGCTGAGAGAGCGGATGGAAAATGAGCATGTCCAGGGCTGGGTCATTGAGGCAGCGGATCGCTTCAGTCATGAAGGGATTGTAGGGGCTATCTTGGCTCATCATGCAGGCGGCACCTTGAAAATTGATGCATGGATGCTAAGCTGCCGTGCTCTAGGGAAAGGGATTGAGCAAAAATGTCTGACATGGCTTGCTGAATACAGCCGTCTGCACCAGCTTTCTTCCATTGAATTTACGTTTGCATCGACTGGACGTAATGAGCTGTTCAAGTCATTTATGAAAGAGCACCAGATGCAGGAGGTTGAGGAGCAGCAAACATATCGTATACAAGTGGAAGAAATTGATTCACTGAGCAATCACATTCAGATCGTCGACCACCTGTCACCTCGTCAGCTCTCGACTGAAGAAATAGAGGATCAAAGGGTGGAGGCAGCAAGTCATTCAGCTTCTAAAGGTTATACATGGGAAACGGTTCAACCAGATCAAACGCTGCACAGCGGTTATGTAAAAGCCCTTAAGGTACATGATCAAGAAGGTCTTCGTGCATTATTAAAGACGGAACTGACACAAGATCATGGACTTTACGCACAGCCAACCAATGAACGCGAGGCCTTGCTTTTTGATATTTGGTGTGACATTCTTCATGTGGAAAAAGTAGGAATTGACAACGACTTTTTCGATTTAGGAGGAAATTCTTTACTTGCTGTCAAAATGGAAGTAGAGATTGAAAAGAAGGGTTGGTATGTTGATGATTTGAATTTTGCTGAAAAACACACCATTCGAGAATTAGCAAAATATATGAAGAGGGAGAATCAGCATGCATAAAGATGTAAAAGCCATATATGAAGAATCAAAAATTTTAGATGAGGCCACTCATTTATACGGAGTCCAGCGAAGTGACATCCACTTTATCGCAGATGCAGAAAACTATGTGTATGAACTTAAAAAAGACGGAGAGTCTTTCATTTTAAAAATTACCCATACCATCCGCAGATCACCTGATTATATTTTAGGTGAAATGGAATGGCTCCATCACTTAGCGAAGGGCGGACTTTCGGTTGCGAAACCAATTGCTTCATTAAATGGCCGTGATATCGAGCAAGTAGACGATGGGCAAGGCGGTTCATTTTTGCTTCGAGTCTATGAAAAAGCATCAGGCCATAAAGTGGAAGAGGCAGACTGGAACGATGAATTATTTTATGCCCTTGGACAGTACACAGGGCGCATGCATAAACTGACAAAAAGCTATCAGCTGTCAGACCCACGTTATAAAAGACAAGAGTGGGATGAAGAGGAGCAGCTTAAACTGCGTAAGTATGTCCCAGCCGATCAGACTCTTGTGTTTGAACAAGCGGATCGGTTGATGGAAAAGCTGGCAAAGCTTCCGAAAAATCAGGATACGTACGGATTGGTTCATGCGGATCTTCATCACGGAAACTTCCACTGGGATCAAGGGAAAATTACGACCTTTGATTTCGATGATATCGGGTACAACTGGTTTATAAATGACATCAGCATTTTGCTATACAATGTCTTGTGGTACCCTGTCATTCCATACGAAGACAAAGCTGCTTTTGCAGGAAACTTTATGAAGCAATTCCTTAAAGGCTATCGTGAAGAGAATGAACTTGGGGATGAATGGCTTGCCTACATTCCTGACTTCCTTCGCTTACGACACATGCTGATCTATGGCTTGCTGCATCAAGCATTTGATTTGGCCACCATTGGAGAAGAAGAGAAGGCCATGCTCGCTGGCTTCCGCTCCGACATTGAGCAAGCAGCACCGATTACGACGTTTGACTTTACAAAACTAAGTCAATCTTAAAATGAAAATCCCCGCCTATATGATGAGGCGGGGGTTATTTTTTATGGGCGATAGGTGGACGGTGATTCAATAATGTGAAACAGGTTCTTTCCTTGCTTTGTATTATCGATCCAGCCTTGAAATGCTGCTTTACCAGGTCCATATGCATAGACAGGGACATCCTCACCTGTATGGGCAAAGGTTGTCCAGCCTGAGAAAGAACGCTGATCAAAGATATGTTGAATGCTGAGTTGGATCGTACTGGCCTTCCCTGATTGTGCCGCTTTCTCTACCTGTGAGATTTCCTCTTTAGTGAGCGCGAAATCAATATTGGTGTGAAGGACATCACGTACAGATTGACCCCCTGCGATTTTCTTTGCCATATACACAGGCGTTTTCTTAGCAGCTAGAATGGGTGCTGGGTCCCATTTATAGCCGGTCTCACTTGTCATACCATCTGCGCCAAAGGAAAATCCTCCAGTCGCATGATCTGCTGTGATGACGACGAGGGTTTCTTGATCCTTTTTAGCGAATTGAAGAGCCGCATGAACTGCTTTCTCAAAATCCTCCATCTCACTCATTGCGCCGACCACATCATTTTCATGTCCAGCAGAATCAATGGTACTGCCTTCAAGCAGCATGAAAAATCCATGCAGGTTGTCTTGATTTAATTGGGTTAATGCTGCCTGCGTCATGTCTTTTAAAGTAGGCACATGCTTTGGGCGATCAATGGCTCGATCCAGCTCGTCCTCCTGGAATAACCCAAGCATTTTCGAAGATGATTGAGAGGTTAAATCATCTTTTGATCGCAGAATGGAATACCCGCTCTTCTTAAATTCTTGCACAAGATTACGGTCTTTTCGGTCAAAATATTGCATTCCGCCACCTAGAAGGATATCAACTTTGTGCTCTCCGCCTATTTTCTCATCAAAAAAGTGGTCTGCAATTTGTTCTTTGTTTTTTCGGGAGACGTTATGTGTGCCAAAAGCGGCAGGTGTTGCATCGGTGATGTCAGATGAGACAACAAAGGCTGTTTTCATTTGTGCTTCCTTTGCTGCTTCAACGACACTTCTAAGAGGTTCTTTTTCTTGGTTGACGGCGATGGCATCATTGTATGTCTTTTTCCCAGTCGCCATGGCCGTGGCTGCGGCTGCTGAGTCGGTAATATTATCTCGAGGATCATCTGGATGTGTGGTCTGCATCCCGACTAAATACGGGTCCCAGACGGTTTGTGCTTTTGTAGAACCAAGCTTTTCCTGCTTGAATGTGCGGTAGGCTTTGATCACGGGCATCCCCATTCCATCGCCAACGATAAAAATAATATTTTTTGGTGTTTTCGTTTGTTTCTTGTCTGCCGCATTTGTTGATACGGGAGTGACATCATGTGAGGTTAATAGAACAGCTAATACGAGTACCGCTAGAATCCCACTCATAAGAAAAATACGATTTTTACGATCCATAGAACCCATGAAAAATCTCCTTTTATCATTTATTTCATAATTTGTATTTTATTTGAATGAAGGCGATGGTTCAACCCTTTTCCCATAAAAAAAGGCGATGAGACTTTTATCTCACCACCTTTTATACCGTATCACACTTCACGCCAACGACGCCTTCTAGATCTTTAATATCAAAGTACACATCGGTTGTATAGCGATCTTTATGCACGCGTACGCGTACTTCCATAATCGGGTAGTTCTTTTCTGTTAAATCATCAATTCGAACAGAATGAATGCGAATATTGAGGGCTTTCATTTCTTTTAAAATATCCGTCATGCGGTTTCGATCAGAAAGAGACATTCTGATGCGGATTTCTTTTTCCTGTAAGCGAATCGGCCCGATCCGCTGGAAGAGCCATGGTAGAAATTCGACACTGATCAGAATAAAGAAAAGACTGAGGAAGGCTTCTTTATAAAATCCTGCACCTGTTGCAACCCCAAGTCCTGCTGCTCCCCAGATCATCGCAGAAGTCGTGAGACCTGAGATGACATCATTGCTTTTTCGCAGAATCACACCTGCTCCAATAAAACCAACACCAGATATAATTTGCGCCGGTAACCTGAGTGGGTCCATTTGAAGCTTAGAGACTCGAGGGAAATTGTAGGCTGCATCAATGCTGATGATGGTTAATACGCAGGAGCTGACAGCAATGACAATACACGTTTTTAAGCCGAGGGGCTTTTTCTTCAGCTCTCGTTCAAGCCCGATAATCAAACCGATTAAGGTGGCCACGGCTAATTTTAAGACCGTATCCCATTCAATTGTCCAAAACATGCGTATCGCTCCTTCACTTCATGTACGTTTCACTCATGTATATGATCTTCTCACAGCCCATATGGCTGCACAACTCTTATTTTATTCAGAATCAGAAGAAAGAAAAGCTTTTTATTTTATTTAAAAAAGAGAGTCATCCGCATAAGGCAGATGACCCTTCATGTTCTTTATTTTGTTTCTTCTTCAAGATGATTTTCCATTTTGGTAAAAAGCTTCTTAGAAGCTTTAGATGGTTTATTGGTCAAGAGGCTGACAATGATGGCAGTCAAACCACTCAAAATAAATCCGGGAACCATTTCGTACAAGCCAGTTGTATTATTCAAGCCAGTTGAAATCCATGTTAAGACAACAACTGCTCCTACAACCATTCCTGCTAGTGCACCGTGATGGTTCATACGCTTCCAATATAGGCATAGAAGGATAACTGGACCAAATGAAGATCCAAAGCCTGCCCAAGCATAACCAACAAGGTCAAGAATGGTATCACTTGGATTAAGTGAAAGACAAAGCGCGATAATGGCAACGACTAGTACAGACATACGTCCAATCATCACCAGTTCTTTGTCTGACGCTTTCCTTCTAAAGAAGGTCCGGTATAAATCCTCTGTCATTGCACTTGCAGTCACGAGCAGCTGTGAAGAAATCGAACTCATAATCGCAGCTAAAATGGCAGAGAGTAAAAATCCAGTAATATACGGATGGAATAACACCTTAGAAAACACAATAAAGATGGTTTCTGGGTCTGCTAAAGTGGTACTAGTCTCATGTACATAAGCTACACCGACTAATCCAACAGACAGTGAACCAATGACAGACACAATCATCCAGCTCATACCGATACGACGTGCTGGCTTTAAATCTTTTACGGTCGTAATGGCCATAAATCGAACAATGATGTGCGGCTGTCCAAAGTAACCAAGCCCCCATGCTAAGAAGGAAATAATGCCAATGACGCTCGTTCCTCTGAATATATCAAGCAATTTTGGATCAATTTGTTGTATATCTTGATACGTGGCAATTGGACCACCTAATTGAGTAAAGGCAACGATCGGCACGAGCACTAATGCTAAAAACATAATGGCCCCTTGAACAAAATCAGTTAAACTAACTGCCAAAAAGCCGCCGAATAAAGTGTATAGGATCACGATACTAGAGGTTAAAATTAAACCAAACATATAATTCGCACCAAACGCAGATTCGAATAAACGTCCGCCAGATACCATACCTGATGAGGTGTACAGTGTAAAGAAAATCATAATAATGACAGCTGAGACAGCTTTTAATAAAGTAGAAGAATCTTTAAATCGTTTGTCAAAAAAGTCTGGAATGGTGATCGCGTCATCAGCAACCTCTGTATACGATCGTAAGCGAGGAGCTAAGAATAGATAATTCAAGTAAGCTCCACTAATCAAACCAACAGCAAGCCATCCTGACGAAAGTCCTGTTGTATACATCGCGCCTGGAAGTCCCATAAGCATCCAGCCGCTCATATCTGAAGCACCAGCAGATAGAGCTGTCACGTAAGGACCTAGCCCGCGTCCGCCTAACATATAATCATTCAAGTCATTTGTTTTTCTAAATGCATACCAGCCAATGGCCAGCATTCCAATAAAATAAATAGATAGAGAAATTCCAATCTCAATACTCATGTTTCCATATCACCTTTTTCGTATTAATTTGACATCACCTCATTCAAAATATAAAACACAGAACATCTGATATAGCTGTCTGCTCACTGCTATGGTTACTTAACCTATCAGAGTATTCCCGACTGATCAACCTTCTTAAACCTCCTTCTTACATAAAAAAATGCGTGAATTATTGATGAGAATCCATATGTAAGCGTTACCAATAATATTTAAAAGAAAAAATTTTCTGAGAAATAATCAATTCCTGATACAAATCATTTTCATACTTTCTGGTTTTAAAGGGGGATTGGGTGAATGGCTACCTTCTCAAGCCTCCGCAAAGTTGCTTTAGAACAGTAAAATTTGATATGATAAAGTGTATATGACTTATGATCATGACCATGAACACGTATCATTTTTGGAGGTGAACCTGCATGTCTAGAATTTCAATAGAAGAAGTAAAGCACGTGGCGCATTTGGCACGGCTTGCAATCACAGAAGAAGAAGCTGAAATGTTTACTGAACAGCTTGATAGCATCATTTCATTTGCAGAGCAGTTAAACGAGGTAGATACGGAAAACGTTGAACCAACAACACACGTATTAAAAATGAAAAACGTCATGAGAGAAGATGTTCCGAATAAAGGTCTTTCCATTGAGGCAGTCATCAAAAACGCGCCTGATCATAAAGACGGCTATATTCGTGTGCCATCAATTTTGGACTAAAGGAGGCCTGAGACATGTCACTGTTTGATCACAAAATTTCTGAATTAAAAGAGCTTTTACATAAAAAGGAACTGTCTGTTTCTGATTTAGTGGATGAGTCTTATAAACGAATCAATGAAGTAGACGGGAAAGTACAAGCATTCCTTGCACTGGACGAAGAGAAAGCTCGTGCGTATGCAAAGGAATTGGACGAGGCAGTTGGTGAAAAGGACGAGCTTGGTCTATTGTTCGGTATGCCAATCGGTGTGAAAGATAACATCGTCACAAAGGATTTACGTACAACAGCATCTAGTAAAATCCTGCAAAACTTTGATCCTATTTATGATGCAACGGTTGTCAATCGTCTGAGAGATGCGGAAGCAGTCACAATCGGTAAATTAAATATGGACGAATTTGCGATGGGATCTTCTACAGAGAACTCAGGCTACAAAGCAACGAAAAACCCGTGGAATTTAAACACTGTTCCAGGTGGATCAAGTGGTGGCTCAGCAGCTTCTGTTGCAGCAGGTGAAGTACCATTCTCACTTGGATCAGATACAGGCGGTTCGATTCGCCAGCCGGCATCATTCTGCGGAGTTGTGGGACTGAAGCCGACATATGGCCGTGTATCTAGATACGGTTTAATCGCATTTGCTTCATCATTAGATCAAATTGGGCCGATTACGCGTAACGTAGAGGACAACGCATACGTACTTCAAGCGATTGCTGGTGTCGATCAAATGGACGCAACGAGTGCAAATGTCGACGTGCCAGATTTTCTTTCTTCATTAACTGGAGACATCAAAGGCATGAAAATTGCAGTGCCAAAAGAATACCTTGGAGAAGGTGTTGGCGAGGAAGCAAAAGAGTCTGTTCTCAAAGCGTTAAAAGTATTAGAAGGACTTGGTGCAACATGGGAAGAAGTGTCTCTGCCGCATTCTAAATATGCGCTTGCGACTTACTACTTACTGTCTTCTTCAGAAGCATCTGCGAACCTTGCGCGCTTTGACGGCATCCGCTATGGCTACCGTACAGATCATGCCGACAACCTGATTGATTTATATAAAAATACACGTTCAGAAGGCTTTGGAAACGAAGTGAAACGCCGCATCATGCTTGGGACATTCGCTCTTAGCTCAGGATATTATGATGCATACTATAAGAAAGCACAAAAAGTCCGTACATTGATCAAAAAAGACTTCGAAGATGTTTTTGAAAAGTATGATGTCATTGTAGGGCCAACAACGCCAACTCCTGCATTTAACATTGGAGAAAAGACAAGCGATCCACTGACTATGTACGCGAACGATATTTTAACGATCCCTGTGAATCTTGCAGGCGTTCCAGGAATCAGTGTGCCTTGTGGATTTGCAAATGGTCTTCCGTTAGGACTGCAAATCATCGGCAAGCACTTTGATGAAGGAACGGTTTACCGCGTGGCTCACGCTTTCGAGCAAGCAACAGATCATCATAAAGCAAAACCTGAACTGTAAGGGGTGAATCAGAATGAACTTTGAAACGGTAATTGGACTTGAAGTCCACGTTGAGCTAAAAACACAATCGAAAATTTTCTCCAGCTCGCCGACACCTTTTGGTGCAGCTGCCAACACGCAAACAAGTGTCATTGACCTTGGATATCCTGGCGTACTGCCTGTATTGAACAAAGAAGCGGTAAACTTTGCGATGAAAGCGGCCATGGCGCTGAACTGTGAGATCGCAACAGATACAAAATTTGACCGTAAAAACTACTTCTATCCTGATAACCCAAAGGCGTATCAAATCTCTCAATTTGATAAACCGATCGGTGAAAACGGCTGGATTGAAATTGAAGTAGAAGGCAAAACAAAACGAATCGGTATTACGCGTCTCCATTTGGAAGAGGATGCAGGTAAACTGACGCACACAGGCGACGGATATTCACTAGTCGATTTCAACCGTCAAGGCACACCGCTTGTTGAAATCGTATCTGAGCCAGACATTCGCACTCCAGAAGAAGCGTATGCGTACTTAGAAAAACTAAAATCCATTATTCAATATACAGGCGTTTCTGACTGTAAGATGGAAGAAGGCTCACTTCGCTGTGATGCCAATATTTCACTTCGTCCGATCGGCCGTGAAGAGTTTGGAACGAAAACAGAGCTCAAGAACTTGAACTCGTTTGCTTTCGTACAAAAAGGTCTTGAATTCGAAGAGAAACGCCAAGAGCAAGTATTGCTATCTGGTGGCTTGATCGAACAGGAAACGCGCCGCTATGACGAAGCGTCTAAAAAGACGATCCTTATGCGTGTCAAAGAGGGCTCAGATGATTACCGCTACTTCCCAGAACCAGATTTGGTGGAGCTGTACATTGATGACGAGTGGAAAGAACGCGTAAGAGCATCCATTCCAGAGCTTCCAGACGAGCGCCGCAAACGCTACATCGATGAGCTTGGACTTCCTGCATATGATGCCATGGTGCTGACGCTGACAAAAGAAATGTCTGATTTCTTTGAAGCAACCATTTCAGAAGGTGCAGAAGCGAAGCAAGCTTCAAACTGGCTGATGGGTGAAGTATCTGCCTACTTAAACTCAGCTCAAAAAGAGCTGGAAGATACTAAGCTAACGCCGCAAGGCCTGGCTGGTATGATCAATCTCATCGAAAAAGGAACGATTTCTTCTAAGATTGCCAAAAAGGTATTCAAAGAGCTCATTGAAAATGGAGGAGACGCAGAAACAATCGTCAAAGAAAAAGGACTTGTCCAAATTTCTGACGAAGGTGCACTGCTCAAACTTGTCACAGAAGCACTTGATAACAACCCGCAATCCATCGAAGACTTTAAAAATGGAAAAGACCGCGCGATTGGTTTCTTAGTCGGACAAATCATGAAAGCATCGAAGGGACAAGCAAACCCGCCGATGGTCAACAAGATTCTCCTAGAAGAAATCAAAAAACGCTAAATAGCAAAAACCGCCTCATGAGAAGAGGCGGTTTTTTTGCTTGAAAGGACAGGGTCTTATCATAGATTCAGACCACCGCCGTATATCAATTCGGAGATTCTTTTCTTATAATGAAGTATAAGCGAAAGTGCACATTCGAAGGGGGATAAAGGTGAACTAACCGGAAAAACAGCACGTAATATTATTGAAGAAACAGCTTCAATTGTTCCACTACTTTTAAGACAGCAGGGTCCTCACACTTTTCTAAATTCGTCAGCATCCCTTGAATGACTGGCTTACGAGGCTCAGTTTTCACCAGTTCTTCTTCAATGACTTCAATGGATACAAGGGTATCATCAGAAAGCAGATGCTCAAGCTTTAACAAACGAAGCTCCTCTTGAAGGGAAGCAGCACTCGGCGCTTCATCGTCCCAAATGGTCTGCTTCAGGATCGGTTTCGTCTGAGAACGAAGCAAGCCTTGGACCAAATCATCGAATCGTTCGAGTATAAAGGAAGAGAGCTCATCAAATGATAATTGCATCTGATCTTGTAAAAGCAGGACCTGCACATACGATTGGATGATTCCTTGAATCATGACTGACAGGTCAGTTATATATGGCTCGATCTCCTGTCCATAAGTGGTCAAGATGGAAATTTGAATTTCATCATTCATTTGCTTTTTCACTGTTTTTGAATACTTTTTAATTTGCTGGTTTTCTGGAATAATGTTCTCGCTGAGGATCAAAATGATAAAATCCTTGTTCTCAGCAAAATGCTGAAACTGTTCAGCGATTTGTTTCTGGAAGATCTTTCTCGGCGCGAGATGCTGATTCTCTTTTCGAATCGTTTCAATACTTTGCATAGAAGTGTCGATATAATATTCAAAGGCTCGATTGAAAAGCTGTTCTTTTGATTTGAAATGTAAATAAAATGCGCCTTTTGATATTCCGCACTCATCTGCAATTTCCTGAATGGTCGTAGAAGAAAAACCCTTTTTCGCAAACAACTGGATGCTTGCTTTAATGATTTTTTCTTTTTTTTCGTTCATGAAATAAGGCCCCTTCAGCTTTAGAATGTTACGTCAAACGCAAGTGAAATGGTTGACGGCATTGTATATCACCGTTTATTATGATATAGAATGACCAGTCAGTCAATACATAAAGGAAAATGGAGGACATAATGAATTCGATCATCAATTTTGTATTAAAGAATAAGTTCGCTGTATGGCTCATGACGATTATCGTAACAGTTGCTGGTCTATATGCCGGATTGAATATGAAACAAGAATCAATCCCGAATATCAACACTCCAGTCATTACGGTTTCTACAACGTATCCTGGCGCAACGCCGGACGAAGTATCAGATAAGGTGACCGACCCAATTGAGAAGTCTATTCAAAACCTCAACGGAGTCAATGTGGTCACATCCAATTCATTTGAAAATGCCTCATCTATTCAAGTCGAGTACGACTATAACAAAGACATGGATGAAGCAAAGAAGGAAATTGAAGATGCGATTAGCAATATCAATTTTCCGGAAAATGCAGAAAAACCAAAAATTGCACGCTTTAGCATCAACGCGATTCCAATCTTAGCACTCAGCGTCTCTGGTGATAAAGAATCACTAGAAGACCTTACACAGAAAGTAGAAAACGACCTTGTTCCTTCTCTTGAAGGATTAAACGGTGTCTCTTCTGTCGAAGCTTCAGGACAGCAAATCAAAGAAGTAGAATTTTCTTTTAAACAAAAGAAATTGAAAGAATACGGTTTAGATGAAGAAACCGTCCAAAACATGATCAAAGGCTCTGATGTCAACGTACCATTAGGTCTATACACATTTGGCAACAAACAAAAATCAGTTGTCGTGGACGGCAATATTTTAAGCGTCAAAGATTTGAAAAACATGCGAATCCCTGTCACACCAAGTGCAAGCGGCGGTGCTGGAAGCGCTGGAGCTGGGGCACCATCCAGCGGCGCTGAAAACCCAGGTGCGCAAGGTGCAGAGCAGCAGGCTGGAAATGCTAGTCAACAGCAAGCAGCAGCTCAGCAGGAAACTGGTGGAGGAGCAGCAAGCGGTCAAACTGTAGAGCTGCCGACGATCAAGCTTTCTGAAATTGCGGATATTAAAGTAGTAAAAGATGCAGAATCGATCTCTAGAACGAATGGAAAAGACAGCATCGGTCTGCAAATTGTCAAAGGCTCTGATGCCAATACCGTGAGTGTGGCAGAAGAAGTGACAAAAGAGCTTGAGAAATTCAAAAAAGACAACAAAGGAATCAAAGTAAGCACGACATATGATCAAGCAGAGCCGATTAAAGAGTCTGTCAGCACAATGCTAAACAAGGCAATCATCGGAGCAATCTTTGCGATCATTATCATCCTATTGTTCCTTCGAGATATCAAATCAACATTAATCTCGGTCATCTCCATTCCGTTATCTCTGTTGATTGCTGTTTTATTATTAAATCAGCTTGATATTACATTAAATATCATGACACTTGGTGCCATGACCGTCGCCATTGGACGTGTGGTCGATGACTCGATTGTGGTCATAGAAAATATCTATCGACGAATGGCGTTAAAGGATGAACCGTTAAAAGGCAAAGCACTCGTCAGAGAAGCCACAAAAGAAATGTTTATCCCGATCATGTCTTCGACAATTGTGACCATTGCGGTATTCTTACCGTTAGCATTAGTAGGTGGAATGATTGGTGAACTATTCATCCCATTTGCCCTAACGATTGTGTTTGCTTTACTTGCTTCACTGCTTGTCGCCATTACGATTGTTCCAATGATGGCACACAGTCTATTTAAAAAGAACCTGTACGGCACAGCGAAAAAGGTAAAAGAGCATAAACCAAGCAAGCTTGCTGGCGGTTATAGACGTGTACTCAATTGGACACTGAACCATAAATGGATCACATCAGGAATTGCCATTCTTATGCTTGTTGGAAGCTTATTCTTAGCACCACTTGTCGGTGTCAGCTTCTTACCACAGCAAGCAGATAAGACGGCGATGGTGACATATACACCTGAACCTGGACAAACGAGAGAACAAGCAATCGATGAAACGAAAAAAGCAGAAGAATACTTGTTCAAACGTGACCATGTCAATACTGTTCAATATTCACTAGGTTCTTCAAATGCGCTTACAGCAAGTGTAGGCGGCAACTCGAACGGTGCGTTATTCTTCGTACAATATGATGAAGACACGCCAAACTTTGATAAAGAAAAAGATAAAGTGGTCAAAGCCCTGCAAGACAAAACGTCTAAAGGGGAATGGAAATCACAAGACTTCTCATCTGCTGGCGCAAGCAATACAGTAACGTACTATGTCTACGGTGACAAAGTAAGCGATATTGAAGGCACAGTAAAAGATGTCGAGAACATCTTAAAAGATGAGAAAAACTTAAAAAATGTCAGCACAAGCTTATCTGAGAAATACGATGAATATACGTTTAATGCAGATCAAGAAAAACTGGCGAAGCTGGGTCTAACTGCTTCACAAATCGCTCAAGCGATTGCTCCTCAAAATAGTGAAACAACACTGACGAAAGTCACAGAGGACGGCAAAGAACTTGATGTGAAGCTTCAAACCGAAAAAGACGAATATAAGAGCAAAAAAGATTTAGAAAATAAAAAGATCACAACACCAACAGGACAAGAAGTCCGGATTGGTGATGTCGTAAAAGTAAAAGATGGTACGACAGCAAATACGGTGACAAAACGTGATGGAAAAATCTACGCAGAAGTGTCTGGTGACATGACAACAGACAACGTCTCAAGTGTGACACAGGATGTTCAGAAGAAAGTCGACAAGCTTGATGTGAAGTCTGGCGTAACGATTGACACAGGCGGCGTAAGTGCGGATATTGAGGAATCCTTTACACAGCTTGGACTTGCAATGCTTGCAGCGATTGCCATTGTGTACCTCGTTCTCGTCATCACATTTGGCGGAGGTCTTGCACCATTTGCAATTCTCTTCTCACTTCCATTTACGATTATTGGCGCACTCGTTGGATTGTTTTTAGCAAAAGAAACCATCAGCTTAAACGCTATGATTGGATTGCTCATGCTGATCGGGATCGTTGTGACAAATGCCATTGTGCTGATTGACCGCGTCATTCATAAAGAAAAAGAAGGTCTTTCAACAAGAGAAGCTTTACTTGAAGCAGGTACAATAAGATTACGTCCAATCTTAATGACTGCACTTGCGACGATCGGTGCACTGCTGCCACTCGCATTAGGATTTGAAGGCGGAAGCCAGATCGTATCAAAAGGACTTGGCGTGACCGTGATCGGCGGTTTAACAAGTTCTACACTTCTCACATTGGTCATCGTCCCAATCGTGTATGAAATTTTAAGCAAGTTCAGACGTAAGAAAAAGTACGCTGAAGAAGAATAAGAGGGAGCCCCGCTCATTGGCGGGGCTTTCAGCGTCTAGACAAACCCTCATTCCTTGTCAGTCCTGTGCTCCGGTGCTCACGAATGTTCAATTCGCTCCGCTCCGGTGCTCGTCCTTCCTAGACTTCAAAGGTTTTCTATCACGCTGAAAAAAGACAAAGGACTAAAATAAAGATCATTTTAGCCCTTTGTCAATAATCTGGAATCCCCGCTCATTAGCGGGGATTTTTTATGTTGAAATCTGACAAACAGCTTTTCTCATGAGCTCTTCAAATGCTTGGAAAAAGGCATCACGATCGACATGGTCAATCACTTGTATTGACTTTCCATCTGGATGTTCTTCTGTACGTCCTTGCTTTGGCGTCTCGGTATAAACGATCGCGCCCACTTCCTTTGAACGGGTAAATGATGAAGAAGCAAGTGTCATCGTTGTCAGCACGTCCCATAGGTAATAGGTCGAATTCGTTTCAAGATGAATGAGCGGTGGACAAAAGGCGTAGCACTGACCAATAAAATCAATTCCAATGTGAGAACGAAGGGAAGCCCAGCGCTGACGCACATCAAGTGTAAGCGGAACTTGATTCGTGCTTTCAAGTGCGACCATTTCAATAGGAAAGCGTTCCTTGAAGACAGTGCTGACAGCATAAGGATCCCAAAATGCATTCCATTCTGCTGTCCCATCATGCTCGGGTTCCTCAACATTGCCTTTTTCAAGAAACGTACCGCCCATCCACACCAATTTTTCAATTTTATTAGAGATTGAAGGATCTTCTTCTAAGGCGCGAGCAAGGTCTGTGAGCGGACCTGTAAAGAGCAGCGTGACAGGTTCTGCTGCCTTTTTAACGGTTTCGATTAAATGAAGGTGTGCTGGAAGCTTGGACACTTTTGTATCTACAATGCCTTTCTCGTTTAGAATAGGTAAGGCATCTACATAAAAAGCATGCATGCGCCACTCTTTCGGAAAAGGATTGACGCCTCTAGAATTTGAAGCAGCGATTTCAATTTCATAGGGGCTAAATCGATCAATGATTTTTTGAGACGCACTGAGAGCAGGCTCTAAATAACAATCAGCAGGAATCACAGACGTCCCGATCACTTTCAGATGTTCCATTTGAAGGAGAAGAAATAACGAGACGAGGTCATCAACACCGCCATCATGATTAAAATAGACAGGCTTTTTCATCGCATACCATCCTTTAGAGCGTTTTCTTTTATCTTATCAGAATGCTTTCTTGTTGAGTGAAATGTGACAGGAGATTTCTCATATTAGCTGGTTGTTCTGTTGCCATTTTCAAATCTCATAGTATAATTAAAGGTTGTTAGTGGTGAAAATAGATTGCATAATGAATATAGGATGATGATGAATGAAACGTGCTCGAATTATATACAATCCGACATCTGGGCGTGAACTCTTCAAGAAGAATTTGCCGCAGGTTTTGCAAAAATTTGAACAAGCTGGCTATGAAACATCTTGTCATGCAACCACATGTGCAGGAGATGCGACACAAGCAGCTGAAAAAGCTGCACAGAGAGACTTTGATTTAATTGTAGCAGCAGGTGGAGACGGCACGATCAATGAAGTCGTCAACGGACTAGCACCGCTTGAAAAAAGACCAAAACTAGGAATCATTCCTGTTGGAACAACAAATGACTTCGCAAGAGCACTTGGCATTCCACGAGAAGGTGTTTTAAAAGCGACAGATGCCATTATTGATGGTGTAGCGAAGCCGCTTGATATCGGTAAAGTCAACGGCCATTATTTTATTAATATTGCAGGCGGCGGCCGGTTAACAGAGCTCACTTATGAAGTGCCTAGTAAGCTGAAGACAATGCTTGGACAGCTTGCTTATTATTTAAAAGGCATGGAGATGCTTCCTTCTATCCGCCCGACAGAAGTCGAAATTGAATATGACGGCAAATTGTTTCATGGAGAAATCATGCTGTTTCTTGTTTCACTCACAAATTCAGTAGGCGGCTTTGAAAAGCTAGCGCCAGATTCCATTTTAGATGATGGAATGTTTGACCTGATTATTTTAAAGAAGGTCAATTTAGCAGAAGCCATTCGAGTAGTCAGCCTTGCACTACGAGGCGAGCATATTCATGATAACAATGTCATCTACGCAAAAGCGAATCGCGTGAAGGTAGATGTAAAAGATAAAATGCAATTAAATTTAGATGGCGAATTCGGCGGCATGCTGCCAGGTGAATTTGAAAACCTGTATCGTCATATAGAATTTATAGTGCCAAAAGCAACAGCTGAAAAAATAGGGTAGAGATTGAACTTGGTTCCTTATGGCGCCAAGTTTTTCTTTGCAAATGAGGTGATAAAATTGGTGAAAATGAAACCGCCTGTTGAAAAGAATGAATACTACAATGTAACCTTCGAAGACTTAACGCACGAAGGTGCAGGTGTAGCGAAAATTGAAGGGTTCCCTGTCTTTGTACCGAATGCCCTTCCTGACGAACAAGGGAAAATCAAAGTCACACGTGTCAAAAAAGGATTTGCTTTTGGACGACTCATGGAGCTGACAAAGGAAAGTCAGCACAGGCAAGATGCGCCATGTCCTATCTACAAGCAGTGCGGAGGCTGTCAAATTCAGCATATGAGCTATGAAGGCCAGCTGCTATTTAAACAGAAACAAGTAAAGGACGTTTTAGAGCGGATCGGCAAGCTTGATATGAGCCGTGTAAAAGTTCATTCTGTACTAGGCATGGAAGACCCTTGGAATTACCGAAACAAAGCACAAGTTCCAGTTGGCGAACGGGAAGGCGGACTTGTTGCAGGATTTTATCAGCAGCGTACCCATGAAATCATCGATATGAAAAAATGTTTGATCCAGCAATCAGAAAATGACGAAGTGGTACAGGCGGTAAAAGACATATGCAATGCGTTTGGCATTAAAGCATATAACGAAGAGCGGCACAAAGGCTGGCTGCGTCATGTCATGGTTCGCTACGGTATTGCAACAGGTGAAATGATGGTTGTGTTTGTCACTAGAACGGCTGACTTTCCGCAAAAGCAGGAGGTGATTGAGCAGATTATAGCACGCTTCCCACATGTTCGGTCAATTGTGCAAAACGTGAATTCAAAGAAAACAAATGTCATTTTCGGAGATGAAACGACCGTTTTATGGGGAGAAGAATACATTTATGACACGATTGGCGACATCAAATTTGCCATTTCAGCCCGCTCGTTTTATCAAGTGAACCCAGCTCAAACAAAAGTGCTTTACGACAAAGCGCTTGAATATGCAGAGCTGCAAGGTGAAGAAACCGTGATTGATGCGTATTGCGGAATCGGTACGATTTCCTTATTTCTCGCCCAAAAAGCAGGCAGAGTATATGGCGTAGAAATTGTGCCAGAAGCAATTGAAGACGCAAAACGCAACGCTGCCTTAAACGGAATCAACAACGTCGAATTCGCAGTCGGTGAAGCAGAAACCGTCATCCCAAATTGGTATAAAGAAGGCATCAAAGCAGATACCCTCGTCGTCGACCCGCCAAGAAAAGGCTGTGACGAAGCACTGCTTGACACCATTTTAAAGATGAAACCAAACCGAGTTGTGTATGTTTCCTGTAACCCCGGGACGCTTGCTCGTGATTTGCGTATTCTTGAAGAAGGCGGGTATGTGACAGAGGAAGTGCAGCCTGTGGATATGTTTCCGCATACGAGTCATGTGGAGTGTGTGGCAAGTCTTGTGATTAATCATTAATGTATTGAAAGACATCCCGATTTCGAGAAAAACATCGATATCAGGATGATGCATAGGCTTTCTGCTGATAGCATCTATGGTCCAAAGATTAAAGCAGCAGTGTTAGAAAAGCGGTATAAAATAATATCTAAGAGTAAATAGCCCCCTGTCCTTTATTGGATGGGGGGCTATTCTTCTATGTTTTTCTGATTTTTTTGATCAAGCGCAGAGGATATAATATCAAGTCCGATGTATAAAAAGCTAACAAAGAAAGATAAAATCAATACACCATTTCCCCATATAGAAACTTCAATTTTCTCCAAATTTAGTACATATTTAATCGTGAAGTAAATAAGAGCCCACGAAGCAAAAAATTCTAAAATATAAGTTATCCATATTGGGACCTTCAACAAAAAAATGATTCCTTTCCCTATAAATAAAACTATAAATGACCAAAAAATCACGATGATGCTGACTAACAATGAAAAGGTAATCAAAGAGAAAAATGAATCATAAGTGATGTATTCACCGAAAAGAAAATTCACTCCCAATGAGACTAGATAAAGCATAACAGTTGGAAGGGCAATAATGAAACTTAGGGAAAAAAATATTAGTAAAATAAGAAGAACGGCAGCAATAGCGCCAGGGGCTTCATCTACAACGTTTTTCTTTCTTAAAAAAGTATAGAGTATGATAGACACTAAAAGGAGTATTAAAAAAGTCAATGAAATCACGTAAGAAAAAGACATGAATACCTCCATAAAAAAGCGCTATTAGAAACTAATAGCACTTATTGTTTATTTAAACAAGATTAATAATGAATTTTGCCAAAGTTTTAGTAACATCTCTAGGAGAGCCTATTTAAGCATTAGTGAACTGTTTTTCTGTCCACTTTTCCCCTTTATCCATTACTTTTGCGATTTGGCAGAATTCTTTCTGATCTAAGCAGCAACTTTTAAGAAAAACCAGTGAAATATTTCTAAAATTCGTATAGGTCTTTTAAGAAAATCACTCTTATTATGCAATACACAAAAATTGTAACAAAAACCATATTAAGAATGAATTGTATCTTAGTACTGTATTTTATATAACGTGATATATTTTGAATAGAGAATATCTAAAGTTGAAAAAGTTAAGTATCAGTTTAACAATTTTTTCTGTGTTATTCGCTGCCGGTTGGTCGCTTGATAAAATCATTACTTCTAATACTTATCATGTAACAGAAAAGGCAATTACAATTTAAAAAGCCCCTGCATAGGGCTTTTTTATTTGAATATCTTTTTTATTAGTTTGCCAGATGCATTACCTGCTGCCCGTCGCATGACACGTTTTCCAGTAGTACCTTTTTGAACGGCGTTTACGTCTTCTCAAATTTTTGATATTTTATAAAGTGCTGATAGCATTTTGTTAATGTTCATTTTATGCTCCTTTTGCATTGAATCCTTACTAAAGTATATAATGATAAAAATTGCTGAAAGATTTTATAGAAGAAACATGCCCTTTAAGGCGCTATGTCATGAGAGGAATTGGATGAAAGATGAGTAAAAATTTCTGGCGTGATTTACCACGGCCATTTTTTATATTAGCACCAATGGAAGAAGTGACAGATGTTGTGTTTCGTCATGTTGTGAGTGAGGCGGCGAGACCTGATGTGTTTTTTACAGAGTTCACGAACAGCGAGAGCTATTGCCATCCGGATGGGATTCAAAGTGTGAAGGGGCGTTTAACCTTTACAGAGGATGAACAGCCGATTGTTGCTCATATTTGGGGAGACAAGCCTGAGAACTTTAGACAAATGAGCATTGGAATGGCGGAGTTAGGATTTCAGGGGCTTGATATTAATATGGGCTGTCCTGTCCCGAATGTCACACAAAATGGGAAGGGCAGTGGATTGATTCTACGCCCAGATGTTGCGGCAGAGCTGATTCAAGCGGCAAAAGCTGGGGGACTGCCTGTCAGTGTGAAAACAAGACTTGGTTTTACAGAAATCGATGAATGGCGCGATTGGCTTAGACACATTTTGGAGCAAGACATTGTGAACTTATCGATCCATCTTCGTACTAGAAAGGAAATGAGCCAGGTGGATGCGCATTGGGAGCTTATTCCTGAGATTATAAAACTGCGTGATGAAGTAGCACCTGATACTCTTTTGACCATCAATGGTGATATTCCTGATCGTCAAACGGGCTTAAAGCTCGCTGAGCAGTATGGAGTGGACGGAGTGATGATTGGGCGCGGGATTTTCCATAATCCATTTGCCTTTGAAAAAGAACAGAAGGAGCATACGAGTGATGAGCTGCTAGGTCTTTTAAGGTTGCATCTTGATCTACATGATCAATATTCATCACTAGGCTTGCGTCCATTCAAGGCACTGCACCGTTTCTTTAAGATTTATGTGAAAGGATTCAGAGGAGCGAGTTTCTTAAGAAATCAATTAATGAACACATCATCAACAGATGAAGTGCGTGCAATGCTGGATGAATTTGAAGCGAGAAATAAAGAACAATAACGATTGAAAAGAGGAGGGGAAGCCCTTCTCTTTTTTCTATGAATAGGACTATTAAACTAGTCGTCTCAAATGGTAAGATAAGATAGAAATAACAATTGGAGGTATTTTATTTGAAATCATTTTGGGATAAAGACAGAGAAAGTGAAGAGACATTTAAGAAAATCAATGAGAAAGGAATTGCAAAAGCGGAAAAGAAGCTAGGCGTCATCCTGCCTGATACATATAAGAAACTTATTCTTGAACAAAATGGCGGTTATACCTTGCATAATGCTTTTCCAACGGACCAGCCGAATGGATGGGCAGAGGATCATGTGTCATTTGATCATTTAAGAGGAATTGCTAAAAATGAAGGCATTATGGATAGTGATTATTTAATAGAAGAATGGGAATTGCCTGAGGGACTTGTGCTGCTTTGTGGGGATGGTCATACGTGGATTGCATTGGATTACAGAGTAACAAAGGAGCATCCGCCAATTCATTACTTTGATCTAGAATATGAGACGGATTTCAAATTAGCGGATTCGTTTGATGAATTGCTTGCTGGGCATTATACTGCTGAATAACATTGAGCAGTCATCACTTATTTCAGAAAAATATTTTGGTGTTTTTTGAGAGAGACAAAAGTGTCTCTCTTTTTTATGAAGCAAAATGAATTATTTCACCACTTCACTCCAAAACTGTACCTGTTATTTTTAAGTCCTATTATTCAATTGGTTCCATTTCCACTCACTAAATTTTCTGACGATCATATCTACCACAATGTAAAATGGCAGAAAGCTTGAGTTGTCCACTTTGTTATACAAAGGAAACGGGGTGCTGCTTACATAGATGTTAAACATGGCATTTTGCGCGAGGAGGTTATTCCTCAATGTGGTCATGCTGATAAATTTGATATGTCTCGTTTTCACCAATTGAATGATTTCATCTAAATTCTTCGATTCGCCTGATAAAGAAATGATAAATAAAAGGTCATCCTCACCAAATTCAACGATTCCATCTGTTAAGTCTCGCTTACTTCGCAAAACTTGAGATTTCTTATGCAGTGACCATAACTGTCGTTGTACATCATTGGCCAAATCGAGCTGAGCTGTTCCTGTACCATAAATATAAATATACGATGCGCGATCAATCAGTTGATTTAATTGATGAAAGTCCAGCTGCTCCATATATTTCCTTGTCTGCTGGATATCTTGATCGAGCAGCTTCATTAAATCTTGTGTTGTTTCTTCAGTATGATTATTCAATTTCACATAAGACTTTAAGTCACTGTAGCCGTCGAAGCCTATTTTCTTGGCAAGCCGATGGATGGATGAGATGGAAGTATGAGCATAATGAGCAAGATCCTGAATTTTCATTGTCTTCATTTCTTCAAGGTGATCGTGAATCGTTTTAATAATGTGCAGATCATTCTTATTTAAATCTTCGAAGTATTCATTTACCAACTTGTCCAATATCATGCGATGTGCCCTCCAACATGAAAATATTTTCTTCCTGTGAAAATATAATCTAATGTTACAACTTGATTTCTAAATACGTCAAATCTATTGGTTTTTGAAAGCGCTACCTTTACAGTGGTCTTATGGATCAAACAAAGGGGTTATGCTTATGAATGCAATCAAGCGATTTGGTAGTGCTATGGTAGTTCCTGTACTTTTATTCGCATTTTTTGGTATTGTTGTAGGCCTTGCGACTTTATGTAAGAATCCAGCGATTATGGGGGAAATGGCTGCAGAAGATACGATGTGGTATAAGGTTTGGGCACTGATTGAAAGCGGGGGATGGACGATTTTCAATCATATGGAGCTGGCATTTGTGATTGGCTTGCCCATCTCTCTTGCAAAAAAAGCGCAAGCACGTGCTACGCTCGCAGCTTTGATGATTTATCTTGTGTTTAACAATTATATTCATGCTATTTTGACACTTTGGCCGTCCACTTTTGGTGTAGATTTATCGCAAGGTGTCGAGAACGTAGCGGGTGTAAAAGAAATTGCGGGTATACCTACGCTAGATACAAGTATCATTGGTGCGGTTATGATATCTGGAATCGTGATTTGGATCCATAATCGTTTTTATGATCAAAAGCTGCCTGAAATGCTTGGCATTTTCCAAGGGCTTGTATTTGTTGTCATCATCGGATTCTTTGTAATGATTCCTATTGCTTTTATCGTTGCTTTTGTATGGCCCTATGTTCAGCAAGGGATTCAATCTCTCCAAGGGTTCATGTCACAGTCTGGATATATCGGTGTCTGGCTGTTTCATTTCTTGGAAAGGGTGTTAATTCCAACAGGACTTCACCATTTTATTTATACACCTTTTGAGTTTGGTCCAGCGGCTGTAAATGGGGGGTTAAAACCATATTGGATTGCTCACTTAAATGAATTTGCGACCTCAACTTCCGATTTGAAAAATCTTTATCCATACGGATTTTTACTGCATGGAAATATTAAGATGTTCGGCTGTTTAGGGATAGCTCTAGCGATGTATTTTTCTACCCCGAATGAAAATAGAAAAAAGGTTTTGGCATTGGTGTTACCCGCCACATTAACAGCAATATTTGCCGGAATTACAGAACCACTTGAATTTACATTTCTATTTCTCGCACCTTATTTATTTGTCATACATGCACTTCTTGGAGCGACCATGGTGACAATCATGAATATGTTTGGTGTTGTCGGAATGATGGGTTCCGGGCTGATTGAAATAGCTGCATTGAACTGGATTCCGCTCTCTTCAAATCATGGAGGGGTTTATCTGATCCAAGCAATGATTGGATGTCTATTTACAGCATTGTATTTTGTCATATTTAGATGGATGATTGTGAAATTTGATATTCCATTACCAGGTCGAAAACATGAGGAGGAGACTAGGCTATATACAAAACAAGATTATGAGAATGCTAATAAA
Organism: Bacillus sp. GBSW19; assembly: GCF_002998655.1. Lineage (NCBI taxonomy): Bacteria > Bacillati > Bacillota > Bacilli > Caryophanales > Bacillaceae > Bacillus > Bacillus sp. GBSW19. The sequence goes on from NZ_PVRF01000004.1 coordinate 149,001, forward strand.
AAGGGTCATGACAAAAAGGAAGCGCCCGTTTATGCGTCTGAGTATGAAGAGAAAGCCGTTTATTTCTTAGAAGGCCTTGGCGGTAAAGAAAACATTAAAGATGTGACAAACTGTGCCACGCGTCTGCGTATTACAGTGTTTGACCCTAGCTTGGTGAAAGATAGGGAATACTTTACAAAAAATAAACGGGCACACGTAATGGCTAAGAGTGGTCAAAGCATTCAAATCATTGTTGGCTTAAGTGTACCGCAAGTGAGAGAGTCGTTTGAGACAAAACTTTCATTAGATTGAAAAAGGAGCTGGATATCATGAAAAAAACATTTAATATTACCATTGCTGGAGGCGGAAGTACATTTACACCAGGGATCATTTTGATGCTGTTAGACTATCTAGAGGAGTTCCCAATTCATACAATTAAACTCTATGATAATGATGAAGCTAGACAAAAAACGATTGCAGATGCATGTGAGATTATGTTAAAAGAACGAGCACCAGAAGTGCGATTACTGGCAAGCACGGACCCAGAAGAAGCTTTTACTCAAGTCGATTTTGTGATGGCACATATCCGTGTCGGCAAATATGCAATGCGTGAATTAGATGAGAAAATTCCATTGAAGCATGGAGTCGTCGGACAGGAAACATGCGGTCCAGGCGGAATAGCTTATGGAATGCGGTCCATTCCAGGTGTATTAGAACTTGTCGATTATATGGAAAAATACTCACCTGAAGCTTGGATGTTAAACTATTCTAACCCTGCAGCGATAGTAGCAGAGGCAACACGTAAGCTAAGACCGAATGCCAAGATTTTAAATATATGCGATATGCCAATTGGAATCGAAGAATTGATTGCAAAGAATTTAGGCTTAACTTCACGTAAAGAACTAGAAGTAGATTACTATGGTTTGAATCATTTTGGCTGGTGGACAGATATTAGAGATAAAGCAGGAAATAGCTTAATGCCTGAGGTGATTCAGCATGTAAGCCAGCATGGTTATGCAACAGATGGAACATCTGAACTAGAACAGCAGAAGAGCTGGAACAGCACATTAAAAAAGGCTAAAGATATTCAAGCACTTGATCCAAAAACGGTACCGAATACGTATTTGAAATACTATCTATTTCCAGATGAAGAAGTGGCACATTCAAATATAGCGTTCACGCGTGCCAATGAAGTGATGGAGGGGCGGGAAGCTTTTGTTTTTAGTGAATGTCAGGCCATCATTGATAAAGGGAGTGCGAAGGAAACAAAGCTAACCATCGATGAACACGCTTCCTATATCGTTGATTTAGCAAGAGCCATTGCTTTTAATAAAAAAGAACGGATGCTGATGATTGTAGAGAACAATGGCGCCATCATGAACTTTGACCCAACAGCCATGGTCGAAATTCCTTGTATCGTTGGCAGCAGCGGTCCAGAAAAATTAGTGGTTGGAGAAATTCCTAGATTTCAAAAAAGTCTCATGGAGCAGCAAGTTGGCGTAGAAAAATTAGTAGTAGAAGCATTTGAAGAAGGTTCCTATCAAAAACTATGGCAGGCCATCACATTATCGAAAACGGTGCCGAGTGCTAAAGTAGCAAAAGATATATTAGACGACTTAATTGTGGCAAATAAAGCATTTTGGCCAGAGTTAACATAACATGAGAATAAGCAATATGGGCGTTACATCGCTCATATGCTTAATTGTTTTTTCAACCATGTATTCCGCTTTTTTGGTGATGGCGACAAAGCGGTTTTCACTGGGTACTAAAAGACCCCCTCGTCAAAAAGGGGGTCATCATTTCCTTACTCTGCACTCTCCTCAACCTCACGGCTATCCTCTGTTTCACCAATATAAATTGGACCGTTTGCGTGGTCGAGTCGGATTGGCCATTCGTATGGAATTTGAAGTCGTTTAGCAATACCTCTCCAGAATTTTGTAGAATCATATTCGAATTCTTGGAAGTCTTTTAATAAGTCTTTGTAAGACGAGCCATCAAATTGAATGAACATATCTTGAAGGCGCATGAACGCGACATGTCTCACTTCTAATGCTGCCGCAGCTTCCATTTCTTCTTCTGTTGCTTCACCAATGATTGTTCCTGCGGGCGGAAGCATGTCGTATACATTGAATTCCTCTTCTTCTTCTTCGTGTGCTGCATTGTGCTGTTGATCTGACATTTTCTTCACTCCTTCTAGTTTTCATCAAAATTTTATTCGTGCTTACCTTTATTATCGGAAGAAAATGCGAAATGTGGAATGAAAAAAGAAGCAGATCCACAACACTTGCTTTTTCTTCTTGAATCTTTTATGATCAATTACAGATATAAAAGGTCTATAATAGATAGAAAGGAATGTTCCTATGAAATATTCTAAAGCGACCAACTATGCACTTCATACGATGGTGTTTTTAACTCTTGCGCCGAAGGGGAAAGCAATTGGCGTTGAGCCTCTTGCTAAAATGCAAGATCTTTCACCCACCTATTTATCTAAAATTTTAACAAAGCTTGTAAAGGCAGGATTGATTGAATCAACACCTGGTGCAAAAGGTGGTTACGCCATTATGAAACAGAAGGAAGACATTTCGTTTTTAGACGTCATTCAGGCTGTAGAAGGGCAAACGAATTTGTTTCGCTGTTCTTTAGAGCATGATTCTTTCATGCCTCATGATGACTGTTTGATTGAACAGGTCATGCAGGATGTTGAAACAAAAATGCAGGAGACGTTAAGTCAAAAGCGGTTAGTTGATATTGCAAGCCAAATTGAGCAGACAGAAAAGAATCCATTTTTCAACATGTGATTTTTTTGAACTAATTATAGATATTAAGAGTCTTTAAAATCTTTAATAAAAAGGAGAGATTTACATGTTATTAGATTGTGCCATTATCGGAGGCGGGCCAGCCGGATTAAGTGCAGCACTTGTTGTGGGGCGGGGCAGAAAACAGGTCATTGTATTCGATGACGAGATGCCAAGAAATCGAGTGACACAGGAATCACATGGATTTATTACAAACGATGGAATGACACCGTTTGAGATCAGACAAGCGGGAGAGGCAGATATTCAAAACTACCCTCATATTCAAATAAAGCGAAGCAGAATTGTTGAGATACAAAACAATGAGGACAACTTTACGTTACTGACACAAGAGGGAGAAAGATTCGAAGCGAAGAAAATCATATTGGCAACAGGACTTCAGGATATACTGCCAGAGATTAAGGGAATTCATGACGTGTATGGAAAGACGTTGTTTAGCTGTCCTTTCTGCGATGGCTGGGAGCTAAAGGACAAGCCGCTTGCCCTAATTGCTGAGAATCCACGCGCCTTGCATATGGCTAAACTTCTTTCCAATTGGACAAAGGATTTGATCGTGTTTACGAATGGGCAGCAAGTGTTAGCTGAAGAGGAGAAGGTACTGCTATCAGCACATTCTATTCAAGTCATTGATGTACCGATTATGTCAATCGATCATGACAATGGGCAGCTGCACTCTCTCCAACTTGCGAATGGGGAGACAGTGACAAGAGAAGGGGGTTTTGTCGCAAGTGATTTCAAGCAGTCAGCTCCATTTGCTGAAAAACTTGGCTGCCAAATGACGAAAAATGCGGGCATTGAAACAGATATTCTTGGACGTACAACCGTCAGCGGTGTCTTTGCATGCGGTGACAATTTAGGCGGCCCTGCTCAGCTTGTACTTGCAGCAGCTGCTGGAAGCCAGGCAGGAATGGGCGTCATCCATGAACTTGTGCAAGAGGAATTTCAACAAAAAACATCTCTATGAAAAGAGATGTTCAGCGATGAGCGGTTTTCCGTTTTGCTAAGACGTGAGCTGCCCATTCAAAAAGTGCGTAGATGACAAAGAAGATAAGGATCCAGCTGCTGGCATCGACCCATACATTGGTGATATGAATGATGTTCGCCTGATCAAGTCCAGTCTGTACCCACATAGTGATCAGTGCTGTAAGGAACACTTGTAAAAACCTTGTTGATGTTTTTTTCAATTGGTCACACCTCCATCTCTTTCCATCATATAAGAAATGACAGTTTATTTCCAATTGTATTTCCATCAGTTTCAACGGTAAAATAATAAATAAAACCAATGGAAGGACATGAGATGAACGATCAAACCAATAGTTTTTTAAAAAGTCATTTTCCTGATCTTGTCCTCACACCGTCCCTTTTTTATCAATGGCCTTTTGGGCTTCGCTTTGAAGTGGCAGATTGGTCATTAGGAGAAGAATCAGTTGTATTAGAAAAAGCAGGGGATCGTGCTTTGAAAATTGTCAGATATGCTTTTGATCCAGAAGACGATATTCTGTTTGTCACGGATGTCTATACGCAGCATGAACATGAATTAATGAAGCAAAAGCTCCTAGTTTATCAGAAATATGTCCGCCGGCAAGTACGCAATCGCTTGCGTCACGAGCTTTTGACCTATGTTAGACCAGAACTAGATGAGCCACTGACATTGGAGAGATTTACCTTGACTTGTCGGCTGCAAGATATTCGATTGCGTCCACTTCTACAAGCCATGTGCCGAGAGGATTTCTATGCACCGAATCAAATCATGAAGGGGAAGCTTGATTATGAAATTTATCTCATCAATCTCTCGAAACAGATGATTTTCCACTTATATGATGATCGAGGCTGTGATCTCATAGCGTCAGATTCTGAGCGTCTTCGGCCAGTCTATGAGGGCTTACAGCACTGGCTATTAGACTATGATCGTGCTCAGATGGACAGGCTGTTTGCAAAGAAATAAGAAAACCGCACTTTTGACAAGTGCGATTCTGTTTTATGCTTCTACTTTATTGAAGAATTGTGGTAAATATTCTTTGTGTGCTTCTAGCATCTCATCTAGGATGCTTTTTGCAATCGCATCAGATGGGACTAGCGGGTTGATCGTCATTGCGACAAGTGCTGTGTTGTAATCGCCTGTCACGGCTGCTTCAGCGGCAACACGTTCAAAAGATTTAATTTGAGAAATAAGTCCTTTGACTGCGACAGGCATCTCACCAACAGCGATTGGTTTAGGACCGTCTTTTGTGATGACGCAGTTGAGTTCAACGGCAGAATCATTTGGAATGTCACTGATGGCACCATTGTTGATGGTGTTCACCGGCTGAATGTCGTGCTTGTCGTTATAAATGGATGCAATCAAGTTACAAGCCGCATCACTGTAGTAAGCACCGCCTCGTTTTTCAAGCTGTGGCGGTTTGATATCAAGATCAGGATCTTTGTAAAGCTCGAACAGGTCATTTTCTAGTGCACGAACGACTTCTGCACGAGTTCCTTCATTCTCTGCTGCTTTCTTTTCTTCAGCCAGCATATCACTTGTTTTGTAGTAGTAGCGGTGATATGGACATGGAATGACGCCAAGCCCTTTTAAGAAATCTGCATTCCACGGAATGGCTTGAATGTTGTTCATCGACATGCTGGAGTTTGGATCTGCCATGTCTTCGATGACTTGATCCATGATGCTTTTGCCATCTAAGAATACATTGAGTCCAAAGACCATATGGTTTAATCCAGCAAAGCTGACTTCGACTCTGCTTGCGTCGACATCAAGTCCTTTGGCGATTCCCATGCGAATACCGATTGGCACGTTGCATAAGCCAACGACTTTGCGATGGTTTGAATAGCGAAGAACGGCTTCTGTGACCATACCAGCTGGGTTGGTGAAATTCACAAGCCATGCGTCTGGGCACAGTTCTTCAATATCTTTGACAATATCAAGAATGACTGGAATGGTGCGAAGTCCTTTGAATAGACCTCCTGGACCATTCGTTTCTTGACCAATGACATCATATTTTAAAGGAATGCGTTCATCCTTCATACGTGCTTCAAGAAGTCCGACACGGAATTGTGTTGTGACGAAATCAGCGCCCGCAAGCGCTTTCCGGCGATCTAATGTTAAATGAACCTCGATTGGAAGTCCTGCCTTTTTTACCATGCGTTTTGCAAGATTTCCGACGATTTCAAGCTTCTCTTTTCCCGCTTCAATATCGACAAGCCAAAGCTCGCTAATCGGAAATTCATCGTATCGTTTAATAAATCCTTCTACAAGCTCTGGTGTATAGCTTGATCCTCCGCCAATTGTGACAACCTTTAATCCTTTTGCCATGTGCTGCACCTCCGAATAATGTAACGCGCAATGTTATAATAGAGAAAAGCCAATTCTTTTGTCTGTACATCTATAGCTTATCGTGAGAGCATCTAGTGCGTAAATGACTTCAGCGTCTTTAGGCAAGGGTGTCTCATTTAGAGATTTGTTACATAAAAGAAACACATTGTGACATGCTGTTGGAGAAAGGGGAAGTCAGATGTTTTCAAGTGAGGTCATTTCCAGCTTTAATGAACTAGAAAGCGCTTTATACCGATACATCATGGAAAACAGTGAAAAGGTCGTGTATATGAGAATTCGGGATTTAGCAGATGCTGCCCATATTTCCACCTCGTCTGTCCTTCGCTTTTGCCGAAAAGTGAATTGTGAAGGCTTTTCAGAGTTTAAAGTGAAACTCAAAATGTATTTAGAATCAGAGCAAACTCCTACTTTAAAAAGCACACAGCACTTTCTATATGAATTTATTGAACGCACACTGAAAGGGGACTTTGAAGGGAAAATTAAGGAGGCAGCAAGGCTCATTGCCGATGCAAAAAATGTGCTGTTTATCGGAACTGGCAGCTCTGGTATTTTGGCACAGTATGGGGCGAGGTATTTTTCGAGTCTTGAGAAATTTTCATTTTACATCAATGATCCGTTTTTCCCGATGAATATGCAGTATTTAGACAATAGTGTCACCATTGTGCTGTCTGTATCAGGGGAGAACCGTATTACGATTGATCATATTTCGAAGTTAAAAAGAGAAGGAAGCAAAATCATTAGTATTACAAACAATCAGCACTGTACGATTTCGCGCATTTCCGATTTAAATATTGCTTATTACGTGACAGACGAACGGGTTCACAGAGCCAATATTACGACACAGACGCCAGTTGTGTATATTTTAGAAGCGATGGCTCGTGACATGTTCGCGATGTTAAAGAAAAAGTAAAAGAGCCGCTGCATGAATCAGCCGCTCTTTTTTTTCTGTCTCATAAAAGCGAGGATGGCAATCCCCGAACAGATGAGCACAAAAAAACCGCCTAGCAAATACACAGTCCTCGCTCCGAATGCATCTGCAATCAATCCAACAAAGAAAATAGATAAACCGACAGATACAGAAGAAAGGACGTAATGAGCCGAGTACACCTTTGATAAATCTCGGACGGGCGTTTCCGTTTGAAGAATGGTTTGCTGCGAAACATCTCGAATTTGATAAGCAGGCCCCATCAAAATGCAAAGCAGCAAAGCAAGCCACGGCAGGCTATTCAGTGAAAAGACAATAGTCAGCACTGCATAAATGAATGAACCAGCTGCCATAAAGAGAAGAAGCTGCTTTTGAATCAACCGGCTTATCCACGCAGCCAAGAGCCCGCCTAGAATGGCGCCTGTATAATAAGCGGCGTTGATAAAACCCCACCATTCCTCACTTTCGTTTAAATCATGGGTGACAAAGGCAAGAGTAATCGCCCCGATCCACATAGCGCCCGCCATATTTTCACAAACATCCATAAAGGTCAGAGTGCGAATCGTTTTATTTGTCCAAATAATCGCCCAGCCATCCTTGAAACTGTTCATCTTATTTGCTTTTCGAACCGTGTCTTCTTGCTTGAGAAGAGGAAAAACAGGGATGAAAAACAAATAAGACAACACAATCATGAAACAAGTAATCCACATTAAATAAAAAGGACCAATCAACAGGACGAGCATTCCAGTAAACGAATAACCGGCGATTTGCACCGTTTGATGAAAAATGGAGGCTGTACTGTTCGCTTTCACAAGCTGATTTGCTGGCACAAGCATCGGCATGATGGCCTGTAATAAAGGACTAATGACTCCACCTGTGATGGAAATGAGAATAAGCGCACCAAACAGCCAGACCATATGCTGCTGAAAGAAATGAAATTGGGATGTAAACACGATGAGCATCACAAGACGTAAAAGCGGGACCCATTTCAACAGCCGGCCCGCTTGAAAGTGATCTGCCAAAACAGGAGAGATGAGCCCAGCTAATAGCTGGCATAATGTTCTTATTAGCGGAAATAAAGCCGCATACGCAACAGATTGTGTATCTTGATAGATCACAAACGTGATCGTCATCACAAATAGAATATCACTTAGCATGAGAAGGCTTTTACTGCCTGTATAATACCAAAACTTGTTTCCCATATCCAACCGGCTCCTTTTCAAAAACAAGTTCAGTATAGCATGGTGATGAAGGACCTAGAGGCTTTTCATTGAAAAATACATCTTAAGGATGAGAGGATTGTGATAAGCTAAATGAAAGACATCGCAAGGAAAGGGGTTCAAATCAATGAAAGTACTACCGGCACATGAATTCTTGAATCAGCACAGCATCCCATATGAGATCAAAGCATTTTCTTCCGAAACAGAGAAGGGAGCAGCAAATGTAGCAGCAGCCCTTGGTTTTCGTGAAAGACAAATGATCAAAACATTGATTTTTGAAACAGGGGAAGGGGAGCAGCTGCTTGTGATGGTTGGCGCAGACCAGCATATTAAGTCAGGGAAACTAAAGAAAGCGGCCGGCTCTCGTAATATTAAAATGGCATCACCAGAGAAGGTTCTGGAAGTGACGGGCTACCGAATTGGCTCGATACCGCCATTTTGCTGGCAGCCAGAAGGCTTCCGCACCATCATCGAAGCTTCGTTATTAGAGGAAGAGGTATTAGGCGTTGGAGCAGGCGAATGGGGAAATGAAATCCTCATCACACCAGAACAATTAGTGAAAGCCTCAAAGGCTGTACCGTATGACATTGTTCAACCAGCCGAATAGAAAAAAAGTGCCTGTTTCTTATGCAGGCACTTTTTTAATTTGCAGCAGGCGCCTTAAATGGACCGATATCTTTCATTTGCAGAAAGGCATCCACTGTTCTATTTTCTTCAAGATCATTCGCCCGTTTGCAGATAACAACGGGTCTGACGATTTCTATGCCTTCGATATATACGCGCCCAATCTCTTTCCGCTTGAGACTGCCTTGAACCGCATCACGGGGAACAAGTGTGATCCCATAGCCAGCTTTGATCATTTGAATCGCTTCATGAACACCGCTGAATTGTAAATCAACAGTCGGTTTTTTAATTCCTTTCGAGGTGAAAAGGGAAAAGAGCTTATCTCTTGTGGAGCTGCCTTCTTCACGCATTAAAAAAGGCTCCAGGCTCAGGCGCTCTAGCGGGACGGTTTTTCCGTTTAACGGATGGTCTGCTGGCACAATAAAATCATAGCTTAAATTCGTCAAATGGGAGGTAACGATCTCCTCATGATCCAAATCTTCAATTACAGCGATGGCCACATCTGATTCATATTGAAGCAGGCTGTCTATCACTTGAGCGGAGTTTCCGCTTTTTAATTCAATTTCTGTCTGTGGTGAAGACGATTTAAAAGCAGCGAGCCAATCAGGCAGTAAAAAGTTGAGTGGTACGTAGGTAGAAGCGATGCGGAGGCGTCCCTTTTTCCCGTTTTGTAATAGTGTGATCTGATATTCTACTTCCTTTTCAGCCTCGAACACTTGCCGGGCATAAGGATACAGCATCTTTCCCATTTCTGTGAGCGCAATTCCTCGGCCGTTTCGTTTAAAAAGGCGAAAACCGATCTCTCGTTCAATGCTTCTAAGCTGAGCCGTCACAGCTGGCTGTGTCAAAGATAGTGCGTCTGCTGTTTGTGTGACGCTTTTAGTCTCTGCGACCTTTGCAAAAATCCGAAGGGCATGTAAATTCAACTTTGCACCACCTATCAATTATTTTAATGGTTTAATCAAAAACATTCATTAGATTTATTATAAAGCATCCCTTATCGTAAAGATAGCGAAGGGGGAAGGGAAAATGGATCATCGTCAAAAGCAAGTTGTGTCAATATCGCTCATCACAGCATTTGCACTTATTGGGGATTCAATGCTCTATATTGTTCTTCCAGTCTATTGGAAAGAGATTGGTTTATCATCTATTTGGGAGGTCGGGTTACTGCTGTCCATCAACCGATTCATTCGCATTCCGCTAGCGCCTGTCGTTTGGTGGCTCTATCGCTATATCCCAATGAAGACCGGTGTATTAATGGCGATTTTGATCGCGTCAGTGACCACGGCATTATATGGGATGAGTGGTTTTTGGCTGCTGCTGATCTGCCGCTGCGCATGGGGGCTTGCTTGGACGTTACTCCGTATGAGCGGGATGAGGGTTTTGGCTGAAATGGACGAAGGCTCACAAGGACATTTGACGGGTCTTTATAATGGGCTTTACCGGCTTGGCAGTTTATTTGGTATGTTATTTGGCGGGATTTTCGCCAGCTTGTTCGGCTTCCAGTCCATGACGCTTGTCTTTGGTTTACTCACATTGATAGGGTGCGTTTTTTATGTATCTTTGGATGAAATTGAAAAGAGAGAAGGCACGCAGATGTATCATGGCATCAAACAGAAGTGGTTTGCACGAGATGTTGTAAAAGTACTGATAACAGGCATGCTGGTCGCACTTATTATACAAGGTTTATTCGCATCCACGCTGAGTCATGTCATTGAAGCAAAGATCGATCAGGATGAATTTGCTCTATTTGGCTTTGTCATCGGAGCTTCGGCTTTAAGCGGTGTCATTCAAGCAATCAGGTGGGGGTGGGAACCATTTGTCGCACCGAGAACAGGCAAATGGTTTGATCGGCTTGTGATGAAGGAACGAATGCTAAGCTGGATGTTTCTTTCATTTGGAGGGCTCAGTTTTCTTGGGGTCATGCTGAAGGTAAGCGGCTGGTTCCTATTGATGCTGCTTTTGATTCAGCTGCTGGCAACGATTGTAACAACGTTCACCGATACACTTGCCTTTCAAAAAGCCTCTGCTCAAACAGATAAGAACCGCTTTCTCGCAAGCTATTCTTTTGTTCAAGATATGGGTGCTGCTTTAGGGCCTTTGTGCGGATATACGTTGATTCAGTTTTTCGGAACAAACAGTGTCTTTTGGCTGATGCTCATCATAAGCTTAATGCTTGTCAGCATGTGGGCAAGAGGCGGGCAGCTGCATGTTTCTTCTGGTGCAGTGTAAAAAATGAAGCGTTATATAAAAAAACTGCCTCATGCAGCTGATCGCAGAGGCAGTCATATTCTCTTATTCTATGTCTGAATCGTAGGCTTTTTGCGTCAGGTGGCTGACAACCTCTTTTAATCCATTTGGTTTATGGAATTCAACAGGTGTGCTTCCTTTTTCGAAGACGATTTGGTCTGCTTCAACGAGCACGACATATCGATTGTTGACCTTCGCAATATGGATCGAGTGGCCAAAGTCCGCGAGAAGTCCTTTGATTTCTGTTTCACCTAGACGCATTTTCATTGTGATATCAGGGGTTTGTTCCACAATGTGAGAAGCTGCTAGTGTGACCTGTTCTGTATCGAGTGTTTCTCTAATTTCTCGTTTTTCACTCGCTTCCCATATTTCAAGATCCTCTTCGAACTGCTTTAATTCTTCACTTTCATCCTGTAATGTTTCAAATACTTGTTCCTGCACCATATTCATGACCTGTGATTTCATGATTTCGGGCATAGATTCCCCGTATTCGACGAATTTCAGAAAGTCCTCAAAATAACGCGCATGTGAGGATTGGTGAATTTTCACTTCAGCTTCCTCTGTCATGCCCTCTTCTGGCATAAACGGATATTGAATCGATTTCATATTTTTTGTTGTAATGGCCATTTCGACTTTTTTGATCAAGGTAGATGTATCAGCGATAGAAGCCACTTTCTGTTCAAAATCGCATTTCATAATAAAGACAAAGGAGTCATCGAAGTACTTTTTAGGAACGGCAGACGCAACTAAAAAAACGCCGCCTCTGACAGCACTTGTATCTAAATACGTGCGAACAAACTGTTCGCTGCATTCATTAAATACTTCTTTTGTATCGGCAAATCTCGTCTGATGAAATAAATTGTAGTTTGGATTTGAATCGAGTTCATGACCGGGTTCGACAATGAATCGGCCAATTTTGGTCGGTACTTGTTCTGATTTAGGGTGTCTGTCCACTTTTCGTTTGACGATTTTTTTTAGCTCACCATCTAAAAAGTCCTTCAGCTCACTTTGTTCAAATTCCTCTTGATCTAATGTTTGATAATGCTTGAACCGTTTATTTGCTTGTTCATCTTTGCCTTCGATTTCTACGACAAAGAATGATAGAAAACGTATCGTAAAATCCATTGATTGGTCACCACTTTTTCTTCTTCGGATATGTTGAGTATAGAAAAAGGAGTGAAAATCGTCAACGAATGGAGAAATATCGTGTCATTATTTCCCGAGAAATGTTTAGTGAAAAACACTTGATAATAATTATCATTCTTGATAGAATGATAAAAGAAAAGAAGGAACCTGCCAGTTCCTTCATCTCAGAAAAACAACTTATTTTGTTTCAAATGTTTCGCAATCAGTTTCAGCATTGCGAGTCACATCAGTCATTGTGTTTTTACCAATTTTAATGGTAGAAGCTGTACAGCTGTTATCAGCCCAAAAACGGCAAGAGTTCACTTCACAAAGTACGTTTTGTGCCATGGGAATTCACCTCCGTGATTCATATTGAGAATGAAGCAAGCTGCCACTTGAATTCATTCCATCTAGTAGTCTCTTTATAAAAAGAGGCTGTTTGTGCTGATGATGCACATGTTTATCATACCATCTACCCTGATAATATACAATTTAAACTTTGAAAGAGCGAGAATACAAATCTCGCTCTTTTTTTATTTGTAAAAATAGTTAAATGCTAGGTGGCACCATCTCTCATTTCGACATATGAATAGAGTAGATTCAAAACCTGATGTCGGACAAAGTCTGAGGGTACATGTACTGATTTTCCGCATAAAGATAAGGTTTTCAATCAAAAATTTTCATAGAGAGATGAGGGGAGAAGATGAAAGCAGTCATTCTCTGCGGAGGAAAGGGAACGAGAATGAGTGAGGTCACACAAGCGCTTCCTAAACCACTTGCTATGATCGGAGATCGGCCTATTCTATGGCATATTATGAAAATCTATCAGTATTACGGAGTAGATGAGTTTATCTTATTGCTTGGATATAAAGGAGAGAAGATCAAAGAATATTTTCTGAACTACGACTGGCGGCATCACAGCATGCAGCTGGATATGGCAACAGGAGAAATGAAGCTTTTAGGAAAGTTAGAGAACTGGAAAATTACCTTTTTAGATACGGGTGAGGAGACGATGACAGGCGGACGGTTAAAGCAGGCACAGGACTACATTGGGGATGAGACATTCATGATGACGTATGGTGATGGACTTGCCAATATCAATATGTTTCATCTGCTGAAGCGTCATCAGGATCTTGGGGCTGCTGCGACTGTCACAGGAATTGAAAAGAAGTCACAGTACGGGACGTTGAAGGTATATAACGGGATGGCACAATCCTTCTCTGAGAAGACAGACAGTATCGGGATGATCAATGGAGGATTTTTTGTGTTGTCTCCAAAGGTATTTGACTATTTGACAGACGATGATCAATGCGTGTTTGAAGCGGAGCCTCTTCAAAATCTGGCGAATGATGGAGAGCTTGCGGTTTATGAGCACCACGGATTTTGGACAGCGATCGATACGTATAAGAACCTGAAGGAAATCAATGGCATGTGGACAAATGGAAAACAACCATGGAAGGTTTGGTGACGGCATGAGCGGATTTTGGAATGGGAAAAACGTATTTGTGACTGGATGTACAGGACTATTGGGAAGCTATCTCGTCAAGGAATTGATTGATCAAGGTGCAAACGTAACTGGACTTGTGCGTGATCAGGTGCCTCGATCGAATTTATATCAAGGCAGTCAATTCGAAAAGATGAATGTGGTGCAAGGTGCATTGGAGGATATGCAAACGATTGAACGTGCGTTAGGAGAATACGAAATTGATACTGTCTTCCATTTGGCGGCGCAGGCCATTGTTGGGGTCGCAAATAGACACCCTGTTTCTACATTTGAAGCCAATATTTTAGGGACATGGAATGTACTGGAGGCTTGCAGAAGACAGCCGCTGATCAAACGAGTCATCGTTGCATCAAGTGACAAAGCATACGGCGATCAGGAGCAGCTTCCATACGATGAAGATATGCCGTTAAATGGGAAACATCCGTATGATGTATCGAAGAGCTGTGCAGATTTAATTTCTCACACGTATTACAACACATATGGTCTTCCGGTTTGTATTACACGCTGCGGCAATTTATACGGGGGCGGGGATTTAAATTTCAACAGAATCATTCCGCAAACCATCCAGCTTGTGCTAGAAGGAAAGGCACCTGAAATTAGAAGTGATGGGACATTTATTCGTGATTATTTCTACATTGAAGATGCGGTCAAGGCTTATTTGCTGCTAGCTGAGAAGATGGAGGAAAAAGGGCTCGCTGGAGAAGCATTTAACTTTAGTAATGAAATTCAGCTGACGGTGCTTGAGCTCGTGGATAAGATTTTAAAGGCAATGGGCAGTGAACTGAAGCCGCGTATTTTAAACCAAGGAACGCATGAGATTAAGCATCAATATTTGTCGGCAGAAAAGGCGAGAAAGCTGCTTGATTGGAAGCCTGACTATTCCATTGATGAAGGTTTAGAGAAGACGATTGAATGGTACCGCGAATTCTTTCAAAAATAGAGGTGTAAGTAGATGAACAGCATATATTGTACGGTTCTATCAAGTGGAAGACTTTATCAAGCCATTGCGTTTTTCTTATCATTGAAGCAAGTAGAAGATGATGCTGTCATCAAGACGTTATGTATGGATGATGCTGCATTTGATCTGCTTCATCAAATGAATTTTCCTCATGTCGATCTTGTTCATGTACGGGAGCTCGAAACGCCGGAGCTGCTGGAGAAAAAAGAGGAACGGGATGCCTCGGAATATTGCTGGACATTAAAGCCGATTTGGATTGAGTGGTTATTTGAACAGGAGCAGGCAGAGGGCGTAACCTATCTTGATGCGGATTTATTTTTTTATGAGAGCCCGAAAGCGATTTTTCAACATCAGCCGGATGCCTCTGTTTTACTCTCGAGAGGGGATATTGTGATTCCGAGCTTCGATCCTGAGGAAGTGAAGATGCTTCAGAAGCTTTTAGGACGATATAACTCAGGCTTCCTGTATTTTAAAGGAGATGAAGCCGGCCGGAAATGCCTCAGCTGGTGGAAAGAAGAATGCTTGAAGGAATGCAAAAATGCGCCGGGAGAAGGCAAGTTTGGCGATCAAGGATATCTGGATCATATGCCGAAGCTGTTTGAAAAAGTGGAAGATATTCAAACAAAAGGCGTGAATATTGGTCATTGGAACTATGGGCAGCATTCTTATCGGGAAGAGAATGGACGTATTTTGCTGGACGATGGGCATCCGCTCATTTGCTATCATTTCAGCGGCTTTCGCATCGTGAGCAAGGATGAGATGCAGCAAATTCATGAAAAAGGGAGAAATGATCTGCCGTTTTTCCAAGAAGCCTATCGAAACGTGCTGCGCCATGTGATTGAATCTGTTGAGAAGGTCGATCCGCTGTTTAACGGCTATGCCAAATTGGAGGGGGATGACGCATGAATGAGAAGCCAAAGGTAAGCGTCATTATTCCAAGCTATAATGCCAAAGAGCGTTTAGAAGGGAGTCTTTTTTCCTTAACGCTTCAGGATACGGATATTCCATTTGAGGTGATTGTCGCTGATAATGGGTCAACGGACGGCACGATGGAAATGCTTGAGAACATTGAGGTGAATTTCCCGTTTAAAAAGGTACGTATTCCTGTCAATCAAGGGATTGCCAAGGGTCGCAATCATGCCATTCGCGAGGCGGAGGGAGACCTGCTGATATTCCATGACAGCGATATGCTGGCAGAGCCGCAATTTATTCAAAAGCATGCGGAGGCACATGCTGTTCATGAGGACCTTGTGATTTGTGGTGTATGCTGGAAGCGGATTTATCGTTATTTTTACGAAGCATTTGATCAGGATCATATCAATCGGTTGAAAAAGCAAGGCTTGTATAAGCGGAAAATGAAAGATAAAACGCCTCTTTTATCAATGAAGGAAGTTGAAAATGGTGGATTTCTAGAGAAAAGCTTCGATTTGCAGTCTGAGTTTATTGATATTCTCAAAGACATTTTGCGCACGTATAACTATGATTTAGGCTCTTATGAGCTGCCGTGGCGATTTTTTATTACGAATAACTCCTCTGTCAAACGTAAGCATGTCATGGCACTCGGGATGTTTGATGAAAATATCGTTCGGTACGGGTTTGAGGATTATGATTTAGGAATTCGTCTGCATCAGCTTGGTCTCTCGTTTGAATTGCGAGAGGATATCATGAGTGTGCATCAGGAGCATCCAAGTAATTTAACGTCATTTGATGACATCAAATATAACATTTTGTATATGTGCGAGAAGTACAACAATATTGATGCCATTGATGTCCATTTGGCTTTCTCTGGTCCATTTTCTCACACCGTCACAAATGACATTGTGAAAGAGGTCCGGCAGCTGCGTGAAAATCCGGCATTCGATGGTCTGCTTTCTTATTTTTTAGAGCTGCTTCATTTGATCACAGAGCGGAATGTAGGCATCAAACGCGATAAAAAAGATCAGCTGACAGCAAAGCATGTCCCTTTGAAAAAGCTGTCAGAAGCAGCGCAGCTTGCACGGCAGGAATATGGCTGCACAGTGCTTGTAGAAGCCATTCAAGGGCTGACGAAAGAGCTATTACGCGTTGATTTGTTTCAAGTGGATGTGTTGTAGATGGCGTCTTATCATTTTACAACCATTGTGTCGAATACCCATATTTTTAAGCTTTTGGCGCTGATTCATTCGCTTGAACAAACCGCCCATTCATTCAAGTTGTCGGTTTTATGTGCGGACCCTTTGGCTTACAAGGTGTTACGTGAATTCCCTCATCCGCACGTTCAATATGAACAGCTTGAAGACATTGAAGATGACACGCTGCGAAAGGCAAAAGATGATCGGACGTTCCATGAGTATTGCTGGACGTTAAAGCCTGCTTTTCTGCTCAAAATCCTTGAGTCCTCAGAAGCGGATTATCTCGCCCATTTGGATACGGATTTGTATTTTTATCATGATCCAGAGGCGGTATTTGCAGAGAATCCGCTCGCTCATTTATTTTTGACGGATCATATGAATTCCAAGCGGTTCTATCACTTTTATGAGTTGTCTGGCCGCTTTAATACTGGATTTGTCGGCTGCCGCAACACAGACGTTGCCAAACAGGCGGTCACACAATGGAAGGAAAACTGTCTTGCACACTGTACAGTAGAAATGGATACAGAAAATAAGACGTATGGAGATCAGCGGTATGTTGAAAGATGGATCGATGATTTTGAAGGGGTCCATGTGGTGACATCTAAAGGAGCCAATGCCGCCATTTGGAATATTGAAAACTACAAGTTTTCAGTTGTGAAAGGGGATATGTATCTCGACGAATGTCCACTCTTGTTCTATCATTTTTCTGCCTTTACGATCATTGATGAGAATACCTTTAATCTTAATTGGTATTACTATATGACAGAACAAAATCTAGTGGATCATCTATATATTCCGTATGCCGATTTGGTTCATCAAAAAATTAAACAGGTGCAAAAGGTCTTTCCAGAATTTCAGCAAGGGTTTATTGCAAAGAAGCACGTTCCTGACACGCATTTTTATGAGATATGAAAAAACCGCTCAATAACTGAGCGGTTTTCTCCTTTTTATGATTCATTCCATTTGGAGATGGTTTGATCGCTAGGTAGTAAGAAGGCCAGGATGCCTAATATCGGTAAAAAGGCGACTCCGATCATGGTAGGCGTTAAACCGAAGGCATCAATGAATGAGCCTAGAGCGACTGATCCAATTGCACCCATACCAAACGCAAGCCCAACAGTTAAACCAGACATTGTGCCAATTTTCCCGGGAAATAGTTCTTGAGCATAAACGACTGTGACAGAGAAGCTTGATGTCAGAATGACCCCAATTAGTCCAAGTAAAACATAAGCAAAAACAGGTCCGGCAAATGGCAGCAGCAGGGCAAGTGGAAAGGATGCCAATAAGGAAATTAAAATCACGGTTTTCTTGCCGAAGCGGTCTGCAAGCGGCCCGCCTAAAAATGTCCCTATTGCACCTAGAATGAGAAATAAGAAAATATAAGTCTGTGATTCTTTAATCGTCAATCCATATTGTTCAATCGCATAAAACGCATAGAAATTCGATATCGCATTCCCATACCAAGAGCGGGCAAAGATGAGAAAGACGATAATGCCAAGTGCTGTGAGTGCTGACTTACGATGAATATCAGATCTTGCAGCTTTTGCTGGAGCCTTTTTCGCTTGAGCTCGAATGGTTTGAAGTCTTCCTGCGTACCATCTTGAAATATAAAGAAGGAAACCGACAGCAATCATTCCAACAATCGTAAACCAAGCCACGCCTGGCTGACCGAGAGGGACGAGCATTAATGCAGCGATCAGCGGAGCAAAGGCTTGACCTGTATTTCCGCCTACTTGATAGATGGACTGTGCAAGTCCTCGTCTTGGACCAGCTGCCATGTTGGCAACACGAGAGCCCTCTGGATGGAAAATTGCAGAGCCGAGTCCGATAAAGACAACGCAAAGCAAAATGGTGGCAAAGGAAGGCGCAAACGCAAGCCCGAATATACCGACAGCACTAGAAAATAAAGCAATCGGGAGTGCATAAGGCATCGGCCGTTTATCTGTATACCACCCAATAG
Organism: Bacillus sp. GBSW19; assembly: GCF_002998655.1. Taxonomy (NCBI): domain Bacteria; kingdom Bacillati; phylum Bacillota; class Bacilli; order Caryophanales; family Bacillaceae; genus Bacillus; species Bacillus sp. GBSW19. The sequence continues at coordinate 167,798 of NZ_PVRF01000004.1, forward strand.
CGGGCTGCATGACGGAGGAGACCATATTTAATGTAAAGGCAATCAGCCCTAATTGTGTAAAGGTCAGCCCCATTGAGCGTTCTAAAATAGGGAACATCGCAGGAATAACGGCTTGCAATGTGTCGTTCAGCATATGGCAAATGCCAATAATCAATAAAATGGGGTAAACCGTTGATCCGGTGACAGAATTTTGAGGTTTATCCTTTGTACGAGCAGCAATAGCCAATGAGACTTCCTCCTTTCATTCAACTGTTTTCTATTTTGCATTCTTCTCATTTTATTCATAAGGTGAACTATAAAACAATAGCAAATTGTCATGATTTAGAAAAAAGAGACACAAGTGCTTGTGTCTCTAAAGGGTTATTGATAAAAAGATGCGATCACAGGCTTCATTTTTTGAATGACGAGTCCGCTTCCGCCGCGGTTTTTCACACCTTCAATCATGCCGACGAGGACGTAATCTTCTTTTTTAGGATTAAATGCAAGTAAAAATCCATTTTCAGAACCGTCTGTTGCCCCTTGTTTGCTCTTCAGCTCTGCCGTTCCTGTTTTAGCGGCAATATCAGCTCCTTCAATTTGTAAGGAGTGAGCTGTACCGTTTGGACTGGTCACGACCTGAGTCAGCGCGTCTTTCACTGTGTTTGCCGAGTCTTCTTTGATGATTTGTTTTGGTGATGCTGTTTTTTCATCTTGAACGACTCGAGGATAGACAAGCTTGCCTCCTGTTGCAAATGGAGAATAGGCATGTACTTGTTCAATCGGTGACATGAGTAATTCGCCTTGGCCATAGGCAGAGTCAGCAAGTAAGATGTCCGATTGAATGCCGTCGTTTGATACTTGTGCTGGTTTCATTGTAAATGGCATGTGCAAATCTTCGCCAAATCCAAATGCTTTCACTTTTTTCTCGTAGGTGTCTTTGCCAATTTCCAGTGCTTCCTGTCCGAAGTAAATATTGTCTGAGTACACGAGGGCATCGACCATATTTACGTTTTCTTTATCGTGAACCCGTGTAATTCGATAATTGCCCCATGATTGATCCTTTTGCCATTTCAGTCCATGAATGGTGCGTACTTTATTAGGTTTTGTGACACCTGTTTCCAGCCCGATGGCCGCTGTAATGGTTTTGAATGTAGACCCTGGTGCATACCGGCTCGCATACCGGGCTTGGAATGGGAGGTCTGGGTTTTCACTGTATACCTGATATTGCTTAGGTGTGATCCCGTTTGTCATGAGATTGACATCGTAGGAAGGGGCGCTGACAAGCGCTAATAGATCCCCCGATGATGGATTCATGATCGTGACGGCCCCTTTTTCACCTTTCAGCTGTTCATAGGTTTTTTTCTGTAAAGAAGCATCAATGGTCAGCTTCACTGTTTTTCCATCTTTTCGATCTGATTTTTGCAATGTTTCTTCAATGCCTGTTTCATCATGGACGATCAGAATGCTTCCGCCATCTTGTCCGCGCAAGTTTTTGTCAAACGTAAATTCAAGGCCGGTTTTGCCGATGATTTGATCTGCTTTTAATGCCGGATTTCTTTTGATATCATCTGCATTTGCTTTTCCGACATAGCCGGTGAGATGGGCGGCGGCTTTGTTATAAGGATAGTAACGCATTTCCTTCGATTGATAGGTGACGCCTTTTATATCCTTTGGAATCGGCTTTTGCTCTAACATTGATTTGAGCGGGACAAACGTGTCGTCTGTGACCCATGCTTGTTTCAGCTGATTGTCAATCAGTTCTTCGTCTATATCAAACGCCTTGCTGATTTTTTTGATATTGCGTTCTTTTTCTTTCCCTGTTCCGAGTTTACCTGGGATGATGCCAAGTGCGTTTCCACCAGTTGTTTCTGCCAGCGTACGCCCTTTTCGGTCTACAATGTTTCCACGGACAGCAGGGTCTGATTTGACTTTGATAGTATCTCCCTTCTCCATTTGCGGGAAGATGAGATTTGGCTTCCAGTCCACTTTCCACTTGTCATCTTCTTCTGAGAGAACGCCCTTGTAAGAAAGCTTGTGCAGCTTGCCAAAAGACGTTTTCATTGTCACATCATAGGAAAATTGATACTCATTTCCTTTGTCCTGTTTTTCGACGTTGAGCTTTGATATGTTCAGATCATAAGCACCAATTCCGTTAAAGATATTGTCATATTTTTCGGCTAGTTGTTTTTTTGAGAAGTCATTGGCTTTCAAAGACGTACTCGTTACCTCATCAGCCAGCTTCGTAAAGTCTTTCTTCTCCAATTGTTTCGTAAAGGATTGAGCCGCTTTTAAAGCCTCTTTTTCTTTTGAGAAAAGAGTATCTTTTAAGAAAAAGAGAGCAGCTGCTATCACGATGATGCTAAGAAGAGGAATAATGAATTTTTTCTGTTTCCAAAATGATTTTCTTTGATCCTTATACAATGAAAACACCTCAATTTTTGATTAGATCTTCTATATTTTACAGTGATTGCACATGATTTGTATAGTTTCTCCTATGAAAATAGACCAAGGCATCATGTCATGGTATTGGAAATGGGAGTAAAATGACAGCTGTTTTTATGAAAGATATCTTCATTTTTTCATATGATTTAAAGGATTTCTTAAGAGATCATCGAATGTGGAAAATTAGAAAAAATATGACAAGCGCTTTCAATAGGGGGAATTGTTATCGTTTATAAAAAAGTGAATGTAATTGGACTTATTCTTGGACCGACACTCTTCTTGCTCGTTCTGTTTCTCATACCTGAAGATGAATTGACCTATGCTGCGAGGGTAGTCTTGGGCATTACGGCTTGGACGGCAACATGGTGGGTGACAGAAGCACTGCCCATACCTGCAACATCTTTATTGCCCATCATCCTACTGCCGACACTTGGCGGGCTTTCTATGGAACAGACATCAAGGGCTTATGGAGATCCGATCGTTTTTATGTACATGGGAGGATTTATGATTGCTATTGCCATTGAAAAATGGAACTTACATAGAAGAATGGCCTTACACATTTTGAGGGTGATTGGCACAAGAAGTGATCGCATTGTATTAGGTGTCATGATCGCGACTGCTTTTTTATCTATGTGGATTTCGAATGCAGCGACAGCCCTGATGATGCTCCCAGTGGCACTTGCAGTGATTAAAGAGGTCAAGGCTAATGAAATCTTATCTGGTCCATCTCTTGATCGATTCAGTAAAAGCATCTTATTGTCGGTTGCGTATTCAGCGTCAATTGGTGGTCTAGCAACACTTGTCGGATCTGTGCCAAATGCGGTGTTTGCTGCGATGTCAAAAAAACTGCTAGATCGGGAAATTATGTTTTTTGAATGGTTTTTGTTTGGTTTTCCTGTTGCGATGATTCTGCTCATTCTCTTATTTCTGTATTTGACCAAGGTACAGTTCAAGGTAGAGCACACAGGTGAAATGAGTGTAGCGTTCATTCGAAAGGGATTAGAGAATTTAGGAAAAATGAAACAAGAGGAAAAATGGGTGTTTGTTGTTTTTCTCATGACGGCGTTTTTGTGGATTTTTAAGCTCTTTTTGTTTGGAGGGATCACCGTATCTGATACGTCTATCGCCATTTTCGGTGCCATGCTGTTATTTCTCATTCCAGCAACAAATGGAGAGAGAATATTAGAATGGCAGGATATGAAACAGCTGCCGTGGGGGCTTTTGCTTTTGTTTGGAGGTGGGCTTTCGCTCGCTACGGGCTTTGCAGAAACCAATCTAACGGGATGGATTGGGGAAAATCTACAGCATTTAAATGGGCTTTCGTATATCGTGCTGTTGATCATTTTAACGGGAGCGATTTTGTTTATGACTGAAATTATGTCGAATACAGCTGTTGCCAATATGATTATTCCGATTACGGTAGGGCTTGGGCTTGCGATTGGTATGGAGCCATATGGGTTAATGGCTGCGGCTGCTTTGGCTTCTTCATGTGCGTTTATGCTGCCGATCTCCACACCGCCAAACGCCGCTGTCTTTAGTGCGGACGTGCTGAAAATATCTGATATGGTCAGGGCAGGCTTTTGGTTAAATATCATCAGTATTGTGGCGATTGTCCTTGCGGTGTATTTCTGGCTCCCGATTGTGTTTAAAAGCTGAGCGGGTTAAGAAGATGGCTTTGATCGAATCGAGACCGTCGGTGTTTTTGTTTCTTTTGGCTTCGGTGGTGGTGTGGATTTTTTGATGTGAGTGTCCTTTGGCGTGTAATAAGCGTGTTAGATCCAGACATGGTGGACTCAAATTCAGCCAAAAACAGCGTGATTTAAGCAAAAAAAAAGAGACCGGGAAACCCCGTGTCTCTTTTCTAATGTGTTTCATTAAGATGACTTTTTCGTCTTGCATAGGTGAAGTAAACAACGACACCAATGGCTACCCAGATAAGGAAGGCTCTCCAAGTCACCCATGAAAGGGTCGTCGCAAGTGTGATACAAATGACCGCACTGATAATCGGAAGAACAGGCACGAATGGTACTTTAAACGCTGCTTTGACATTCGGGTGCTTTTTCCGTAAAACAATGACGGCAATTGAAATCACTGTAAAGGCTGCAAGTGTACCGATACTCACTAAATTCGCAAGCGTCGATAAATTCACAAAACCTACGATACATGCTGCGACAGCACCTGTCAGCCAAGTGTTGGCAACGGGTGTTTGCGATTTTGGATGAACATTTGAGAAAATTTTTGGCATGAGTCCATCGCGGCTCATCGCAAAGGTTAAGCGAACCTGCGCATAGACCAAGGCAATTAAAACCGTTGTGATCCCAATAATGGCACCGGCTGATATGATACCTGCCACACTATGAAGGCCAACGACTTGAAGAGCAAATGCGACAGGGTCACTGACATTCAGTTTCGTATAGTGAACCATGCCGGTTAAGACAAAGGACACACCAATGTATAAAATGGTACAAACACCGAGCGCCCCGATAATGCCGATCGGCATCGCCTTTTGCGGATTTTTGACTTCTTCAGATGCATTGGCGATCGCATCAAATCCGAGATAAGCAAAAAAGACTGTTGCCGCGCCTGCGATTACTCCTTCAAAGCCCATCGGCATAAAGGGTGTCCAGTTTTCAGGTTTGACGTAAGCTAAGCCTGAAATGATAAAGAGAAGGACGATGGCAATTTTGATTAACACAATGATGTTATTCAGCTTCGTGCTTTCTTTGACGCCTCTTGAGACGATAAAGGTGATGAGTAAAATAATAAGTGCGCCTGGAAGGTTAAAGACGGCACCATCAGCGGCTCCAGGTGCAGCTGATAAAGCCTTCGGTATGTGCAGACCGAATCCACTGAGCAGTGATTGAAAATAGGACGACCATCCACTTGCTACAGCAGAGAGCGCAATGACATATTCAAGCATGAGATCCCAGCCCATTAAGAAGGCGAGAAATTCCCCAAGTGTGGCGTAGGAATACGTATAGACGCTTCCTGACACAGGAATGGACGAGGAGAATTCAGCGTAGCAAAAAGCAGCAAGGGCGCATGCGATCGCAGCCAAAATAAAAGATATAATAATCGCAGGTCCCGCATCCTTTGCTGCCGCAACCCCCGTAATCACAAAGATACCAGTCCCGACCACGCAGCCAATGCCAAGCAAGATTAAATCAAACGTATTTAACGATCGGCTAAGCCGCTTCGTTTGACTTTCAAGCATGAGCTGGTCGAGAGACTTTTTTCGAAATAAAGAACTCATGTTGACCTCCTAATGGATAAATCTTTTCGTAAGACGAATGTTAGTATATGCGTAATTGACAATTTAGTCAATTGGTTGAAAAACGCTTTAAATCACTAAAGTGTTAAACATCACAATCGAATTTGTGCATAAAAAGAGACATCCGCTGGCAGGTGGAAGGCGGATGTGGTGACGGGGGGATCTATGTCTGTTCAGCAAATATTTTTTCATTGAACAGCACACTTGGATGAGTGGGGTAATGGGCGGAGGAGGCAAGGTGATGTGTCTTGGCTTTTTCCAAATCGCCGAGCTGATAATAACAATAGCAAAGCTGGAGATGTGGATACCACGTTTTATACTGTGTGAGTGTGAAGGCTGTTTCGTTTTCAGGAGCCTTCAGCGCCTGCTCATACCAAAAGATCGCTGCCTGATGTTTATTTTGTATTTTTAGATGATCCCCGATCCGGCAGCAAAATTCTGGACGGGGCTGATCGTATAAGAAAGAACGTAATAATGAGGATAAAGCCGCTTCCTCGAAGCCTGCCGCATAATAGCAGTCGGCTAAATATTGGCATGTGCGAATTTCATCCTCAATCCAGCACTGTTTTGTCGCTAAAAATTCATGATAAAAACGAATCGCCCTGACATGCTGCCTGTTATCTCTTAATTCATTGGCAAAGTAAAAGAGATCACGTGGCGTCATGTCCTCTCCTTTTGCGAGCATGTCTTCATAAATTCGAAGATTGCGCCCGGGCTCACCAGTGGTTGTTTTCTTGCGCTTTTGATGTGTGACGGCTATATCGGCTGGAAAGATGTTGCCATACACTTGAAGAAACTCATGTACGGCCCCGTACCACTGAAAGTTCAAGGCACGCTTCACAAGGCGATTTCTTCTATATTTAAAATTCACCTGACCGTCTTCATCGAATCCCACATGATAAAACATCGAGACGGCGTCCACCGAAGGATCAAGTGTCTCTTTGAGATGAAGAAGTTTTTGACGGTCTTCTTCAAGCAGAACATCGTCAGCATCAAGCCATAAAATATACTCTTTCGTTGCATGTGAGAAAGCGAAATTGCGGGCTTTTGCAAAGTGCTGAACCCATTCGAAATCAAGTACCTGTGCTGAAAAGGAGTGAGCAATCTCCTTCGTACGATCTGTTGATCCTGTATCAACGATGATCATTTCATCTACAATGTCTTGAACAGAGGAAAGGCAGTCCGCTAACACCTCCTCTTCATTTTTCACAATCATACATAAGCTAATGGTTACCATCTTTAGATCACCTCTTCATAGTGTATCGAGCAGCAAAAGGAAACATTCTTTTCAGCAGCGGGTTTTTTAAAACTAGTTTTCTGCTACCGGCTGATTTAAAATAAAGGGAGAATCTATGTAAGGGCTGATAAAAATGAGTTTATTGAATGTTGAAGGATTATATAAAACATATGGCGAGAAAACGCTGTTTGATCATATTTCTTTTCATATAGAACCAAGGGAGCGCATCGGATTGATTGGACCAAACGGAACAGGAAAGTCAACGCTCCTAAAGGTCATTGCGGGACTTGAATCGTATGAGGAGGGTGACATCTCGAAAGCAGGGACACTTGATATCGAATTTCTCGAGCAAGACCCTGAAATGAGCGGGGATGAAACGATTCTTGATTACATTTTTTCTGGAACGGCACCCATGATTCAAACGATGAAGGCATATGAAAAGGCGCTAGCCGATTTAGAGCATGATCCGCAAAATGAAGCAAAACAAGAAGCGCTCATGCGTATGCAAAATCGAATGGATCAGGAAGACGCATGGGATGCGAACCTGTCAGCAAAAACGATTTTGACAAAGCTTGGTGTCAAAGATGTGAGCCGCTCTGTTCATGCATTATCAGGCGGACAGAAAAAGCGTGTCGCGATTGCTAAAAATTTAATTCAGCCCGCGGGATTGCTGATTTTAGACGAGCCAACCAACCATCTCGATAATGCAACGATTGAATGGCTCGAAGGATATTTGAGTCAATACAGCGGTGCTGTCATTCTGGTGACGCATGATCGTTATTTCCTAAACCGTGTGGCCAACCGAATTTATGAATTGAATCAAGGGCAACTCTATACGTATAAAGGAAATTATGAAGTCTTTTTAGAAAAAAGAGCCGAACGAGAAGCAGAAGCTCAGGTGAAAGAAACGAAGCGTCAAAACTTACTCAGACGAGAACTTGCATGGCTGAGAAGAGGGGCAAAAGCAAGAACGACGAAGCAAAAAGCTCGCATTGGCAGAGCCGAAGAGCTGATGGATCAAAAAGGGCCTGATGCGAAAGGAGAGCTTGATTTCGCTATCGGCTCGCACCGCCTAGGAAAACAAGTCATAGAGGCAGAAGACTTATCAATTTCATTTGCTGGCCAGACCCTTGTGGAGCGGTTTACAGATTTAGTCGTGCCGGGCGACCGGATTGGATTTATCGGACCGAATGGAGTCGGCAAAACGACTCTTCTTAACTGTCTAGCGGGTAAAATAGAACCGACTACAGGACAATTGACGATTGGACAAACCGTTCGCATTGGCTATTACACGCAGGATCACAAGGAAATGGATGAAGAACTGACCATCATTGAGTACATCAAGGAAACAGCTGAGATCGTCAAGACATCTGATGGCGCCATCGTGACAGCAGAGCAAATGCTAGAACGGTTCCTATTCCCAAGATCCATGCAGCGGACGTTTATTCGCAAGCTGTCAGGGGGAGAACGCCGCAGATTGTATTTATTGAAAGTCTTAATGGAAGAACCAAATGTTCTCTTTTTAGATGAGCCGACGAACGATCTTGATACGGAGACCCTCAGCATTTTAGAGGATTATTTAGAACAGTTTCCTGGCGTTGTTATGACCGTATCGCATGATCGTTATTTCTTAGACCGAGTGGTTCACCGTCTGCTTGTCTTTGAAGGTAATGGCCGCATTTCACACTTCCAAGGTGCTTACAGCGATTACATGGAGCAAGAAAAAGAGGCGAAGCGGACAGAGACAAAGCCTGCTGAGAAACAAGTAGAAGCGGCGCCTAAAAAGAGAAAAAAACTTTCTTATAAAGACCAGCTTGAATGGGACGGAATTGAAGACCGGATTCAGGCATTAGAGGAAAAACACCAGCAGCTTGAAGCAAGCATTGCGGAGGCAGGCAGTGATTTTGGAAAAATTCAAGAGCTGATGGACGAACAAAAAGCCGTTGCTGAAGAACTAGAACAAGCAATGGACCGCTGGACAGAACTATCGCTGATGATTGAGGAATTAGAGAGTCATGACTAAGAAATAAGAAACCTGTAGAGTTGATCTACAGGTTTTTTTGATAAGAGCATTTCGCATAGGCATCATGCTGATGAATGGATTCCTCATTACGACACTCGACTTGAAAGCCCCTGACCCATGGCTGCTCATATAATTCGATGGCCATTAACCTTGTGAGATCTTCTACAAAGCGTGGATTTTCATAAGCCTCTTCTGTCACTTTCTTTTCATCAGGTCTTTTAAGCACAGGATACAGCGGTGCACTCGCATTGGACTCAATGATATGTAAAAGAGCTGCTTTCATGTCGTTAGGGAATGATGCTTGTTCAAACAACTCTACCTGAATGGAAACAGAGCCACGCTGATTATGTGCACCGTATTCACTAATTTCTTTAGAACAAGGACATAATGTGGTGACTTGTGCATCGCAGCCAATATGACAGGTCCATCCATCCTTTTCATGAAAATGAATGTCATATGTGATTGTCGCATGCATCAAACCCGATTTCCCGGTGACTGGGCTTTGCTTTTCCATGTACCAAGGGAAGGAAACTTGAACCGAGGCAGATGACTGATTCATCTGACGGGCAAGCGCTGCTGTCAATGCTTTTAAGCTATTCACATCAAGCGGCTTTCCGCTTTCGTAAAACGAGTGTAGCTGTTCAGTGAGACGGCTCATATGAATGCCTTTTTCGTGAGCTCTCAGGGAGGTACTCAGTGCAAAGTCAGCAGAAGTTATTTGGTCCTGCGGTGCCGTTTTAGACAAAATTCGTACAGGATAAGACACGCGGCAGATGCCGACTTGTTCAAGATGAAAATAAAAGTCCTGCTCCGTCTTTTGGATGTCAGTCATGTTCTCTTTTTGAGAAGGCTTCGTTCCAAGGCTTGGCGGTACAGATCCGAATTGTTGGTGTCGTTCTTTTTTGGGTGGAAAAGAAAACATGAGATCCCTCCTTTAAATCGTAATAATTCCTATTTATTTTGCATCAAAACACGAGAAAAATCAAGAGTGAGAACATTTACGTTTACGTTAAGGTTATAAAGGTGTATAATAAATCATGAATTGATGAGCAGGAGGCACTGGCAATGGAATGGATGAAAATTGATCAAGTGGCGAAAAGAAGCGGACTGACCAAACGGACGATACGTTTCTATGAAGAGATTGGTTTATTATCAGCACCAAAGCGGACAGAGGGCGGTGTCAGACTTTACTCAGAGGACGACATGGAAGAACTAGAGAAAGTGATGCAGGCAAAAGAGGTACTTGGATTTTCTTTACAAGAGCTTCAATCGTTTATGGAAATAGGAAAGCAGCTTGAGCTGAATAAAGAAGGTTACTTGCTGTCGCTTGATCCGAAGGAACGATTAGAGAAGCTGTTAGATATTGAAGCGCAGCTGTCTGTACAGCATCAATTGATTACAAAAAAGCTTGAAACGATCCAATCTTTTAAAAAGGATCTTGAAGCGATGAAAGAAAGAGCGGCTCATGCAATTGAGCAATTACAAAAATAAACACCTCTGCGTGTTTATTTTATTTTGTCAACATTTGAAGGAAAGGTTCTGATGGAATGAAGGAAGAAGAAGTGTTGAAACAGCGTACAAGTCTGCTTAGGCAGCCGAAAGCCGTCTGGGCTGTTGCCTTTGCGTGTGTGATTTCATTTATGGGGATAGGACTTGTGGACCCGATCTTGCCAGCCATTGCATCACAATTAGATGCATCTCCAAGTCAGGTCTCTCTTTTATTTACGAGCTACTTACTTGTGACCGGCTTTGTCATGTTTTTTACCGGCTTTATCTCTAGTCGGATTGGTGCGAAATGGACGTTATTAATAGGACTTATTTTTATTATTGTCTTTTCTGCTTTAGGCGGTACCTCTTCAACGATTAATGAATTAATCGGCTTTAGAGGCGGATGGGGCATTGGGAATGCCTTATTTATTTCAACTGCCCTCTCTGTGATTGTCGGTGTGTCTGTTGGAGGAAGTGCGAAGGCCATTATTTTATACGAGGCTGCACTAGGTCTTGGGATTTCGGTTGGACCGCTGCTTGGCGGAGAGCTTGGGACGATCTCTTGGCGCGGGCCATTCTTTGGCGTTGCGGTGTTAATGCTTGTTGCTCTTTTAGCCATTACGTTTATGCTCCCGCCGATGCAAAAACCTCAGAAAAAGGTGAAATTATTCGAGGCTGTCGGGGCGTTAAAATATAAAGGGCTATTAACGATGGCATCTGCGGCTTTCTTATACAATTTTGGTTTCTTTGTGCTTTTAGCCTATTCGCCATTTGTGCTTCATCTGGATGAGCATGGTCTTGGTTATGTCTTTTTTGGATGGGGACTATTTTTGGCAGTGACATCCGTCTTCTCAGCGCCGGTCATTCATCGCAAACTTGGGACATTGACTTCCCTTGTGGTTCTGTTTGCTTCATTTGCTGTGATTTTATTCGGCATTGGGGTATGGACTTCACATGTTGTAGTCGTCATCTGCGGAATTGTTATTGCTGGGGGCATCCTTGGCATGATCAATACAGTGCTCACGACCGCTGTGATGGGATCGGCACCGGTTGAACGTTCGATTGCTTCATCCTCTTACAGTGCTGTGCGGTTTATTGGGGGCGCGATTGCTCCTTGGGTTGCCGGCGTACTTGCTGAATCTTACACAGCAAGCACCCCTTACTATGTAGGGGCGGCTGTCGTTCTGTTAGGCATGATCATCCTGCTTCTTGGCCGGAAGCATTTGGTCAATATTCAAGCAGGTCATTAAATAGAAAAAAGCCTTATATCTTCTGAACAGATATAAGGCTTTTTTATCGTTATAATACTTTTGTCGTCCAAGATTCGCAATTCCAAGTTTCAGTTGCTACATCTTGATAAAATTCAGGTTCGTGAGAGATCAATAAGACGCTCCCTTTGTATTCTTTTAATGCACGTTTTAGTTCTTCTTTTGCATCGACATCCAAGTGATTGGTCGGCTCATCGAGAACAAGTAAGTTGGTTTCTTCGTTGATCAGCTTACAAAGACGGACCTTTGCTTTTTCTCCACCGCTTAAAACAGACACGCGGCTTTCAATATGCTTTGTCGTTAATCCGCATTTTGCAAGAGCGGCTCTGACTTCATATTGCGTGTAAGAAGGGAAGGTACTCCACACCTCTTCAATACAAGTGTTGCTGTTTTGCTCTTTTACTTCTTGCTCAAAGTAGCCAATATGCAGGAATTCTCCGCGTTCCACCTCACCAGAAATTGGCGTGATTTCTCCAAGAAGACTTCGCAGCAATGTCGTTTTTCCGATACCGTTAGCGCCGTATAACGCAATTTTTTGCCCGCGTTCCATTTTCAGATTCAATGGACGAGAGAGCGGTTCATCATAACCAATGACCAAATCTTTTGTTTCAAAAATCAATTTCCCGGAAGTTCGTGCCGGCTTAAAGTGGAATTCAGGCTTTGGCTTTTCTGCTGCGAGTTCAATCATATCCATTTTATCCAGTTTCTTTTGACGGGACATGGCCATATTTCTTGTGCTGACACGTGCTTTGTTTCTTGCAACAAAATCCTTTAATTCAGCGACTTCCTGCTGCTGCCTTTTATAAGCTGCTTCAAGCTGCTGCTTTTTGGCTTCGTACACTTGTTTAAATTGATCATAATCACCAACATAGCGCGTGAGCTCTTGATTTTCAACATGATAAATCAAGTTAATGACACTGTTTAAAAATGGAATATCATGTGAAATGAGGATAAACGCATTTTCATATTCCTGTAAATAGCGTTTCAGCCACTCAATATGCTGCTCATCCAAATAGTTGGTTGGCTCATCGAGAAGGAGAATTTCTGGCTTCTCTAACAGCAATTTCGCAAGCAATACTTTTGTACGCTGCCCGCCGCTCAGCTCCGTCACATCACGGTCCAGCCCAAGATCCGTTAACCCAAGACCTCTCGCAATTTCTTCGACCTTGGAATCAATGATATAAAAATCATTGTTTGTGAGCGCATCTTGAATGACGCCAACTTCCTCTAACAGCTTTTCCAGCTCATCAGGATCGGCTTCACCCATTTTGCCGTAAATGTCATTCATCGCTGCTTCCATGGAAAATAAATAGTGGAATGCATCCTGAAGCACTTCGCGGATCGTTCTTCCCTTTTCTAGTACAGTATGCTGATCAAGGTAGCCGACACGGACATTTTTTGCCCATTCGACTTTTCCTGCATCTGGCTCCAGCTTGCCAGTAATAATATTCATAAACGTTGACTTTCCTTCACCGTTGGCGCCAATTAAGCCGACATGCTCGCCTTTTAATAAACGGAAGGAGACTTCGTGAAAAATGGCTCTGTCGCCAAAGCCATGGCTTAAATCTTTAACAGATAATATCATTTTTTACACCTCAAATAGATTCAAAACGGCTAGTGCCTCTCATGATTATATCGAACTGTCCGGCTCGATAAAAGCATCAAAAGAAAAATTGCGTTTCAAAGCTGATTTTGAGATACTAAAGGATAGATTGAATGAGGATAAAGGAGATCGACATGATAGAAAATTGGGCATTTTTGAAAGAAGCAAAGCCATTTATTCAGGAAAACTTTCAAGCGGCTGGCTTCGAAAAACCAACAGCTATACAAGAAAAAACAGCAGAGTGGATTACGGAGAAGCGTGATGTGATCGCGGAATCGCCTACGGGAACGGGGAAGACACTGGCGTATGTGTTGCCGCTTTTAAATAAAATCGATGTGAATATCAAACACCCGCAAGTCTTAATCTTGGCACCTTCAAGAGAGCTTGTGATGCAAATTTTTGATGTCGTGCAAGAGTTCAAACAAGGATCAGACATCAAAGCGGTCTCCTTGATTGGTGGAGCGAACATCAAAAAGCAGCAGGAAAAACTAAAGAAACACCCGAACATCGTTGTCGCAACACCTGGCCGTGTACAGGAATTAATCAAAATCAAGAAACTGAAAATGCACGAAGTCAAAACGGTCGTGCTAGATGAAGCAGATCAGCTTCTTGTGCCAGAGCATATGAAAACGATCCAAGCGATCATTAAATCCACATTAAAAGAAAGACAAATCCTCTGTTTTTCTGCGACGTTAAAAGAGGAAACGGTTCAACTGATTAAACAAATGACGTCTGAACCAGAAGTATTGAAAATTGCCAGAAGTGAGGAAGAAGCGCAGAAAGTAGGACACTATTATCTGTTATGTGATCAGCGTGATAAAGTGAAATTACTGCAAAAGCTATCACGGCTTGAGGACATGCAGGCGCTCGTCTTTGTGCGTGATATTACGAATTTAAGCATTTATGCAGAGAAATTAGCGTATCACCATGTCGACCTTGGTGTGCTTCATAGTGAAGCGAAAAAAGCAGAGCGTGCTATCATCTTAAAGGAATTTGAACAGCGTGAATTTCCGCTTCTCCTTGCAACAGATATCGCAGCAAGAGGCATCGACATTGACGATCTGCCGTACGTGATCCATGCCGACCTGCCAAACGAAGAAGGCTATATCCACCGTTCAGGCAGAACCGGGCGCGCAGGAAAAGAAGGGGCTGTCATCAGTCTTGTCACACCTCAAGAGCATGCAATGCTCAAAAAAATGGCGAAAAAGCTGAATCTTACGCTTCAGGAAATTGTTTATAAGCAAGGCCAGCTGCATCTTGCGCCCAAGCAAGCATAAAAAAAGGACCCTTCCACATGGAGGGTCCTTTTTTATTATGAAATTTTGACAAGCTGTTTTCCGACATTTTCCCCTTTAAATAGTCCAAGGAATGCATCAGGAATGTTGTCAAAGCCTTCAATGATTGTTTCTTTATAAGTCAGTTTGTCTTCTTTAACCCATTGTGCGAGATCTCTTGCAGCCTCTTCAAAACGATCTGAATAGTTGGCAACAATGAAGCCTTGCATCAATGCGCTTGTTTTAATGAGTTTTGTTTGCACACGCGGTCCGATGTCCTCGCTTGCGCTAATGTTATAAGACGAAATCGCGCCGCACACTGGAATACGTGCAAAGCGGTTCAAATGATTCATCACGGCATCAGAAATTTCGCCGCCAACATTGTCAAAATACACATCGACGCCGTTTGGACAGGCCTTTGCTATGGCATCATCTAAATCATTTGTTGTTTTATAATTAATCGTTTCATCAAAGCCTAGTTCTTTTAAATAAGCCAGCTTATCATCAGATCCCGCAATCCCAACGACGTGAGCGCCTTTGATCTTAGCAATTTGTCCCACAACGGAACCAACGGCACCTGCGGCTCCAGAAATGACAACGGTCTCGCCTTCTTTTGGCTGGCCAATCGCAAGAAGTCCGAAATAAGCGGTTTGCCCTGGCATGCCCAAAATTCCTAAATAATAGGACAATGGCGCAATGGATGGATCAATTTTAGTCAGAGATTCAGCTTTGGCTGTAGAATATTCTTGCCAGCCAAGGAATCCAAGAACAAAATCCCCTTTTTCAAATTGAGGCGATTTGGATTCAACGACTTCTCCGACAACACCGCCCTGAATCACTTCATTTAGCTTGAATGGAGGTGTATAGGATTTTGTATCCTGCATTCGTCCTCTCATATAAGGATCTACAGAAACATATTTCGTTTGAATCAAGACTTCGCCATCTTGCGGCACAGGTATATCGACTGTTTCAAAATGAAAAACATCTTTTGTAGGTAATCCTTTTGGACGTTTGGCTAATTGAATTTGCTTTTGTTGACTCATGTCAAATCCTCCCTTTCACTTGCAGCCTAGATTTACATTAACATGATGCTTCTTTTCATTCAAAACATACGGTCTTTTTCAAACACATACAAAAAAGCAGCCGCCATCTCATAGATGAGGACTACTTTTTTGGAAGTCAACAGAGAGGAGCGGCGGCAGACAGCCAAACAGCTGATACGCGTCCGCATCACGTTCTTTTAACAAATATTCGTTCGCATTTTGCATGGAGGCTTTCATCATATCGCGCGTCACAAAAGGAAAAAGGATATTCAAGTATGAGGACAACAGGTCTTGTGGATCTTGTTCAATCGACTCGATATCTCCAATGTTAATGATGATTGAAAAGAGATAATCAATGGAGATGCGAAAGTGCTGTTCAGCAAACAATGTAAGCGGCTTTGCTTTTGCTTCTTCAGGATTCCACTTCTGAAAAAGCTGTTTCACCAAATCACTGACAACCCAAGCATTAAACTGCTGCTCCGCTGAAAAGTAATACATCAGCTCTACCTCATTTCTAGCCTCCAGTATAAGAATTGTACAACAAAACAGCAGGGATGAATACAATATTTCAGAAAATTTAGTCATTTTTTCGGGCTTTTTGTCAAAAATAAGCCAATAGGCACGGTTAGTACACAATGTAAAATGGATGTGCTCAAGGAAGGTTTAATGACAAAAGTGACGGGTAAAAGATTCGTAAGACGCTAAAGGAGGAATATAAAATGAAACCTGTTGTAAGAGAGTATTCAAATGATGAGACACTTCAAAGAGATGTAGAGCAATTAAAAGCACTCGGTGTTGCAAGAGAGGACATTTATGTTCTGTCCCATGACGATGATCGTACAGAGCGTATTGCTGGAAATGCAGATGCTAATACGATAGGTCAAAGAGAAGTTGGACTTAAACATGCTGTTGGGAACATCTTTAGTAAAAAGGGCGATGAGCTCCGAAATAAAATCCATGAAATTGGTTTCTCTAAAGAAGAAGCTGAGAAATTTGAAGAACATTTAGATGAAGGAAAAGTCCTTCTCTTTGTGACAGACCATGAAAAAGTGAAAACTTGGGCATAAACGCCAACTGAAAAAAGCCTCTTACTTTCGTAAGGGGCTTTTTTTCATGCCGATATCTCTGAAGGAGAGAACACATCTTTTTTACTATAATAAGAAAAAATAGCAGATTGGAATAAACAGTAAATCATCTAATTGAAAATGCAGATATACCAAAGAAAATGATAGGAAATGAGAAAAGAATAGTCAAAATTTCACAAAAATCCATTCGGGAAATAATCATTGTATCTTTCGATTTTGTTTCAAAATGTAATAAAAATCTTGTGTAATTCAGTAGATAAATTTCTTAGTTCTATTGGTTTATGTTGTATTTTTGTGTAGAAATAAGTGTTTTGAGGTCAAAAAACCACGAAAAATACCTGTATTTTCAATTAGAAAATTCATTTTAATGTTTAGGAAATAACTTGTTGACAAAATAATCTAAAAACAATATATTTGGCTTATTCCAGTCATTATGGAAGTAGTTGTTAAATTTCTGATGGGTTTATTCAAGGCACATTCTAGTGAGAGGTGGTGTCATAAAACCAAGGTACAAGCGCTTTTAAGAGAAAAATCTTGCTTGGAATATTTCTACTAAAACATAAGAAAACGGTCTTTTACAATGGTAGCCGATCTAAACAGTAGATTGACCTTTCTACTATGATCACTTTGCAAGAGATATTCAAAAGGCGTTATGTTCTTGTCCAAGAGAGAAAGCGGTTTCAATAAGGGCTGTGAGTTGATCGAACGGTGAAGGAGGTGAACTCATATGAAAAAAAGAGACAATAAGCTGAGGCGCTGCAGCTCTCAAATGGCTGCATATGAGGATGCATGCTGAAAAAGAAGAGTGAACATGTGGGATGCTTCTCTCCTTTTTCAGAAAACAGATTTTCCTAAAAAATCCATCTTTCATTTTAACATAAGGTTTTTGGCTTGAAAATGACCTTTGCCCGAAAAGCCGATTTTGAATAGAAGGAGGTCCTGTGATGAAAAAAGCTTTATACCATGAAGACAGTGGGTTGTATCTAGAAAAAATGCGTATGGCATTTCAAGAACATTATGAGAAAAGAACAGATATGTGGTCTACTGATCCATCCTTAACAGATGCAGCCGTGATGTCATTAAAGGCATGGCATTCACGGGAAAAGAATGCACTTGCTTCTGTGCTCGATATCGGGTGCGGGAACGGCCGGGCACTTGAACATTTAAGGGGGCTTTCTGCATATGTCGGTATCGACCTGTATGAGCATGAGGAGTGGGAAGGATTACAGAAAAGAGAAACGGTTCCTGTCCATTTTGTTCATCAAGATTTTATGTCCTGGTCGATGGATCAGGGATGCGGGATGCAGTTTGATTTAATTTTAGATCATGGCTGCTTTCATCACCAGCATCCTGATGATCATGAGCGTTATTTAAAACAGGTCTCCTCTTTGCTTCATGAAGGCGGCGTCTTCTCACTTGTTGTATGGGGAGAAGAGTGGAGAACAGGGTTAATCGGAGAAGATGGCCGTTTCCACTTTTCATTTTCAGACTCTCAGCTTGGAGAAAAAATTTGTTCATCAGGTCTGGAGCTTGTATCGATTACACCATTAAAAGCAAAGGCCGGCATTAGCCAGCATCATGTCATTGCCGTCAAAATCTAGTACAAAGGTGATCACTCAAACCTAGCAGAGGTGTTCATTCTAATAAAGAGCATGCATCATGTAAGAATCGAAAGGCGTTAACATCGTATGAACCAAGATTTCTGCTCCTTTGTACTGGACAAGACCTAGATTGAAACATCGCTAGAAGAGCTGGGAACGGAGACATTCTTGCGAAAATCAGGGTCTGAACGATGAGAGGCATCGCACATCTATATTCTTCTTTTTAGGCATGAGTGCCGTTTGAAATGAGCACACATGTTAAGTAAGGGAGTGCGGACACATATTCATCACTCCATCACTGCGCTATGAGAGTCGATTTGGGTGCAGCGATGAATAGGGGGGAGACAAATGAACAAGTTTGTAGATGAATTACAATCAATGATTCATCATTTTACCTTTCAAGAAAAAAACTATTTGCTCGTGGGGCCAGTGAACCTGCCGATCTCCATTCAACATGAAGAAGTGCCATTTAAATGGTATGCCTTCGCACCTGTTGAAGGGGAGACAAAACCAACGATCGAATCTATTGTCCAAATGAGTACCGCGCAGCAAACCTTTTCCTCTTGTCTCTTATTTGGCGACTTTGAAAATGAGGTGCCGCCGCTAGTGCGAATTCATAGTGTCTGCCAAACAGGGGATGTGTTTGGGTCACTGAAATGTGACTGCGGTCCACAGCTTGCGTTATCGCTGAAGAAAATCACCGATTACGGTAAAGGCATGCTCGTATATATGGCCAATCAAGAAGGGCGGTCAATTGGGCTGATGGCGAAAGCATTGACGTATAAATTACAGGAAATGAAGCTGGATACTTTTGAAGCCAACCGCCTGATTGGCTGCGGAGATGATGACCGGCATTACGAGGAGGCAGCGGCTGTTCTGCACTATTTAAACAAAGGGAAACCAATGCACCTCCTAACGAACAATCCAGATAAAGTCGATTCCATTGCTGCTTACGGTCTTCCTGTATTGCGATTTGATCATACGGTCGAAGCTTCTCTCTATAATGCAGCCTATTTGAAGGCAAAAGCAGCCTCAGGACATATGGTCGATGAGAAAAAATTAATTAATCAGTAGATGAGTTTACTTTAAAGAAGGCGGGAGAAAAGCGTGAAACCTGAAATCAATTGGATTCAAATCCCAAGCGGCTATGCAACGATTGGAAGTAATGAAGAAGATATGAAAAAGGCATCAGAATTCTGGAAGGACAAGCTTCTCAATCCAACCTACGGCCGTGAGAAAAAATTTCAAAAATGGCTGTACAAAGAATTTCCATCCTATCAGCCGTATATCAATGAATTTTTTATTTCAGATACGGTCGTCACCAATGAATGGTATCAAAGCTACTGTGATGAAACAGGCCAGGCGTACCCGGAGAGCTTAACGAATCAAGAGCTTGGTGGCGGGAAAGATCATCCGGCTTGGGGCATGGATATCGAGGAAGCCTTCTCGTTCTGCCAGTGGCTGAGCGGGAAACTTGGGATAGACGTGTCGATTCCTACTGAAGAAGAATGGGAATATGCTGCCCGGGGAAATACGAGAAATCAATACCCGTGGGGAGATGAGTTTGATCCTTCTTTATGTAATACGTTCGAATCAAATATTGAAAAAACGACGCCTGTCCGTCAATACAAAAAGGGCAGATCCTTATTTGGTCTTTATGATATGGGGGGAAACGTCGAGGAATGGGTCAACACCAAATATCATGTATACGAAGGCGGCATCGAGGTCGTAGATGATTTAACGGAGACGCTTGGCAGTGATTACTACATTTTAAAAGGCGGCTCCTTTGCAAGAGGCGGAGATTTATGCAGAGTCGCCAGAAGACACGGGAAGCATCCAGATCCCGTTTTCCGATTTACTGGCTTTCGTATAGTGACTCGTCAAAAACAACATATAAAGGTGGGAGTGTAAAATCATGCATAGAGGACCGATTACATCTGTTTTATCAACTCAGCAGGACCAAATTGTTTACACTGGCGGCTATGACCGTTGTATTTATAAGTGGAACCGGGCAACAGGAGAAGGAACGTTTATTGGAAGTCACGAGCATATCATTAACTCTTTATCTCTTTCTGAAAACGGAAAGTATTTAGCGAGTGCATCGTCAGACTACACCATTCAATTGTATGATACAGACACTCATACTCGAATTCGCACCCTGTTTGGTCATGCAGATGATGTAGAAGCCGTCGCCTTTGCCAAACAGGATACCTTACTAGTATCGGTGTCTAGAGATAGAAGGTGCTTAGTGTGGGATATCGAAACAGGAGCTATTTTAAGAGAATTCCATGGACATAGCAAAGATGTATTAGCTGTATGGATACATGGAGATAAAGCTTATACAACAGGTGATGATGGCTACGTTCTTGTATGGTTGTATGATACAGGAGAAATTGTAGGAGAAATTGGTCCGTTTGATTATGAGCTGGACACAATCAGCGGCAGCAATCAAAAAGAAGTGTTCGCACTTGGCAGAGACGATGGCACCGTCATTATTTATGATGCGGTTACTTTACAGGAGAAAAAAATCATTAAAGCCCATTTACAGGGCGTCAAGCGGGTGAACTTTTCTCCAAGCGGCAATTACTTGCTGACAGCAGGCTATGACCATTTAATTAAGCTGTGGAATTATGAAACAGGGGATTTAGTCGATACGTTGCTGCCTCATAAATATCAGTGGGAGCGTTCGCTTGTCTGGACGGAAGATGAGAAATCCATCCTAGGAGCCAGCTTTGGAAAAACGTATTGTGAATGGTCTATTGAAAAGGGAAAAGTTGTATCAGATGAGATTGAAATGGCGACACCATCTATTAATGATATTGCGCTGACTGATGCGGGAGATATCATCACAGCATCAGATGACGGAAAATTCAGAAAGAACGGGATTGAAATCGCTAAATCGACAGGCGTTTTAACAAATGGAGTGGCTGTCGCACGAGATGGAAGCTATTATGCGTGGGGAGATCATGCAAGTCAGGTGCATATTGTTCATGAATCATTACAGCAAATGGTTTCGTTTGATCTCAACACAGGGCCGGTCAACAGTGTGTATTTCCACGAGGAGGATCGGCAATTCTATATTGGAACTTACGGCGGTTATGTACATGTCATTTCGACAGAACATTTAAAGGAAATTGGCCGTTCCAAAGCACACGATTGTGCTGTTAAAGCATTAAAAGTAGAAGGAGATCATATCATCACAGCCGCGGTAGAAGGAACCATCTGTCTTTTAGATAAGAAGAGCTTGTCTTTAAAAGCGAAATATATCGGAGCGACAGAGCTGTTAAATGATGTATTCATTGATAGTAAAAGAGATCGTATTGCCATTGTCAGCCGTGACAAGAATGTGAGATTGTTTGATTTGCATACAGGAAGAATTTTAGACCAGCATAATGAACACCAGTATTCTATTAAATCTGTCTCTGTCACAGACTCTGGCTATATTGTGAGCGGAGATTATTGGGGCTATGTCGTTGTGTGGAATCCAGAGCTAGATGTCAATACCGGCCCAATTAGAATTGCCAAGAATGGGATTAGTGCCATCAGACAATTAGGCAATGATGTATACGCAAGCTCATATGACGGCGGGATTTATCATATTCGAGAAGATGGCACACATACTGAAGTACTGCGCTTATTTGAACAATTTCCGAAAGAAGTAATCTCTCATTAAGAAAAAGAATGTAAGCGGGGGATTCTCATGATAAGTGTTTGCAAGGAACATATGAAAAAAGGCCTGACTGTACTCAATTGTCCGCATGTGCTCCTCATTAATAAATATGAATTACGCAAATGCTGTTTTTGTAAACAACGAGCATCATATAAACTTTTTTATTCCTTGCCTTACTATGATCGATCTGAAAAGAAACGGATGGAAAAAATATAGCACATGAGAATAGAACTCCTTCATTTCCTGAAGGAGTTCTTTCCCTTGAAAGAGAAGAAAGGAGACTCACATGAAAGACGATGTTTTTTATATGAAGCTGGCGATTGCCAACGCAAAGGCAATGAAAGGGCAAACCTCCCCAAATCCGCTTGTCGGTGCAGTCATTGTACAGCAAGGTGAGATTGTTGGGATTGGTGCTCACATGAAGGCGGGCGAACCTCATGCTGAAATTCATGCGCTGCAAATGGCAGGGGAAAAGGCAAAGGGAGCTGACATGTATGTGACGCTTGAACCTTGTTCGCATCATGGGAAAACGGGTCCTTGCACGGAAGCCATTATCAAAAGTGGTGTGAAACGTGTAGTCATTGCGACGCAAGACCCAAATCCGCTTGTCGCAGGTAAGGGGGTTACCATGTTGAAACAAGCAGGGATCGAAGTAGATGAAGGAATATGTAAACAGGAGGCGGATCGCTTAAATGTGCCTTTTTTTCATTTCATTCAATCAGACCTTCCTTACGTCATCTTAAAATCAGCCATTTCGTTAGACGGGAAAATTGCAACATCTCATCTTGAAAGCAAATGGATCACAGGAACAGAAGCGAGGAAAGAAGTGCAGCAATTGCGTCAAGAAGCCGATGCTGTGATAACAGGTGTCGAAACGATTATTCAAGATGATGCAGGTCTTATTGTGAAAGATTCAATGGCGACCCAGCCCATTCGTGTCATTTTAGATTCCACATTAAGGATTCCGCTTCATGCGAAATGTTTAACAGATCATATGGCCGAAACCATTATTTGCACCTCGCACATGTATGATCAGAAAAAGTATGAACAGCTGGTAGATAAAGGGCATCAAGTCTATGTCACAAGCGGAGAGCAGCGGACAAATATTCATGACGTGTTACGAATGCTGAAGGAACGTTCTGTCATGTCAGTTCTCGTTGAAGCAGGAGGAAATGTGAGTGCGTCCTTTTTAGAAGAATCACTAGTCAATGAAGCCGTCATTTATATGGCACCTTTATTAATCGGTGGAAAACATGCACCTACTTTTTTTGAAGGAGAGGGGGTGAAAAAACTAAAAGAAGCGATCCGTCCAGCAGATATTGAATATAGTATGGTTGGAAAAGATATCAAAATGACAATAAAATTCTAATAAATGTAAGACTTTGTGCATCGAGCGCAAGGTCTTTTCAATACTTCTTGATAAAAATAAAAGTGTACATACACCTTTCCAAGGAATGATGAATACGATGGATGGGGGGTGATTCCATGAGAAGATGTAGACAATGCGGAAAGACATATCCAACTCATTCGACAGACCACTACCAAAAAGGAAGCTGGTATGATGCGTATAAGGATGACGGCTGGGAATGTGATAGTTGTAAGAAAGGGAAATCTGGAAAGCCAGGGAAACCAGTGAAAAATCCTTGCTGCGGAAAAGATCCTTGTGTTTGTGTGATTCAAGGTCCGCCAGGCGGGAGAGGAAGAAGAGGCCCAGCAGGTCCAGCAGGTGCAGTGGGTCCAGCGGGTCCAGCAGGCCCGGCAGGAGCAACTGGAGCCACTGGTGTAGGCTTAACGGGCATCGTGGCATTTGATCCAGCGGTAGCCCCAACCTATCCAGTAGGTCAAGTCGTGACATTCGATGGAAGTACGTATGTGGTGAATTCAGCGCCGCCAACAGGTACGCCAGGTACGTCACCAGATTATACATTGTTAGCAGCTGCTGGTGAAACGGGTGCAACCGGAGCAACAGGTACAGGAGCGACCGGTGCGACAGGAGATACAGGTGCGACTGGAGTTACCGGAGCAACCGGAATCACAGGAGCCACAGGAGCAACAGGTACAGGAGCAACCGGTGCAACAGGAGATACAGGTGCGACTGGAGTTACCGGAGCAACCGGGATCACAGGAGCAACAGGTACAGGAGCAACCGGTGCGACAGGAGATACAGGTGCGACTGGAGTTACCGGAGCAACCGGAATCACAGGAGCCACAGGAGCCACAGGAGCCACAGGAGCAACAGGTACAGGAGCGACCGGTGCAACAGGTGATACGGGAGCGACTGGAGTTACCGGAGCAACCGGGATCACAGGAGCAACAGGTACAGGAGCGACCGGTGCAACAGGAGATACAGGTGCGACTGGAGTTACCGGAGCAACCGGAGATATCGGGGTCACCGGAGCGACCGGAGTAACGGGAGCAACAGGAGATACTGGAGCGACCGGAGTCACAGGAGCCACAGGAGATACTGGCGCCACAGGAGATACCGGCGCCACCGGAGTCACCGGAGCGACCGGAGTAACGGGAGCCACAGGAGATACTGGCGCCACCGGAGTCACAGGAGCCACAGGAGATACCGGAGTCACCGGAGCGACTGGAGTAACGGGAGCCACAGGAGATATCGGGGCCACCGGAGTCACAGGAGCCACAGGAGATACTGGCGCCACC
This sequence comes from Bacillus sp. GBSW19, assembly GCF_002998655.1. Taxonomy (NCBI): domain Bacteria; kingdom Bacillati; phylum Bacillota; class Bacilli; order Caryophanales; family Bacillaceae; genus Bacillus; species Bacillus sp. GBSW19. The sequence continues at coordinate 192,446 of NZ_PVRF01000004.1, forward strand.
GGAGTCACCGGAGCGACCGGAGATATCGGCGCGACCGGAGTCACCGGAGCGACCGGAGATACCGGAGTCACAGGAGCGACCGGAGATACCGGCGCCACCGGAGCGACTGGAGTAACGGGAGCCACAGGAGATACCGGCGCCACCGGAGCGACCGGAGTAACGGGAGCCACAGGAGATACTGGCGCGACCGGAGTCACCGGAGCGACCGGAGTAACGGGAGCCACAGGAGATACTGGCGCCACCGGAGTCACAGGAGCCACAGGTGATACCGGAGTCACCGGAGCGACCGGAGTAACGGGAGCCACAGGAGATATCGGGGCCACCGGAGTCACAGGAGCCACAGGAGCCACAGGAGATACTGGCGCGACCGGAGTCACCGGAGCGACCGGAGATACCGGCGCCACCGGAGTCACCGGAGCGACTGGAGTAACGGGAGCCACAGGAGATACCGGCGCCACCGGAGTTACAGGAGCAACCGGAGCAACTGGATCGAGTGCGATTATTCCATTTGCATCAGGTACCCCTGCTGTCTTGACTACAATTGCAGGGGGTCTTGTCGGAACTTCTAGTTTGGTCGGCTTTGGTAGCTCTGCAACAGGCGTTAGCATACTAGGTGGTATCATCGACTTAACAGGAGCAGCAGGTACTCTTTTAAATATGGCATTCTCTGTACCAAGGGATGGCACTATTACTTCATTTGCCGGATACTTTAGTACTACGGCAGCATTGGCTTTAGTCGGCACGAGTATTACAGTGACAGCTAGCTTATTTGCTTCACCGACACCAGATAACAGCTTCACTCAAGTAGCGAGTGTCACATTGGCACCACCATTAACGGGGATTTTAACTATTGGTGCTATTTCAAACGGAATCGCTACCGGCCTGAATGTGCCAGTTACAGCAGAAACAAGATTACTGGTTGTTTTCTCTGCGACTGCAACAGGCTTATCTTTAATTAACACTGTAGCAGGCTATGCGAGTGCAGGCTTATCTATCACGTAATTGAAACAGGGATGACTCGATTTGAGTCGTCCTTTTTTGTTTGAATGAATTTTCTCTTAACTTCGTAAGAAAAAATGATATGATTTTCTTAAAGTCTAGTCGATGAATCTACTTGAATTAGGGGTTGTAGCGGTGAGGATGGGCAAAAGGAAAGTCACTTTACAAACGAAAATTTTGGGGTTAATTATCGGGCTTTTGCTTGTTGTCATTGCGTTATTGACCATTTGTTTTGGTTTTCTGCAGACATCAGAAAGGCAGCGGCAAGCTGAACAGCTGGCGGTGCAAACCGCTAGAACAATCTCATATATGCCGCCCATTAAAACATCGGTGGGCACCTCATCAGTGTCTGAGTATGAAGAACAGGCAGTGCTTGAGCAAATGAAGGATCAAGTCAGAGCACATGCCATCTTCATTACCAATCAAAAAGGGAAGGTCCTTTTTCATACGAATCATGAGAATGTAGGAAAAACCATCAGTGTATTTAGAGGAAGAAGTACCCTGCTATTTGGGGGAACCTCCATATCAACGGGTGATTCTAATGGTGAAATCGTTGTCAGAGGCAGTGCCCCGATTATGAAAGAAACAGGCAAGCATGAAGAAATTATTGGCACAGTCACCGTCGAATTTTTAAAAAAGGAAATTGATCAAGCGACAGCCCATCAACTAATCAAGCTTAGCTATATTGCCCTTTTTGTGCTCTTGCCTGGTATATTCGGAGCGATTTTTTTAACAAGAAGTATTCGCAAAGATACATTAGGGCTTGAACCGCACGAAATTGCTTCATTATTTCGAGAAAGAGAAGCGATGCTGCTTGCTATAAAAGAAGGGATTATTGCATTTGACCGCAAAGGCGCGATAACGATGATGAATACATCTGCTGAACACATGCTGCGCGTTTCATCCGAGCTGCCGCTTCATATTGACCAAGTCTTGCCAAAAGCCAATCTCCTTTTCTATTTAAAGGCAGAAACGATTGAACCGAACATCGAAACCGTCGTCAATGATAAAACCTATGTCTTAAATGTGAAAAAAGTGGTCCAGGACAATCGAGTTTTTGGGGGAATTGTGAGCTTCCGAGAGAAAACAGAGCTGACGAAGCTGCTGGATACATTAACAGAGGTCAGCCAATATTCAGAAGACCTGAGGGCACAAACGCATGAATTCTCAAATAAGCTGTACGCCATTTTAGGTTTGCTTGAGCTGAAGCAAGTGGATGAGGCCATCGACTTAATAAAGGAAGAATATACGCTGCAAAACCGTCAGCACGATTTACTCATGAAGCAAATTCGATCTCCTAAAATACAAGCCATCTTACTCGGCAAGTTAGGGAAAGCATCTGAGAAGAAGGTTCATTTCCACATCGATGAAAATAGTTCATTGGAGCCGCTTTCACCACATTTAAGTCTATCTCACTTTATTACCATCATTGGTAATCTTGTAGATAACGCCTTTGAGGCCGTACTAAATAAGGAGACGCGCGAGGTAAGCCTGTTCATTACAGATATTGGGTTTGATATTATCATAGAAGTATCTGATTCAGGTGATGGAGTAAACGAGGAAGAACTTTCACATATTTTCACAAGAGGCCATTCGTCAAAGGGGGAAGGACGAGGCTACGGGCTAGCGAATGTGAAAGAAGTGTTGGACGAACTTGGGGGCTGGATTGAAGTGACGAACCAAAAAGAAGGCGGTGCCATCTTCACTGCATACATACCGAAAGGCACAAAGGGGGAATAAATGGTGATGAAGGTACTCATTGCGGAGGATGATTTTCGAATCGCAGCCATTCATGAATCTTATATACAACAAATAGAAGGATTTCAAATCGCCGGAAAGGCAAAGAGTGCAAAAGATATGTGGGAGGCGCTCCAAAAGGAACAAGTCGACCTCATCTTGCTTGATGTATATATGCCCGATGAGCTCGGTACAAACCTGTTGCCGCTTTTAAGAGAACACTATCCAGAAATAGATGTGATTATTATCACGGCTGCAACAGAAACGACACTTTTAAGAGATGCACTTCATTACGGAGTGGTTCATTATTTAATCAAACCAGTGACCGCACAAAAGTTTGCGCAAGTTTTAACCGAATATAAAGAGAAGAAAGACATCATCAATTCTAAGGATGAAGTCAATCAAACGATGATTGATTTGTTTTTTGGACAGATGCAAGAAGAGCCAAAAGAAAAGGATGGCAGGGACCTGCCTACAGGGATCAATTCGCTGACTTTGGACAAGGTGAAAACATTGATGGCATCAGAGAATAATGGGATTACAGCGGAAGAACTCGGAGAAAAGATGGGGGCTTCACGCACAACAGCGAGACGGTACGTCGAGTATCTCGTGACAACAGGAGAATGCCGGGCAGAGCTTGCGTACGGAATCATTGGCAGACCAGAACGGAAATATTATCCTGCCATAAAGCAAGCGGAGTCATAAAAGATGAAAAAAGGAATATGCCTTGTCATTATGATCTGTCTTTGTATGACGCTCACCTTTAATGAAAAAAAGGGAGGCGACTCTTTCCTGCAGCACAGCCCATTATATATTGTGGTGTCTGGTGTCCCTGACGGCGGCTTTGACCAAACAGCTCAAGTGATGAAATCAGTGCTCGAGAAAGAAAAGCTGGTGAAGCGGCCGGTGAATATCCTTTATCAAAGAGGCGGAACGGTGGATAAAGGATGGACATATATGATGGAGCGAGATACCAACTATGTTAGTTTGAATTCAAGCTTATTGTTAAGCCGTAATTTGCTTGGCAGCAGTAACATGACAATGAACGATGTCACACCGCTCGCCATTTTGGCAGAAGAGTGGCAGGTCGTCGCAGTCCCAGTGGATTCTTCCTTTTCAAATGGGAAGGAGCTATTAAACTCACTAAAGAAGAAACCCGATTCCTTAAAAATTGGATTTGCCCCAGACTTCGGTAATGATGATCAAATCTCATTCGCACGAGCGGCAGAAATGGCAGGAATTGATCCATACCGCATCCAATTTTTGAAATTTGACAGTGCAGATGATTTATTCCAAGCGCTCATAGATCATGAAGTCGATGCAGCAACTACCACGATTACAGAAGTTCGTCATGATTATGAAAAGAAGAGGCTAAAGCTAGTAGCAACCACAACGAATCAGCGTTTAGCGGGATTTGAAGATGTGCCGACTTGGAAAGAGCAAGGCATCCCGCTCATCTTCTCTCATTGGCGTGGTGTGATGGGCCCAAAACAAATGAGTCAGCATGACATTCGTGAGTGGGATCAGCTTCTTCAAAAAATGACACAAACGAAGTCCTGGAAAAAGCAATTAAAGCAAAAGGGCTGGACAAGTCGTTATATGAACAGCAAAGAGGCAAAGATCTTTATGGAGGAGCAATTAAGGCGATATGAGCAGTTTATCCAAGGAGAACAAGCGGTCGAGTGAGACCGCTTTTTTTCATGGAATCCATCAAAATCAAAGTTTGAACAAAATGAACAAAAAGCATTTATCGACCGAAAAAGAATTAAAATTCATAATATTTACTTCAATTTCAACGTCAGATATCATGACAGAAAGGGTTGGAAATGGGATACCAACATTTAATGAAAGCGTATACAACATAAGGGGTGAACAAAGTGTTAGCAATCTTAGGATTTCTTATGATGGTTGTATTTATGGTTTTGATTATGACGAAACGTATGTCTGTTTTAACGGCATTGGTGTTAACACCAATTGCATTTGCTCTTATTGCAGGTTTTCATTTTACTGAAATTTCAGACATGATTGTCAAAGGTGTGCAGCAAGTCGCGCCGACAGCGGTCATGATTATGTTTGCGATTTTGTACTTTGGCATTATGATTGATGCTGGTTTATTTGATCCAATGGTGGCGAAAATTTTAAACATTGTCAAAGGTGATCCATTAAAAATTGTCGTCGGAACAGCTGTCCTGACCATGCTTGTTGCACTTGATGGTGACGGGACAACAACGTACATGATTACAACAACAGCGATGCTTCCGTTATTTACGCTGCTTGGCATCCGTCCGATTATTTTAGCGGGGATTGCCGGAGTTGGCATGGGGATTATGAATACGATTCCATGGGGAGGTGCCACACCTAGAGCGGCGAGTGCACTTGGCGTTGATCCTTCACTTTTATTTGGCCCGATGATTCCAGTCATTGGTGCAGGGGTTTTGAGCATGATTGTGGTGGCATACTTTCTTGGGAAGTCTGAAAGAAAACGTCTTGGTGTCATTGAGCTCGACCAGCCGATTCATGCAAATGAAATGGCAGCGGCACTACAGGATGACATCAAGCGGCCGAAACTTTGGTGGTTTAACTTGACGCTTACGTTGTTATTGGTGCTCCTTCTTGTCTCAGGAAAAGTCAGCTTAACGGTTCTATTTGTTCTTGCTTTCTGTGTGGCGATTATCGTGAACTATCCGAACCTTGAACAGCAGCGTGAACGGATTGCGGCTCATTCAACCAACGTCTTAGCCATTGCTTCCATGATTTTTGCGGCAGGGGTTTTTACAGGCATCTTAACTGGAACGAAAATGGTCGATGAAATGGCGATTTCGATTGTATCTGCCATTCCAGAGCAGCTTGGCGGCTTCATTCCAGTCATTGTTGCGTTAACGAGCGGGATATTTACGTTCTTTATGCCGAATGATGCATACTTTTATGGGGTCCTGCCGATCCTATCAGAAACAGCGGCAGCATACGGTGTTGATAAAATCGAAATCGCGAGAGCTTCTATTATTGGTCAGCCGATTCATATGCTAAGCCCACTTGTTCCATCGACTCATTTACTTGTTGGACTTGTTGGGGTATCACTGGATCAGCATCAGAAGTTTGGCATGAAATGGGCTGTACTTGCAGTCGTCGCCATGACGGTCATGTCGATACTTATTGGGGCCATCTCCATTTGGTAAATAAAAGAGTGTCTGCTACTTGAGCAGGCACTTTTTTTAGGTCATATTGCCGAGCAGGCTCGATTCATTTGCCCTATACAAAGACACTCTTGTTCCTCCAAAAGATATATTTTTGAAAAATACTGACACTTTTACTGTTTTTTTCTTTATAATGCAAATCAACGAAGGGAGAGGATAGCATGTCCAACCGAAAAGGCACGATTCTTTTTACTGCTGTATGCCTCATAGCAGGAAGTTTGTCGATGGTGAGCCCAGCTTCAGCTCATGCAGATACCCCTTATTTTGGAAAGAGTTATGAACAGCCGGCCTCAGTGAAGAAGCTATACCCTGAACCTGACGAGACGTTCGACACCCCTGCCTTTCAGAAAAAAGGAGAAGCCTTTACGACACAAGAAGAGCTTCAAGAATTCTTACGTGATATTGTCCGCAAAAGTCCTTACGCTACGCAGAAACAGATTGGAACATCCATTGAAGGACGGTCCATTTCAGCTCTCTACTTTACAAAGGATCGTCATATCTCTCCACTTTCAAAAAAGCCAACGATCTGGCTTCAAGCACAAATACACGGAAATGAACCAGCCTCCGGTGAATCTGCTCTCGTCATCGCAAAACGATTAGCAGGTGAACAAGGAGAGCGTATACTCAATCATGTGAATATGATCATTGTCCCGAGAATCAATCCTGATGGTTCTTATGCGTTTGACCGCAGGCTTGCAAACGGAACGGATGGAAACCGTGATCATATGACATTAGAATCTCCAGAGCTCACAGCCCTGCATCAAGAATTTAATCGGTATGCACCAGAAGTAGTCATTGATGCCCATGAATACGATGTGGGACAAAAGCAGTTTGATGATATCGGCTCAGCGGGTGCCCTCAAATATCACGATTTACTGATATTATCAGGCAAGAACTTGAATATTCCAGAAAGCATCCGGCTCACGTCAAATGAATTATATGTGAGCGGCGTCCGTGAAACGCTGACAAATCAAGGATTTTCGAATGATTTATATTATACAAGCACAAGAGGAAAGGATGGAAAGATCGATCTCTATGAAGGCGGAACGGATGCACGAATTGGCCGAAATGCCTTGGCGCTCTCGCCAGCGCTATCCTTTCTTGTAGAAAGCAGAGGGATTGGAATTGGAAGAGAGGATTTTACCCGCCGCGTCGCAGCACAAGTCACCACACATGAAAAAATCATTGAAACAACGGTGAAGCATGCTAAGCAGGTGAAGCAGCAAATGGTGACGGAGCGACTGAAGCTGGTGAAAAAAGGACTTCAATCAAATGATGACGATCAAGTGGTTATTCAAGATGATTTCAAAGCGCCGATGGATGATTCGCTTGAAATGGTGGATATTGAAAAAGGACAGACCATCAATGTCCCTGTACGCTTTCACAGTGCGAGCGATGCTGTTCCTGTCATGTCGAGAGAACGACCGACAGCTTATCTCGTTTTACCTGGGCATGAAGGGGTAGAACGGAAGCTACAAACTTTAGGGTTAAAAAGTGTCACATTGCCTGTCGGCGTGAAAGTACCGGTACAAGCCTATCAAGTAACAAAACGAGACGAAAAGAGCAAAACAGATATTCAGCTTGAAACAAAACTCACCCAAAAGAAACGTCAGCTGCCAAAAGGGACAAAGGTATATATCACGGCGCAGCCGCAAACGAATTTATTGTCAATTGCCCTTGAACCAGAATCAAAAGACAGCTATATGTCATCTGGGTTTATTGCTTCAAAAGTGGGCGATGAACTGCCAGTGTACCGGTTCTTGCTATCTCAAAAGACGTTAGGCATTAAATAAAAAAGGGCTAAAATAAACATCATTTTAGCCCTTTGTCTACAATCTAGAAGCGGCACAGTGCGTGCTGCTTTTTTATTTTCGTCCAGCTCGTATTTCATCAGTCATGCCTTCATATGGTGCTTCGGCGATAATGGTTTCGTCATTTACACCTGCATGATGGATATACGTAATGTCCGCAAATTCTGGAACAACATATTTTGGATAGGTGTCGTATTTTTCACGAGATTCTTTCATGAGATCGATATAGTCATTTTGATAGCAAACTGTGATATCTGGACGTTCATGCACCCATTTTGGGAAGAAGATGACGCCATGCATGCGTTTTTCTTCAGGCATAAAGTTCAGAGAGACGTCTGTCCCAGTTGGTTCTGTCCAAGAAACTTTGTAAACGCCTTTTGTCAGCTTCACAATATTCACTTCTTGATCACGGACCCAGCGGCCTCCAACCATTCCGCTATGAATGCGGTAATCAATGGTGTGATCGTTTTTAATGTAAATCTCATATTCCCAGCCATTTTCATACGTATAAATCATATGAAGTCCAACGAATTGATCCATGTTTATTCCTTCTTTCATTAGAATGATGTTATTTCAAACATGTCATGATTTACATGTTTATTTTAAAGTCTATGGTATAATATTGTCAAAGAATAAGCGTTGGAGGCACATTATGAGAGTTTTAAAATATGCCATTCTTGGTTTACTAGATCAGTGTGAGCTGACGGGATATGATATAACCAAACATTTTAAGGATTCCCTTGGACAGTTTTGGAGCGCGAAGCACAGCCAAATTTACCCTGAGCTGAAGCGTCTCACAGAAGAAGGGTTTATTGAATTTGATATTCGTATACAAGGAAAGAAGCTGGAGAAGAAGGTCTATCAAATCACAGAGGCAGGGAAAGCAGAATTGCATCAGTGGTTAAGGACAAAAGACCCGATACCAGAAACAACAAAGGATGAATTCATGCTCAAAACATTTTTCATCTCTTCCATGGACAACAAAGAAGCGGCTGACTTGTTTACACATCAACTGCTAGAGCGCACCAAAAAAATAGACATGCTAGAACAGAAGCTGCACGCTTTAACGGAGGAAGACCCTGCCGCTGAATCGCTTCATTCAGCGCAATTTGGGCATTACTTAGTGCTGACAAGGGCAATTGAAAGAGAAAAAGGCTATGTCCGCTGGCTCGAGCAGACCCTTAAACGGATTGATTCATCCGCGCTCTAAGGACAATGGTCGGATGATATGATAAAAAATGGTTTGAAACCAGTGAATTTATTAATAGAAACCGCTACAATGGATATATTCGTATTAAAGTGAGGCGAGTATGTTTGAGTAATCAAGAAGCGTTGTGGAATGAAGCAGAAGCTTTTATTTCTTTATGCTATGAAGAATTAAGCAAGTCAAATGAAGAGAAAGCAGCACGTCTGCATGAAATAAAACAAGAAATTGACTCTGAAGGGATGTATACTCACACACAAGAGGAATTGGCGCACGGGGCGAAAATGGCGTGGCGCAACAGCAACCGCTGCATTGGCCGTTTGTTTTGGTCAACCCTGCAAGTTCACGACTGCCGGCATGTGAAGACAGAAGAAGAGGTGAAAGAGGCACTCTTTCATCATATTGAGTATGCGACAAATGGTGGGAAAATCAAACCATCCATTACGATCTTTCCTCCAGAAAATCATTCGCAAAAGGAAGTCGTCATTTATAATCATCAGCTCGTTCGTTATGCAGGCTATGAGACGGAGTATGGCATCATCGGCGACGAGGCATCTCTTGAATTAACAACGTTGTGTGAAGCCCATGGCTGGAAAGGGGAAGGCACGCATTTTGATATACTGCCTCTCATGTTTCAGCTAAAGGATCAGCCGCCAGTTCTGTATGAGCTTCCGAAAGAAATCGTCCAAGAAGTCGAGATTACCCATCCTGAATATGAAGGATTTCGTGATTTAGGATTGAAATGGTACGCCGTTCCGATTATTGCTGATATGAAATTAGAGATTGGCGGTATTCATTACAATGCGGCACCGTTTAACGGATGGTATATGGGTACAGAAATTGGCGCACGTAACCTAGCCGATGAAAATCGCTACAATATGTTGAAAAAAGTTGCTTCTATTTTAGGAATGGACACGACAAAGAATGCGTCGCTTTGGAAGGACAAAGCCATTGTTGAGTTGAATGTGGCGGTTCTCCATTCTTACCGAGAAGCAGGGGTGACCATTGTTGATCACCATACAGCAGCACATCAATTCAAACAGTTTGAAAAGCAGGAAGAAAAGGCTGACCGCAAGCTGACTGGGGACTGGACATGGCTGATTCCGCCAGTATCACCAGCTGCTACCCACATCTTCCACAAGCATTACGACAATACCATTGTGAAGCCGAATTATTTTTATCAGGAAAAGCCCTACCATGGGACAGAAAAAGCCTAGCGAGAGCTAGGTTTTTTGATTACCTTATTCGAAAATCCTTATAATGAGCTAATTCAGTGAGCGGCTCCATCTGCATATCTGTGACCTTTGAAAAAGGGCTTCCTTTTCGAACGGTCTTTAAGAAATCAAGCACCTTTTGCTGCTCACCCTCTACCTTTAACTCGACATGACCTTCATCTGTGTTGCGTACCCAGCCTTTCATCCCGCGATTGACGGCTTCTCCTTGAACAAAATAGCGAAAACCGACTCCCTGCACCCGTCCTGCGACAATGGCATGATAATGAATCAATGTCATCTCTCCTTTTTTCTCATCGTACCATAGCATGTAACTGACCTTCACGCATCGACTATGATTTAATTGTCTAACGATGTAAAATAATAGGCATGAGACAACCAAAGGAGATGGTCATCGTGGGACAGAAGAGATATGACATAGTAGGAATCCAAGTAGGACAACCCATCACGACCTATGCGAACGGAAAAGAAATCAAAACAGCCATCAACAAAAAGCGTATTCATGAGCCTGTGTATTTGAGTAAGGTCAATTTTGAGGGAGATGGCCAAGGTGATTTGGTTCATCATGGAGGATATGATAAAGCAGTCTGCGTCTTTCCATATGATCATTATGCTTACTTCGAGCAATTTTTAGGGGTTACATTACAGGAAGCTGCGTTTGGCGAAAATCTGACAGTGCGCAAGCTAGTCGAGACGAAGGTGCGTATTGGCGATGTCTTTCAACTTGGAGAAGCACTTGTTGAAGTGAGCCAGCCAAGACAGCCGTGTGTGAAACTATCTTTTAAGCACGCTAACATGAAGCTTGTCAAGGAAGTACAGCAAACGGGGTATACCGGCTTTTATTTACGGGTGCTGAAAGAAGGCATAGTGCCGCCTGATGGTTCTCTTGTATTAGTAGAAAAAGCGCCCCATCACATTACAGTCCATGAAGTGAACGAAGTCAAATATCGTCAAACAAGTCCAGAGAGGCTGAAAGCCGTTCTTGAAGTAGATGCCTTAGCAGATGTGGTGAGGAAGTCTTTAGAAAAACGAGTTCAGCACATTTAAAAAAAGCCGTACATCTTATACTGATGTACGGCTTTAAGCGTTTATGAGCTAGGTTTCTTTTGCTCAAGAAGATTTGCAAGGAAATATGTTTTTAAGCTTTGAAGCTTTCTTCCTTCATGCTTGGTCACACCAAGCTTCTTTAATTCTTCGACATACCAGCCTTTGCTACCATAATGCATGATAGAAAACTCCTTTCAATTGAAACTGCCTGCATTGTAACATCTCAAAAAAGGACGTGAAAAGTGTGCAGGGGTTAAGAAATGAAAACTGATTCTATCTGCCTATGATCCATGTATATGCTGGAAATAATCATTTATGAATTTGGCGGGTTGAGGGTAACGATGATCATGCCGACCGTCATAATCATGATGACAATACCAAGATAAGTCATCATGGATTGTTTTTTCTTAATACCTACAACCGTTAAGATGATACTTTCTATCAAAAAGATAACTCCTATGATGATGAACCACATATCAAATAAGACCCCTTTCGCATATCTTTGCCTATTTTACCACAGGCATTTTTGTTTAGTCGTGACAGATTCGTGAAAGGGAAACGAAAAAAACCCCTCCAGTGAAGAAGGGGACCTGCTGGCTTACAGCTTCGTTAAAATAATGGGTTCGTCTTTTGTGATCACAATAGTATGTTCAATCTGTGCCACTAGGCTTTTATCTGGTGTTTTAAATGTCCAGCCGTCATCAGTCTGATAAATCGATTCAGCATTTGTTGAAATAAAAGGTTCGAAGGCGATCACTGTGCCATTCTTAAACAAAGCATTATCGAATGGATCATAATAGTTCAAAATATGGTTGGGTGCTTCATGCAGACTTTTCCCGATGCCGTGTCCTGTTAGGTTTTTAATGACGGTAAATCCTTGTTCTTTGGCTGTATTGTAGACTGCACGGCCAATTTGATTTTGTCTTTTACCGGCCTTTGCATGCTTTAATCCTTCGAGGAACGCATCCTCTGCACACTGGCATAATGCTTCAAGACGAGCATCACCTGTACCTAATACGAATGAAATGCCGGTATCGGAATAATAGCCGTCCAGCTCTGCTGAGATATCAATATTGATGAGGTCGCCCTCTTGTAAAATGGTTTTTTCACTTGGAATACCGTGTGCAACTTCATCGTTCACGCTGATACAAGTCGTCCCAGGGAAGTCATATTCCTTTTCAGGCGCCGAATTGGCCCCATGCTCTTCTAATATTTTTTTTCCAATCAAATCTAATTCTTTTGTAGACATGCCTGGTTTCGCTTGGCTTTTCATTTCTTCTCTTGCCAAAGCGACAATTCGACCGACTTTTTTTAAGGCTTCTAACTCATGATCATGTTTGACAATCACTGTTCATTCCCGCTTTCTATAACTTCATTCTATTCAATAGCTTACCACATTTTACGCGAAAAGAGTAAAGAGCGGAATGTCAAATGAATGTGGACAAATTGGTATAGATAACTAGATGTGCATATGATATATTTTTTATGAACATCATGAACGTTTGGTCATGATGAAGACAAAGGGGGAGAAGGCAAATGGTGTTTCAGTTTTTTCAAAAGCTAGGCAAATCATTTATGCTTCCAATCGCTGTGCTTCCGGCAGCAGGGATTATTTTGGCTATTGGGCGGGAGGATGTATTCGATATCCCGTTTATTCATGCGGCAGGGAATGCTATTTTTGCAAACTTGGCTTTAATTTTTGCAATGGGTATAGCGATCGGCATTGCAAAGGATGGTAATGGGGCAGCGGCATTATCAGGTGCGATCTCTTATTTTATTTTATCAGCTGGTACAACGTCGATTAACTCAACGAACAATATGGGGGTATTGGGCGGTATTTTATGCGGGCTATTGGCAGGGTATGTGTACAATCGCTTCAAGGATACAAAACTGCCGGAATACTTAGGGTTCTTTAGCGGAAGACGGCTTGTGCCGATTATGACCGCACTTTTCACCATTCTATTAGCAGCCGTTTTCGGATATGTCTGGCCTCCGATTCAAAGCGGGATCAATGGTTTAGGGGAATGGATTTTAAGTCTTGGTGCGACGGGTGCAGGGCTGTTTGGTTTCTTTAACCGATTGCTCATTCCATTAGGGCTTCATCATGTGCTGAATAACTTATTTTGGTTTCAATTCGGGGAATTCAGCGGGGCAACAGGGGATTTAGCGCGATTCTTTAAAGGAGATCCAAGTGCGGGTGTCTTTATGACCGGGTTCTTCCCAGTGATGATGTTCGGTCTGCCAGCGGCATGTCTAGCCATGGTTGTGACCGCAAAGCCTGAAAAGCGAAAAGCTACAGCTGGCTTGATGATTGGGATGGCGCTTACGTCATTTATTACAGGGATCACTGAACCAATTGAATTTTCATTTATGTTTTTATCTCCACTCTTATATGGTGTCCATGCTGTGCTAACAGGTCTTTCGCTCTTTATTGTGAACACCATTGGAATTCATAGCGGCTTCGCCTTTTCAGCAGGAGCGATTGATTACGTTTTAAGCTTTGGCATCGCACAAAAACCACTCATGCTGCTCGGAGTTGGGGTGCTGTATGGCATTGTGTACTTTGTCGTTTTCTATTTCCTCATTAAACTGTTAAAGCTCAAAACACCAGGCAGGGAAGATGATGACATTGAAGATATTGCAGCCGATGATACGAAGACGGCAGGTGCGAGTATGCTTGTAGAGGGACTTGGCGGCAAAGACAATATCACCACGATTGATCATTGTGCCACTCGTCTACGTTTAACAGTAGAAGATACACATTTATTAAATGAAGGCACATTGAAAAAAGCAGGTGCCAAAGGGGTACTGACTTCAGGGAAAACCTCCGTACAAATCATCATTGGAACGAATGTAGAATTTGTCGCAGATGATCTCCGCAAGGAAGTCGATCGAGATTGAAAAAAGCGTTCAGCCAGGTCAAATGGGCTGAACGTTTTTTTGTTTGCGCTGTTCGATCACCAGCACAATACTGATGACAACAAGTAAAAACCAAGAACTGATTTTCCCAAGATGTACGAGAGACCAAGCGTGCTGTTGATTTGGATATTGCCATGCTCCTAAAAAGGTGGTGACATTTTCGGCAATCCAAATGAAGAAACCAATCAGCAGAAATGAGACGACAAGCGGCATTCGAAAGGTAGAAGAGCCAACCTGAAACGAGACGGACGTTTTTCGAAACACGACAACAAGCAGCAATGTCAGCCACCACCTGAGATCATAGAACCAATGATGCGTAAAGAAATTGAGATAAATGCACAAACTGATCCCGATTGAAAAAAACGGATGGGGCCATGAAGCCATCTGCACTTGAAGCCGGGACAGTGCCTGATAAATATAGCTTGCTACACTCGCATACATAAACCCGCTATAGAGCGGAACCCCAAAGACCTTCGTATAAGCTTCTTCAGGATAGGACCAAGAACCCATATGTACTTTATACATTTCTAAGCCAATTCCAATAAGGTGAAATAGACAAATCACCTTCAGTTCATTCAATGTCTCCAGCCGAAGCGTCAGCATGAGAATCTGTGCCAGGAGGCAAAACAGTAGAATGAAATCATACCGGTGAAGAAAAGGAATAGCCACCATCTTTGATAGGGCAAGCGCCGCAAAGATCATGACAGGGAATAGACACGACATCGCCTGTAAGTAAGCAAAATGGAATAATGTTTTCATACAAAGTTAAACCCCTTCTTATTGTCTGAAATGACTTAGACGGTTTTAGCAAGGGAAAAGTTTACCTCAACTAGATATTCATGAACAATTTGTGAATATATATGTGAAAAAGATCACAAATTAGAAACGGCATAGTATAATAAGATCATAAAGAGAATGTGAAATATTTCACATAAATTAAAAGGAGGCATCATCATGTTTACAAAATTCTTACAAACGAATGTATGGGCAGCGGTTATCCTTTTGGCAGCAAGACTTTATATCGGATGGACTTGGCTGACATCTGGTATAGGAAAACTAACAGGCGGATTCGATGCATCAGGATATTTACAATTTGCGATAGCTGAACCTGTTGTCAAAGATGGCCATCTAGTGTATCCGTTCTATGTATGGTTTTTAGAAAATGTCGCTTTGCCGAATGCGGGACTATTCAGTGTCATGGTCATGTGGGGAGAAATCTTAGTAGGTCTAGGATTAATCGTTGGATTGTTCACAACAACCGCAGCCTTTTTCGGAAGCGTGATGAATGTCTCTTTCTTACTAGCTGGTACCGTCTCTGTCAACCCGCTTCTCTTGCTCATTGCCATCGTCATCATGGCAGCGAAAGGGAATGCAGGCAAATTTGGACTTGATTATGTCGCAGGTCCAGTCTTGAAACGAACAATGAAAAGAAAGCCGCATTTAGAAGTGGCTTCATAATAAAGAAAAAGCATCCTCAGCTTCTGCTCAGGATGCTTTTTTATTTAGGAATCGGCTTTCATCAGGTTAATATGCAGGACGGTGAGTTTATGCTGATTTATATCTGGGTCATGGCCGACGATAAATTCAAGCTCATAATCTCCAGTTCGATACACGTATTTTTTCTCTTTTGTCTGAGGGATGGTGCTGACCGAATCCGCTGGTCCAAGTTGTTTCTTTAATAGGGAAGGGGTCATCCCGCCGATATTTGTTTCTTTTTCTACATTTGTACCGAAATAACGGATTTCGTCAATTTTGCCTTTTGCATCATAATGAAAAGCAAATCCCGGATTCCCCATTTCAGCATGATACAAATCAAAGCTGCTGTGACCTGTTTCTGGATATGGATTTCCTAGTTTATGATGAACGTCTTTTTTTGTTTGAACACCAATTTTTAGTCCTTCTGCATAGTACGGCATTTGTCCTTTATGTGCCAGCTCATACACGTTGTTTAATGTGGTTTTCGGACCTTGAGGAACGGATTGTTCTACTGCTGTTTTGGTCATGGCGTGTGCTGAGACCGCAGGGCTGAAACCAATTAGGGCGGACGAAGCGAGTGAAGCAGTCACGACAAAAGCGGTTGTTTTTTTCAAGATAAATCCCTCCTTCTTCTTTCTATACCCGGTGCAATAGCGGTCAAACGTGAAAAGAACCAGCTGATCAGGGATCGGCTGGTTCTTAAAATGAGAAAGTTATTTTGATGAAGAGCTAGATTCATCTTTGGCGGAAGAGGAATCTTCTTCATCCTGTACTTTCTTTGTATAGTCATATTGATTGCGGTCAATCGGTGTAAAGCCTTTAGGCTTGTAGAAACGGAGTAAATCTTCGGTGACGATCTTATCAGATGTCTCCAGCATCTTTTTCACCGTTTCATTTTCTTGTGATGCTTTATCAGTCGGCTCAATTTTCTCGCCTGTTTTGTTGCTGTAATAGTTATTGCCTACTTTTGTGTAGTCCTTAGAGACGAAGTCACCGTTTCTAAATGGCACAAGCTCTTTGAAGTTCTTCGATAAGATATCAGAACCAGACATTAAATAGTTCTTCGTATCATCGCCGAGCAGGTGCAGAAGGGTTGGTGCGATATCGACTTCTCCAGAGTATTTATGAATCTGTCCGCCTTTTACCCCTGGTACATGAATAAAGAGCGGCACACGCATGAGCTGCGCATTTTCATAATCTCCGATTTTTTGTCCTGTCACTTTTTCCATCGCTTCATTGTGATTTTCAGAAATGCCGTAATGGTCTCCGTACATAATGACGACTGTATTGTCATAGAGACCTGATTTTTTCAAGTCGTTGAAGAACTGTTCAATGGCTTCATCTAAATAATGAGCCGATTGGAAATAGTTATTGACGACAGAGTCTCCGAAGTCACCAGGTTCGAAATCGGTATCACCTTCATCCATTCCAAATGGGAAATGGTTCGATAACGTAATGAATTTCGAATAAAACGGCTGCTTCAAGTTTTCGAGCATTGGCATGGATTCTTTGAAGAAAGGTTTGTCTTTCAGCCCATAGTTCTTCGTATCTTGCTCATTCATATCGTAGTACTCAGAATCGTAAAATCTGTCATATCCAAACGACTTAAACATTTCATTACGGTTCCAGAAGGTTTTCGTATTGCCGTGGAATTCTGCTGACGTGTATTGATCCTTCTTCAAGATGCCAGGAAGTGCTTGATACGTGTTTTGCGCTTTGTTAATAAAAACAGAGCCCTGTGATAATGGGAATAGCCCAGTATCCATCATAAATTCAGCATCAGACGTCTTTCCTTGTCCTGTTTGATGGAAGAAGTTATCAAAGTAAAACGTTTGGTTGTCGTGTGCCAATGAATTAAGGAATGGCGTCACTTCTTTTCCATTTACTTTGTAATCAATGACAAAGTTTTGCAGAGATTCAAGAGAAATGGTGATCACGTTCATGCCTTTCGCTTTCCCGTAATACACCGGGTTAGGATCAGCGCTGTTCGCTTTTAAATAGTTCTCTACATCTGTCACGTCATTTGAATTTGCCAGAGCACGCTGGCTGTTTGATTTCACATTTTGAATGGCATCAAACACAGTAAAGTTATAAGCACCTAAATATTTAACTAAATAATTGCGGTCAAACGATCTTGATAAAAGCTCTGGTCGATCAATCTCTGCGGCGACTAAGTTCATCACAAAGATCACAACAGAGGACACAAGGACGAGTCTAAACGATTTTGACTTTTGAACAGGTACAGTAGCTGTACTTGTTTGCTGCTGCTTTTTCATGCGGACTGCGAGTACGATCAAAATGATTGTATCCATAAAGTAAAACATATCAGTCCAACGCATGAGTGAAAATGCACTATCACCTAATTGTCCGCCATTCGTTCCTGCCTGCATCACGGTAGGCAGCGTGATAAAGTCATTGAAGAATCGATAGTACACGATGTTTGCGTATAGTAAAAAAGACATGAAAAAATGAATCACAATGATAGCGGCAGGCTGCCATTTTTTCTTGAACAATAAAGCAAAGCCAAGAAAGAACAAGCTGGAGCTAATAGGATTCACGAAAAGCAAAATATGCTGAAGCACATTTGATATACCAAGTTTAAATTCAATTAAATACGCTGAATACGTTTTGAGCCAAAGTAAGATGGCTGCAATAACAAAGAAGCCGAGGCCTCGTTTTTGAATAAATGTTTTCATAAAAACACTCCTTTTCTCCGATACACGGAAGAGGCGGAACGAAAGAAAACGAACCATTAGAATATACCATGAAATGCTCAAATAGAAAAGTGTTAACCGGAGAAGAGCGTCAGCAGCCTGTCCGAGCAATAAAAGGGAAGAAAACGAAATTATTCGCTCTTCGAAAAACTTTTTATGAAATTCATCCTATTATTAACAGAAAATTCAGCAATTTTCCAGTTGTTATATCAATAAAACGGGTAAAAAGACACAAGCCTAAAGAATTAATTTGGTTTCTACAATGATGATTTAGAGAGTATTTCCAGTGTTTCTTAATGTTTATGCAGGTTAAGTAAAAAAAATGAGAAAAAGAATGGAGGAGGAACATGGATGAAATTTCCTGTGATGAGATATATCAATATATTTTTTTGTTTCATCAACATAATGTTTTCGATGTGTTTTGTAAGGGTTTTATTTATTTTAATGAATGAACAAATTATCTAAATATACTTAAGTGAACATTTCGAGACTATAAACTTTTAAATTGGGGTCGATATAGACTTTGACAGGAAATCTTCCATTGAAAGGATTGATAGTATATGACTGTACGAGCAGAGAACCTCGTTCAGAACTGGTTTCCGAGTGAGGACGGAAATGCAGCAGAGCGTAAAGAACTCATCAAATTGATGGAGCAGATTGTTTCAGGGGTCGATCACCTGAAAGATCCGAACCGTGCACACCTAAAGGGTGAAAAGAATCGTGGAGAAGATTTTTACCAAAAGCTCACTGAAACAAGTCAAATTCCGGTGAACGGCCAACAAGCGGAACTTGTGAATGAAGAATTACTGAAGCTTTTACATAACCATCCATACCACACAAAGTATTTCTTCACGAACATTTTGCCAATGGCAAGTACACCAGGAATTCTAGGCATGCTGACGGCCATGCTGGTAAATGGAAACAACCTATGGGATGTTTATGGACCAGCAGGAGCGGAAGCTGAGGTCAGAGTGGTCTCAATGATGTCTAAGCTCATCGGATATGATCCAAGTGTGAGCGGGGGATATACAACATGGGGAGGTCAGGGAGCCATTTTCTCAGGACTACGTTTAGCGATTGCAAAAGTTGCGCCGGAGTCACTGCGAAAAGGTGTCCCGCAAAATCTTTATGCGTTTTGTTCTGATGCTGCACATTACAGCTTATTTAAGTCAATGGAAGCAACAGGACTTGGCACAGACAACTTGATCAGAATTAAGACGAATAAAGATCATTCGATGGATATGGAAGATTTGCGTTGTCAAATGGAACGTGTTGCACAAAATGGCGGAATTCCCGTTTATATTGTCGCAACAACCGGAACAACAGATGCCATTGCAATTGATGATGTAAAAGGGGTACGTGAAACAGCAGAAGCCATTGCTGAGGAGTATGGTCTACAGGTGCCGCATATTCATGCGGATTCAGCGCTTGGCGGATTCTTTGCTTTCTTTAATGAGTATGATGTAGCTGAAAACCCGCTGCAATTCTCAGACGGTGTTCTTCGTATGCTAAAAGAAATCAAAGCGAAATTCCAGCATCTTTCTCTTGCTGACACGATGTGCTTTGACTTTCAAAAGCTCGGCCAAACACCTTACACATCTAGTTTATTCTTAGTGAAAAATGCTGCTGACCTAAAGCGTTTAGATCTGGAAGAACAAGAGACACCATATGTTGGTCATAGAGGCTACGGCGAATACCATACGGGTTATACACTGGAATGCTCAAGAATGGGAAGCTCTATCAGTATGCTGAGTGTGCTGTTAACGTTTGGAATTGAAGGCTACCAGCGCTTGCTCGGTCAATTCCTAGAGGTGAACCTTGCCTTCAGAGAAGCACTCAGTCAAGAAATTCCGCAAGCAGAAGTCGTGAATGATGACAACGTCGGAATGGCTACATTATTTAGAATTTACCTAGACGGCTCACCGCGCTTTCAAGAAGAAATTTCAGGCGAAGCGACTGCAATGGAAATTGAGCGGAACAATGAATTGAACAAAATGCTGTTTGAAAAGCTTGGAGAGAAAAGAGACGAAATGTTCTTTGGCGATACAACGAAGTTTTTACTTGTAAATGCAAAAGAAGGACAAGAATTCTATCTAAGTGTTAGTAAGTTTTTTGTCATCTCACCTTATACGTTACCAGAGCATATCCCACATATCGTATCTTATTTAAAAGATGTGATCGCATCTGTTTGTGGACAATTTGAACATGTACATGCTTAAATCAAATCTGAGAGTGGAGATGTAGGAAAAAATGGCGAAACAAAGGAAATTTGGAGGATACACGATATCCTCTAAAATCATGTCAGTCGTTGTCGTAACATTACTTGCAACCGTTGCACTATTCGTTTTAACATTTTATCTAGTCAGCCAGGATTTATCATCCCAGTTATTAAAGCAATTTGATTATCGATTAACAACAGATATTGATACTGCAAAGAAAGAAATCGATAATTTGGATGGAAACGTTCTTGGCATTAGCGGGAAGGATGATCCCCTTTATGTGGAGGTCAAAAAGAAATTCAAGGAGCTTCAAGAAGATCATACGCTTGAGAACTTATACGTGCTATCTAATAAAGGCGGCAAAGAAAGAATTATTATATTAACTGGGGAAGAAAATGATTTTGATCAAGATTATGCCTTTTCAGATGAGATGAAACAAGCACTTTCTGAAGATAAAATGATCAAAAGTGATATTTACAAAGACTCATTTGGTACACATAAATCAGTCTTTTTGCCAATCAAGGATTCAGGCGGTGAGCTGACAGGGATTTTAGGAATTGATTTAGATGCGTCTGTTGTGCCTGAAACAACGAAGAAGCTGACGATCTATATCACGGTTGCATCTGCTATTGTGCTCATCGGTGGGTTGTTTTTCTCCTTTATCATGGGCAGAAGAATTGCGAAACCAGCACGTTCATTGATGGAATCAGCGAACCGAATTGCTGACGGTGATTTAACTGGAATGGTAGAGGTTGAAAGTAAAGATGAGATCGGTCAACTTGCCGCATCCTTCCAAAAGATGCAAGGGCGGATCAAAGAGCTCATTGCGAAGATCTCAAACTCATCTAGTGAAGTGTCGAAAATGTCCTCACAGCTTCGCACCGTAACGAATGAATCGAGTCAAAGTGCGCAGCAAGTGTCAGAAGCCATGACGAATATGAGTGAAGGAATCAATGATTCTGTCGCAAATATTACGGATTGTACAACATCCGTTGCAGAGATCGATACTCAAATCGAAGGTGTCACAAAAGAAGTCGATGAAATGAAATCTGTTTCATCTGACGTACAAGAGCAGTCAGAATCTGGTCAAAAACTAGTGAATCATGTGCTTGAGCATCTGAATATGTTACATGACAAGATGACCAACTCAAAGCAGGCAGCAGAAGAATTACAATCTCATTCAACGGAGATTGAAAGTGTCATCTCGATTATTACGGACATTTCAGCGCAAACGAATCTGCTTGCACTGAATGCTTCAATTGAAGCGGCACGTGTTGGAGAAGAAGGAAAAGGGTTTGCTGTTGTGGCAGATGAGGTGCGTAAGTTAGCTGAGCAATCAGCGGATGCGGCTAAAACCGTTTCAGACCTCGTCATCGGCACACAGGAAAACAGTCAGCGTGTTCTTGAAAGCGTAGAGGAAAGCAGTAAAGCAGTGGAAGAAGGACGTGAACAAATGGAAGGCACGTCACAAAACTTCGCTGTGATTTACGACGGCGTATCTCAGTTTTCAAGAAGAACGAACAATTTGCTTGCTTCTATTAAGCAAGTAGAGCAAGCATATCAAACGATTTCTACATCGATTGAACAAATTTCGGTTGTATCGGAAGAACACGCCGCCAGCTCTCAAGAAGTAGCGGCAGCAACAGAACAGCAAAGTGCTGGCATGCAGCAAATTTCAAGTGCGATTGAACAGCTCTCTGATATGTCAGAGGACTTAGCACAGATGGTTTCTACCTTCAAAATTGACAATAAATAACGAGAAAGCTGACTCTTGTGAGAGAGTCAGCTTTTTTGCTATGCTTAATCAAATCGTTTCAGACGAAAGGAGAAACGCCATGGATTTTGCGCAGAGATTATCAGAAGAACGGATTAAAAAAGCGATGGATCACGGGGCTTTTGAAGGATTATCTGGCTTTGGGAAACCCCTGCCTAAAGATGATGCTGCTCATGTACCTGAAGAACTCAGAATGGGCTACAGGATGATGAAAAATGCTGGCTTTGCTGGGGAAGAAACAGCACTGAAAAAAGAACTCATGACCGTCAAAGAGCTGCTTCACTCCAGTATAGACGGAGAGGAAAGAAAAAAACTTTCTCTCATATGTGAAGAAAAACAAAAACGCCTGGATGAACTCGCATCTAAGCGTCAAACTTTTGCCCGTCCAGCCTCCTCCTTTTATAAAAACAGGGTCTACGAAAAATTAACGGAGCATAAAAAAAGATGATGACACGCTGCCTCTCCTGAGCACATTGAGGGAGCTTTTTTTATGAAAGCGCTACATTTTGTTGTTGACTACATGTATATACAAATATAAAATAAGAAACAAACATGTATATACAAGTTTTTGGTTCTTTTTTCTTATAAAAAACGATCTCGGAGGGGATAGCATGGCTGATTATCAGGCAGCAGCAGATCAGATTGTGAAAGCCATCGGCGGCAAAGAAAATATTGATCAAGCGACACATTGTGTGACAAGGCTGCGCTTTGTACTGAAAGATGAAGGAAAGGTTGACGAGAAAGCACTTGAACAAATAGAAGAAGTGAAGGGATCTTTCTCAGCGAACGGTCAATACCAAGTTGTTATCGGCCAAGGGGTCGTCAATCGGGTATATGCCGAAATGGTGAAACAGACAGGCATTGGGGAAGCCACAAAAGAGGACGTTAAGCGTGCCTCTGATCAAAAATTAAATCCATTGCAGCGTGCTGTGAAAACGCTTGCGGATATCTTTATTCCGATTCTTCCTGCCATCGTCACAGCCGGTTTATTAATGGGGATTAATAATATTTTAACAGCTCCAGATATTTTCTTTGATCAAAAATCGATTGTGGATGTGTATCCGGCATGGGCTGATTTAGCGAATATGATCAACTTGATTGCAGGCACTGCCTTCACATTCCTGCCCGCATTAATCGGCTGGTCAGCAGTGAAGCGGTTTGGAGGAAATCCGCTCTTAGGGATGGTCCTTGGGCTGATGCTTGTACACCCAGACTTATTAAATGCGTGGGGCTATGGAGCGGCTGAAAAATCTGGTGAGATTCCTGTCTGGAATTTGTTTGGACTTGAAGTGCAAAAGGTAGGCTATCAAGGGCAGGTTCTTCCGATACTCGTTGCCTCGTATTTACTAGCGAAGCTCGAATTATTTATCACAAAACGGACACCTGAAAGTATTCAGCTGTTAGTGGTTGCACCGATTACGTTATTAGTCATTGGCTTTTTATCCTTTATCGTCATTGGACCTGTTACATTTGCGATCGGAAACGTTTTAACATCTGGACTTGTGGCTGTATTCCAGCAATTCGCAGCACTTGGCGGTCTATTATACGGCGGATTGTACGCTGCATTAGTGATTACAGGGATGCACCATACGTTCCTCGCTGTCGATATTCAATTGATTAATTCCAAACTGCATGGCACGTTTCTATGGCCGATGCTCGCACTGTCTAATATCGCACAAGGATCAGCCGCACTTGCGATGATGTTTGTTTTAAAAGATGAAAAGCAAAAGGGGCTCTCACTGACATCAAGTATTTCCGCTTACTTAGGAATTACCGAGCCAGCGATGTTTGGCGTCAACCTGCGCTATCGATTCCCATTTATTTTTGCACTTATTAGCTCTGGTTTAGCTGGTATGTTTATCGCCTCTCAAGGGGTGCTGGCAAGCTCAGTTGGTGTTGGAGGCATTCCAGGAATCTTCTCCATTATCCCGAAATATTGGGGCGCATTTGCGATAGGGATGGTCATTGTACTCATCGTCCCGTTCATTGGAACCCTTTTGTATGCAAAGCTAAAAAAGAAGAAAGATGTTTCACAAGAACTTAACTAGTGGTGGTGAAGGAAATTGAAACAACAAACAAACGAACCGTGGTGGAAAAAAGCGGTGGTCTATCAAATTTATCCGAAGAGCTTTTTAGATACAACGGGCTCAGGTACAGGCGATATCAATGGTGTGACAAAAAAGCTCGATTATATTAAAGAGCTGGGGGCGGATTGTATTTGGCTCACGCCAATGTATGAGTCTCCGCAGCATGACAACGGCTATGATATTAGTGATTATACAAAAATCCATGACATGTACGGCACAATGGCGGATTTTGAACACATGCTGAAAGAAGCCCATGATCGAGGTATACGAGTCATCATGGATTTAGCCGTCAATCATACATCCATTTTCCATGAGTGGTTTCAAGCATCACGCGAGTCAAAGAATCATCCTTATCGAGATTATTATATTTGGAAGGAGCCTAAAGCAGACGGATCACCGCCGAATGATTGGCAGTCAAAATTTGGCGGTCCGGCATGGGAGCTAGATGAAGCAACGGGAGAGTATTATCTTCATTTATACGATGTCACACAGGCGGATCTTAATTGGGAAAAGGATGAGGTGCGCAGGCAAGTATATGACATCATGCATTTTTGGTTTGAAAAAGGAATTGATGGATTCAGGCTGGATGTCATTAACAACATCTCGAAAGATCAACGCTTCTTAGATGACGCCGGACAGTCTGTGCAAGGAGACGGCCGGATGTATTATACGGATGGCCCAAGAATTCATGAGTTTCTGCATGAAATGAATCAAGAGGTTTTTTCGAAATATGACAGCATGACAGTCGGGGAAATGTCTTCAACGAATATCGCAGACTGCATTCGGTATACAAGACCGGATCGGCAGGAGCTGGATATGACGTTTAATTTCCATCATTTAAAGGTCGATTATCCAAACGGAGAAAAATGGGCCCTCGCACCATTTGATTTTCATGAATTGAAGTCGATTCTGTCTGAGTGGCAGACGAAAATGCATGAGGGCGGCGGCTGGAATGCGCTCTTCTGGTGCAATCATGATCAGCCGCGTATCGTCTCAAGGTATGGTGATGATGACACGTATCATCAGCAATCAGCGAAGATGCTGGCGACTACCATTCATCTCATGCAAGGGACTCCGTATATTTATCAAGGTGAAGAAATTGGCATGAAGAATCCTCGTTTTGAGGACATATCGTCTTACCGTGATATTGAATCACTTAATATGTATGAAGCCATGCTTGAAAAAGGGAAATCAAAGGAAGAAGCACTCGCCATTTTACAGGTCAAGTCAAGAGATAATGCGAGAACACCGATGCAGTGGACCTCAGAAAAGAATGCAGGTTTCTCAAAAGGAACACCTTGGATTGAGCCAGCCAATAACGACATTTCAGTAGAAGCTTCATTAAAGGATCAGTCGTCTATTTTCTATCATTATCAAGCGCTTTGCAGGCTGCGTAAAGAACTTGATGTGATCACATATGGAAGCTTCACTTTACTCTTAGCAGAAGATCCGAAGGTTTTTGCTTATGTCAGAGAAAGCCATGAGGAGAAGCTTCTTGTGATCAATCATTTTTATGCAGGGGAGGCGGACTTTACGCTTCCTGATGAGCTCGTGCAGGCTATAGATGAGATGGAGGGGCAAGTGCTGTTATCCAATTATGAGGATGTACCGGCAGATATGAAGGGATTTACGTTGCGTCCATATGAGTCAATCGTTTATCATTTAACCAAACGCTAGAAAATGGGGCGGAGGGAAAATGAAAGAGAATAAGTTTCGAGTGATTTATGATCAGCTCGCAAGACGAATTGAACAAGGTGATTGGCAGGATAAAGGCATTCTGCCATCAGAGCATGAGCTATCCTTGATGTACGATACGTCCCGTGAGACGGTAAGAAAGGCATTAAATATCCTTGTGCAAAATGGCTATATCCAAAAAATCCGCGGGAAAGGCTCTGTCTTGCTGAATCGTGAGAAAATGCAATTCCCAGTCTCGGGTCTCGTCAGCTTTAAAGAGCTTTCCCAAACACTTGGCCGAAAGACAGTTACGACGGTTCACGAATTTGGTTTAATCAAACCGGATCAGTATATTCAGTCTCAGCTGAAAATAAGTGGACAGGAGGATGTCTGGGAAGTCATCCGCTCTCGCAATATTAGCGGAGAAGAAGTGATTTTAGACAAGGATTACTTTTTGCAAAAGCATGTGTCAGTCTTGTCGAAGGACATTTGTGAAGGATCAATCTACGAGTACATTGAAGGAGAGCTCGGTGTATCAATCAGCTATGCCCAAAAGGAATTTGTGGTAGAGCCATGTACAGAAGAGGACGCCAAGTATCTTGATTTGAACGGGTTTGACCATGTCGTCGTCGTGAAGAATTACGTGTTCTTAGAGGATACAAGTTTATTTCAATACACAGAAAGCCGTCACCGATTAGACCGCTTCAGATTCGTCGATTTTGCAAGAAGAGAAAAAGTGGACAGAGCATAGGCTCTGTCCATTTCAAGTTTTGGGAGAAGGAGAGAGATAGACGACGAATAGATCACCCTTTTTAGGAGGAAAGATGATTAGATTAAATAGACCACTAAAATTAAGAGATTTAGAAATATTCAGCGTGATGAAAGATCATCAGATTTTATGTTATGTCATCATTGAAGATACGCGAAAACCGTTTACGGAAGAAGACAGAAAGCTAGACCCATTATGTTATATGGATGAAGAAGATATACAAGCGTATTTGAATGTTTTTCATATTTCCATTATCAATGATGAAAAATTAAGTGAAGAGGATTTAACGATGGTAAAAGGTTTTTTTGCTGATTTAGTAAATAATACGAACTTAACGAATTTTATTACGAGAGATTATGTTTTAAAGAATTTATATGATGTCGAGGATGAAAATGACATGATGTTCTTTAATAGAATGCTTCGGCATATAGGGTCAGATGATGTGAAAGAATTTGACGACCGCAATTGGATCTATTTATCTCAAGATTAATGACTATTCCATGAAAAAAGGACAGAGCCTATGCTCTGTCCTTTTCCTTTAGGATGATACATTTTTTCTTGTACGCTTGCGCTGGTAGTAATAAAGGATACCGCCTGCGGCGAGCATGAGCACGCCAATCAGTACAGCTGTATACATCATCGTGGCTGTATTCGGCAGTGTGCCGCCTGGGAGGCCGGTTCCTTCTTGGTTTGGATCTGTGCCTGTACCTCCGCCTGGTGCTGATGTTTCGCCGTCTCCACCATTTTGATCTGGGGTTGTTCCAGCTGCTGCATTTTGATTGAGGACGGTGTATTCGCTGAAGTGATCAGTTTGACCTGATACGACTCCATTTTCGAACGATCCGTTACTTGTTTTGGCGTAACGATTCTTCTCGCGATCCACATAATACACACCAGGTTTTTTCGCCTTTTGAGGCTCGTCTAGTGTAAAGTATAGTGTGACAGGGTCTTTAAAGGTCGAAACCTTTTTCTTGTCTTGTTTGATTTGGAAATCATACGTATCCGTTAATGCGTTTTTCACTTTATCCGTCTTTGTCATCCATATATCTGCGCTTTTCTCGGATAAATTCGAGAGCGGCAATGCGAGTCCCACTTTGTCATGATAGATGGTCACGTTTGGATCTTGCTCTCTTTTCTTCAGCTCGGCTACTTGCGCTTTTGATAGAGACAATTGAACGTTTTTCGCTTTGCTTGCTTTGTCTAAATAGAGAAATGCTTTGTTTGTATGCTGCACATACGTTTGGAATTTCTTATCATCTTGAATGTCATAAGCGCCTTTTCCTTTCACGCGAGGAAGGAACACTTCTTTCACCCTGTGATCGATGACAGGCGAAATCTGCCCGTCTGCCTTTTCAATTTGCTCTTTGAAGATTTCATAGTCGACATAACCTAAGTCTTCGCCGTGAGAGGCTTCTGTAAAGACGCTGTAGCCGTCGCCGCCTGTGCCAACAAAGGCATTTGTGGCTACGCGGTATGTTTTCTCATCATCAATGTCTGTCAGTTGACCTTTTTGGTCTTTCAATTTCACATCAATCAGTCTGCTGCCAGCTGGTTTACTGAGTGTAAACGTATATTCAATGCCAGCTACATGAGGGAATGCACCTCCGCCTTCCTCAATGCCTGACAGCCCCTGTTCGAGTGCTTTTTTAATTTGACTGCCTTTTAAATCTGCGACATAAAGTGTATTTCCGAAAGGCATCACCGTTAAAATATCACCTAAAGTGATATCTCCTTTTTCAATGCTTCCACGAATACCGCCGCCGTTTGTGATGGCAAGGTCAGCACCGGCAGATTCTTGCGCTTTCTGCAGCATGCCGTCGGCAATAAAGTTCCCAAGATTCGTTTCCTTCGCACGGACGTGCTCGCGTTGTCCGTCTAATAGGACATCTGTATAGCCGACTTTTTCTGTTTTTAAATCTTGAATATCTGCTTTGTACCCATCAAGGATCGCTTTTGCATCTGCATCTTCTTTGACAGAGTCATCAATAGAGATCAGGTCAAAAGAAGATTCTTTTGGCTGTACGACGCCTTTTTTGTCAAAGGCTACGTCTACTTTCCCTAAAAATTGTCCGTAGTCTTTCACCTGAGCGACAATTGTAGGTTCTTTTTTATTGATGACCTTTAATTTTTCAACAAGGGTGTGCGTGTGACCGCCAATGATTAAATCAATACCGTCAACTTTTTGAGCCAGCTCAAGATCACGATTGTAGCCAATGTGTGTTAACGCAATGATTTTATTGATTTTTTCTTCTGTTTGAATGGTGTTGACTGTTTCTTTTGCTTTCTTGTACGCATCTTTAAATTGAATGTTAGGACCGCTGCTGGATGTAATGGCTGTGTCTTCAGTCGTTAAGCCGAATACGGCCACCTTTTCACCATTAACATCAAGCAGGATGTAAGGGTAGATCCCGGCTTCTTTTTTCTCACCAGCTTTAAATGAGGCTGGTTTTTTCACTAAGTCGCTCAATTGTTTTTCCTTCGAGACATCCACGTTTGATGACACGACCGGGAATTGAGGCTTTTCAAATTGATGACGGTTTTTCGGATCGACATCTGATGCATCACCTGTCAGAAATTGACGTAGTACAGAAGGACCTTTGTCAAATTCATGATTACCAAACGTCATGGCATCGTATTTCATTAAGTTCATCAATTTCAGATCGGCAAGTCCTTGCCATTTTGTGAAGTATAGGTCACCAGAGAAGACATCTCCAGCGTCCAATAAAATATTGTTCTTGCTTTCAGCACGGATTTCTTTGATCTTTGTTGCGCGTCTTGCCGCATCATCAAGGTGTGCGTGTGTATCGTTCGTATGCATGACTGTTAAATTCCAGTTGTCTGATGAAGGCGGTTCTGTTGTGCCATCCTCTTTAAAGGCTAGCTTGTACACACCAAGACCATCTGTGCTTGCGTTACGAACAAAGTCTACGCTGCTTGATTTCTCAGCAAACGGTTTGGCTAAAAGAGAAGATTCAAATGTTAAAGTTGCGCCTTTCACCGGTGCAATGGCCCAGTTTTGATCAGCACTTGGGTTGATGGTTTTTTGTTCGATAATATAATCCATCAGCACTTGACGGTTCTCATCTGCTGAGGCAAGCACCACTTTATCTTGGGTCAGATGCGGAAAGCCTCCGCCGCCAGAAGCACGATAGTTATTTGTCACGACTAAAAATTCTTGATTGTCAGAGACTGTTTCCCCGTTGTAAGACAGGTTTTTGATGCGGTTTGCATTGGCGTTGACAAGTGTGCCTGTTGTGCTGTATTTAGCAGGCTGCGTCACATCGACTTGGTATGACACACCATCTATTACATCAAAGTTATACGAGCGGTATTCCTCGTTTAAAATCGGCTGTTCTTTTGAAA
Source organism: Bacillus sp. GBSW19 (assembly GCF_002998655.1). NCBI lineage: Bacteria > Bacillati > Bacillota > Bacilli > Caryophanales > Bacillaceae > Bacillus > Bacillus sp. GBSW19. The sequence goes on from NZ_PVRF01000004.1 coordinate 222,665, forward strand.
CGTTCGGTTTGATCTGATTAAACTGTCCGGCAGACATCTCTAACCAGTCTTTCACTTCACTGCCTCTCAGTTTCACAATCTGCACAGTGTTATCGTAAAGGTAGAGATCGCCGATGTTCTTAATCGCTAAATCTCCTTTTGCGATATTTGTATAATAATTTACACCGTTTCGTCCGCCTGCTTTAAACGGCGCACCTGCAGATAAAATCGGTAAATTTTGATACGCAGTGTCCTTCATTTTTTCTTGTGCATACCATTTTTGGGCATCTGTCACAATTTGAATCGAAGGGTCATCCATCACTTGAGCGAAAAAGCTATTAATGTCTGCTTCTGTTTTGCCAACAGGCTTTCTCACGTAATCAAGTGTGTTTTGATGCGTTGTTTGAATGGCATCTTTTACTGTGCTTTTCTGAGATGATACTCCGGCAACAGATTCGATCTTGCCTGTTCCGTCGGTGACCTTCCAGCTGCTGCCGTCAGGCTCTAGTGTTAAATCAATGACTCCGAGGTAGCTGCCCCAGTTTTTTGACATGACGACTGGGATGCCGTTGATGGTTCCTTTTGAGACATCGAATTTGTCAACGCCGTTATATTCAGCGCTTGGGAATGTGCCATGCTGGTGCCCAGATACAATGGCATTGATGCCTTTTGTTTTCGTGGCAAGGTCAAAGATCATATTTTCTGATCCTTTAGGTGAAGCTGTTTTTTCAATTCCTGTATGGGCAAGAGCGACAATGACATCTGCGCCTTTCGCCTTCATTTCAGGAATGGTTTCATTGGCAGATTCGACGATGTCCTGCACTTGGACTTGTCCATCTAAATGCTTCTTATCCCACGTCATAATTTGTGGTGGAACAAATCCTATGTAACCAACTTTCACAGTTTGTGAGGCTCCGTTTGCATCTTTAAAGGTTTTATCTTGGATCACGTAAGGTGTAAAACGGTGTTCTCCATTTAGCTTTTTGACGTTCGCATTGACAATCGGGAAGTTGGCGCCCGCAATGGTACCGTCAAGGAAAGATAATCCGTAGTTAAATTCATGATTGCCAAGTGTTCCTGCATCGTATTTTAGTTTGTTGAGTGTATGAATAATGGGGTGAACCTTTGTTTGATTGATGATGCTGTCTTTCTCATGTTTGTAAACGTATTCTCCAAGAGGGGTTCCTTGAATCAGGTCTCCGTTATCAACAAGGAGTGTATTTGGATTTTGTGAACGGTGCTTGTCAATCAGCTCGGCTGTTTTTGCCAAGCCAAATTCATTTGTTTCTTTGTCGCTGTAATAATCATAATTCATCATGTTCGCATGAACATCGGTTGTGGCTAAGATGCTGACCTTTACGGCTTTGCCGTTTTCTGTTTCTGCATGAGTAGGTACTGCTGGGAGAATGAGACTAATCATCATAATGGAAGTGAGCAGAATAGACAGGTTTTTCCTTCGTTTAGACCTATGTGTTTGCTTCTTCACCTGATCTCCGCCTTTCTAATTTTTTTGACCACAATACCTATTGTAGAAATGTTTCGTTAACTTTTGTAGTTATTTTTTGCAGATTATTGTAAAGATAACATAAATCATACGAATTACCTTGTTAAGGGGATACGAATGAGTCGAAATGCTTATTTTTATCGTAAGGGGTTTTCTGATAGGGATAGGATGTTTCATTTCAACATGCCCGGGTATAGTGTGTAGTGTAAACGATAATCAAGCAGGAGGGTTTCTACATGGGTAAGAAAATTGCAGTTGTATTAACAGATTACTTTGAGGATGTTGAATTCACCGAGCCTGCAAAAGCCTTTAAAGATGCAGGTCATGAAATCACAGTGATTGAAAACGAAAAAGGAAAAACAGTGAAAGGGAAGCAAGGAGATGCAGAAGTGAGAGTGGATGCGTCCATTGATCACGTGAAGCCTGAAGACTTCGATGCACTTCTCATTCCTGGCGGTTTCTCACCAGACATTCTGCGTGCAGATGATCGTTACGTCCAATTCACTAAAACATTTATGGATGAGAAAAAACCAGTATTTGCGATCTGTCACGGACCGCAATTGCTTATTACAGCGAAGACGCTGGAAGGAAGAGGCGCAACTGGCTATACATCCATTCAAGTAGATATGGAAAACGCAGGCGCTAAATTTAAAGACGAAGAAGTTGTCGTTTGTCAGGATCAGCTTGTGACAAGCCGTACACCTGATGACATTCCAGCATTTAACCGTGAATCATTAAAACTGCTTGAGAAATAAACCGCAGTTATGACAGGATAAAAAAAGCCAGCACCTTAAGGGGTGCTGGCTTTTTCTGCGCATGATGTAAGGAAACTGCGTGCAGACCGCAAAGCAGCTTCCTGATGCACCATTATTTTCTTAAGTTTTTTAGCTCGCTTGCGATGGCTTGCATTTCACTTGGGCTGAATGAAGATTTTTTCATCACCATTTGGTGAAGAAATTCGATATCTTCGTACTTGTCTGGACTGAAGTCCTCGGCTTTGATGACTCCAATGTTCAGCATATTTAACTTTTGCGAAATGTCTTCAATCAGCTGATTGACTTCAGCCGCTTTTTGCTCTGACAAGGGCGGCACGTCCTTTCCTGCATATATGTCGAATAATATGTCTATTTTAACAGAAATGCAAAAGAATAAAAGGGCTATTAAGATGACACGGAGATGTTTTTCTCCTTTTTCTCCTGCTTAATCTTATCAATGATTCGTTTGGATTCAAATACGACAACCCCTGATAAACCGATGAGCCCGATTAAGTTTGGAATCGCCATCAGCCCATTGAGCATATCTGCCACACCCCAAACGAAGTCATTTTTAAACACGGCACCGAAAAAGACAGCAATGACAAACACGATGCGATAATACATGACGTACGAATCCTTCGCCAAATATGTAAAGCATTTTTCGCCATAATAGGACCAGCCAATGATGGTGGAATAGGCAAACAAGAGCAGACCGATTGCCACAATGGTTGAGCCAACTGGACCGAGGAAATGAGCAAAGGATAACGAGGTCAGCGCATCACTTTTCACTGTTAAATACATATCTGCCATGACAATGGTAATGCCAGTGATAGAACAAACAATGATTGTATCGATAAACACTTGCGTCATAGATACGAGAGCTTGACGGGCAGGCATATCCGTTTTCGCAGCCGCAGCAGCAATTGGTGCTGACCCAAGACCTGCTTCATTGGAAAATACTCCTCGTGCCACACCCCAGCGAATGACAGTTCCAATTGCACCACCTGCCACGGCTTGACCCGTAAAGGCATCTGAGAAAATAAGACCGACTGCGCCTGGAACGAGATCAGCATTCATGACAAGAATGATCAGACCGCAAATGACGTAGAATAAAGCCATGACTGGTACAAAAATAGATGTGACCCGGCCAATGCTTTTAATTCCGCCTAAAATCACGAGTGCCGTAAAAGCCGTAATGATGATACCTGTTACCCATGTTGGAATTTGAAAAGTAGAATTCATGACTCCTGAGATGGAATTAGACTGTACCAGGTTGCCGATCCCAAAGGCAGCACTGGCGCCAAAAACAGCAAATAGAACCCCTAGCCATTTCTGTTTCAATCCATGCTCTAAATAATACATAGGTCCGCCAGACATTTCGCCTTTTTCGTTTTTGATCCTGTATTTAACTGCAAGAACAGCTTCTGCAAACTTAGTGGCCATTCCGAAAAATGCAGCAAACCACATCCAGAATACCGCACCCGGACCACCCGCTATAACTGCCGAGGCCACACCTACGATATTCCCTGTACCGACAGTTGCAGCAAGAGCCGTCATTAACGCTTGGAAATGAGAAATATCTCCTTCTGACATTTTGTCTTGTTTAGAAAAAGCGAGCTTTAAAGAATAAGGAAGTAATCTAATTTGAATGAAGAGAACGCGAAAGGTGAGGTATATTCCAGTACCAACAATTAAAATCAATAGGGGAGGCCCCCACAAAAAATTGTTCATCGTCGTGACAAACTGCTCAATTATTCCCATCTAATATCCCCCTTTGTTTGTGTAATTCTCCTAAAGTTTCTCCTGTTTTTGTGTAATTTGTCAATGGCGATGAGAGCTTTTCTTGCAAAGTTTCCAAAAGAAAAAGGGCTTGATATGATAGAGAAAAGGTTTTCGAAAAGAACTCTTAGGGAAAAGATAGGAGGAGAATGAAGAATGATTCATGTGTTATTCGTGTGTCTTGGCAATATTTGCAGGTCACCGATGGCAGAGGCCATGTTTAGAAAAAGAGTAGAAGATGAGGGGCTTAGCGAGCACTTTGTGATTGATTCAGCAGGGATTGGCGGCTGGCATCAAGGAAGTCCTCCGCATGAAGGAACGCGAAAGCTGCTTGATGAAAAAGGCATCAGCTATGAAGGAATGACTGCAAGACAAATCATGGAGAAGGATATCACCACATACGACTATATCATGGCGATGGATGCTGAAAATGTAGGGGCACTTCGCAGTATAGCCGGCTATGGGAAACATCACTTTATTGGCCGTCTTCTTGATTTTGTAGAAGATGACGATCGAGATGATGTGCCAGATCCTTATTACACTGGGAACTTTGAGGAAGTCCAATGAATTAATTGAAACAGGAATTGACCGTTTTTTGACGTATGTAAAGAAAGAGAACCACCTTTAACTGAAAGGAGATCAGACGAGATGGAAGAAAAAAATCAAATCGTGCTCCGAGGAGCTGTCATAGGGGCAGTTTGCGGCGCATTGCTAACTTTATTTCATCGGCCAACGAGAATTGCACTCAAAGACAAATGGAATGACTGCCAGCAAAAGCTGGATGAATACCGCCAGGAGCCAGGCAGAATATCGGCTTGCATGAAAGAAAAGATGGAAGAAACGAAGCAGCTGATGCGAACAGTCTCAGATGATTTGTCATTTTTAAATGAACAGGTCAATCAGTTAAAGGAAACAACCCCAAGGGTATTAGAAATTATTGAAGAAACAAAGGATCACTTTCAATCGAAACAGACAGATTGATCATTGGAGATGAGGCGTATGGGTTTTATTAAAGCGTTAATTGAACGCTTTTTGCTGCATGAAGGACCGGCAAAATCTGCTGAGCTTGCGTATTTCTTTTTGCTTTCATTATTTCCGTTTCTCATCTTCGTGCTGACACTGGTTGGGTATTTGCCGCTGACGTCAAAGGATGTCCTGAGCGTCATTTCTGGTTATGCGCCAGAAGGAGCGCTTTCGATGATTGAATCCATTGCCGATCAGACGCTGAATAATCGTAACGGCGGATTATTATCGTTCGGGATTATTGCCGCCCTTTGGTCAGCATCTAACGGCATTAATGCCGTCGTCAGAGCTTTTAACCATGCTTACGAAGTTGAGGAGAATCGTTCCTTCATTCTCGTACGTTTAACATCGATCATCTTAACGATCGCGATGGTTTTGACCATTATTTTTGCCTTGATGCTGCCTGTCTTTGGAAAAGAACTTGGTTTATTTGTCGCTAAATTAGTCGGGCAGTCAGATGCCTTTCTCACCGTATGGACTGCGATGAGATGGATCATTAGCCCGCTGATTTTGTTGATTGTTTTTACATCCTTGTACTATTTTGCTCCAAACATTAGGCTGAAATTGAAATTTGTTCTGCCAGGTGCCATTTTTGCATCGATTGGATGGATTTTGGTCAGCATGCTGTTTTCATTTTACGTAGGCGAGTTTGCCAACTACAGTGCGATGTACGGAAGCATTGGGGGAATCATTATTTTAATGATCTGGTTTTATTTAACCGGCATCATGATTATCCTTGGCGGCGAGCTCAATGCGCTTTTACATAAACGTAAAATCGTACCAGGCAAGCTATAAAGAAATCCGGGCATCCTAAAGAAGAACGAACAAGTTCAATCTGAATGGATGGGGGAAATCACATATGTCCAAACAATCGAAAAAAGGCGGAAGCAATACGAAACAAAACAAAGGTCATCAGCCTAAGCACAAAACAAGCGGCAGTGCGAACGGGCAAAATGGATATCACTAAATGAAAAAACTCCTCTGCATAGCGCAGGGGAGTTTTTTTCATTTAGAAATGGATGCATTGGAACTTTCAACCACTGCTGCCGTTCGCCCAAATCGAACGCAGAAAAACACGAATAATATCACGATGCTGACAAGGTAAAGTAAATTCATTCCTTCAAACGTTTGCACAAAGATTCCACCGAGAACAGGCCCGAGAATACTCCCCGCACTAAACGCCATCCCGCACATCAAATTTCCAGCAGGAAGCAGATGCTTTGGCAATAAGTCGGTCATATAACTGATGCCAAGTGAGAAGGTAGAGCCTACAGCCATTCCGGCAATAAAGAAACAAATCGCAACAGCCAAAACCGATTGAATGAAAATTCCTGCTAGTAGGAAAAAGAAAGACCCGACGAGTGTGACACATAAAATGATGCGGCGCCTGCCAAACCGGTCGCTGAGCATCCCGAGAGGTAGCTGAAAGACAATACTTCCAATGGCAAACGCAGGTAAAATAAACGCCACTGCATCCACTGTTACCCCGCTTCTAAGTGCATACACAGGGAAGTTGCTATTGAGTGTCGTTTCTAAAAAGCCATAGCAAAACGGCATCATAAAGGCGACCCAGCCAAATTGAAAGGCTTTCTTAAAGCGCTTCAAACTGTTTGTCTGCTCTGACGTCTGCACTTCGCCCGTATCTGGATATGTATTTTTCAAAACAAAAACAAGCAGCCAAATACATAAACTAACGGCACCAGAAACAATGAAAGGTAAAGATGGGTTGATTTCAATGAGTGGTGTTAAAAAAGGTCCAGCGGCAAAACCGAGTCCAAAGGATAACCCATACAATGAAATATTTCGCCCGCGATTTCTCGATGACGACGCATAGGTCACCCACGTCTGTGTAGAGAAATGCAGCATATGATCACCAATCCCGATCATGAGCCGCAGGAAGAACCAGACGACATAAGATTCAAAAAACACAAAGCTAAACAAGCTTAAAAAGACAGCAGCGCCCCCAATGACAATTAACGGCTTAAACCCAAACCGGCGAAGCGGCGCTTCCATAAAGGGAGATGCTAGCAGCACGCCAAGATATAAGCCTGTGGCATGCAGACCGTTTAACGTAGGAGAAGTGCCGGCATGTTCAAAAATAATCGAAATGACAGGCAATAACGCTCCCTGCGAAAAACCAGATACAGATACAAGTAAAATTAAAATCATAAAGTGAATTCTCGACATAAGAAGCTCCTTACAAGTTCATATTTTCATCGTACAATGGAACCATAGGGGTTTCAATAGAAAGGTGGAAAAGGAATGAAACTGATATACGAAACGGACCGGTGGATTGCGGGAACAGATGAAAAGCAGCTGTATATCTCAGGAAAAGAAGAAATGGGGTACAGGCCATCTCAATTGTTCACCTCAGCTATTGCAGGCTGCTTTGGAGAAATGCTCATTCATGTATGCCGGAAAAAGCGAATATCCTGTGAAGGGCTGTCGATCACACCTGAAACGACAAGAGCAGGAGCTGTAAACAAAATCTCCCGTATTCATTTACATATCATTTTTGAACACATCAATACATCTAAAGAACAAATAGATAAAGTCATCACAATTGCTTTGAAGCATTGTTCGATGGTGCAGTCTGTGAAAGGAAGTATTGAGGTCACCTTCTCACACGAACGAATCTAAATGTATATGATGCCGGCACTCACGAAAGAATAACAATCAGACATATGTAAAGGAGAATGGCTGTATGAATCGTTTGTTTCTTGTGATTGTCGCAATTGGTGTGCCGCTATCGGTCATTGGCAGTTTTCTTCATTTCCCGCAGGTCATCATGTTTGCCGTGTATTGTATCGCCATTATTGGTCTTGCTAGTTTTATGGGAAGAGCCACAGAAAGTCTTGCCATCATAGCGGGCCCAAGAATTGGCGGGCTTTTAAACGCCACATTTGGAAATGCGGTAGAGTTAATTATTTCATTTTTTGCATTAAAGCAAGGACTGACAGCTATTGTACTTGCTTCATTAACTGGATCAGTTATCGGAAACTTACTGCTTGTGGCGGGGCTGTCTTTTTTCGTTGGCGGATTAAAATATAAGCGCCAAGTGTTCAATGTCCACGATGCAAGGCACAACTCGGGCTTGCTCATGTTTGCCATTATTGTGGCGTTTGTCATTCCAGAAGTGTTTTCGGTGGAGATGGCTGAGGATAAACAATTTGTTTTAAGCATTGGAATTAGCATTGTGATGATTTTGCTTTATGTCGCAGCGCTCTATTTCAAACTGGTCAGCCACCGCGGAGTCTATGTTGCCAAGCTGGAGAGCATGGACGTGGAAGCGGAGACGGAAGAAGAAACACCTGAATGGTCTGGTAAGTTTGCCACTGTGATTTTGCTGCTTGCGACGATTGCCGTTGCGTACATTTCAGAGCGCCTCGTCCATACATTTGATACGGTGGGAGAACAATTTGGCTGGAGTGAGCTGTTTATCGGAGTCATTATTGTGGCCATCGTCGGAAATGCCGCAGAACATGCCTCAGCTGTCATCATGGCGTATAAAAACAAAATGGATGTCGCGGTGGAAATTGCTTTTGGCTCAACGCTTCAGGTTGCCATGATGGTCGCGCCAATCCTTGTCATCAGCTCTCTTTTTTTCAATAAGCAGATGCCGCTCATTTTCTCTTTACCAGAGCTCATTGCGATGGCATCCGCTGTGTTACTCACGGTCATTTTATCAAATGATGGTGATACAAACTGGTTTGAAGGCGCCACATTACTTGCTGCCTATTTCATTATGGCGATTGGATTTTTCCTTTTATAATCTTTTGTGGATAAGGGACGTCTTTGCGGAAAATACTATGGAAAAATGAATGAGAAAGAGTGATGATATGAAAAAGATGCCCCGCATCATGTTTGTTGTTCTCTTATCCTTAAGTTTTCTATACAGCTTTCCAGCGAAGGCGGCGAAGCCATTTAAGGTGCCATCGTCTGTCGCTAGTATCTCAAAGGAGAATACGTATCCGAACGCGTCACAGGATCAGCCCCTGCTCCAGCCGAGCGAGCTGACAGCTGAATTGTTCAAAACAACGAATGTACCGATTGAAAATACCCATTTGATCAAAATGCTGAATGAATCCAGCATTTCAGGGACGCCATTAGCGGTTGGATACCGCGCGACCATTTTCCTTGGAAGATGGGCACTGAGCTACGATTCAAACGAAACGGTTGCCAACTGGGAATACAAAAAAGTGAATACGAACCACATTGATAATAGAGTCGGCAACAAAACTGCCATTGGAAAATACGTTCAAAAGCAGCAAGTGAAAGTGAGCGGCGGGCTCACAGCAAAGGTGCCAAACCCGGAAGATGTGAAAACATTGATGATGCAAAAAGCCATTCAAAAAACAAAGCTGCCCCTCGCTTTTGACACAGTGATTGGCGCAGGAACAAAACGAGATCAGTCGTACCATGTATCTCCGAAAAAAGCAGCTTCGCTTCATGCCTATGCACCAGCGATTAACGAAAAAGGAAAGGTGACATACGGAGAAGTGTACCTTGTGCTCAAAGGAAATAAACGCAAACTCGTCGTAAAAAACGTGACCTCACAAGGAATCGGCGCTTGGATTCCTGTGCAGGATCACCTGACGTTTGGATTTCAAGGGATGAATTAAAACAGTCGTCTCCTCTTATCAAGGGGAGATGACTGTTTTTTGCTAATTGGTTTTATCATTTTTCCCTTTCAATTCACTTTTGTAAAAGTCAAAGATGTTATATAAATACCATGCGATGAAGAGAAAGAAGAAAATTTTTGTTACTATCATGAAGTTGCTGAAAATAAAACTTAGCCCAAGAATAGGAATGATCATAAATCCATAATAAGAAAACCACCATGTTTTAAAAATGAAGCTCAGCTCCTTAAAGAGTTGTAGAAATTAACATTTTATTTATATATTACATGTTTTGAGAAAATAAAAAAGCCATAGCAGCAGTTGAATGAACCCAACCACTACTATGGCTTAAATTTTTATTCCCCTAAATCCACATTATGATAAACCTGCTGCACATCTTCAAGCTCTTCTAATACATCGATTAGTTTCTCGAATTGTTCTTTAGATTCATCATCTAATGTCACTTCATTTTGAGGAAGCATTGTGATTTCAGCGACAGTAAATTCTTCAACGCCGGCTTGTTTGAATGCTTCTTGTACTTGATGGAATTGATCTGGTTCAGCGTATACAATCACTGTTTCATCTTCTTCCATGATGTCACGTACATCAACGTCTGCTTCCATTAAAAGCTCAAGCGTTTCTTCTTCACTTTTTCCTTCGACACCGATGACAGCTGTTTGGTCAAACATATAAGCAACAGAGCCGCTTACGCCCATGTTTCCACCGTTTTTCCCAAATGCTGCTCGAACATCTGAAGCTGTGCGGTTGACGTTATTGGTGAGGGCATCAACGATCACCATTGATCCGTTTGGACCAAATCCTTCGTAGCGCAGCTCATCGAAATTCTCTTCCGCACCGCCTTTTGCTTTTTCAATGGCACGGTCTACAATGTGTTTTGGGACACTATATGTTTTTGCACGTTCTAGGACAAAACGAAGTGCTTGGTTTGATTCTGGGTTTGGCTCACCTTGTTTGGCAGCCACATAGATTTCACGCCCGAATTTTGCGTAAATACGACTTGTACTGGCATCCTTTGATGCTTTCTTTTCTTTAATGTTGTTCCACTTACGACCCATCTTATTCACTCTCTTTCACTTAGTAAATACACAGTATGAGGGTCCCCATGCTGCATGAAATCATTCTGCCTTCTATTATACATGAATCAGTCAAGAGGATAGAAGTAAGAGGGCTGAAATGAAGAGATTTCTCAGTTGATGTGTCCAAGCTGTTCAAGCGTTTCATGCTGCTTGTGAGATTTCGTCAGCTCGTCGCACCGAATGATCCTGCCATCTAATAACGTGAAAAGAGCCATGACATCAATTAAACCCCGGTCCCCGCTTGCGAGTTCCACATGTACAGTGTAACGAAAACACCCTTGCTGCGTATCTTCATCAAATAACACATCATGAAAAGCGGGGATCTCAAGCTTTTTTGTTATTCCTTTTAATGTGGATAGATGCTTTTTAAACTCATCAAGTGTCGAAACCTTTCCATCGGTCACTTGCTGATAGTCAGGTGAAAAATAAGCCTCCACTTTTTCTATATTGAATTTGATTAATACCTCTTCATACATCTCTTTAATAAATGATATCGCTTCTTTTTTTGTCATGAATCAACATCCTCTCTTTTTGTTAACCAGTTAACTATAATCCATTATAATTAACTGGTTAACAAAAAACAATCAAAAAAATAACCCCATCATAAATGAGGTTATTTTGCAGGCTGGGGATAAACGAGATCTTCAAGCAATTTGACATCATGCTGATGAAGTTGTTTGATCATTTCTTTTCGGACAGCGAGGGCAGCATCGAAGTATTTTTCGTCTTCGACCATTCCTTTCACTGTGATCTCAATCCCGCGGTTCAGCTTGTTCAGGCCCATAATGCCATGGACTTGAAACGGTTCAATGGCATGTTGAAATTCATCTTTTTTGAGAAAATCATGATGCATCTGATTTAAATGGTCACAGGCCGTTTCGAGTGCTTGAAAGGCTGTGTCTGGGTTTTGATTCGCACTAATTAATACAGACTCCGTAATCCGCATGTAGTGCATGTTATAGTTTTGAATTTGCCGGATGTCTCCGTTAGAAATGGTTAACAGCTTGCCGCTCCATTCTCTAATTTGCAGAGAGCGGAGACCAATCTCTTCAATCGTTCCATTAAAGAGGTTATTCACTGTCACATAATCCCCTTTATGAATCTGACGTTCATAGATCAGAAAAATGCCTGCTAAAATATCGCGAATCAGTGTCTGGGCGCCAAAACCGATGACGATCCCAGCAACACCAGCACCTGCAAGGATTTTTCCGAAATCATGAAAGAAGAGAGAAATGACATACATTACAAAGCAAATCGAAGCGGTGTATTTTGTAACAGATTTGACCAAGCTCTCGATCGTTTTTTTCTTCTTGTCCTCTATAAACTCCGTTCGTTTAAAGAAAATTTGAAGCGCTTTGTTAATCATAAAGACGGCAAGCCAAAGAACGAGTCCCACAAGGAGAATTTCAATGTATTTGTTCTTGACTATTGTCAGAAAAGTATCGTCCATCTATCGGTTACCCCCTGGCTGTACGAGAAGTAAAATCAACATCTTGATAATAGCTGTTTTTCACAAGAACATTCGGACCGAGGCATTGTACGCTTGGACAATGGCAATTCAGCTCTTTTGCTAATTTTGTGTCCATCCAGCGTGAATAAGCAGATTGCAATGTATCAGTAGCAATGTTTCCAAGCGGCGGTGTATCGCCAAAGTCTGTCACAATAATATTCCCATCAAAAATATTCACATTCAAACGTGAGCGGCCGTCAGGGTCATTTCGTACCGTGACATGTTTCTCCTGACGCAATCGCTTGAGGAGGCGCTGATCTTCTTCATCTGTGCTGCAAGAATAAAATGGCAAGGTGCCAAACAGCATCCATGTGTCTTGATCACGAATATCAAGCAGCTGATGAATCGCATCACGCATTTGCGGAAGCGTCAATGATTCAAGGGCGCTGGCAAAATCACTTGGGTACATTGGGTGAACTTCGTGGCGCTGGCATTTCATTTCCTCCACGATTTGCCGGTGGATGTGTTCAATATATGGAAGCGTGCGTTTATTAAGCATGGTTTCAGCAGATACGGTAACACCTGCTTTGACAAGTGCCCGGCTATTTTCAATCATGCGGTTAAATAATTTCTCGCGCTGCTCAAAGGTTGGTTTTCTGTCCATCATCGCAAAACCGACCGTTGCAAACTCTTCGACAGTTCCCCAGTTATGTGAGATGTGAAGGACATCTAAGTATGGAATAATTTCCTCATATCGCGCCAAATCAAGTGTTAAGTTTGAATTGATCTGTGTACGGACGCCGCGTTCATGGGCATACTTTAATAAAGGGACGACATATTCCCGCACAGATTTGAGAGAAAGCATAGGCTCTCCGCCTGTAATACTGATTGAGCGCAGAAGCGGAACTTCATCTAAACGGCGAAGCAGTAAATCAAGCGGCAGTGCATTCGGGTCCTTAGGCTGTAAGGTATAGCCGACCGCACAGTGCTCACATCTCATGTTACACAACGTCGTTGTTGTAAATTCGATATTTGTCAGCTTCATCTCTCCGTAATCCTGCACATCGAGATAGGCTTCCCAAGGGTCGTATGCAGGTGTAATCGGACGAAGTGCTGTTTTTTGGTTCATGGTATCTATCTCCTTTTCATTCGGGCAAACGTAGACCCGCCAACAGTTAATTTTAAGCCCCATCACCGTTATACGCAAGTGGGGCATCATTGATTTACAAGGGGAAAAAAGATAAGCTAGAAACAAATGCTAAAGGGAGTGTATCTATGGGCAAGGCAGCAGACAGCAAAGAGCAGCAGGTTGATTATTTAAAGAACCGATTAGATATGTTTATGAATGTGATTGATTCATTAGATCCTGAATCAACAGATGTTGAGGATATAGACAGACTGATCCAGATGATTGACGACCTAGAAGCGAAATATGAACGGTTTAAAAATGATTGGAAGGAAGAATAGCTCGCGCAGTGCGGGCTTTTTTCTTTAATTTGGCAGGTGAATCAGTGTATGAGTCTCGGTCTTATTCTGCACAATAGAAGAAAAACCGGGAAGTGACGTAAATGAAAAAATACATGCTCATCTGTTTATGTGCGCTTTTTGTATCCATGCCTCTCTCAGAAGCGGAAGCCGTGTCTAATAAGCCCGTCCACTGGGGATTTGCGAAAAGCAAAGAACACAAGCCAGCAGATGCGGGTAAAGAATTGAACGTCCTTTTAAAAAAGTATGATGCCTTTTATTTAGGAAACACGAAAAAGAAAGAGATTTATTTTACCTTCGACAATGGCTATGAAAATGGGTACACGCCGAAGATCTTAGATGTGCTGAAAAAACATCAAGTACCAGGCACCTTTTTTGTGACAGGGCACTTTGTAAAAGATCAGCCTGAGCTCGTCAAACGTATGGCAGAGGAAGGTCATATCATTGGCAACCACTCCTATCACCATCCAGATTTAACAACAAAGAGTACGAAAGAAATCAAAGAAGAGCTGGACCGTGTCAATGAAGCCGTGTACAAAATCACTGGAAAACAAGACAACCTCTATCTTCGTCCGCCGCGCGGTGTATTCAGTGAAAGAGTGCTGAAGGAAACAAAAGAGCTCGGCTACCAAACCGTTTTCTGGTCAGTAGCGTTTGTGGACTGGCATATTCATCATCAAAAAGGAAAACAGTATGCCTACGATCAAATGATGAAGCAGGCGCACCCAGGTGCCATTTACTTACTTCATACCGTCTCAAGGGACAATGCCGAGGCATTGGATGATGCCATCACGGCTCTGAAAAAACAAGGATATTCCTTTAAAAGCCTAGACGATCTCATGCTTGAAAAAGTATGGCATCTGCCTCAGCTATAGAAAAAAGCTTGCAGAAGACCTGCGAGCTTTTTCTTTATCCTTCTCTTATTTTACGCTGAAACAAAATCGGGTGATGACGCGTAAAAGAGTCAATCAAGCCCTCACCGAAAATCGTGATTGTTTGCTCCCAAGGATGTCCTAGCAAGCCCCAATGCATCTCCTTTGATAAAAAGAAATCATAATCCCCGTTAGGAAGCACAGGGACTCTCCATTCCCCAATTTCATCTTTTTCAAATGACCCGTATGGAGTGATCCAGTAGCATTCGTGCTGCCAATCGAGTGCCAGCATATATTCGTCTGTTCTCATATGCTCCTGAAAAGCAAGTAACGCTTTCTCTTCAAGGTCTTCCTCCGCATGTAGAAGGGAAGGGTCCTCAAAATAAACAGAGATATCATATGTAATATAAGGAGATGGTACGTGGAATGAGGGAAAACGAGAGATGCTTGGATTAAATTTGAAATCTCGATAGAGCGTCTCCCATACCAGCTTTAGTTCTTGATGAGTCAATGGAATCCAGTTTTCCACCTTAACCGCCCCCAAGCTATTCTCTCAACAAATTATTTGAAAATGCGGAACCACCCTTTATGCTTAAACCACAAAAGCATACCCGAGACGAGCAGACCCATGAAAATCAGCACCCCAAAATAGCCATACTTCCAGTGTAATTCAGGCATGTTATCAAAGTTCATTCCGTACACCCCAACAATAAAGGTGAGTGGGATAAAAATGGTCGACACAATGGTCAATGTCATCATGATCGCATTCATTCGATTGGAATTCAGCGTCTGATAGCTGTCTCGTAAATCGGCCGTCATATCACGGTTTGACTCGACGATCTCGGTTAGTTTCAAAAGGTGATCATAAATATCATTGAAATATGCTTGCCGGTTCGTATCGCTTCTCATCGTATTTGTGTTGACAATACGATATAAAAGGTCCCTCATCGGGATAATCGTTCTTCGCAGCTTGAGCAAATCGGATCGAATTCCGAATACTTCGTTCATCAGCGTTCCATATGTTTTATGACCTTCTTCATCCTCAATTTCATTCAGCCTGTCCTCAATTTGATAAATGATTGGGAAATAATCATCGGTAAGCTGATCAATCAGCATATAAGCAATATGCTCAGGTCCGCTATTTCGGGTTTTGTCAGATTCTTTGAGCTTTCGAATGACACGATCAATGTATGGTGCTTCCTTCAAATGAAAGGTCACGATATAATTGTCACCGACAAACAGATCGATTTCCTCAGATCGAAGCGTCTTTTGATTCAGGGCATGAAGCACGAAAAATAAATACCCTTCATAAAAATCAAGCTTCGGCCGCTGTAAATAATGGAAGCAATCCTCAATCGCAAGCGGATGGAACTGAAAGTATTCCTTCAAAAGCGCTGCTTCCTTTTCCGTTGGCGCATGGAAATCAATCCAGTACCAGGCGATATCGGGGCTTGAAAGCTGCTGTAATGTTGCATGTTCAATCAAGTCGCCGTTTTTTGTCACTGCAATTTTTTTCAGCATGTGCACCCCTCCAGACTTGCATTATATCATGAAGCAGCACCGGTGAACTTATACGTGTTCTGCATAAAAAAGCCGATCTCATTACTGAGATCGGTCCAATGTGCGTGTATGATTGATGGATAAAACCGAGAATTAAGGACGACGGAAGTTGACGAAACCACCGTTACGGTCGAACCAGCCTCTAAATGCCCAGTTGATGTAGCCGCCGTCACCTTTGTTTGTGAAAGATCCATTTTCAAATACCCAAACTCCGTAAGTAATGCTTCCGTATTTCACAGTAGCAAACGTTTTGACTCCGTTGAAACGAGTCTCATAACCTTGGCTTAAGTTAAATACCATGACATTGTATTTTGAGCCCGCAGCATAGAAAGCAGACTCCATTAGTCCTTTGACAAAGCCTTCACGGTTTGTGTTAGCATTTGCAGCATTGATTAATGCATTAGCTATACCAAGTACGTCAAAGTTAATATTAACGTTTCCTGCGGTTGTAGATGCTTTACTTTCAACAGCTTTGTTTAAAACAGTTTGCTGAACAGTAGTTGAAACTGGAGTAGTTTTTTGTTCAGCAGCGTCAGCGAATACTGGTAGTGTCGAAGAAACAGCAGTGGCAAGGGCAACAGAAAGAATGGTTTTTTTCATTGGTCGGATCTCCTTTGTTTTTAAATTTTGGGTCTTTCTTTTCGTAAAAAGTGAAACTAGGTGAAGCCGGTTATCAATGAGGTAAAATATGGTCCTGCAAGATAAAACAAATGATTGCCTAATCAGCTAATTCCTTTGTTCACCTCCTTGATATGTCATAATTATACAAATGTTTTCGGAATAGAAGATATCACCCAGAGGTTCTATTTCTAATTTAAGGTAAATGATCCTAAAATATTGAAGGATGCTGTCGAATTTTAGCTGAATTCGACTAAAAATGTTCCTTCATCCAAAAGGAAAATGACCGTAAATAAGGAAGATATAACTGATAAATTCTTGTACTCTTTATGTTTAAAAGTATTCAATATGGAGAATCATTCATGCAAAGTGAAACAATCGCATCTGCGTGTTTGCAGAAAGGAAGAGTAAAACATGTGGGAAAAAGAGCTGGTGGTGGAGCCGCCGTATCATTTCGATCAAGTGCTCAGACGCTTATCAAGTGATCCATTAAAAGCAGTCGATTTGAATAAACGAGAAATCAAAGTACCAATTAGGTTAGAACAAAAACCATACGTTGTCGTCGTTCAAGCCACCGGAACAAAAGAAGCGCCCACGTTTCGGGTGCAAGGAAAAGGTCCTGAGGAACCTCTCATATGTGAGGTGAAGCGGATATTTGGCATGAAGCATCAATTACACGCTGTGCATGAGCATTTTTCTCAAACGAATTTAGCGTCCATATTTGAGCGTCATGTCGGGACACCGCTCATGCTGGATTTTCACTTATATCATTGTTTGATGAAATGCATCATTCATCAGCAGCTCAATCTGGCGTTTGCTTATGAGCTCACGAAACGGTTTGTTCATACGTACGGTGAGCAAATAGAAGGTGTTTGGTTTGATCCTTTACCGGAAGCCATCGCCTCACTTGAAACAGAGGATTTGAGAAAGCTCCAATTTAGTCAGCGGAAAGCGGAATATGTCATCGATGTATCGAAGCGAATTGTGAGCGGCTCTCTTTGTTTAGAAGAATTACACGATTTAACTGATCTGGAGGTAGAAGAACGTCTGCTTCCGATTAGAGGGATTGGCCCTTGGACAGTTCAAAATGTGCTCATGAATGGGCTTGGAAGACCAAATCTCTTTCCGATGGCAGATATCGGTATTCAAAACGCCATCAAGCGGCACTTTGACCTGCCTGAAAAGCCGACAAAAGAAGAAATGGCAGCATTAAGCAAGGAGTGGACCCCGTATTTAAGCTACGCTTCTTTATATTTATGGAGAAGCATTGAGACAGATAAATAAATGAAAGGGATTTTCTCTCTTTGTCCAAGTCATGATATACTAATGAGATGGAATAAAATGAAGACAACCTATCAAGGGTTCAGATAGAACGGAGAGAATGAAGTGAAGGAAAAACAGCAAGGTGCCCTTTTACAAAAGGGACAGCAGTTCCCGCTTACCATTAAACGCCTTGGCATTAATGGGGAAGGGGTCGGTTATTTTAAAAAGCAAGTGGTCTTTGTCCCGGGTGCGCTTCCAGGCGAAGAAGTGGTTGTGGAAGCAACGAATGTCCAAGCAAAATATGCAGAAGGTACGGTTAGAAAAGTCCGAAAGCGCTCCGAGCATCGAGTGAAACCGCCATGCCCAGTATACGAGCAGTGCGGAGGCTGTCAGCTACAGCATTTGGCATACGAGCAGCAGCTAAAGGAAAAACGAGATATTGTCATTCAATCAATAGAACGACATACGAAGCTATCAGTTGAAAAACTAGATATTCGACCAACGATCGGTATGGAAGATCCGTGGCACTACCGGAACAAAAGCCAGTTCCAAGTAGGGCGTTCTCACAGCGGTGACATCATTGCTGGGCTTTATGGACTGAACTCTCATAAGCTTGTACCGATCAAGGAATGTATCGTGCAGCATCCAAATACGAACAAAACAACGGGCGTTGTCCGCAAAATCTTAGAGAAATTCGGTGTATCGGTCTACAATGAACGGACAAGAAAAGGCGACGTACGCTCAATTGTCGTGCGTGTCGGCTTTGAAACAGGGGAAGTACAAGTCGTCCTTGTCACATCGAAACCTGAATTTCCAAAGAAAAAAGAAATCGCCGAAGCCATTCAAAAACGTCTGCCAGAAGTGACGTCCATTATGCACAATGTCAACGGTGAAAAAACGTCGGTCATCTTTGGCCATAAGACATCTCACCTAGCTGGCAACATGGTCATTCAAGAATTTTTAGGAGACGTCTCCTTTGAACTGAGTGCACGTGCTTTCTTCCAATTGAATCCGAAGCAAACGCTAAAGCTTTACGACGAAGCGAAAAAAGCGGCCAAACTGACTGGCAAAGAAAAGGTTGTCGATGCGTATTGCGGCGTTGGAACGATTGGGATGTGGCTTTCAGATGGTGCCAAAGAAGTACGAGGAATGGATGTCATCAAAGAATCGATTGATGATGCCAAGAAAAATGCCAAAAAACACGGCATGAAAAACGCGACCTATGTGACAGGAACAGCGGAACATTGGCTGCCAAAATGGGTCAAAGAAGGCTTCCGTCCTGACGTCATCGTCGTGGACCCGCCAAGAACAGGCTGCGAGCGCACCTTCTTAGACACTGTCAAACAAGTCAAACCAAAACGTCTTGTCTACGTCTCTTGCAACCCATCCACACTAGCAAAAGACCTTGAATACATGTCAAAAGACTACAAAATCGAATACATGCAGCCAGTGGATATGTTTCCGCAAACGGCGCATGTGGAGACAGTTGTATCAATGGTTAGAGTATAAAAAGTGAAGTGAATAAAGACTGTCCGTGATTTGAATACTGGTGTCTAGCTGGTAGGATGATCACGGATTTTTTTATACTGATCCATAGGTGTCGATCAGAGTAAACCATATAAAGGAGATAGAGGAGGATGAAAATGAGTCAATTCGATATTCTAACAAAATACATACCGCTGCTTCAGGAAGATCATATTGGAGAATGGGTAATCGATCAAGAAAATGATGGCACAGCTGAACATCCGATTCAGATGCCCTTTGTGAATTATTCCGAAACGGTTCGTCACTTGATCGAAGATGTTTATACCTTTGCAAAACAACATCAAGAGCTGGAGCTTACCCGCTACAGAGAGATCCTCAAAGAAAATGGGATTGAAGGTGGACCGAACGATATGGAGAATGTGGACATTTCAAATTTAAATGCGCAGTGTGTGCTTGCTCTCATGATGGGGGTTGTAAGAGCCGAACGGTTTAGCGAGGGTGCCATATTCAATTTCTTTAAAAGTGGAGATATTGTAAAGTGCCTGAAAAGATTGGATTGTTTGGGGTAAATGAATAAATTCAAGGGGTGATGGCATGTGCTCCGCTCTTATCAGAAAGCATTCTTTTAAAAGTGAATCGAAAACCTTCGTTTTAGGCACTATTTGAAAATAGTGCTTTTTTGTTTCTACTGAAGCGAATCGACATTTTTAAATTCTTCAGTTGACCTTCCCCTTAACTGAAAGGTTTATACTTTGATCAGATCAACAAAACGGAGGAGATGCAGGATGTTCAAGATCGGCGATTTTTCTATGTTAAGTAAAGTGCCTGTTAAAACCTTAAGATATTATGACCAAATTGATTTATTAAAGCCTAAGCAGATTGATCAAGATTCGGGATACCGATATTACTCAGCTGAGCAGCTGCTTGAGGTCAATCGAATTTTTCTGTACAAGGAATTGGGCTTTACGTTAAAGCAAATGGCTCAGCTTCTTCGGGAAGATATTTCGGTAGAGCAGATTCAGGGCATGTTTCTGCTGAAAGAAAGTGAGATTCAGCAATTGATCGAGAGAGAACAACAGAAATTAGCGCGTATTAAGGAGCGGATGCACCTCATTAAACGAGAGGGGTGTGTTGAAAAAGAACAGGAGGTCATTATCAAATCTGTTGAAAGCAAAAGCATCATGTCTTTTCAATCCAACGGAACTGTTGACGAAATTCCTTCATTCTTTCAAACGTTTCATCATTTATTACTTAAAATTCAACAAGAATTGATCTCGGGACCACAAGTGGTGCTGTGGAGGGAATCAATGGAAAAAGAAAGTGAGTTCGAATTTGAGGTGGGGTATTCCGTCAAATCGTTAAGGGGCACTCTTCCTCAAGGAATCAAGATACGTACGTTACCTGCAGAAGAAACAATGGCGACACTGTTATTTCATTCACATTCTCCATCCGCACAAACTGCTTGTATTGACCTGGCGACATGGATTGAAAATAACGGATACCGCGTGAAAGAAGACCAGCCGGGCCGAGAGATTTATTACCCTTTGTCTGAAAATGAAGAAGGCAGACTCATTGAAATTCAAATTCCTATTATAGATGAAATCAAATCGTAAACATTGCCCAAAGGAGAAACGTCACGATGAAAAACAAAACCGTTGTCTATTTACTTGCTTTAGCAGCCTTTTTAATTGGAACGATTGAATATATCATTACAGGCATTATCCAGATGGTCGCAGATGATTTACATGTCACGACGTCTGCTGCTGGATTATTGGTCACGTCTTTAGCGCTCTCAGCAGCCATCGGCGCACCGATTGTCATTGCACTGACGATCAATATGGACCGCAGAAAAATATTATCATGGATGCTGATCATTTTTATTTTAAGTAATTTCATCACAAGTGTCAGCCATTCGTTTGAAATGGTGATGATGACAAGGATTTTACAAGGAATCAGTGGGGGGACGGCTATTGTAGTGGCAATGGCTGTTGCGACTCGTCTTGTAGAACGTGAAAAAAGAGGAACAGCCATTGGCATCATTTTAATGGGATTAAGCAGCTCCTTGGTTTTAGGTGTTCCAATCGGGACATTTCTAAGCAGTATGATTGGATGGAAAGCATTATTCGCAACCATTGGATTGATCACGCTTATTCCGCTGATTGTTGTGTATAGGCGAATTCCGTCTATGAAAGAACAAGAACCGGTGACACTTGGTATGCAATTATCGATTTTAAAAGATAAGCGAATATTACTTGCGGTGGCAGTGACGCTATTCTATGTAGGTGGATATTCCACGTTATTTACCTATTTAACGCCCTTCCTGCAAGCATCAGCAAACCTTAGTATCACAGAAATCAGTGGCATTTTATTACTAGCTGGAATATGCAGCTTTTTGGGCTCCAGCCTTGGAGGGATTGCAGCAGATAAAAAGGGCCCAATATTCACGATTTTCTCTGGAATCATTCTGCAAATCATCATGCTCATGCTGCTAGCATTTGTCACAGGGAATCTCGTGGTCATGGTGGCTGTCATCATGATATGGATGATCGCTACATGGAGCACATCACCAGCTCAGCAGCTATATCTTGTAACACTTGTACCAAAATCTCCTGATATCGCATTAAGTGTCAATACATCATTTATTCAATTCGGATTTGCCTTAGGCTCTGGTGTAGGAGGGATTGTGTTAAGCGAAACATCTATATTAAACCTAAGCTGGATCAGTGCTGGAACCGTTTTTCTCGCTTTACTCATGACCATTCTAATGGTGGCGTTTGACCGTTTTTCTCAGCATAAGAGTTTGAAGGTGATCGAACAAGGAAGCTAACTTAAATTCAATTTTGTATAGAAGGAACTACTTATTTCGGGTAGTTCCTTTTTGATTTGAAGAATGAACCAGTGAAGTTGTTTATTTGCTACAATAGGAGTCAATATCCAAAGAATGAAGGCATCAACAAATTTCTTTTAAAAACGATGAATGTCTAACAAAAGAACTGCTAGACGAGGAGAGAAAATAGAATGCAAATAAGTGAGGATATCATCAATCGAAAAGGCGCTCGAAAGGGGACTGATATCCCTCGTGACGTCTGGACCCTTTTGAATCAGGGAGAGATCGAAAGTGTGAATTTAACTGAATGGCTGGCTGTCAATCATATGACGCTAATACAGCATGTTTTGCCGTCCGTTGGTTTAGACCATTATATAGACGATATTTCATCTGAGATCACTAAACAAAAAGCTGAATCAGGAATGAAAGCAATTCGTCTCATCGGTCAATTGTTAGATGAAGTGCTACACGAAGAGAATGAGGAAAAACAAGCGGAAGTACTACAGGCATTTGCTCACCACGTATCTGATAGCGTTCGCTGTTGGGCTGCTTATATGAACAAACAACACTTATCAACTCTGGAAGAGAAACTTGCGTACATTAAGCCATTTGCAGCTGATCATCATTTTGGTGTACGAGAAATTGCGTGGATGTCAGTGAGAGAAAGCCTCAGTCATCAGCTTGATCAAAGTATAGAATATTTAACAGAATGGGCAAAAAGCGGGGATGAAAATATTCGCCGGTTCTCTGTAGAGTCGATCCGTCCTAGAGGGGTATGGACAAAGCATATTGAGTTATTAAAACAAGAGCCAGAGAGGGCACTGCCTATTCTAAATTTACTCAAATCCGATCCATCAACATATGTTCAAGATACTGTAGGAAACTGGCTCAATGACGCTAGTAAAACACAGCCAAATTGGGTCATGAACCTTTGCGAACAGTGGTCTAAGGAATCTGATACAAAAGCGACTAGCAGAATTATCAAGAAAGCGAAGAGAACGATTTGTGAAGGGGAATCTGTGAATAAGAGCTTGAACTGAAATCCTTTTTTGAGGGGATTTCTATCTATAAATCATTCAGAAAGAAAAGTCTCAAAGCGAGCTCAGTAAACAGATTGCCCCATTTCGTGGGATATAGTCTCTTCAATTCTGCATTCTATATATATCTTATCCTCTCATTGTCATACTTTTGAATGAAATTGACTCAATAGAATTGACGCAAGAGCCATGAATAGGTGAAGATGAAATAAACTGTAAGATAAAGGGAGACAAATGATGATACATATCGTATTTGGGGCAGCACCTGCCGGTAGTTTAAAACAAGCATTACGTGAAATGAAGCAAGATCAAGTAAATAATATTATCGCCTTTGATGACATTTATTCGATTGGACCCCTTTTGCATTTGCATGAACATGAAGGACAGGAGAAGCGTATAGAGTGGCTGCGTAACGTGATATCAAATGAATTTGGCTATTTTGATGACATGGTCAACGATCAGCATAGAATGCTTCAACAAATAAAAGATATAAAAGATGGTACGCGTATCCTCATCTGGACAGGCAGTAATGCACATGAGCAAATTGGTTTACGATATGCCATCTATTTATTAAAAGAGAAAAACATTGAATTGACTCTACTCAATACAACGACTGCATTTGATCAGCTGTTCAATACAAATACAAGACGAATGGATATTCGCCATGCCGGGGAAATTACAACTGAAAAATTGAAGGTTTTGTACAGATGTAAAGAGCACATTCACGCAGTATCAAAAGAAGAAAGAGAGAAATTACAAAACGAATGGCTTTCATTTGCTAAAGAAAATCATACGCTGCGGATATGGCAAAAAGGAAAAACGATCAGTGTACCAGAAGATGAATTTGATGCTTATTTAGTGAAAATGGCTAAGCGGCTTCATCAGTCCGAGCCAGAAGAGGAGTACATCGTAACTCCACGCTTAATAGGAGAAGTCATTGGTCATTTAGATCAGTATATCGGTGATGATTTTATCGAGTATCGGATAAAGAGATTAATTGATCAAGGCATTTTTGACATGATAGGACGACGAACTTCCATACGTTATTACTCAATTAAACTGACAGAATTCGGTCAGCACTTCAAAAAATGGGTGTGCTGCCGTGAATTTGAGGATCATCCTTTTGTGAAAATTGAAGGAGATTACGGTGGTGAACCTTTTCATTGTGGGTATTGTCAATGTCATCTAGAAAGAGATGATATACCAATGAGCGATACACTTTTCTCAAAGATTTGGAATTGGAACATACAGTATGGCCGCTGGTTTGACGAAGAGACAGATGATTTGGTGCCAAATGGCGCAGACATGGAAAAGAAATTCAATCAAGAAGGAGAGCGTATCACTGAAGAAGTGAAACGAGCCTTATCCCCTGCGTTTCAAATTGAATACAGCCCAAGTAAATACACGCAACACATCATTTAAAGAATGAATTTCAATTGCTCTGCACAAAATAAAGCTTTACATGTTCTATCATCATCATGTAAGATATGGAGAAATTAAAAGCGAAGAAAAGGACATGAGCCATTTTTACTGGTTACCAGAGAGGGAAGTCACGCTGAAATCTTCCTAACGCAGAAAAGTGTCTTACCACCTTTGAGCTGTATTGGGGAAATCATAGTATCCAATATCGTCTACGCCACGTTACGGCACCAGAGCCATAAAGCGAATACGCGTTATGGGAATTTGGGTGGAACCACGGATCACACATTCGTCCCTCTATGAGGGATGGGTGTGTTTTTTTGTTCACTCCTATATCATCATTGCTTTGAAAAGGACATGAGCAGCTTTTATCGGTTACTAGAGAGGGAAGTCACGCTGAAATCTTCCTAACGCAGAAAAGTTGTCTTACCACCTTTGAGCTGTATTGGGGAAAATTGAAGTATCCAATACCGACTATGCCACGTTACGGCACCAGAGCCATAAAGCGAAAATGCGTTATGGGAATTTGGGTGGAACCACGGATTACACATTCGTCCCTTTATGAGGGATGGGTGTGTTTTTTTATATCAAAAAATGAAAGGTGTGTCAGTCATGAAAGAAAACATGGTGAAGATTCAATTTCCAGATGGAAAGATAAAGGAGTTTTCTGCAGGTACGACTGTCGCAGGTGTTGCCTCCCATATTAGCCCGAGTTTAAGGAAAAGAGCAGTGGCAGGAAAGATCAATGATCAATTGGTCGATTTAAGTCACCAGCTGGACAACGATGCTGGGCTGTCTATTGTCACACTCGATTCAAAAGAAGGGCTTGAAGTGCTGCGCCATACATCTGCACACGTATTAGCCCAAGCGGTGAAAAGGTTATATGACAATGTCACACTTGGAATCGGACCTGTCATCGAAAATGGATTTTACTATGATATGAAGCTAAATCAAACATTAAGCGTAGAGGATTTGGCAGAGATTGAAAAAGAGATGGAAAAGATCATAAACGAGAATCATCTCATCCAAAGAAAGGAGGTCTCTTACAAAGAAGCTGAATCGTTGTTTGCACATGATCCATATAAGCTGGAGATTTTAAAACGACTCCCATCTGAAGAAGCCATCACAGTGTATCAGCAGGGTGAATTTATCGACTTATGCCGCGGGCCTCATTTACCTTCTACTGGGTTCGTAAAGTCATTTAAACTAACACGTGTTGCAGGTGCTTATTGGCGGGGTGACAGTCATCAAGATGTATTGCAGCGAGTGTATGGTGTAGCGTTTCAACATCCAAAATATCTAGCTGAGTATCTTCATTTCATGGAAGAAGCAAACAAGCGTGATCACCGGAAATTAGGGAAACAATTATCTCTGTTCATGTTTTCGGAAGAAGCGCCAGGTATGCCGTTTTATTTACCAAAAGGTCAGCTTGTCAAAAATGAATTAATGGCTTTTTCTAGAGAAGTGCGAGGCAAAGCGCAATATGAAGAAGTGAGCACACCGTTTATGATGAACCAAGAGCTTTGGGAAAAGTCGGGACATTGGGATCATTATCATGAAAATATGTATTTCTCAGAAGTAGACCATACAAGCTTTGCTTTAAAGCCTATGAATTGTCCAGGACATATGCTCATGTTTAAAAACAGCTTATTTTCATACAGAGACCTTCCGATCAGGATGGCTGAGTTTGGTCAGGTGCATCGTCATGAATTTAGCGGAGCATTAAATGGATTGTTCAGGGTCAGAACATTTTGCCAAGATGATGCCCATATTTTTTTGAGAGAAGATCAAATTGAAGCTGAAATCAAACGGATTTTCCAATTAGTTGATCATGTGTATCGGACATTTGGGTTTGAGTACTCTGTGGAACTATCCACTCGTCCTGAAAAAGCGTTAGGCGATGATGCCATTTGGGATATCTCTGAATCAGCGCTAAAGAATGTGCTTGATCGGCTAAAAGTCGATTATCAGCTAAATGAAGGAGATGGGGCATTTTATGGCCCGAAAATCGATTTTCATATAAAAGATGCCTTGCAGCGGAGCCATCAGTGCGCCACAATTCAGTTAGATTTTCAAATGCCTGAGAAATTTGATTTAACATATATCAATGAAAAGAATGAAAAGGTACGGCCAGTTGTCATTCATAGTGCCATTTTCGGTTCTCTGGATCGTTTCCTTGGCATTCTCATCGAGCATTTTGCAGGCGCCTTCCCGTTATGGCTGGCACCAGTACAAGTACAAATCATCCCTGTCTCAACGGTTCACCTTGATCACTGCCTTGAGGTGCAGCAGCAATTAAGAAAGATCGGAATAAGAGTGACAATCGATGAACGGGATGAAAAACTCGGCTATAAAATGAGAGAAGCACAAATGCAAAAAATCCCTTATATCGCTGTCATTGGCGATACAGAAATGGAAGAAAAAACACTGAACATCAGACAACATGGAGAAAAGACATCTAGACAGCTGTCTGTTAATGACTTTAAACACCTGGCAGCCCACCAAATAAAAAACAGATCAGCTGTTCAAATATGATGTGCTGATTTCATGAAGAAAGATAAGACGTTCATTGAATGATGGGCGTCTTTTCATTTTCGAAAAAAGCCGAATTGACAGTAGAAAGGGAAAATATTGAAACATTTTTTCGGTAAAATCGTAATAAAGATAGAGCGTTCAACAGAAACATTTAAAACGGAGAGGAGTATTACATGGAACAAGCTGCACTGAAAAAGATGAGGACGAAACAAATAGCTGTCTCTAATTTAATAGCCGCTATCATAATCGTCGCTTTTTTTATGTTGATCCAAATTGTTGAAATTCGATTTACACATTTCTTTCTTTGTTTAGGAATTTTAATGCTCCTTCAAAGCATTTATGGTTTTATTAAAAAAGGATCAACAAAGTCTTTCATTCCAATTTTCGAGCAGATAGCTATTTATGAAAAAGAAAAATTGGGGAAAGAGTGGGAGAAAGAACAGAAGATGGATAATGTTTGGAAACTGATATTGAGTGGGCTTATGTTCTTTCAGTCTTTTAGCTTCCAAGATGTATCGAACCCATTCTTTGATATCCAACCTTTATTTCTACTTTTCTTATTGATTATGGCTCTAGCTCTTATCAATATAAGCATGCTTTTTCGCTTTAGAAAAATCGACCGATCGACTGATGGAGAATTAACAGGCTATACAAAAGAGTCAAACATAATGGGAATTGCTTTAGGATTCTTGTCAGTAATCATCATCTTCATCTTTATCGTTATTTTTGTTCTTCCATAAAACTTAACCAATTTGAGGTGAATCCATTGAATGCAAACATACAACAACTGATTGATCAGACAAAGGCGAAATTTGGCTTAGATCTTTATCATCTAAAAAGACACAGCTTTCATCGTTACGTCAACATGTTTAATGAAACGATTTATAGATTCAATATGGAATGGTTCCCCTCTCATGAAACGGAACCTGAGGACGACGATTTAAACCCAGACGGCACAGCCATTATTGAAGTGAATTTGAATACGGGACAGGTGGAAACAGTTATTTTTGTCATGGACAAAACCTATGCGCAGCATGGTGTCACATTTAAGAGACCATATCCAGCTCATGTCATTCAATGGATCGAACAAGAAACAGGGTTAATCTATGGTGAGCATTTTCACATGCATCAGAAGGAGAAAGGGGGACTTTTTTTCGAAGAAGCAATAGATGGTGTGAAAGTGACGCCTTCAGGCAGAATTGAGGTGAAATGGGATGAACATGGACAGCTCATGTACTTTACACACCACGGACCATTTTTAGCCAAAACATTACTGAGAGCTGAGGAATATGTGCTTTCTATTGATAAGCTGGAGAACTTAGCCGAGCAGCAAGTGCAGCAGTTTCAATGGCCTTCCTTCGAGCACAATCGAATTCGAACAATTTATGCATTAGAAGAAATCTATGTCAAGAACGATGGAACAGGAACTATACCGTTTGAAATTGGGCGTGAAGAAACACTTTGTATACACATGAATGAGATCATTGAATGGAATGAACCGTTAAACAAAGCCTTTGAAAAAAAGGAAATGAATATCCATGAGGACATTTCAGCTGAACAAGCTTTCTCATTGGAGCCTTCACCGGATACCATCCCGATATCAAAAGAAGAGCAAACTGAGTGTATAAAAGCAGTCCGAACCTTTTTGGCGCAAAAATATTCAAAGGATACAGGAAAGTGGGTTCTGAAAACACTCCATCGTGATCATGGATACATCCATGCGATATTAAAAACGAACGGGCAAGAAGGCAGTGGATTTATGGACAAGATCAAGGTCTTCATTGACGCCAGCTCGTTTGAAGCCGTTAATTACATAGATAAAAAAGAAATGTTTCAAGTGTGCGGGATACTGAGTCCCTCTCAATCGGCAAGTGAAATTACTGTATCTCAGAAAGAAGCCTTTGAAAAATTGAGAGAACGTCTTGAACTGACACCTATCTACGTCTATGACGAAGTGCAAAAACAATATGTTCTATGCGGAAAGCTCGATTGCCATGATGGTATTGATTCAGAGAGCGGCGAAGTGTTTTCTTTGAAAGACCTCTCATAATGTCTGAAAGAACAGTGAGGAGCTGTTCTTTTTTGTCTCATTGCACCAATTTTTTGAAGAAATTTGGAATTTTGTAGCAGGAAGTTGTCGTTTCATCACGAAAGAAACAGATAAGAATATGATCATAGGTCCATCGGTTGGAATATAGTAGACGTCATACATAGTAAACACTCATGACAGTAAACATGATCTACAATGCTTTTTGAAGAAAAATGAAATCGTGTCTCTAGTAGTATACGACATTTGGTGGACTGACATCTTAGGATGACTTTGAATATGTTTGTTTTAGGTAAGCTTGAAGCCATGATAGAAGAAAGTGAGGATATCTACCTTGAGTACATTGGAAGTGTTTCGTCAGTTTTTGGTTGACCATTATCCTGCGTTACAAGATGAACTTTGGCTGAAAGATGTTGATACCCTTCGAATCTCTCCTATTCTTCATCCTTTTCTGAAAAGCAAGCTGCCAGAGGGGATCGAAAAATTCACTTGTGTACTATTCACGCAGCAGACAGATCAAACCGCTGCACCGCTCAAAGTATACCTTCTATTAGATGAATATGAGCAATCACTTTACGCCATTGATTTGATGAATGAACAAATCGTGCTTCATTAATACAGAAGCAAAAAGCTGCTTGAGAAGCTCTCAAGCAGCTTTTTTTGATGAACATTAGTCGATCATATCAACCAATCTTCGGTTCAAGTTGTCCAATTCTTTCTTTGTTGGAAAAGAGCTGATCAGCAGTGTATATCGTCCAAATTGAATAGGGAGCTCGGTATCGGTCACGATCATATCAATCCCAAGTTGATCCATCGTTACATCATTTAATGTATTTTCTGGACTTGTAAAAGTGTGAATGAGAGGAGGCACGCTTAATTTAATTAAATCTGCTATAAACAAACTATGATAATAGCCTAATGTTGAAATAACAAATATGTTCAACACGTTTCTTCGCTCCATTTCAAATTGAACAAGCCCTCTCCAGGTAGACGTAATGATACGGATCAATTCCCGTTCATTTTTCACAAAAGAAGCGAGTATATCGTCTGTTTTTAACTCTTGGATGATATGAGTAATCCTCGAATAGAAGTAAGGAAGCTGCTCTTTCACCTCTGATAAATAACTCGATTTCTTTTTGAAAAGGAATCCATCTCTCACGGTAATTTCCTTAGAATACACATAATATTGGAGAAGAATCAGTGTCATCACCTTGCGATTAGCCACCTCTTGATGATAAATCAACTCCAATTGATTGATAAATGAATGAATGGCTTCAAAGAGGTGTGGTGTATGCGATTGAAAGAACGTCAACTTTTCTTCGACAGATTCAATTGATTTAAAGTGGCCAATAGCTGGTTCGATCAATAGTAAAAAGACAAATTCGTGATGATCCAGTGTAATACCAAAAATGTCCTTTGTCATTTGGCAAATGTGCTCTTCCCAGTTTTTGATTTGATTATAGATACCTTTGGCTGTAGAGGTCTGTTTTTCTTCATTCATCGAGTACGTATAATTGCGTCGTATGGTAAAATTTTTCCTCACTCGGTGAATGGAAACACCGAGCCACAGGCAGTATTTATCTATAGCCACATCTGGTACATTGACTTCGAGCACCTGAAATAGCTCTTGTAATAAATCAACTGCGTCTTGCTTTTGAATATCATCGAATGGCCAAAGCCGGCTTCCATACACTTCAAACAAAAACTCAACAAAGAATTGACGAATCTCCTTCTCATTCCCATGGAACTGCATACTATCTGGGCGTAACTCGATGTCATAGGATGTAAGGATCGAATTGATTTTATGAATGGTGTTATACAATGTGGATCTACTAATATTAAGCGTGTCCATCCATTCATAGAAAGACCTGTTTTGTTCGAAAAAAATGCCGTCAATCAATCGAATTTCAATCGTATCTTTTAAAATTTCTTTGATATAGTAGTCTACTCGTATCGTCTGTGTATAACAAATGGATATGCCTTGTCTTGGCTTTATGTGGATTAACGGCTCTCCATTCTCTGTTTTGAACGATTTCATTTGTTCTAAATCGCTTTGAATGGCACGAACCGAACCGATATGTTCATTCGATATTTCTTGAAGGCTCCACCACTTATTTTTGGATACAAGCAGTTTTAAAATTTTTATCCATCTCTTTGATTTATTATCAATGAGCTCCATCAAACAACTAACTCCTTCCCTTGGCTTGCCTCTATATTATGAAGTTCACTTAAAGAACATTTGATTCTCAAAATAGGCATGAAATGATTGTAATGTTTAGGCTAAATCGTTTTGTCTTCACTTTTGATGATAAAAGAGAAAAAAATTAGACGAAAACAAATGTTATGCGCTGATTCTCCATATTTTTCTTTTAAAAGGTGATAAGTAAGCCATGAATCCTATAAAAATGGATCATTTTAGATATTTTGTTTATTTTTTTGCTGTTGAAACGGTAAATGTAAGAATAAAACGGAGAAGCTTTTTGATTACCATATGAAAGGGAGTAGAAAGGAATGCGATCTATATGATGCTGAACTGACTCACCATACATACCATATGATACATGCTTGTTTCATATGAACGAACCATATGTGAATATATGATTATATAAGCATGTAAACATCATTTATTGTTCATTCCAGTATAAATAGAAAATTCACATTTATTTTTTCATGATCCCTCTCACTATTCCCCATTTCTATAGACCCCTATCCAGTTACTATATCCACTACTCATGATTACCTTTCAAGCTCATGATTGATCATCTCATTTTATTCATAGGGTCTTAAGGTGCAATTTTTAGAAAATATTTGATTAGAAACGGAGTGGTTTATCAGACAAGATACAAATGGTTTTTTATCGTTGTTGAAAATTAATTTTAGAAAAGGGTGGATGTATTGAAAAGAATATTGTCATTGGCTCTCATCGCGGTGTTAGTCATACAGTCTAGTATATTAGGAATCTTGCCTCTGGCAGGGGCACAAGCCAAAGAAAGCCGAGAAAACATTTATGGGGATATTGAGTTTGCTGATAGCGAAGGAAACAAGTTATCAAACATGGAAGATCAGCAAGTAAGAAAGGCCACTGTCCATTGGTCTATAAAAGGAATTGATCTAAAAAAGCAATATCCGTATGTTCTCTCTCTTCCTTCAGCCATTCAGGTAGAGAAGGAGCAGAATGAACCAATTATTGTCAATGAAGTATCTGTTGGAGAGTATACCGTTTCAAAACAAAATGAAGTGACGGTCATATTTAAAGAAGATGTTGAGCTTGATCCAAATTTAGAAGGAGCAATAGACATCGATGTCACTAGTATATCTGAGCAAAAAGAGAAAACAAAGCAAAACGAGCGTGAAGAAAGCCTTCCAAAAGATGACACAACCTCAACTGAGAAAGACAAAGCAGCTAAGAATCAAGAAGCCGCTCAAACGAAACAAAGCGATGAGGATGAATTACTAAAAAACAAAGTGAGCATATCTAAGCGTGTAGGGCTGCAAAGTGTTTCAAAACAAATGCTGATACAAGAAAATCTCCTCACTGATGCGAAATTGATATTTGAAGATCAGGAAGGAAATTCAGTTGATAGGCCTGATATCAACTCGCTGATTTCCATTAACTATAAGTGGGCCATCCCGAATGGGCATAGCTATAATGGCGGTGATGAATTCCATTTCAAGGTTCCAGAGGAATTAGTGATTTACGAAAAAATCGATCGTCTCGAGATGAAATTTAATCAAGCAACCATTGGTTATTTTTCTGTAGATGAAAGTGGAAATGCCTCCATCGAATTCACTGACTTTATCAAACAATATTCAAATATCCATGGAACACTTCAAGTGTGGACGCAATTAGATAAAAAAACTGTCATTACTGAAGAAAAAGAAGTGGTCATTACTCCAATTGAAGGCAAAGATACGGTATCGATCCCGATTCAATACCTTCCAAATGGCCCAAATGTCTCTAAAAAGGGAAAACCCAATCGATCTTACAATGCTGAAACCATTCAATGGACAGTCGATTTTAATATGGACTTAGACGATGTGAAACAAGCGAGACTGTTAGATCCGATTCAAGAAGGTCAAGCGTTAAAGAAAGATTCAATCAAGCTTTACCGTGTTGATACAAAGCTAAATGGTGAAACATCGATTGGTCAGCTGCTTGACGAAAACCACTACACCATCGGCCAAACAGCAGATGGTCAAGATTTCACGATTGAATTTAAAGATGACGTGCATCTAGCTTACCGTTTAATGTATGAAACGGACATGACGAATCAAGATCAGTCTGCGTTTCGTAATAAAGCGTCCCTTGTCTCTGCTGATAAAGTGATTAGTTCAGCAGAAGGAACAGTGAATGTGACTAGAGGCAGCCCTTTAAATAAAAAAGCCGCCCACTACGACCCAGTCACACAGACGATTACCTGGGAAATTCGTTATAACTATAACGAAAAAACAATTGCTAAAAAGGATGCTTTGTTAGAAGACTTCTTTAATGGCACACAGGCGCTGATATCCGATTCATTTCAAGTCAAGGAAGTCACAATTGATCAGGATGGCAAAGAATCAGGAACAAAAGCGTTTGGAAATTATGTGGTTCAACCTCAAAAAAAGGATGAACAGAACGGGTTTACCTTGCAATTCAGTCAAGATATTCAATCGGCTTATCTCATCACATATCAAACAAAAGCAACCGAGCGGATTTTTGAAGCTGAAGAGATTATCAATACTGTAACAGCTGGCAAAGAGAGCAAACAAGGGAAGCAAAGAATTGACCAACAAATCCTAACGAAAAATCATGGAACACCGAATTACAAAAACAAGACCATTCCATGGCGTATCATCTTCAACAAAGATCAACAAACCATGAACAACCTGATATTAAAAGATACGTTTACAAACGAAGGATTGACGCTGCAAAAAGATAGTTTAAAAGTGACGACAGGAAATACAGTGCTTGAAGAAGGCACAGATTATCAAATAGTTGAACATGCAAATGGATTTGATATTCAATTTACGAAAGAAATAAAAACAGAACATGTAGTCACATATACAACGTCTTTTGATTATGAAAAAAGAGCAGATAAAGATCAAAAGAACTTGCGTAATCATGTAAAGCTTGAATGGGTAAATGAAGATGGCAAGGAATTGACGAAGGAAAATCAGTCTGTCTTCACGCCTGACACATATACGCAGTCAAATGGGTTCAAGAACGGAACATATGATGCAAAGAAAAAAGAGATCACCTGGAATATCGGTGTGAACTATAACTTGAAACATTTAGAAGAGGCGAAAATCGAGGATTTCATTCAAGGAAATCAGCGTTTGCTTAAAGATTCAATCACCATCTACTCGCTTGATTTACATGGCGGGGAAAATGGAGCGGAAGAAAAAGAGGTATTAGCGAAAGAACATTATGACATCAAATTCCTTGAAAATGAAAAGGGAGAATCAGGCTTCGAAGTCATTTTCAAAAATGCCATTGATTCCCCATACAAAATCACGTATCAAACAAGTGTTGAAGGAATGGATTTAGTACAGAAAACCTACGAAAATAAAGCGGCCCTTTATGATGGAAAGACGAAAGAATCAGATGTGAACGCTGTAGTGTCCATTCCAAATGGAGGGAAATACACGAGCAAATCAGGAAATCAGCAAGGGAAGGTCATTGATTGGAAACTGAATATCAATTTTGGTCAATCAACAGTCCAAGATGCGACGATTATAGACCATCCGAGCAGTAACCAAGCCATAATAGAAAACTCATTTCATCTCTATTCGACGACAATAGATGAAAAGGGGCAAGTGACCAAAAAGGAAGAGCTGGAAAAAGGGAAGAATTATGAGCTAGACCTTGAATTCGATCCAGACTCTTTTCAAATCAAATTTAAAGAAGACATCACCAGACCATATATTTTAGAATATCAATCTCTCAT
Organism: Bacillus sp. GBSW19; assembly: GCF_002998655.1. Lineage (NCBI taxonomy): Bacteria > Bacillati > Bacillota > Bacilli > Caryophanales > Bacillaceae > Bacillus > Bacillus sp. GBSW19. The sequence goes on from NZ_PVRF01000004.1 coordinate 257,949, forward strand.
TTTAGATAAGGTGGGAAGTACACTTCAAAACGAAGTAACGTTTAGAGGTGAAAATGTAAAAGAAATAAAAAAGGAATCCGAAGCCTCAATTGTGGTAAAACGCACCGCTGGCATGGGAGATGGCACGGGAGCGATTGGCGCTTTAACCATTAAAAAGGTAGATGCGAGTAGTGGAAAAGTGCTAAAAGGAGCAAGCTTTTCTCTGACAGATGCTGCGAGCGGTATCGTCATTGGAACAAAGGCAACAGATGAAGAAGGAGCTCTTCGATTTGATCGTCTCTTGTATGGTGACTATATAGTGACAGAAGTGAAAGCACCTGATGGTTATATGAAGACCAAAGAACCGATCCATGTAACGATTGATCAGCCTTACGAATCAGGAGATCAAGCGAAAACAGGAAATAGCATGACGGTGCAGAACCAAGAAATCCGCCAGCATGTCAAGTTAACAAAAAAAGACAAAGAGACGGGTGCAGCATTAGAAAATGCAGAATTTGAACTAAGAAATGAATCTGGAGATACCGTCCAAACCCATTTGAAAACGGATGAAAAAGGAGAAATTCTTTTCAAACATCTTGAGCCAGGTTCCTATTATTTCGTTGAGACAAACGCACCGAAAGGCTATCAATTAAATCAGCAAAAATGGCCGTTCACAATTAAAGAGAATCAAACAGAAACAACGACTGTAACCGCAGTAAATGACATGATAAAAGGCTCTGCAGAATTGAGCAAAATAGGCGAAGGCGGAGAGAGACTAGAAGGTGCACAATTCAAGCTCTTAGATCAAGATGGGCATGAGCTAAATGGTTCGCTTGTCACAGGAGAAAATGGCAAGGTCACGATAAATGAACTAAGGCCGGGTACGTATCAGCTCATTGAAACAAAAGCACCTGATGGTTATGTATTAGATGAAACGCCAATCAAATTTGAAGTACCACTCGATCCAAAGGAACCAGTCATCATTTCGAAAAAGAACCTCTATGAAACAAGTGCATTAGAAGTGATGAAAGAAGGGGAAGATGGCAAGAAGCTTCAAGGTGTTCGATTTGAAATCACGGATCAAAATGACGAAGTTGTACGTAAAGATTTGACAACAGATGAAAATGGGAAGCTTTTGGTCGACAACCTCAAACCGGGCAAATATCAGCTCGTGGAGACAGAGAGTATTGATGGTTACCAAAAGAAAAATAAACCTTATCCTTTTACCATCGAAATTGCACAAAAAACTCAGGCAGAGATCAAAGTAATCAATGATCTTAAAACTGGAGCTGTCCAGCTCACGAAGCTCGGTGAAAAGAATGATGTGCTTAAAGGAGCAGAATTCAAGCTTTTAGATGCAAATGGAAAAGAGATTGAAACGGGTCTCGTCTCAGATCAGAACGGGCAGATCACAATCAGCGATCTGAAACCTGGAACCTATCAGTTTGTTGAAACGAAGGCTCCATTCGGTCATGAGCTTGACGAAACACCTGTCACTTTTGCTATTCCATTTAACCCTGAGAAGCTGGTCAGTGTGACAAAAGAAAATAGCCGCACTACAGGCGGAGTGCTGCTGCACAAAAAAGGCGAAGATGGGAAATCATTAGAAGGAGTTGTCTTCGACCTATCTGATGCCAAAGGAAAGATAGTGGCAGGAGGAGAAGGGGTTACAACCAATCAGGATGGAAAGATCACCTTCACAGGGCTAAAACCTGGAACCTATCAATTTGTTGAAAGAAAGAGTCTTGAAGGCTATGAATTGAATGCGAAACCAATTGTCTTTCAAGTTGAATTAGGTCAAAAAGAGTTGATTCAAGTGGAGGCCATCAATCAGCTCAAAAAAGGTGCTGTAGAACTAACAAAAATAGGGGAAGAAAAAGAGAGATTGAAAGGCGCAGAATTTACCCTTTTCAATGACGATGGCAAAGAATTGATGTCGGGTTTAACAACAAACGAGAAAGGCATCATCACTGTCAACGATTTGAAACCAGGCGCTTACCAATTGGTTGAAACGAAGGCTCCTTTTGGACACAAACTTGATGCAGAACCAGTAGACTTTAAGATTGAATTCAACCCAAATCAACTGGTGAAAGTGACAAAAGAAAATATTCGGACGACAAGTGCTGTGAAGCTTCAGAAAAAAGGGGAGGATGGACAGTTGCTCGCTGGGGTGACCTTTGACCTGATTGATGAGCATGATCAGCGTATTCAGAAAGACTTAAAGACAGACAAAAACGGTCAACTGACAGTCGATCAACTGAAACCAGGAACCTATCAATTTGTCGAAACAGCAAGCATTGCCGGCTATGAATTGGATCAGACACCTGTCTCATTTATGATTCGTTTAGGTCAAGACAAACCAGCAAAAGTAGAAATGATCAACAAACTGACGCCGGGGGCAGTGGAACTGACCAAAGTGGATGATGAGGGATATACGCTGGAAAATGCAGAGTTTGCTCTTCTGAGTAAAGAAGGGAAAACGTTGAAGACATCACTTGTAACGGACCAAAAAGGAAAGCTCCACATCAACCATCTAAAACCGGGAGAATATCAATTCGTTGAAACGAAAGCACCTCACGGCTATCAATTGGATGATCAGCCGATCCCGTTTACAATTGAGAAAAATCAGCAGAAGCCACTTCAATTAACAGCGAAGAATCACTTGATCTTAGGAAGTCTGCGTATCATAAAGGTAGACCAGCAGACAGATAGAACCTTAAAAGGTGCAGCCTTTGACATTCGTACAAAAGCTGGGAAAACCATAAAATCTGTGACAACAGGAAAAGACGGAGAAGCCATTGTAAAAGGGCTTAAACCTGGTGAGTATATACTCACAGAGACGAAAGCTCCAAATGGTTATGTAGCTTTAAAGAAACCGCTCATCTTTACAATTCAAATGGGAGAAGTGGAGATCAAGACAATGATTGTGAAAAATGCACCAGTGAAGAATGAAGAGGAACACACGAATCCTCCAGCCTCATCTAAATGGGATCAATATCCGCCTCATGACTCAAACGGTGAGCTGCCAAAGACTGGAGAAGAATGGCTGCGTTATTTGATGTATGCAGGGATTTTACTAGTAGCTTCTGGAACTGTTCTTCTTGTTGTCAGAAGAAGAACCATTCAGTAAAAGGAAGGAACGAGTGTATTGATGAAAAAAAGAACCTTATTAGGCAGCTTTTTGGTGTTCACAGGGCTGATGCTCATCTCCATTCCTTTTATATATGAGTGGCGAACTTCTCAAGAGACAGCGGCAATGGAACAGGCATTAAAGATGATTGAAGAAAATGACAGTGATGCCCTTTCTTCTATTCCACATTTAACTGTGTCAGAGGAAGACCTACGAGATGTGATGGGGCTAGAGATCCCGTCAATTGATTTAAACGAAAAAGTGCTTCCAGTTACATCAAAAGAAAATTTAGGTATTGCACTGACTCAAATCAAATCTCATCAAATGCCAGGTAAAGGGAATTTCACGATTGCAGGGCATAGAGGGTATAGAGGTGATCGTCTTTTCAGGCAGCTGCCAGAGGTGCCGAAAGGAGAAAAAGTCGTCTTACATCATCAAGCGGAAACATATGAATATAAAATTGTCAGCTCAGCTACGATTGAACCGACGGATGTTGATGTACTAAAGGATCGCGGGAAAAATGAACTGACATTGATCACTTGTACTCTTGATGGTCAGAAACGATTTGTCTTAAAAGGAATACGAGTCAATGCTTCAAAGGGTGAGCAACCGTCGGATGTATAACACCAACATAATAGATGATGGGTACAATGGAAAAGCAGCGCTCACGACCGACATGTTACACCAATTGTTATCAGAGCATTATCCAACATTAAAAAACGAACTTTGGGATGTTGATGTAGATACAATTCGGACTTCGCCTATTCTTCATCCTATATTAAAAAGAAAGCTTCCAATTGGTATCGAAAAATTCACCTGTGTTTTGTTCACGCAGCAAACAGCAGCTTTTGGAGAGCCTTTGATTGTGTACTTTTTATTAGATGAAAAAGGCGAATCGATTTACGCAATGGATCTCTTGCTCGAGCAGCATGATCCACATTAAACGAGAAATAAAAAAGGAAGGGGCTTTGACTCCCTTCCTTTTTTGTCATTCAATTATGCAAACAACTTCAGCCCGACCACACCAATCACGATCAGCAGCAAGCTGAGTATACGAATCATGTTTTTCGGCTCTTTAAATAGAATCATATTAAACAAGACAGAGCCCGCCGTTCCAAGTCCAATCCAGACCGTATAGGCAACGGATACTTGAACGGAAGAGAACGAGGCGTATAAAAACAAAAAGGATAAGGCAAATCCGCCAACAAATAAAATGCCTGTCGTGATTTGCTTTTTCTTACTAAACATATTGAGGCCAATGGTTCCGCCAATTTCACAGGCAGAGGCTAACAGTACAAAAAACCAGCCCATTTATACCGCTTCTCCTTTCTGCTCATGTGCATCCCCATCAGACACTTTCAGTCCAATAATTCCGAGAATTAAAATGCCCATAAATAAGAGCTTTTCTAATGAAAATGAACCGCCAAACAGCGCATAATCCATCAAAGACGTACCAATCGTTCCAACTCCGGCAAACACGGCGTACACGGTCCCTGTCGGCAGCTTCTCGCAGGCTTTCATTAAAAAGTAAAAATCAACTGGGATCAGGCATATAATGATCGCCCACTCCCACACAGCATCAGCTTTATTTAAACCAAACACCCAAAGTAATTCGAATAAACAAGTGAGTGCGACATACATCCAGCTTTTTTTCATCCTATTTCCTCCTAAAACTGACGATTCGTCATTTTGAAACCAAAAAAGAGCGTACAGCAAGTGCTGTACTAAGTTAAGGTGTCTCTATGCCAAGTGCGTAAAGAAGAAATTGCTTCACCTCTCGCTTTTGAATCAGAACCTCTTCTGTATCTGTTTCTGTAAATAAGTACATTTGCTCAGCAGACGATTCAAGTAAACCGATAATGAATTTGGCTGCATATTGACAGTTCAAATTCGCACGGACTCTTTTGTCTTGCTTTGCTTTTTCTAAAAAAGCAGCGACCCATTTGTAAATCGGCTCATAAATATCTTCCCATTCCTTTAAATGCTCCGTGGCAGCTAAACCTGAGTAGGTCAGAGCAAGGACATCACGGTATTGTCTTGTAAAAGAGAAGATGAATTCAACAAGCGCATCTGCTTGATCGAGGACATCCGCATGCTGAGTTAATTCCTTTTCAATAGCGGGGACCATCTGTGAGATCAGATATTCTGCGATAGCAGGCATGACAGACAGCTTTGAAGGAAAATATAAATAATACGTCCCTTGCGCCACTCCTGCTGCTTTCACAATATCCGATATGGTCGTCTTTTCAATTCCTTTTTCTTTAAACGCGTCAATGGCAGCAAGCATAATCTTTTCTCGTTTCGACACATCTTCACCGACCTTAAATGACTGAATGTCAGTCAGTTTAGCTGAAAAATGACGATTTGTCAATATGGTATTCTCGTCATTGAATATGAGAATAAGTGATGAATAGATGCGGGGAGGCCTGAATAAGCTGTAAATATGGTCAAGCATCATGTGAGAAAGGGGCAGCTCTCCGTATGACTTCCAGTGCTATAGTTTCCATTGCTTATTTTCTCCTGCTCGTCCCGCTCTATCTACATATGAGATACAGACAGGCGAAAAAGCAAAAACGATTTATCTATTTACGTACAGAATTAGTTCTTGCCTGTCTATTTATTTATACGAATGTTTTATTATATTTGACGGTCTTTCCAAATCGTTTTTCCGCACCAAGGGATCAGGTGAGTGTCAACCTCATGCCTTTGCAGTCCATTTATCAAAATCTTCACGCCTACCATCACGGCTATCCCAATCTTGTTTTTTTAAATCTGGCAGGGAACATTTTGTTATTTGTGCCACTTGGTTTTTTTCTATATCAAGCATTTCGTATCATGCGCTGGCAAAAGGCGATTCTTGCTGGCTTTTTCTTGTCAACAATGATTGAAGTGCTTCAATGGATGTTCTCGCAATCTGGTATCATTACAAGAAGCAGCGATATTGATGATATCCTCTTAAATACACTTGGCACAGCGCTAGGTTGTATCTTGTATCGGATGTATCGACGAAGGAAGGAGAAAATCAAGTGAAGCGAGTTTGTATCATTCCATGTGGGGCGAAGAAAATTTGGGACGTCCATCCAGAGGCAGGGAGCCAGCCGGCGAATCTTGTTTATTTAAGTCCGCTGCATCAGTGCACGAAAAGCTATGCCCAAACGTTCTTTTCAGACTGGCTGATCTTATCAGCGAAGCATGGATTCTTAAAGGCAGATGAGATCATTCATGAAAATTATGATGTGGCTTTTGGTACACCGCATGCTGATCAAATGACACGAGAAGCACTAAGGCAACAATTTAATGAAAAACATCTCACTGCATATGATGAACTAGTGATTCTAGGTGGAAAGAAATATCGAAAGGTGATCGATCCTTTGTTACTTCCTCATCAAACAGCGATTTATCCGCTGGCTCCATATAAAGGAATTGGCTACATGCTTCAGGCGTTAAAGCAAGCCGTTGAGACAAAAGTAGAACTTCCGCCGCATATTTAAACCATTCACATCTACTGGTAGGCAGGGTTTTGATCATCAAAAAGAGAATGAATGAAGTAGCGATGCTGATTGTTTCATATCTTTTCAGCAGCCACTAGGATGTCCGCATCGCTTAGAAGAGGTGGCTATTTGAAAAAGGGGGCGTATGAACATGACAACCATCTATTTAGCTGGTGATTCAACCGTTTCATCTTACCCAGACCGTCCTGTTCAAGGAGGATGGGGAGAGTTTTTACATCGCTATACAGCGCAAGGCGTGAGCGTCGAAAACCGTGCAATCGGTGGAAGAAGCTCAAAAACATTCATTGAAGAAGGACGGCTTGATGACATATTGGCTGACATTCAGCCAGGGGATTGGCTGTTCACACAAATGGGGCACAATGATGCTTCAACGGAGAAGCCCGAGCGGCATACAGATCCTTTCACGACGTATAAAAGCTATTTGTCTCAATATATTCATGGAGCAAGAGCGAAAGGAGCAACACCGCTTTTATTAACGCCAGTCGGCCGCTTTCATGAAAAAGACGGTGAATATATCAATGATTTCCCTGATTACTGTGCCGCTATGAAAGAACTAGCCGATGAAGAAGAGGTCCTGCTCGTTGATTTGAATACGGCAAGCCTTCAGTTTTATCAAATTTCCGGCATAGAGAAAACGACCTCTTACTTTATGCTATCAACAGGCATAGAGGATCGCACGCACTTTACAAAAGAAGGAGCAGATGCGATCGCACGACTTGTTTCGCTTGAATTAAAAGACCTTGGATTAACGATTGTGTGATGGATGACAGGACGAGTAAGCGCTCGTCCTGTTCTTTTTTGCAGAAAGCTATTGATTCCTTTCACTAGAGTAGACTACAATAGATACATATGATAATGAGAATCAATATCACTGGCAAATAGATCAATCGATGAAAAACTGGAGGGACTCAAATGACAGAGCAGCTTGAATTGTTTGACGTCACCATTATTGGCGGCGGTCCAGCAGGAATGTACACCGCCTTTTATAGTGGGATGCGAGACTTAAAGACCAAGGTACTTGAATACAACGAAAGCCTTGGTGGAAAAATCCTTCTGTATCCTGAAAAAGTCATTTGGGATGTAGGGGGTTTGCCGCCAACAAGAGGAGAACAGCTGATTCAGCAGCTGGAAACGCAGGCGAAAACATTTGAACCAGAGATTGCACTGAATCAGAAAATCACGTCTTTTGAACGAGATGAACATCATCACATCTTGCTGACGGCTGAAAATGGTGATCGCCATTTGACGAAGACCCTCATTTTAGCGATGGGCCACGGCATTCCTGTCCAGCGGAAACTTGAAATCGAGCATGCAGACCGCTATGAAGTGACAAACCTTTATTACACAGTGCAGGAGCTTAAGACATTTGCAGGAAAGCGGGTTGTTATCTCTGGAGGCGGCGACTCAGCGGTTGACTGGGCAAATGCGCTTGTTCCGATTGCTGAAAGTGTGACCGTCGTGCATCGCCGTGACATGTTTGGCGGACATGAGAAAAACGTCGCCAACATGAAGGCATCTTGCACACGAATTTTAACCCCGCATGAACTGACAGAACTTCATGGTCAAGGCGATAAAATTGATGCTGTCACCATCCAAAACATAGAGACAGGTGAAATCGAACGAATGGAAACAGACGCTGTCATCGTCAATCACGGCATGAAAGGTGATTTAAGTGTATTATCAGAATGGGGACTCAAGCAAGGTGAATGGGGACTGATCGAGGTCAATGAAAAAATGGAAACCAATTTACCGGGTGTCTATGCGGTAGGTGATTTATGTACACATAAAAGCAAGGTCCGCTTAATAGCTGGGACATTTGTTGACGGAGTCAATGCGCTCAATAGCGCAAAGCTTTATATCGAACCAGAAGCCGAAAAAGTGGCGTACGTGTCCTCACATAATGAACGCTTTAAAGAGAAAAACAAAGAATTGCAAACGGCTGGAGCTCGTTAAATCATTCAAATCACATCATAAAAGTGCTGCCCGCATGTGGCAGCACTTTTTATGTGGGACTATGAACTGCGGGGCGCAAATAACATCACACTGACCCCGGCTAAACAGATCAAAGCACCTATCCAGTCGTAAGAAAAAGGAAACTTTTTGGCAAATGAAACGTAGTACATATGGAGGTGAAACAGATGAAATCATACATAGAAAAAGAACTATTTCTCTTATCAGTCAGACACGCATGTATTGCATGTTATTTTTTGGTATTTCCGTTTGCTGCACAAGTCCTTTATACCCCATCACCTTTATTGATCGCCCTCATCGCTCTTTTTATGACTCATAACTTAGTAGAATGTATCATTTGGTTTTACAAATCGAGAAAGATCAGGAAGCACCAGTCTGGTGATCTATCGAAACGAGGACATGTCTTTACTCAGCTCATGCAAAGGCTGGAACAGCTGATCATGATCGGTTTTGTTGTTTTCTTTATCACTGAATGGATGCAGGGAGCGGCTGATCTCCAAACTCTTTCACTAGCTGTTTTTCTATTGATGATTTTTTTCCTACAGCACATTCAGTTTTATTACGTCCAGCTATTCTTTAAATCCAAAAGCTGGTTCTCCTATGTTCCTTCATTGCAAAAGGCACGTCCTTCTTATATAGCGAGGGAGCGAAAGGCTTTGAAGAGATCCTAAATGTGCAACCTATCCAAAAACATCAGAAAATTATGATAAAATGTGGAAAAGAAGCATGGAGAAAGGGAGTGCGAGCGAGTGAAAGCCGTTGGACTATTGGAGTACTTACCGATTGAGCATGAGCAAAGCCTGATGGATCAGGAAGTAGAAAAGCCTAAAGCAATGGGCAGGGATATACTGGTGAAGGTAGAGGCAGTCTCAGTGAATCCAGTTGATACAAAGGTGAGATCACCGAAGGATCAGAAGGAAGAAAAACTGAAAATTCTTGGCTACGATGCAAGCGGCACGGTTGTTGAAGTCGGTGAAGCGTGTACATTATTTCAGCCTGGTGACCACGTGTACTATGCGGGAGATATCACGCGTCAAGGCTCAAATAGTGAGTATCAGCTTGTGGATGAACGTATTGTGGCGAAAAAGCCTGCCAATCTCTCCTTTGCAGAAGCAGCCGCGATGCCTCTTACGACGATTACGGCATATGAAGCGTTATTTGACCGGATGCATATGAAGCGAAATGCAGAAGGGGCAACACTGCTCATCATCGGTGGTGCAGGCGGGGTAGGTTCTATCGCCATTCAACTAGCCAAATTAGCGAATGCCACTGTGATCGCCACCGCATCAAGACCTGAAACAAAAGAGTGGTGTCTGTCATTAGGTGCCGATCATATCATTGATCATCATCAGCCGCTTCTCGCGCAGCTTCAGGAAAAAGGAATAGGCGAAGTGGATTTTATTTTATGCTTAAATGACACAGATGGACATTTCAAAGGCATGGCAGAAGCCATAAAACCTCAAGGCACGATCTGTACCATTGTCGAGAACCAGCACAACCTAGACATTCAATTACTCAAAAATAAAAGTGCTGCATTTGTATGGGAGTTCATGTTCACACGCCCTATGTACAAAACAGCGGACATGATCAAACAGCATGAGCTTTTAACAGAGGCAGCTGAGTCATTTGAACAGGGGACATTGACGCATACATTAACAAAGGTTCTCCGTCCGATCAATGCCGCTCATTTGAAGCAGGCACATCAAACCCTTGAACAAGGAAAGATGATTGGCAAATTTGTGCTAGAAGGATTTTAAGAGAGGGGAGAGCGTATGACGTCATTACAATATCCGATTGGCTTATATGAACCGGTTGAAGAAAAAACGAAAGAACAGCTTGAGGCATGGATTGATCAGTTGGCTGCGATTCCACAAGAATATGAAACGGTCACCAATCAATTGACAGATGCTCAGCTGGATACACCCTATCGGCCTGGAGGATGGACCGTCCGTCAGCTCATTCATCACGTAGCAGACAGTCATCTGAATGCATACTTACGATTCAAGCTTGCACTCACAGAAGAAACACCGCACATACGTCCATATGATCAGGCGGGATTCGCCGAGCTTCCAGACACCAAAGCGCCCATCAGCCTATCACTGCCCTTAATCAGCAGTCTGCATCGCAGGTGGGTTACATTACTTCGAGGGATGTCAGAGGAAGACTTCACTGCGTCCTATTATCACCCAGCCGATCAACAAATGGTGTCCTTATATGATGCAACAGGAATGTACGTCTGGCATTCAAAGCATCACCTTGCCCATATCACGGAATTAATGAAAAAAAATCACTGGAATTAAAGGAGTCATCACATGTCTGGTAGAAGAATTGTCGGCGCCATGTTTATTTGCATGGCGGCATTGTTTTATCTAGCGAAATACGTACTTTTCGAGATTCACTATTCTGGAACGAGTTTCGCTGAGGATGTAAATGAATTCCAACTTCTTGAAGAGGTGCTGCCTGGCGGTACGTGGATCAGCATCCTTTTTCTCATCATCGGTTTAGCCTATCTTTTATGGGATGACAGGGGAGTTATTCAAAAAACGTTTATCCTCTCAGATAAACAAGTAGAAGAAGAAATAAAAAAGACGGACCTCAAGTGACCGTCTTTTTTCCTTTTCATGTTTAGCCGCGTTCAGGACGCAGTGCTTTTTCTAAAATAGCCAGACCTTCGTTGACTTTTTCTTTTTCCTCGTCATTGAGCCGTTGCAGGGAATTTTTGATTTTTTCGTGTCCTTTTTGATAAATGCTTCTGAAAATATTTTTCGCTTCCTCCGTTAGTTCTACCACAATGATTCTCCGGTCGCGCTCAGAGTGCTTTCGTTCAACAAATTTAGACTGTTCTAACCGATCAAGCAGACCTGTCATATTGGACAAAGAAGCGCCCATTTTTTCGGCGATTTCGGATACCTTGAGAGAGCCATGGTTATTGAGCAGCATGAGTACCTTCATTTGAGGCATACTCATATCGAGCTTCATCCATTCTGAAACATCTCCAAGACCTGCAGCTGTGAGTACTTTCATATAAAGCACCCATGTCTTTTTTTCCTCTGGAGATAGAATCTCTTCTTTTAATACAGTGGTGTCATGAATATTATATTCCACGCTTGTTCACTTCCTTTAAGCGGCTCTTTTCTCTATACTACTGATTTTTACTTCTAATTGAAAGGTTCGTCAAGCTTTTGAATGTTAAACTGCATGAATCAAGTGGTATTTGTTGTATAATAATGTTCAGTCTAAATAAATGAAGCAACCTAGAAAGTTGGGGAAAACATGTGGAACAAAAAAACGGGTATGACGATCTTAAAAATGCTTTTTCCGATCGTGATCATCCTTGTCTTAATTTTTGTCGCCAAGCAGGAGCTGAGCGGCCTTTCCATTAAAAAGACGTTTTATATTATTGACAGCTTGAATCGAATGGACTTGTTTATTCTTGTCTTTCTTGGACTTGTCGCAGTGTTATCGATGTCCTTATATGATTTTATTTTACGAAGAAGCCTTAATATGCCCATCAGCGGCTGGAAAACGATTCGCATTTCTTGGATTGCGAACTCCTTTAACAGTGTCCTTGGGTTCGGCGGTCTATCAGGAGCAGGGCTTAGAACGCTTCTATACAAGGAGTACATAACCGATACGAAAAAACTGCTGAAAGGCATTGCCCTTTTGACTTCCTCGGTCCTTTTGGGCTTATCTATTTTCAGTGATCTGATCTTGGTGAGGGTGCTTCCTGTTGAAAGTATTATCAGCCAAGAGCCGTGGCTATGGGCCTTTGTTATCATCTTTGCCTGTATTGTACCGATATATATCATCATGGCATCAATTCGAAAAAGCTCGATTGAGAGCGGTGAAAATGGACTGAAGCATCCAATTTACGCTTATATCGGTGCATCGTTTTTAGAATGGCTGGCAGCTGGTCTTGTCATGTACATGGCTGTCGTCTCTATGGGGATGAATGTCGATGTCCGGATTGTATTAGGCGTATTTGCGATTGCGTCAATCGGTGGTTTAATCAGTATGGTTCCGGGCGGATTTGGTTCGTTTGATCTCATCTTTTTACTCAGCATGCAGTACATTGGGTTTGATAAAGAGATGGTGCTGACGGCGCTCGTTTTGTACCGCTTCGTGTACTCGATTTTCCCGTTTATCCTTGGGCTTTGTCTAGCTGCTTACGATTTAACGGGAACGACGCTTAGACGTCTTGAAGGCAATCCGAGAATGGCACCTGCCATAGAAACAACGAACGTCTTAATTGTGTTGCACCGTGCTTTATTAATCCGTTTATTGTACGGATCATTATCAATTTTAACCTTCGGAAGCGGCTTGCTCATCATGGCGTCTGTTGTGCTTCCTGTCGATCGATTAGGCGTGATTACCAGCATTCCACGCTTTCTGTTATCAGGATTTAATGGTCTTTCTCTAATGTTCGGAATCATTCTGATGATATTGTCCATTGAAGTGTATAAACGAACAAAAAGATCGTACGTGCTGACGATGATCGCCCTAGCAGGCGGCTTTGTGTTTACTTTGTTAAAAGGATTTAACCTGAGTCTCATCTTTATTCTGCCAGTCATCATGGCTGTATTTTTCTCTCTTCGAAATCAATTTGTGAAGCAGCAGGCCCCTTATTCGTTGTATCAGTTTGTGGCGGCCGCCGCTGGATATTTACTCGTGCTGTTTAACTATAATGTCATCGGCAACTTTATTTGGACAAAAATTGGGCATTTCTTGAGTAAGGATTACCTGGTGCATAATGAACGGCATATCACGATGACGAGCATGATTGCTCTCATCGGTGTACCACTTTTCTTTTTCATTAGTAAATTGATTTTTAATAAAAAAGCATTTCCTATTGGAGAAATAGCAGATGAGGAAAAATTAAAAACGTTTTTAGAGGAAAAGGGCGGAAATGCCCTCAGTCATCTTGGCTTTTTAGGCGATAAAAAATTATTTTTCTCAAGTGATGGAGAGGCGATGCTTCAATTTGGACGAATTGGCCGCTGCGTCATTGTGCTCGGAGATCCCTCTGGACGTAAAGCGTCCTATCCACTTGTGCTTGAGGAGTTTTTACAGCAGACCGAAAAAGCAGGCTATCGTGTCGCTTTTTATCAAGTAGAACGGGAAGGGATGGCGCTTTATCATGACTTAGGCTTTCATTTCTTTAAGCTTGGAGAAGAAGCCATGGTCGATTTAGAAACGTTCTCTCTCTCCGGTAAGAAAAAATCAAATTTACGGGCTGTGGCCAATAAGTTTGAACGAGAAGGCTATACGTTTGAAATGCTGGAACCGCCTTTTTCAGATGAGTTCATTTCAACCTTAAAACAGATTTCTGACAGCTGGCTCGGAAAGAAAAAAGAAAAAGGATTTTCGCTCGGCTATTTTCAAGAAGATTATCTTCAAAAAGCACCGGTTGCGATTCTGAAGGATGAACAAGGGGAGATCATTTCTTTTGTGTCACTAATGCCGATGTATCAAGAAGGGGAGATTTCCATCGACTTAATGCGTCATATGCATGATGCACCGAACGGGATGATGGATGCGCTGTTTATCCACCTTTTTCAATGGGCGAAAGAAAAAGGCTACAAATCCTTTAACATGGGAATGGCGCCTTTATCAAATGTAGGGACGTTTCATCAGTCCTTCCTCACGGAGCGTTTGGCGAGTGTCATTTTCAACAACGTCAGATTTATGTACAGCTTCAGCGGATTAAGGTCGTTTAAACAGAAATATAAACCCGAGTGGCGCGGAAAATATTTAGCGTATAAAAAGAATACATCATTACCTGTCACAATGGTGCTTGTCACCAAGCTGATTGGGATGGACCCAAATCGCAACCGGCGTCCATAGATCCAAAACCTTTACCTTTCACTAGGTGAAGGTTTTTTTAGACAAAAGAATAGCAAAAGTGGTAAAGTTGAAGGGTAAGGGGGATGTAAATATGACATTAAATGAATGGTTTACAAAGGGATTAACTGAACGTACATATGTACACAACATGGAGAAAAACCGAGAAAATCTGCTCACGGTGTACAATCAGTACGCAATTCATCAAAAAGAAAAAGAGCTGCTTCAAAAGCTGCAAAAGAAAAAGCTCAGAGCGCTTGTCATCACAGCGGATTGGTGCGGGGATGCGATGGTCAATGTACCAATTTTCATGCGTATCGCGAGTGAAGCACTCATTGATGCGCGCTATTTCATTCGGGACGAGCATCTAGACCTGATGGATCAGTATTTAACGAACGGGACCGCAAGATCGATTCCGATTATCGTGATCATTGATCAGGACGGGAATGAAGTAGGAAAATGGGGGCCACGCTCAACAGAAGCACAGCGCTTTGTTGATGAGAAAAAACCAGACAAGGATGCACCTGATTTTGAAGAAGCTTTTCAAGTATTTGCGAAAGAAGCCGCACATCACTATACGACAGATCGTTACTTATGGAAAGATATTGAGAAAGAAATAGTAGAAGTTTTGGAAAAAATATAAACCAAAAGACTACTTCGCCGCAACGGGAAGTAGTCTTTTTTTATCTTGTTTTTGCGTCTCACCTACAAAACACCGCATAAAGATGTAGAAAAACCGCAGAATTCTACAAAAAACCGCAGAAAACCGCAAAGCATCACGATTTTCCCAACCATTTTTAGTTGAAAAACCTCATATGTGCCATGAAAACCTCAATTTTGCCCTTATCTAAAGGCTCATATAACGCACGTTGGTTTGCTTTTTCCCAATACAAGAGGCCCAGCAACTATAGTAATCTAGTTGTAATCTCCTTTGAACGAACTAAAAAACAAATGACGGAAAAGGGCTGGCGATCAATCTATGAAAAAAATCATTTATCTCGATCAAGAAAAAAAGAAGCTCGCTGAATCGAAAAAAAGAGAACAGCGTTCCATCAAATCACTTAGGCTGCTTGTGTTTTATGACGGGCAAAGTCCTTCATGTGCAAAAGCGATTGACTTGTTGAAAGCTCTCGATTGGAAGAACCGTATTCATTTTGAATCCTTTAGGCATTCGCAACTGCTCAAGCTGAACAAAATAAGTGAAGAGAAGGCAGAAAAACGAATCGTGTCTATTTCCTTAGCCAAAAACCAAAAAAATTCGGGGATCTATACGTGGCTGCGAATTGCCTGCAATATCCCTGCATTATGGGGAACGGTCCCATTCATCGTGCTCAGCATTTGGTTAGGCTTTGGACAGCATGCGTATGATTATTTTGCGAGAAAACGGTACATTCATTCTGTCAAACAAGTCACTCGTCCTGGTACAGATCAACAGAAGACCATTTAATGAATTGGAAAAGCATGACCTTCGATCGGCAGAAGGTCATGCTTTTTTGTAATAGGGAACATATGATGCTAAGTGATCAAGCAGCGTTCTCGTATAGGACATATATGCACGTTCGTCAAGCTCAGAAGCCGCATAGGAAAGCAAGGTTCTAAGAGCAAACAAGTACTCACTGTGCAGCTCATTTTGTTTAAAGTAAGGAAGGGCTGCTTCGATCAAATAGGTTTTCAAATCAAGAGGGTTTTCCTCAATCATCAATTTATAGATTTTGATCATATATAAACAATTTGGCTGAATACGAGGTTGTTTTAAGAGCTCGTGTATGTAGGGAAGTGCCTTTTTGCGGTCGTATTCAGCATATAATGTCGCAATTTCATACAATGTTTCACAGTAACGGTCTTCTATCTGTTCTTGATTAAAGTAATTGAGTGAATCTAGTAAATAAGGCACAGCTGAAGAGAAATCGCCTTCACGTTTTAAGAGCACCCCGTAATAAAAATAAGCCGTCATTTTAATATAGGCATCAGGATAAAGGGACGTGTGCATAATCACTTCTTTTAAATATTTCTTCGCCGTTTGAAAGGCTTTTAGTTCCAGTGAGATCACGCCATGAATGAGTGTACAGTGAATAATCCGCTTGAAATTGTTCTTTTGTCTATATAAATCCATCGCTTGATGTGTCGCTTCAAGCGCATCACCAAGATGTCCCATATTTCCGAGTGCTTTTGCATAGTGATAATATAGGTCACTTTGTTCAACAGACGCGTAAGAAAAGCAGCTCTCAAGTTTTTTTAAGCCTTCTTCAAGCTGACCATTTTTTATTAGATGAATGCCATCTAAATATTCGAAAATTTCTTTTTCTGTTTCAATAAAGGTTTTTTCAAACTTTTTAAGCACGCGGTGTGTTTTTAAGGCAAGCGGCTGTTTGTCCGTTAATAAATAAAATTGAAATAAGGACAGATGATACTGAATGCCTAAATCCAGCGAAAAGAACTGTTCCTCGTGCTGAATGATCATTTCTGCATTTTGTTCTGCCTGATCGAGTGCATAGAAATACATATTCATTTGAAACTCGTCCAAGAGTGACAGCAGGTGACGCGCCTTTTGTGACAGCGTTTCTTGACTGATGCCCAGCCGTTCAAGCAGTAAATTGATGGTATCTTGATTGGCCTCCTTTGAGCCATTTTCGATTTTACTTAAATGAGAGACAGAACAAATTCCTTCTGCCAATTCAGATTGGGTCATATTTTGTTTATAACGGTAGAGCTTGATGATTTGCCCGATATTGATTTTCATTCCATCCAGAAGCCTCCCTTCCAATCATGGGTTGAAAGCCTTTTGACAAAATAACCGAATCAGACAAAATGGGAATACCTGAAACCATTTCATCATCCTGGTTTTTTTATCAAAATTTGTTTAAAACGTAATATGATTGTAACATTACTTGAAAAAGTCAAACAACTTTTTAGCAGACAGGAAGGGAAACACCATTTGCAAATTACCCTAAATGATGTTTATAATGTGAATGAGAATCAATTTCAATTAAGATTGATTGAAAGGATGACAGATATGCCAGAAATCAAACAACAAACAGAAGCGTTAACGATTCGAGACGCTGTCAGATATAGACGATCCATTCGAAAATTCAAAGAGACGCCGGTGACCATTGAGCAGCTTCAGCCGTTATTAGAGGATGCAGTCTATGCACCGAACCATAAAATCACGGAGCCATGGCGCTTTCTATATGCGGTGACGGATGAGGCCAAAGCAACTTTTGTTGATCGCTTCATTGCGTTCTTTCAGCGCAACAACCCAGATGCAAAGGAAGAAAAGATCAATCAATATAGAGATTACTTTTCTAAGGTCCCAGCGCTTTTACTTGTCGTGCTAAAAGAAGACGAGAACCCTGTGGTGAGAAATGATGATTTTGCCGCCGTGAGTGCGCTTATTCAAAACTTCCAGCTGCTTGCGTGGGATCAAGGGATCGGTATGGTCTGGAAGAGCGGCCGCATTTTATATGACAAAGGCTTTCAACAAGACATGGGCTTAAAGGAAAACGAGCGTTTTGCTGCGATCCTTCACATTGGTTATCCAGAAGAGGTGCCTGAGGTAAAATCACGTCAGAAAGCATCAAGTCTTTTAACTGAAATTCAATAAAAGAAAAGCAGACCGCTACTAAAGGGTCTGCTTTTTTACTTATTGTTTTTTGGCGCGCTGGTCGGCTGCTTTCATACGTGCCATTGCTTTTACGTCATTCGGATCTGCAAGTTCTTTGGAAAATTCAACATATTCGCCATCCGTCTCTTGTGCTGCAAGCTCATGATTGGATTTTTGGTGTTGGTCTTTTTTCAAAGCCTTTCCCTCCTTTACAAGATCACTTTAGTTATGTGCTTGTTGGAGTGGAATATCCATCTTATTTGTTTCTTTTTTCTGCTGCTCTTTCCGCTTTTTTGAATTCCTGCTGATACAGGACTTCCTGGGTTTTCTTCAGCTTTGAAGTTGGCTGGTGTTCTTTTTTCTTCATCAAAATTGCCCCCTCATCTCATTTCTAATAGGATGGGTGTTTTTGACAAAATTTATTCCTCTGAATGCAAAATGGTTTCTTTTAATTCAGGATGCAAAAAGTCATAAGAAGAAAGCAATGCCTTTTTCGGCAGCGCACGCTGGCCTTCTAAAACAAGTAATGACATTTCGCCAAGTGCCGTTTGAATGACAAAGGATGGGACCTTCAGCCAGTGGGGGCGGTGAAGGGCAGACGCAATCGTTTGTCCGAGCTGCTTCATTTGCACAGGATTCGGTGATGTGACATTGAGTGGACCTGAGATGTCGTCATGGTGTATCGCATAAGCAATAAGGTGTGCCACATCTTCGACATGAACCCATGAAACCCATTGCGAACCAGAGCCGATCGTCCCGCCGGCAAACAGCTTATATGGCAGAGTCATCAGTGGCAGTGTACCATTTTCTCCTAACACGACACCAAAGCGTGTGTAGACGGTACGAATGCCAAGTGCTTCAATCTTTTGCCCCTCAGCTTCCCAACGCTTTGAGGTATGACTTAAGAAATCAGTATCCGCAGGAGGTGATTCCTCCGTAAAATCTCCTGTTTGAGACGTGCCATAAATTCCGACAGCACTAGCTTGAATGAGCACAGATGGTTTCGATTCCTGCGCTTCTATAATGCGTCTCACTTCTTGTGTGGATTGAATACGGCTAGAGAGGATGCCTTCTTTTGCCTTGTCTGTCCAGCGGGTGAAAATGGATTTTCCAGCAAGGTTAATCCAGACATCAATGGCAGGCAGTTCATGCTCAGGCGCAGCACCTTCTGTCAGCCACTGCACATAGTGTAAATGATTTTGTTCGGATTCCTTTGGATTTCTTGTTAAAATATATAGATGATGTCCTTCAGCAGCGAGCACTTTTGTGACGTGCTGGCCGATAAAACCGGTTCCTCCGGTGATGGCGATATTCAATTGACATCTCTCCTCTCATATACATACCTATACCTTTCACGATTTTGAATCAGAAGAAACATCCTGACTGTATTAAAAAAGGAGTGATCACAGGATGCCCTATATTACAAAAATCTCCGCTCAGAAAAACAATACAGAGCGGGTGAACATCTTTCTTGATGAAAAGTACGCCTTTAGCGTTGATCTAGATGTGCTCGTCCAGCACGACTTAAAAAAAGGGAAAGAGCTGGACGAAGCAGATATCATTGAAATTCAATTCGGTGATGCTGTGAAAAAAGGATTTCAGCAGGCCGTCGATTATTTATCCTACCGAATGAGATCGGTGAAAGAAGTGACCGATTATTTGACGAAAAAAGAAATTCCAGCGCCTGCTATTAGTGAAATTATACACAAATTAAAGCATTACAAGTATGTAAATGATCTTGAATTTGCGGAAGCCTATGTAAGCACCCACCGTAAAACGAACAGCAAAGGGCCGTCCGTCCTGAAAAAAGAGTTAAAGCTTAAAGGGATAGACGATGACACCATTGAACAAGCGCTATCGCAATATCCTGATGACTTACAGCTGGAGGAAGCCGTCAATCAGGTTCTCAAGCTTGTGAGAAAAGAAAAGAATCGTTCTGCAAAAGAGATCGAGCAGCGCATCAAGCTTCAGCTTCAGCGAAAGGGATTTTCGTTTGCGATCATTGATAAAGCCCTTCAAGAAGCCTATGATGGACAAGAAGAGGAAAAGGAAGAAGAAGCCCTCCTCTATATGCTGGAGAAGGCAAAACGCAAGGTAGGATATGACGGATCATTTGAAAAGAAGATGAAAGTGAAGCAGTTTTTATTCAGAAAAGGCTTTGATCTCGATACAATTGATCACGTTTTAGACAAAGGGGAATGACAGATGGAAAAACGTTATAGTGAGATGACGGAATACGAATTGAAGCAGGAAATTGCCTCTCTTTCTGAAAAAGCACGAAAGGCTGAGCAGCTTGGCATTGTCAATGAATATGCCGTCTTAGAACGGAAAATCGATATGGCCAAAGCCTACTTATTAGATCCCGCCCTCATTCAAACCAAAACGACTTATCAAATCAAAGATACAGACGAGCAATTTTACGTGGAATATTTAAATGGCGTATTTGCGTGGGGATACAGAGTATCGGCTCCAAATAAGGAAGATGCCCTGCCGATTTCAATGCTTACGAAAAAGGACTGATCCAGCTGTAGGCAAACCCTCGCATTCGGTGTCAGGTCTGTACGCCGGTGCTCGTCCTTCCTAGGGCTGCAAAGGTTTTCTATCACGCTGAAAAGAAGACAAAGGACTGATCCTAGAGATCAGTCCTTTTCTTTACTTCGAACGCTGTTTACGGACGTTGTTCTGAAGTACGATGTCGTGCTGCGTTTGCTGCGTTTCTCCGTTGACCTGAGAGGCAGAATGCTTTGCATTCGCCCATGGTTGAGGGTAAGCGGTTGTCCTTAATTGAACAAAGTCTTCCATATACGATTTCCCATTTGAACTCATATCTCAAGCACTCCCTTTGGAAAAATTAGCGTTTCCCTGATGCCCTCATACGTTCCTGTGGACGTGTATTCGTCTCACCATTCGGCCTTTTAGACGCATAAGCATCTGTGGCGCCTGGTTCGCCTTCAAATTTGTGATTCACTTGATTTGGAAAGCCTTTTGCTTTATTACGCATATCGATTCCCTCCAAACAATACAAATCATTTGCGTCTTTTGAAGACGTAAGGGTAGTATATGAAAAAAGAGGTTTTTTTAAAAAGGCACTTTCTGCTAGATGAAGGAGGAACCGACATGGAACAATACTTTGAGCGACTAACAGAACAACTCATGGAAAAAAACAATATGCTGACATATGAAGAAGCACGTACATGGGTAGAGCTGCTTTGGAGTGATTTTGAAACGACCTATGCAAAGGCTGGCCGCAAGTATAAAGGACAGGAAACAACAGAACGGATTGTCCAAGAATGGATTGAGAGCTACGGTGCACAGCTGCATTTATTTCAAAATAAACAATCAAAGGCAAACGAGCATCTGCAAGGGCAGAACAAAGGGCTGCTTCATTAAAAGAAGTGCCCGCTCATCTTTTTCAATAAATAGGAAAATATATAAATAAGCAAACAATTTTATGATGCAATACCCAGTCTGTGATCGAAATTACAGGCTTTTTACAATGGTTAAACTTAAAATTACATTAAATTCATCTTACTGAAAATCACTGGAAATAAAACTTTGATATAATGGAACGATTAAAGAGACATGTAATTTATGGATAATAAAAAAGGGTTTCGTTTTCTGACAAAAAAGGAATAATGAACATAACAGACTATGTGAAAAAAGTGAAGAGAAGGTGCGATATGGAACGAGAATTGCTCTCTGTTATAATTCCTTCTTACAATGAAGGTGAAAACATCAGACGAATCTTTGAGGCACTCGAGGAAGAGTTTCGCGATTTTCATTATAACTTTGAAATCATCTTTGTGAATGATGGAAGCAAGGACAACACACTTCAATACATGAGAGAGCTCTCTCGCAAAAGTGCAAAGGTCAAATACATTTCCTTCTCGCGTAACTTTGGGAAGGAAGCCGCTATTCTGGCAGGACTTGAATATGCGAAGGGAGTAGCTGCGATCATAATGGACGCCGACCTGCAGCACCCAACGTATTTGATTCAGGATTTTGTCAGAGGGTATGAAGAAGGCTATCATCAAGTCATTGCCAAACGGAACCGTAAAGGAGACAGCAAGCTCCGCTCTTACTTAGCATCCATGTACTATAAAGTGATGAACAAGGTAGTAGAAGTGGACTTGCGTGATGGCGTCGGGGATTTCCGTTTAATTTCACGCCAAGCAATCGATGCATTGCTTCAGCTGAAAGAGGGAAATCGTTTTTCAAAAGGGCTTTTTTGCTGGATTGGGTTTGAAGAAAAGGTCATCTATTATGAAAATGTAGAAAGACAGCATGGTGATACAAAATGGTCACTGAAGAAGTTATTTAACTATGGCATAGATGGCGTCATTTCTTTTAACAACCGCCCGCTGCGTATTTGTTTTTATACTGGCATACTGATCTTATTCCTCTCTTTGATTTACATCGTGGCCACCTTTATTCAAATTGTCAGAACGGGCGTGATGGTACCGGGTTATTTCACTTTAATATCGGCTGTGCTTTTCCTCGGAGGTGTCCAGCTTTTGAGTCTAGGTGTGATTGGAGAATATATTGGCCGTATCTATTATGAAACGAAAAAGAGGCCGCATTATTTGATCCAAGAATCAAATGTCATGCAGCAAGAGACAAGTTCAAAGGAACAAGACCGAGTGTTAACACAGTTATTTAAATAACGTGGAGTCAAATAACCGGCAAGCACGAATCGCTTGCTGGGTTGTTTTGTTTCAAAGAACAGTGGATCTTTTGTGGAAAGGATTTAGATGATGAAACGTAGATGGATAATCATTGGAATGTGCCTCATTCTTGCTTTATTAGGACACTCCTTTTTCTTATATGAATATACGCAAGGCCGGTACATGACAGGAGATGGGGACGGTATCTCGCAAATGCTCCCATTTAAAAAGCTGCTTTACGACGAATATGTCAAAGGGAATTTCTTTTATTCCTATCAATTCGGTCTAGGCGGCGGTACATACACGCAATTAGGGTATTATTTCACAACGTCGACGGTCTTTATGGTGACAGTCGCTGTCGTCTGGCTGATGAATACGCTTCATTTCATACAGTCAACGGACATTCATTTCTGGGCACATGCTGTGATTTGGCTGAGCGTGATCAAGCTGACGCTCATTCTAATCATCGCTTACCGTGTGCTTCTTTCAATGGTTCAAAATAGACTAAGTGCATTGACAGGTGCCGCAATTTACGGACTGTCTATTGTGTATTTTCGGCATCAAACATTTTGGGAGTTTTTTACCGACAGCATGATGTGGCTTCCGCTGCTTGTGCTTGGGGTTGAACGGATATTCAAAACGGGTAAGCCGGCTTGGTTTATTTTGGCGTGCAGCCTGATGCTCATCAACAACTTTTACTTTGCTTATATTCATTTTATCTTTTTAGCGATCTATCTTGTTTTCAGATATATGATCAAGCTGCGAAGTGAGGAGCGCGGGTGGAAGGTGTTCTGGACGCTTGCGATCTCTACGCTGTTATCCTTTGGGATCAGTGCCGCTTTTTTTATCCCGTCTGTTTATGGCTTTCTCAATAATGTAAGACCACCGTATGATCAATCTATACCTTGGTTTGATCTGCATGATCATCTGCTGTTTATGAGCAGGGTATATTTATTACCCGTGATTTTTCTGATTTGTCTGTTCCTCGTTCCGCTTTACCGGAACAGATGGTTTTTCATGTTCACATCCATCAGTATCCTGCTCATTATTTTTCACTTTAGCCCAAAGATGGCGAGCGTGTTTAATGGTTTTTCGGCACCGCAGTACAGATTTGAATACATTCTTGCCTTTACAGTTGGAGCGGTTGTTGCCATCATGATCAAGCATTTCTCACAAATCGAGTGGAAGTGGAAAAAGCGTGCGGTCTTAGGCGCTTGGATCGTGTTCCTTCTCGCAGTCGCTCTTTCAGAACGAGCAAAGGGAAACATGGATGTCGTTGTGTTTACAGGCATAGGACTGCTTGTGATCAGCTTGTTCTTCCTATGGATGCATGCGGAAAAACGTCAGCACCTTCGTCTCTTTTCAGCTGTGCTTCTTGCCATTAGCCTACTGACAGCAGGCGTGTATCAGCAGGAATACTTATCTGAAAGAAGCAATATAAAGAGCGTATCAGATACGTATCTGAATAGTGAGGCATATGCAGGACATGAGCAAATGAAGCTCATTCAGCAGATTCAAAGCCACTCAAAAGATCCGCTTGCCCGGATTGATTGGATGAACGGCGTGCGCAACAACACCCCGTTATTTGAAGGCTTTCAAGGCATGAGTGCGTATTCAAGTATATTGAATCAGCATTTGCTCAATTTCTACTGGAATGACCTGCAAATCGATATGGGACGGGAAAGTGTCAGCCGGTATGCAACAATGGGAGACAGGGCGAATTTATACAGCCTGACCTACGGAAAGTATTATATGAGAAACAACATGATGCCTTACTCACCACCAGCTTATTTTAAGCCAATTTTGAAAAGTGAGCATTATGAGGTATATGAAAATACTCGGCCGCTGCCATTTGCAAGAACAACGAGCACCATTTATTCAGAACAATCCTTAAAGGATGCCTCAGCACTTGATAAAGAACATGCGATGTTGCAAGGCGTCATTTTAGACAAAAAAGGAAACGCTGAAATCGAGCGTGCAGCAGATCGAGTCAAAGATACGAATATTCATACGGAACAAGCTGTATACGAACATGGCGTGCTTGATGTATACGGAGAAACAGGCGGCCTGAATATCACACTGCCAGATGATATGGCCCGTTCAGGGGATGTGTATGTGAGCTTTTATGTGAAGCGGACCGACCGTAACGCAGGGTTTCAGTTATCCGTTGACGACTACGTCACCTCACGAAAAAGCAATACATCCATCTACAAAACAGGCGTAAATGAAGTGACGATTCGAGTCCCTGCGGAAAAGATCCTCTCCATTCGAGTACCAAAAGGGACATATGAGCTCAATCAACTGAAGCTGTATCAAGAACCTTACCGCGTCCTAGAAAAAGCATATGAAAAAGAAAAACAGGATGATGGCAGCCAAAAAGTAAAGCTTAAAAATAACCGCTTTACGATTTCATATGATAACAAGCGCGGCGATAATTATATGATTCTGCCTGTTCCATATGAAAAAGGCTGGGAGCTCACGGTGAACGGACACAAAACCGATATTGAAAAAGCCAACTACACTTTTATTGGTTTTCCAATAGAAAAAGGAAAAAACGAGATTGTGCTAACCTACTATCCGCCTTATATCAGAATTCTCGCATTGATTTCATTGATCAGTTTGATTGGTGCGATCCTCTATGCACGGAGAAAACACAAGAAACACCACTTTTCATCATAAGTGGTGTTTTTTTATCTTTCTCAAAATTGATACAATCAACATAAAAGCATGAGAATGGGGGAAAACGATTTGACGTTAAACAAAGAATCCATTACTGATCATTATGAACACACCCTTGAATGGGTACAGTCACTAGCGGAAATAACAGACGAAGAATGGCGCAGAGCCATTGCTGATGGAAAGTGGAGCATTGCTGAGATCATCGCACATTTCGTTCCATGGGATGAATTTATTTTACACGATCGTCTAAAGGAATTTTGGAACAATCAAGCGTTACCGCAGGCACCTGATGTGCATGAAATGAATCGACAGTCAGCCGAAAGGGCGAGACACGAAGAGAGAAGCGAGACGATTGGGCGATTTATTGCTGTCAGAACAGAATTGCTTCAAGAAATGAAGAAAATCGAAGCATCTCGCTGGAATACATCCTTTTTGATCGGTCAATCCGAGCTGACGTTATCAAGTTATGTTCAAGGACTGATTGATCACGACATCCATCATATGAAGCAGATCAAAGAAGCGCTCTCTCCAGAAAGACGATAGAGAGTCATGAAGCTTCTTTCTCAAACGGAAACGTCGCATAATCAAACAAAAAATGAAACAACCAAAGACTAAGGGCAAAAAGAATTTCCTCAGAAGTAGACAGCCAAATGCCGTCAACCAATTCGTCTGATAAATAAACAGCACCCCAAATAAACAAAAGGTGAAATAAAATGGCAAAGAAAACGATGGATCGTTTTTTAGACCGGCACTTTCGAACAAATTGCATGAGCACGTGCTCCAGATGTTCAAAAGAGATCCCGAGTACAACATAGATGCCCATAAACAGTAGTAGCGATAAAATTGATTGATAAAAAGCACCCGTCAAATGAAAGAACAGCACACAAAACAACAAAAATATGTAACAGACAACCGATATCGCCATCAGCCACTTCACCCCTTGCCATAAAGCGTGAACAGATTGCTGCATGGATAAACAACACTCCTTTACATGAAGATACCTGCAAAAAGGACAGCCTTTTTGCAGGAAGTCATACGTTAATCCTCTTTTTTAGGTGCAGCGATGACAGGATGTTTTTCTGTATCAAGCAGTTTTAAGAAATCTTCACCTTGATCTAAATGATCAAGAACAAGCTGTTTCGGTGTGACCGCAAGCCACTGATTGAGTGAAATGTCTGCATAATGGTCGCTCTTAAAGATTTCTAAGAAATAAAGCGGTTCGTCGCCTGTATTCTCTACATAATGCCCCATTGCAAATGGCACATATCCAACGTCTCCCGCCTGATAGTTGAAGGTTCTCGCATGTCCATCAGAAGCAAATACGGTCATTCGTGCCTTTCCAGAAATGAAATATTGCCATTCATCCGTATTTGGATGCCAGTGCAGCTCACGAATGGCGCCTGGATCGACTTTCACAAGAGCAGAGGCAATTGTTTTAGATGCTTTAAAATTGGTAGAATCCGCAATCCACACTTGTCCACCGCTTGACGTAATCGGCTCTTGTTTTAACAGCTCATATTTAAAGGAATTCGGGACCTCTCCTTGCTCTGTTTTCACCTTGTCACATTCAAGGGAACCAGGAATTCCTTTTTGGAAAATATACTTTTCTTTCTCTGGCAGCTTGTCAAACTGCTCCTTTGTCATACCGAAGTTCTTGAGCACGACTTCCTCTGGCGTATGGGCAAGCCAATCCGTTACTTGGAACGTACTATTTTCTGAGAATGACCCATCATCAAACACAAGCAAGAATTCAGCTCCCGGCTCAAGTGCTTGAATAGAGTGCGGCAAGCCAGAAGGGAAGTACCACAAATCACCCTCAGTCACATCCTCTGTAAAATTGCGCCCCTCTGCATCAACCGATGTAATCCGAGCTTCCCCATAAATCATGTACGCCCATTCCGCTTCCTTATGCCAGTGCAGTTCACGAATCGCACCAGGCTTTAGCCGCATATTAACAGAGGCAAGACTTTTAGAGATCGGCAGTTCACGTACCGTTACCTCGCGGGCGTAGCCGCCTTTTTCTAAACGATTGTGTGTATCAGAAAAAGAATATTTCATGTTGGAGACCGTTCCATGATCGGTTTCTGGCGGCGTGAGCATATCTGGATTTTGTCTGTCCCGCTCGAGATTACGTGGAATTTTGACCGTTGCTCCTTTTTCTCCTCGAATCGGCTGCGGTACACCATTTTGCTTTTCACTCATGATAAAATCCCCTTTCAACATCGTATTGTGTGAGGTGACAAAAGGCCTTTCATTTCGCCCTCGTTTTCATAAGGTGAAACGAATCAAGAAGATGTCAATCTGATTCATCATTTTTTTGAACAGCGACCAATCGTTGGATGAGCTTGCTTAATTCATCAAACTTTCGTTCAAAGCGTGTCAGCAAGTAAACCGTCAAAATGGCAGGGAAGCCAGCCTGACCGAGCTGCTTCAGCCATTCCTCTGAAAAAAAGGTCTCCATTTGTCTCACCTCCCAGCGGATGCTCGTCTTCTATATAAGTGGTATGAAAGAAAAAAAAGGAAAGCAGAGGGGGATAAAATGAACCATTAGACCCGTTTCACGAAGTTTACTTTTTTTAACTTTTGTCCACTTAATGCTAGTAGAGGGAACAAAGGGGAGGATGCACATGGATTATCGGCTGTTATTGAAAGCAAAATGGAAGGAAATCATTGATCACCCGCTCATTCAGCAGTTTTTAAGCAACCCGAAAAACGAGCAGCTGCTCAAACAAGTCATGGAAGAGCCAAACGAGGAAAATGCCAAAAAACTAGATTCCGAGTTCAAACAGTTCTATCAGAAAATCCGCATCATCAAGTATATCTCCACAATGATACGCATCTTTTCAGTCGACTTTGACAAACGAGTAAAAAAGAAGCAGCAGCGTTTTCCGCTCATACTCGATCATTCTGATACGCAAGAAGTGAAAGACCCTGTTCAAACAGATACGTATGAAGCCGTGCTCTTCAACCAGCAAGACCTAGGGGAGCATCTGCAAGATCAAACATTGTACAAGGCCTACCAGCAGCTCACAGACAAACAAAAAATGGTCTTAACCCAAATCTATGTCGAAGGCCAAACGATGAAGGAAATAGCCGACCGGCTAGGCGAAACGAGACAAAATATCTCAAACATACACAAAAAAGCGCTCAACAAACTAAAAGAAGAAACAGGGGGAGATGTCCGTGAACGAAGAAAAAATGACCAGTGGGGAAATGGAAGAACTCATTGAAACCTTCACACCCATGATCAAAAAGAAACTACAAAACACGGCATATCAAGAAAGAGAAGACCTCGAACAAGAACTCTATATCAAACTCATCGAAAAAGTAGACTGGCTGATTTACCAAGAGGGACCTGGCTTTTGGGAGTTTATTGTGGAATATATGACGAAGTTGTAAGATAGTTAAACACAAAAAAAGACTCGCTCACACAGAGCCGAGTCTTAATTTTTTTTGCAGTTTTTCTTCACTGAAAATCCAGCCGGTATAGGAATTTTTGATTTGGTGGTCCATGTCGATATGGCAGATCGCGACAAAAGGGTAGTGACCTTTGCTGCGGTAGCGCAAATCAATGAACCGTACCTCGTAATGATCCTTGTATTTATCCACTTCCCACCGGTAGACAGGGGAGAAGGAGAGAAAGGCTGAGATGTTTTCGTCTTGTTTGGCAATTTTCATAATCTCTGTATCAGGGACCGGCACACGGTTAAAGGTGTCTAAAATGACGATTTCCCCATTCATGCTGCGCCCAACATGGAAAGAAGATTTACATTTCACGGCAATGCGCCATTGTCTGAACTTCATTGTAGGCGAAATAATAATCTCTTCAATTTCATCGAATTGTGCACGCAGCTGATGTTTAATCTGAAGCTGCATGATCACCCTGACGATATAGTAACAGAAAATCACGGCATACAGCGAGATGAACGTATAGCCGGGATGACCGCCAATGGCCCAAACGACAATGGCGACAAGGTGTGTAAAAAAGATGAAAGGATCAAACGTGTTAATGATCCCAAGCGCTACCCATTTCTTTGAAAATGGACGAATGGCCTGTGTGCCGTATGCATTGAATATATCCACAAACACATGGAGCACAACGGCTAATAGTGTCCATAACCAAAGGTGAAGTAAATCTGCCCCCGGCACAAATGGGAAAATCACAGCCGGAATCAGCAATGACCAAAACAGTACAGCAGGAATGGAATGTGTAAATCCTCGGTGATTTCTTATATAAACCGCATTATTTTTTAGTTTTAGCACAGTATCAATGTCTGGTGCTTGGGAGCCGGCGATGGTCGCGATCATCACGGCGTGTGCCATGTGTGGATCTGCGCTGACGGCTGGATCTAAAAGTGCAAGTCCCCCAAGAGAAATGCCCATTACTACATGAGTACCAGTATCCAATTGATTACCTCCTAGTTGTCATGCTTAGGAACAATCATACAAAGTATACGCCTTCTTTCAAGACTATGTGCAAAAGCACTTTTGCTTTGTCTTGATTTAATGTAACATGTTAACGTATCTACAAACAGTATACAACAAATAAGGTTCTTTTCAGAACGTTAGCCCTCGGTTCAATGAGAAGGAGTATAGATATGAAAGACATTCAAGAAAAGCTGGACCGCAAAGATATTGCGGGATTTCAGCATGATTTAATTGATTGGTATGAAAAAGAACAACGAACACTACCGTGGCGTGAAAATCAAGATCCATACCGCGTATGGGTATCAGAAGTAATGCTCCAGCAAACGAGGGTGGATACGGTCATTCCGTACTTCAACCGGTTTATGGAGCAATTCCCGACGGTGAAAGATCTTGCTTTAGCTGATGAAGAAAAGGTCATGAAAGCATGGGAAGGTCTTGGCTACTACTCAAGAGTGCGTAATTTACAGGCAGCTGTGAAAGAAGTATATGAATCCTACGGGGGCGTTGTCCCTGATTCGAAAGAGCAGTTTTCAAAGCTTAAAGGTGTAGGTCCGTATACGAGCGGTGCAGTGCTGAGTATCGCCTATAACAAGCCGTACCCTGCGGTAGACGGCAACGTCATGAGGGTCATTTCCCGTATTTTGTCTGTATGGGATGATATAGCAAAACCAAAAACGAGAAATATTTTCGAGTTTGCGGTCGATCAGCTCATTTCCCGGGAAAAGCCGTCAGAATTCAATCAAGGGCTGATGGAGCTAGGTGCGCTCATTTGCACCCCAACATCCCCTGCATGCCTCATTTGCCCTGTGAACATGCATTGCTCGGCACTTGAGGAGGGCGTTCAGCATGAGCTCCCAGTGAAAAGCAAAAAGAAAAAGCCGACTGCAAAATCAATGGCAGCAGCGGTGTTATTTGATGATGCAGGCAACCTATATATTCATAAGAGGCAAAGTACAGGTCTTCTTGCGAATTTATGGGAATTCCCTAACATGGAAACCATGAAGGGAAGAAAAACGGAAAAAGAGCAGCTGGTTGATTTCTTAAAAGAGGAGGCGGGTGTACAAGCGGAGCTTGGTGATTTAGAAGGCACCATTCAGCACGTATTTACCCACCTCATCTGGAATATTTCTGTTTTCTTTGGACGAGTTACCTCTGTATCTGATGACACGATGCTGAAAAAAGTCACAACAGAGGAATTTGAGGCATATGCTTTGCCAGTCTCACACCAAAAAATCTGGAAGATGGCACTTGAAGAGCCTAGTCGTATTTAACCGTTGTACCATGAGTATAATCGGCTTCATTTCTGTGCAGACCCCCGCGGTCTTCAATTTCAGAAATGATTTCTCGATACTTAGATTGCCCTTCTTCGTTCAAATAAGGTAAAATTTGTTGGAAAGCATGATGAAAGAAAGCAAGCTCAGTATCTTTCCATTGATCCTTGGACATCATGCCAAGCTGGCTTAAATCGCGTCCGACATACATGAATGTAACCTCCTAATAGGAATTTTCCTATTAGTGTGAAGCGAATGAACGAAAACTATTCAAATCAGGAGATGAACCATAATGAGTCAACGTAAATGTGCATTAATTACAGGCAGCAGCAGAGGAGTAGGGAAAGAAGTAGCCCTTCGCCTGGCTGAAAAAGGATATGACATTGTCATTAACTATGCGAGAAGCAAAAAAGCCGCACTTGAAACAGCGGAAGAAATTGAAGCGATGGGCGTGAAAACATTGGTCGTGAAAGCCAATGTAGGCCAGCCTGAGAAAATCAAAGATATGTTTCAGCAAATCGATGAAACCTTTGGCCGTTTAGATGTATTTGTGAACAATGCGGCATCAGGTGTTCAGCGTCCAATCATGGACCTTGAAGAAAATCATTGGGACTGGACGATGAATATCAATGCGAAGGCTTTGTTATTCTGCGGACAAGAAGCGGCGAAATTAATGGAGAAAAATGGCGGCGGACATATCGTCAGCATTAGCTCACTAGGCTCTATTCGCTATCTTGAAAATTACACAGTAGTCGGCGTCTCAAAAGCAGCATTAGAAGCATTGACGCGTTATCTATCTGTGGAGCTGTCACAAAAAAATATCGTCGTGAATGCCGTATCTGGCGGCGCGATCGATACAGATGCACTTAAGCACTTCCCGAACCGCGAAGAGCTTTTAGAAGACGCCAAGAAAAATACACCAGCTGGCCGAATGGTGGAAATTAAAGACATGGTCGACAGCGTGGAATTCCTTGTATCAGGCAAGGCAGACATGATTAGAGGACAGACGATTATTGTGGATGGCGGACGTTCTTTGCTTGTTTAAAAAAATCATGAATAGGATGTACACCTTCTGCACAAATTAATGT
Source organism: Bacillus sp. GBSW19 (assembly GCF_002998655.1). Lineage (NCBI taxonomy): Bacteria > Bacillati > Bacillota > Bacilli > Caryophanales > Bacillaceae > Bacillus > Bacillus sp. GBSW19. Next base: position 290,113 of record NZ_PVRF01000004.1, read on the forward strand.
GCGTGGAGGTGATAATGATGGATCAACAACAAAACAAAACAAACGCACAACAAGTGAAGAAACAAAACCAAGCTTCTGCACAAGGCGGTCAATTTGGTACTGAATTTGCTAGTGAGACTGACGTACAGCAAGTAAAAAAATACAACCAAAAAGCTGAGCAAAACAAACAACAAAACAGCTAATCACTGAAACAAAGGAAAGCACTTCATCTACGAATGAAGTGCTTTTCTTTTTGCCTCTCCCCACCATCCGACAAAACCTGTAAAACCTCTACATAAACAGTCAAAGGATTTCCTCCTTCTTTCAAGAAATGGTATACAGACAAAAAGTGGATTCGATGAAAAGGGAGGAGTTAGATGTCTGATTTCGATCAGCTTGTAAAAGAACAAATGCAGCTCATGGATCAACTGCTCAATGTACAGGGGGAACTCGATCTATGCTTAGAAACAGAAAAACAATTGCTGCAGGATGAAAAAAAAGAAGAGTGGCATAGGCTTTGTGATCAAATCAAACAGAAACGGGAGGAACTGCAAAAAGTCCAAACCTTATTTACAAAACAGACAGAAGAGGTCATCAATTCATACAAGCAGATGGAAAAGAGTTCAACCGTGATGTAAGACAGTGTGCCGTTCAATTGGGTTGAATGGCTTTTTCATTTCATTTTTTAATGATGTAACGGTATAATATAATAGAGACATGTTTAGTTGGGAAATTAGGTCTTTGGACTGTTAGGTTTGTTATAGAAAGTAGGGGAGAAAATATGGGCTATCCCAAGGAAGGAGAAACCATCCAAATTCAAAGCTATAAACACAATGGCTTGATCCACAGGATTTGGAATGAAACCACCATTCTGAAAGCAACGGAATTGTGTATCATTGGTGCAAACGACCGTACAATGGTGACTGAATCCGACGGCCGTACTTGGATGACGAGAGAACCGGCTATTTGCTATTTCCATGCAAAACAATGGTTTAATGTGATTGGGATGCTTAGAGATGATGGGGTATATTATTACTGCAACATCAGCTCTCCTTTTGCGACAGATGAAGAAGCAATTAAGTATATTGATTACGATTTAGATGTCAAAGTCTTTCCAGACATGACGTACAATATTTTGGATGAGGATGAATATGCAGATCATAAGAGGCAGATGAATTATCCAAAGGAAATCGATAGTATCTTAAGAGAGCATCTGAATACATTATTGCATTGGATTCACCAGCGGAAAGGTCCGTTTGCTCCTGAATTTGTGGATATGTGGTATGAACGTTTTTTACATTATACAAAATAAGCAAGAGCAGCAAAAACCTGTTTGGCTTTTTAGGCTAACAGGTTTTTGACTGCGTACGGATAAGAGGCACTGATAGATTGGGAAGGAGATTTACATGGGGGTCATTAAACGCTACATGGCTTTTGTTACACCGTATAAAAAACAGATTGCATTGACAATGGTCATCGGGATGATCAAGTTCTCGATTCCCTTAACATTGCCTCTGCTTTTAAAGTATGTCATTGATGATGTCATTCAAGGCTCGGGGTCGGCTGAAGAAAAGACATCCTCTCTATTAATCATTATGGGAATCATGCTCGTCTTATTTTTAGTGATGAGACCGCCTGTTGAATACTATAGACAATACTATGCGCAATGGACAGGCAGTAAGGTATTGTTTGATATTCGGGAAAAGCTGTTTTCGCATATTCAAAAGCTCAGCCTTCGTTATTATGCTAACACGAGAACAGGGGAAATTATTTCAAGGGTCATCAACGATGTGGAGCAGACAAAAGAGTTTGTCATCACAGGTCTTATGAACATTTGGCTTGATTTGATGACCGTGCTGATCGTGATCGCCATTATGTGTACACTGGACATCAAGCTCACCATCGTGTCTGTCATTATTTTTCCGCTATATGCGTTTGCAGTGAAGTATTTTTACGGCAGGCTTCGCAAGCTGACAAAAGAGCGGTCGCAGGCGCTGGCTGAAGTGCAAGGGCATCTGCATGAGCGGGTACAAGGTATGCCAGTCATTCGGAGCTTTGCCATTGAAGAATATGAACAAGAACATTTTCATGATGAAAACAAAAATTTCTTAAACAAAGCGATCAATCACACGAATTGGAACGCCAAAACATTTGCCGTCGTCAATACCATCACTGACATTGCACCGCTATTAATCATTGCATTTGCTGGCTACACCGTAATTAATGGATCACTTTCGATCGGGACTATGATTGCCTTTGTCGGTTATATTGACCGGATGTACAACCCGATTCGCCGCCTCATTAACTCATCCACGACTTTAACTCAGTCGGTGGCGTCAATGGATCGTATCTTTGAATTTATTGATGAGCCATATGAGGTCACAGATCGGCCGAATGCGAAAGAAGCCGATCATTTAAAAGGTGAGGTCGAATTTAAAAATGTGTCGTTTCGTTATGAACACACACAGGAAGAGATTCTGCACAATATCTCCTTGAAAGTAGAAAAAGGACAAACGGTTGCGCTTGTAGGAATGAGCGGTGGAGGGAAGTCGACACTCGTCAGCTTAATTCCAAGGTTTTATGATGTCACAAACGGGTCACTTGAAATTGACGGCATCGATATCAAAGAGTACAAAGCAAGGAGCCTTCGAAATCAAGTCGGAATGGTGCTGCAGGATACATTCTTATTCAGTGACACGATTAAAGAAAATATTGCGGTGGGAGACCCAGAAGCATCTTTTGAAAAAATCGTTTCGGCTGCAAAAGCGGCAAATGCCCATGATTTTATTATGTCTCTTCCTGAAGGATATGACACGAAGGTAGGAGAACGGGGCGTGAAGCTGTCAGGCGGTCAAAAACAGCGTATTTCAATTGCAAGGGTCTTTCTTAAAAATCCACCGCTTTTGATTTTAGATGAAGCGACGTCTGCACTTGATTTAGAAAGTGAACATTACATTCAAGAAGCGATGCAAAAGCTAGCGAAGGATCGTACAACCTTTATTGTCGCGCACCGCTTATCGACGATTACTCATGCTGACCTCATTGTCGTCATGGAACAAGGCGAGATTGTGGAAAAAGGAACACACGAAGAATTAATGAACAGAGACAGCCACTATCGCCATCTATTTACCATTCAAACATTAAATTAGTAGAAGCCTATCCGATTCTAGCGGATAGGCTTTTTTATGCTTGTCAAAAACATGACATATTTCCCAGCTTGTCTCAATACAATTTTAAAAAGTATGACGGGGTGGTGAATATGTGAAAGAACAAGACGTGCTGCTAGATGTCAAACAGCTGTCCATTGCGTTTCAGCAAAAAAAGCAAAAAGTACCCATCGTCCATCACATATCGTTCTCGATTCAAAAAGGGGAAACCTTAGGGATTGTTGGCGAATCTGGCTGCGGGAAAAGTATCACATCTATGTCATTAATGGGCCTGAACCAGCAAACAGACACAACGGGTGAAGTTCAATTCGAAGGGCAAAACCTGCTGTCGCTTTCAGAAAAACAGTGGCGAGAGATAAGAGGGAATGACATTTCGATGATTTTTCAAGAGCCAATGACCTCTCTGAACCCATTAATGACCATCGGCAAACAAATGACGGAAGCCCTTTTCACACATCAAGCAATCGGTCAAAAAGAAGCAAAAGCGAAGGCGATTGATCTGCTTCAGACAGTCGGATTGAAGCAAGCCGAATCGTTACTTAAAAAATACCCGCATGAATTATCAGGCGGCATGCGCCAGCGTGTCATGATTGCGATGGCGATGCTTTGCCATCCAAAGCTCATGATCGCAGATGAACCGACAACTGCACTTGATGTGACCATCCAAGCGCAAATCCTTCGCCTGCTCAAAAAGCTAAACGAAGAGATGGACACCGCTATTTTATTTATAACCCATGATCTAGGCGTCGTGCGGCAAATATGCCAGCGAGTCATGATTATGTATGCCGGTCGAATTGTAGAAGAAGGAACCGTTGACCGTATTTTTCAAAAACCTCTGCATCCCTACACAAAAGGTCTTTTCGCCTCAGTTCCATCGTTTAAAGAGAAAAAAGAAAAGCTCATCTCTATTACAGGTCATGTACCTAAGCCGGGAACCATTCGATCCGGCTGTCAATTTGCACCACGCTGTCCTTATCAAATGGCGCAATGTCTTGAAGAAGATCCAGTTTTACAATCCATTGAACAGGACCACCGCGTGGCATGCTTTCTAATGGAAGGAGGAGAAGACACTGAGTCGCCCACTCTTGCAAGTGAATCAGCTGACAAAACGGTATGACACAGCCGCTTTTTTTTCTAAACACAAACATTCGACTCTGGCTTTAAATCAAGTGTCCTTTCACGTGAAGGAGGGGGAAACGCTAGGCATTGTCGGTGAATCAGGCTGCGGGAAATCAACACTTGGCAAAAGCTTAATGAGATTGACTGAACCGACGTCAGGCTCTATTCAACTGAAAGGGCAAGAAGTCACTCTTCTTAAAGAACGAGTCATGCGTTCTTTAAGAAAAGACATTCAAATGATTTTCCAAGATCCATACGCTTCATTAAATCCACGAATGAAAATCAAAGATATTTTAGAGGAACCGCTCATTGTTCATCGACATGGGACGAAAGCAGATAGACGAAAGCGGGTCAAAGAGATGCTGCATATTGTCGGATTTGACCCTTCCTACGGGGAGCGTTATGCGCACCAATTTAGCGGCGGACAAAGGCAGCGCATTGGTATCGCTAGAGCACTCATTACCCATCCAAGTCTTGTCATTGCGGATGAACCCGTTTCGGCTTTAGATGTATCCGTTCAAGCCCAAATTTTGAATTTGATGCTTGAATTGCAAAAGACGCTTTCTCTGACGTATCTGTTTATTTCTCACGATCTTGGCGTTGTCAAATATATGAGCGACCGAATCGCAGTCATGTATGCTGGCCGCATTGTTGAGATGGGGCCTGCCGAAGACGTGTTTCACAGCCCGCTTCATCCTTATACGTCGCTGCTTCTGAAATCCATTCCACATATGGACCACGTGCTGGAGACGCAAGATGTGTCAGCAGAAGAGTCCACAATGACGATAGAAGGCGGCTGTCCTTTCTACAAAAGGTGTCCAAAAAGGTGGGAGAAATGCCTAAAAGCAGTCCCTGCTTTGTATGAGGAGGAACCGGGGCACGCAGCGGCGTGTTACTTATATCAAAAGGAGGAACACAATGAAGAAGACATGGTTGTTCAGTAGTTTCATTTTTGTGCTGGCACTTGCACTGTTTTTGGGGGGATGCTCGTCCGCACCGTCATCAGAAGAAAAAGCAACAAAAGACACCCTCGTATTTGGCAGAGGAGGAGACTCCACTTCACTAGATCCGATCACAACGACAGAAGGCGAAACCTTCAAGGTCACAGAGAATATGTTTGAAAAGCTACTGAATTATGGTGAGAAAGACACGACCATCCATCCTGGTCTCGCAACAGACTGGGATGTTGCAAAGGACGGTAAATCGTACACGTTCTACTTGAGAGAAGGTGTGAAATTTCACGATGGCACAGACTTTAACGCAGAAGCAGTGAAATTCAACTTTGACCGCTGGATGAATGGTGATGCAGAAAAATTTCCTTACTATGGCATGTTTGGCGGCTATAAAAAAGATAAAGGACATGTGATTAAAGACATCATCGTCAAAGGAGAGCATGAAGTTGAATTTCAGCTAAAGCGCCCGCAGGCGACATTCCTTAAAAACATTGCTATGTCACCGTTTGGCATCGCAAGTCCTGCGGCTGTTGAAAAAAGCGGTGATTCTTTTCGTGAGAATCCAGTGGGAACAGGACCATTCAAGTTTAAAGAGTGGAAGCAAAACGACCGTATCGTGTTAGAAAAGAACGAAGATTACTGGCAGAAGGATAAACCAAAACTGAATCAAATCATCTTCCGCTCTATTCCAGAAAACTCGGCTCGTTTAAATGCCCTGAAAACAGGTGAGATCGATTTGATGGATGGCGTGAATCCGTCAGATTTAGATGGCATTAAAACGGATAAAGCACTCCAGCTTATTGAAAGACCATCAATGAACGTAGGCTATATCGGACTGACCGTCACAAGAAAGCCGCTTGATAACAAGCTCGTTCGTCAGGCACTCAATTACGCGGTCGATAAAGAATCCATCATTGAGTCATTTTATGGCGGACTTGCCGAGCCAGCAAAAAATCCCCTTCCCCCAGCTTTAGAAGGCTACAATGACGACATTGATCCATATCCGTATGATCCAGAAAAAGCGAAGGAACTTTTGAAAGAAGCGGGTTTTCCTGACGGCTTTCGCATCAAGCTTTGGGCGATGCCTGTACCGCGTCCATATATGCCAGATGGGATGAAGGTAGCAGAAGTCATTCAATCAAACTTTGAAAAGGTCGGCGTCAAAGCAGAAATTGTGACATATGACTGGGCGACCTATTTAGATAAGGCAAGTAAAGGGGAAGCAGATGTGTTCTTATTAGGGTGGACAGGGGACAATGGTGATCCTGATAATTTCATCTACACACTGCTGGACAAAGACAGCATTGGCGGCAACAACTATACATTCTTCGAAAACGATAAAATGCACGACATCCTCATTGAAGCGCAAACAAATACAGATCAAAAGAAACGAAATGACCTGTATAAAAAAGCGCAAGAAATCATTCATGATGAAGCACCTTGGATTCCATTGGTGCATTCGATCCCAATGCTTGCAGCATCTAATGATTTAAAAGGCTATCAGCCGCATCCAACTGGTTCAGAAGCTTTAACTGACGTGTATTTCGAATAAGCAAATAAGGGAGATCTTGTATCTCCCTTACAGCGTGTAGACAAACCCTCGCATTCGGTGTCAGTCCTGCGTTCCGGTGCTCACGAATGTCAAATTCGCTTCGCGCCAGTACTCGTCCTTCCTAGACTGCAAAGGTTTTCTATCACGCTGAAAAGAAGACAAAGAAAAAGGCGGTGAAAGCTGTTTGTTTGCTTATTGTATGAAGCGGGCAGGAATGCTCATCCCAGTATTGATTGGAATGACATTGGTCGTGTTTTCAATTATTCGGTTTATTCCAGGGAACCCAGCACAGGTCATCTTAGGACAGCGGGCAACGAAAGAGGCAGTAGAACAATTAACCATCCAGCTCGGTTTAAACCAGCCTTGGTATGTTCAATACGGACATTACATGCTGGGTCTTTTAAAAGGGGACTTAGGGACTTCGATACGAACAGGAGCGGCTATTGCCCAGGAAATGAAGCCTTACTTATTTGCGACGTTAGAATTGACCTTTTTTGCCATGGTGCTGGCGATTGTTGTGGGAGTGAATGCCGGAATCATTAGTGCTTGGTTTAAGCATTCCATCTTTGATTATGTCGCAATGTTTATTGCACTCATTGGAGTGTCTATGCCGATTTTCTGGTTAGGCTTAATGGGGCAGTGGCTGTTCTCGATCGAATTAGGTATTTTGCCGACGACGGGCCGAGAAAACGTAAGGAATCCAGTGGAGTCGATCACGTATATTCATACGCTGGACACGCTTTTGCAAGGCCGGTTTGATCAATTCACTGACAGCATCAAGCATTTGATATTACCAAGTACAGCTCTTGCGACAATTCCTGCTGCGATTATTGCAAGGATTACAAGGGCAAGTATGCTGGAAGTGCTTCATTCAGATTTTATTCGAACCGCAAAAGCAAAAGGGGTACGTTCATTTTTCATCATTTATCAGCATGGCCTGAAAAATGCGCTTATTCCGATCTTGACGATTATTGGTCTTCAAACAGGCCTCTTACTTGGCGGAGCCATTTTAACAGAGACCATTTTTGCTTGGCCGGGAATTGGCCGATATATATATGACGCCATCAGTTATCGTGATTATCCAGTCATTCAAACTGGCATTCTCGTCGTTGCGCTGATATTTGTCCTGATCAATTTCATCGTGGACATCTTGTATGCAGTCATTGATCCTAGGATTAAATATTAGGGAAGGAGAGTGACAACATGGAAGCACAAAAAGAGCTTGAACCACCTCAACCAAAAGAAGAACGCTCTCAATCATTGATTCTTGAATCGATGAAGCAGTTCTTTCAGCACAAGCTGGCGGTCATTGGCAGTGTGATTGTCTTTTTATTTCTTATCCTAGCGATATTCGCACCGCTCATTGCTCCTTATGGAATCAATGAACAATCTCTTGGTGAGCGATTTAGCGCCCCTTCAGCTGCGCACTGGTTTGGTACGGATGATTTCGGCAGAGATATATTTTCAAGAGTTGTGCATGGCGCGCGGATTTCCTTATGGGTTGGTTTCTTCTCGGTTCTCGGGTCTGTCATTTTAGGCACACTGCTTGGATTGATAGCAGGCTATGGCGGAAGAGTGCTAGATGCTGTGATCTCGAGATTGTTTGATATTTTACTCGCTTTTCCTAGTATTCTACTAGCGATTGCGATCGTCTCCATTTTAGGCCCCTCCTTACAAAATGCCCTTATTGCCATTGCGATCATTAATGTCCCAACCTTTGGACGGCTCGTTCGTTCAAAAGTGCTGAGTATTAAACAAGAAGAATACGTGCTGGCAGCAAAGGCGGTTGGGATGTCACACCGCCGCATCGTGCTGCGTCACATACTGCCAAATAGTATGGTGCCGGTCATCGTACAGGCGACGCTTGCGATCGGAACGGCGATTATCGAGGCAGCCGCTTTAGGCTTCTTAGGATTGGGTGCACAGGCACCAAGCCCAGAGTGGGGGAAAATGCTCGCCGATGCGAGACCTTATCTCGTGCAAGCCCCCTGGACATTAATTTTCCCAGGTGTAGCGATTATGCTGACAGTTTTGGGCTTTAACTTGATGGGAGATGGATTAAGAGACACACTGGATCCTAAAATGAAGAAAATAAAATAAGACCGATTCTAGTAATCGGTCTCAGCGCGCAGACAAACCCTCGCATTCGGTGTCAGTCCTGCGTGCCGGTGCTCACGAATGTTCAATTCGCTCCACTCCGGTACTCGTCCTTCCTAGACTGCAAAGGTTTTCTATCACGCTGAAAAGAAGACAAAGGGCTAAAATAAAGATCATTTTAGCCCTTTGTCAACAATCTAAGACCGATTCTAGGAATCGGTCTTTTCTCAATTTATGCTTCTTTTTCATCTGTCTCAATTTCACTGTCTTTTGGGTGATACGTCTGGAAGCTTGTAATCAATGTATCTAAATGCTCTAGTTCATCACGGTATTCGATGATGCTGGACATGACATTCAGCATATTGTAATCGAGCAAGTCGTTTTCTTGGTTTTGCTGATGCTGGATAAATGATTTCGTTAACGTTTCAAGGCGAAGAGAGCATTCGTTTTGAAATTCATCATCCTGCGGCTTCATTTTTCCGACAAACTTCATCAAGGTCCGCTCATGCCAATACAGTAAATAATCAATCTCATCCGTTAAGCTTTCCCGGAAATGCTCTGGCATCAAATGAATCTCATTTTCTAATTTATGAAGCTTTTTCAGCAAGTACAGAGCACGATTCGATGTCATAATTGCCTGTCTGAACAAAACGAGCTTTCTTGATTTTACATAGGTTGTTTTCTTTAAATAGCTTCGTTCCTCTTTGTATAACAAGTAAATGTGATCTAATTTGATCATGCGTTCTTTTATTTGATCGATGTCATCCTTTAAAGTGGAATGATCAGTAGACTGTCTGGAGGTCAGACGGATCCATTTTAAAATCTCCTCCGTATTTTCCATAATGTGATGAACAAGCTTTGTTTCATACTTTGGCGGCAGGAAGATTAAATTCACTAAAAATGAAGAAAGAACCCCTAACACCACAGTAGCTGTTCGGATTAAGGCAAAGGAAAGGAAATGATCCCCAGCACTTTCTAAAATCGCAATGACGGTTACAAGTGCAATTGGAATCGTGTGTTCAATCTTCAGCTTTAAATTAATGGCGATGACCATGACGGCGGTTAAACCGATAATGACTGGTCCTGTGCCAAAAAGCAGACCAAACGTAATGGCAAGTGCTGCTCCAATAATATTGGCTTGCACTTGATCAACAATCGTTAAAAAAGATCGATAAATAGATGGCTGGATAGCAAATACAGCTGCAATTCCCGCGAAGACGGGCGTTGGCAGCCCAAGCCATGTTGCCAGGTAAAGCGCGAGTACAATGGCAATACCAGTTTTTAAAATACGGGCTCCAAGTTTCATTGGTTTTGTCCCTGCATTCCTTTCTTTTTGATAATAGATGATCACTCGTCATTTATCATCAATATTTTGATGAACAACTAAGTAATATACAGCGGTCTTCCGAAATATTCAAGTGATTTTTGAAAGTTCATGAAAACATCAAAAGAAGGTATTGAGAAGAAATGTAACAGATTCGCACGCTTTTGACAAACAAGAGCTGATAAATAAAAAAACAGGCGCATTTTTTTTCGCCTGTTTTTGACCCTATTATGATTGTTTTAACTGTTCAAACGCATGATCTACTGCTTGCAGCGTCTCAGAAATATCTTTTTCAGTATGTGCGATCGTTAAGAACCAAGCTTCATATTTAGAAGGAGCGAGGTTAATCCCTTGAGAAAGCATTAATTTGAAGAAGCGGGCGAACATTTCGCCATCCGTATTTTCCGCCTGTTCATAGTTTACAATGGTTTCTTTTGTGAAATAAATCGTGAGAGCCCCTTTTAAGCGGTTCACCGTAATATCTACTTGATGTTTTTTTGCATGGGCTAAAATGCCTTCTTCTAGCATAGCGCCAAGCTGATCAAGGCGCTCGTAAACACCATCTTGTTTTAACACTTCCAAGCATGCAATACCAGAAAGAATGGATGCAGGATTTCCTGCCATCGTGCCAGCTTGATAGGCTGGTCCAAGAGGAGCGACTTGCTCCATAATTTCTTTTTTACCGCCGTAAGCACCGATCGGAAGTCCGCCGCCAATGATTTTTCCTAATGCAGTGAGGTCAGGTTTTACTTGAAGCAAGTCCTGTGCTCCTCCGTACATAAAGCGGAAAGCTGTAATCACTTCATCATAGATCACAAGTGCGCCCTTTTCATGAGTGAGGTCATTGACCTGCTGCAAGAAGCCGTCCTTAGGCTCCACGATGCCGAAGTTCCCGACAATTGGCTCGACAAGGACAGCTGCGACTTCATCGCCCCATCGATCCAATGCTTCTTTGTAGCTGTCAATATCATTAAATGGAACGGTAATGACTTCATTGGCAATGCTTTTTGGTACGCCTGCTGAATCAGGGGTTCCTAAAGTGGAAGGACCAGAGCCAGCTGCCACAAGCACAAGATCAGAGTGGCCGTGATAGCATCCGGCAAACTTAATGATCTTTGTTCTGCCTGTATATGCGCGCGCGACACGAATCGTTGTCATCACCGCTTCTGTTCCTGAATTGACAAAACGAACTTTGTCCAAAGCAGGCATGGCTTCCTTCAGCATTTTAGCAAAAGTGACTTCATGCTTCGTTGGCGTTCCGTAAAGGACACCTGTTTCAGCCGCTTTTGTAATAGCTTTTGTAATATGCGGGTGAGCATGTCCTGTAATAATTGGACCGTATGCTGCTAGATAATCGATATAGCGGTTTCCGTCAACATCCCAAAAATAAGCGCCTTCTCCTCTTTCCATAGCCACGGGTGAACCGCCGCCTACTGCCTTATATGAACGAGACGGACTGTTGACACCTCCAACGATATGCTCCAGCGCCTCTTGATGTAATTTTTCTGATTCTGTGAATTTCATAAATAGCCTCCTATCTCAACGTATCACGTCGTCTATCATTATTTTAACATGCCGATGCAAGCGTCCTGAGTTGAATATCCTCTCAAAATTGGATAGGCTAATTAAAAAATAGGTTGGAGGGATTGTGTCATGACAATCGAAATAGGCCAGCAAGTACCTGAAATCGAATTAACCGGTGACAATGGAGAGAAAGTAAAGCTTTCTGACTTTAAAGGAAAACATATTGTCCTTTATTTCTATCCAAAAGATATGACACCAGGCTGTACAACAGAAGCATGTGATTTCCGCGACCGCCATCAAAGCTTTGCAGAATTAGATGCTGTCATTATCGGCGTAAGCCCAGACAGTCAGGACAAGCACCAAAAGTTTAAAGAAAAACATGATTTACCGTTCCTGCTTCTTGTAGACGATGAACAGAAATTGTCTGAAGCCTTTGGGGTATGGAAGCTGAAAAAGAACTTTGGCAAAGAATACATGGGCATTGAACGTTCAACGTTTCTTATTAATAAAGAAGGAACGCTTGTGAAAGAATGGCGAAAAGTCAAGGTGAAAGACCACGTAGAAGAAGCGCTTGAGGAACTGAAAGCTCACGCTTAATATCATCACAGGATGAGATCGGCAGACATGCCGGTCTTTTTTGTGAAGAAGAATAGGTAAAAAAGAGGATTGTAATTGACAAAGATTCGGCTCTGGGGGTACACTATTTATAAAGATTATAATATAAGAATATTTTTGAAGAGAGGTGCATGATGAAATGGCTGCTCACGAACTAAAAGACGCTTTAGATGCTTTAAAAGAAACCGGTGTTCGAATTACTCCGCAGCGCCATGCCATCTTGGAGTTTCTCGTAAATTCTATGACTCACCCAACCGCGGACGATATATATAAAGCACTTGAAGGAAAATTTCCAAACATGAGTGTCGCAACGGTTTACAACAATTTACGAGTCTTCCGGGAATCTGGATTAGTAAAGGAATTAACGTACGGTGATTCCTCAAGCCGATTTGATTTTGCGACATCTGACCATTACCATGCGATTTGTGAAAACTGCGGAAAAATAGTGGACTTTCATTATCCTGGCCTTGATGAAGTTGAACAGCTTGCATCCCATGTGACGGGCTTTAAGGTCAGTCATCATCGCTTGGAGATCTATGGAACTTGTCAAGAATGTGCGAAAAAAGAAAATCATTAATGAAAAAGCTGACCGGTTAAATGGTCAGCTTTTTTTATGACTTTTTTCGATTGTAGGATTCATCAAACTCTTTGCCTTCTAATGCTGGATCGAGTGTAAGCGGCTCTCTGCAATGCATGCACATATCCACCCGCCCAAGCACTTTTGTTTCCTTCTCACAGCCTGGACAAACAACACGCACTGCCTTCGTAGAAAGCATACCAATCCAAAAGTAAACAGCTGTACTTAATCCGATCGATAAGACGCCGAGCAGCATAAAGAAAGTCGACAGCCAAATCGATTCCTTGAAGAACACACCGATATACATGATCAGAAAGCCAACAAAAACCAAACTAAGTGCAAATGTTCTGATTTTATTAATTTTACTGGAGTATTTCGCCATCCCTAGTCCCCCTTGTCTCCAATATAGCACATTTTACCTTTCCGTTTGAATTAGTTATAGAGTTTTGTGAATAAATTGCTTATAATGATTCAATGATCTTTTTTCTTGTATTGAAGGAATTTTGATTCTATGAGGAGAAATACATAGCATTAGAGAAGAACTTTACACCCGAGTATTGGAGGAATCACTATGGAAAATCTTCTCCGTCCTATTTATCAAGAGAGAGCAAGCCATCCAGACACATTAGCTGTGATTATAGTAGAAAGAAGACATAAAGTATCTTCTGAGACGGATAACTTTGATGCAGCACTTTTAGTCATCGTAAAAGAAGCGGAAGAGCCGTTATTTATCAAGCACTATGAATCCGATCACCAAACAGCTTCTTTAAATGTTGTCACAGATGATCAGCTGAAGGAATGGATTACCCTCGGCACTAACCGCCGAATCATTGATTGGATTTTGAATGGGAAAGTCCTATTTGATCGAAATGAATATATTTTCAACTTGATTGATGAACTGAGTACATTCCCGTTTTCAAACCGCAAACTTAAAATCGGTTTAGAATACGGCAAGCTCATTCGCAGATATATAGAAGGAAAAGCATTTTTTGAGTCAAATCAATTCCTTGATGCATATAATTCAATTGTGCATGCTCTGCATCATTTGGCACGTATTGAAGTGATCGATAAAGGCTTCCACCCAGAAGTGACGGTTTGGAATCAGGTGCGTCATATGGAACCGGAAGTATATAAACTTTATTCAGAACTCATTGAAAGCCACGAAAGTCTGCATAAGCGTTTGGAACTTTTATTTTTAGCAAATGATTTTTTGATCCATTCAAAAGCAGAAATTGGTGCCGCTCATTTGCGTCATGTCATGGAACAGCAAGATATATGGCTTTTTGGCGAGCTTCTCGCGCATCCTGATCTCAAGTATTTCACGCCTGACCTTAGCGTCATGATTGATTTCTTTGTGGAAAAAGGAATTGTTCAAGTGGAGCCGATTGAGACAAAGGGACAAAAAATCTATCATCGAGGATATTTTGTGAAAAAAGATATTGACGCATGAATATTATGATGGTATATTATTATACGTCGCTAACGAGCAACCAAGTTGCTTTGAAAGAAAAGCTGACAAAAAGAAATTATAAAAAACACTTGACGCACACAGCGCCGAAATGTTATATTGAGAAAGTCGCCTCTGAGCGACAATGAAGATGATCTTTGAAAACTAAACAAGACAAAACGTACCTGTTAATTCGAGTTTTTATAAAAAATCCTATGATACATCATAGGTAGTCAGTCAAACTGGCGAGGCAGGAAATGATCACATGCTAAGTTCGCTACATCGTGTAGCAACGCATGTGTGATATGCATCCTGCATACCTCGGAGAGTTT
>NZ_PVRF01000005.1:0-61761 GCF_002998655.1 Bacillus sp. GBSW19
CATCAGGTTTGGTGGCGATAGCGAAGAGGTCACACCCGTTCCCATACCGAACACGGAAGTTAAGCTCTTCAGCGCCGATGGTAGTTGGGGGTCTCCCCCTGTGAGAGTAGGACGCCGCCAAGCTTTTCTAAGGATCAGTTCCATACGGAACTGGTCTTTTTTGTGTTTTTGAGAGGTTTGACACCATATAAATGTGGAAATAATATTCTTAGTTGAGCGATTATCTTGAAAAATCGATCGAAAAAATTTATAGTAAGGTTAAAGTCAAATATAGTCAAAGTCAATGGAGGAGGAGGCGGAGTGGCACAAAATATTTCTGATATCATCGAGCAGTATTTGAAGGAAGTCTTGGATCAGAATGGTCGAGAAATATTAGAAATTAAGCGCAATGAAATTGCAGATAAGTTTCAATGCGTACCTTCACAAATTAACTATGTTATCAATACACGCTTTACGAGCGAGAGAGGCTATATCGTTGAAAGTAAGCGTGGCGGCGGTGGCTATATCCGCATCATTAAAGTCAAAATGAATGATGAAGTCGACTTATTGAACAACATTATTTCCCAAATATATCATCGTTTATCACAGGCTGCCTCTGATCATATCATCATGCGTCTTGTAGAAAATAACATTTTATCTGAAAGAGAAGCTAAGATGATGATCAGTGTCATGGACCGTTCTGTTTTGCACATTGATTTACCTGAACGAGATGAATTGCGGGCTCGGATGATGAAAGCGATGTTAAATGCTTTGAAATTAAAGTAAAGCGGGTGAAAAGATTGATTTGTCAAGAATGCAATGAGAGACCAGCCACTTTTCACTTTACGAAAGTTATAAATGGAGAAAAACAAGAAATGCACATATGTGAACAATGTGCAAAAGAAAACAGTGATTCATATGCTATGAGTGGAAACCAGGGTTTCTCGATTCACAACTTATTATCAGGTTTATTGAATATTGATCCTAGCTTCACCACAAGTGCTAATAAGGGATCATCCATTTTTCAAGAAGCGAGAGAAGTGGATCAATGTCCTAAGTGTGGCTTAACCTTTCAACAATTCAGAAAAACAGGCCGTTTTGGCTGTGCAGAATGCTATCGTTCATTTGATCAGTATCTGAACCCTGTTTTACGGAAAGTCCATAGTGGAAATACAGTCCATATTGGAAAAGTGCCTAAACGGATTGCCGGCAGTCTTCATGTCCGCCGGAAACTTGAGATGATGCAGCAAGAGCTGAAACAGTTAATTGAACAAGAAGAGTTCGAAAAGGCAGCGGAAGTTCGAGATCAAATTCGTGCATTAGAGCATGAACAATCTCAGCAGAGGGAGGGAGATTAACAACATGTCGCTCCAGCATTTTATTCAAGACGCTTTAAGTCAATGGATGAAACAAAAAGGACCAGAAAGTGACATTGTTCTAAGCAGTCGAATCCGGCTAGCACGCAACCTAGAGCATGTTCGTTTCCCAACTCAGTTTTCTCAAGAAGAGGCTGAAGCTGTCCTCCAGCAATTCGAGCAAAAGTTTGCTAGCCAGGAAGTGAAGGACATCGGAAACTTTGTTCTGATTCGTATGAATGAAACGCAGCCTTTAGCCAAGAGAGTACTTGTTGAAAAGCATTTGATCAGCCCAAACTTAGCAGAATCAAGATTTGGCGGTTGTTTGCTTTCTGAAAATGAGGAAATCAGTGTGATGCTGAATGAAGAAGACCATATTCGAATCCAATGCTTATTCCCAGGTTTCCAACTAGCCAATGCATTAAAAGCGGCTAATCAGATAGATGACTGGATTGAAGAGCAAGTGGATTATGCGTTTTCGGAAAAGCGGGGATACTTAACAAGCTGTCCAACTAATGTAGGTACAGGTATTAGGGCATCGGTCATGATGCATTTACCAGCTTTAGCCCTCACAAGACAAATGAATCGGATTATTCCGGCCATTAATCAATTAGGTCTTGTAGTCAGAGGAATTTATGGTGAAGGTAGCGAAGCAATAGGGAACATCTTTCAAATTTCAAATCAAATGACACTTGGTCAATCAGAAGAAGATATTGTAGATGACTTAAATAGTGTGACCGCTCAGCTCATTGAACAAGAGCGATCTGCACGAAAGGCGTTATATCAAACATCTCAAATTGAACTTGAGGACAGAGTGTACCGTTCCTTAGGGATATTGTCCAATTGTCGTATGATTGAATCAAAGGAAACAGCAAAGTGTTTGTCAGATGTGCGGCTTGGAATTGATTTAGGTATCATTAAGGGGCTTTCAAGTAATATACTGAATGAACTCATGATTTTGACTCAGCCAGGCTTTCTTCAACAGTACTCAGGAGGAGCTTTGGAGCCAAATGAACGAGATATAAAACGAGCAGCGATTATTAGAGAAAGGCTGCGTTTAGAAATGCATAGGAATGGACAGGAGGATGAAACGATATGATGTTTGGAAGATTCACTGAAAGAGCTCAAAAGGTATTAGCACTTGCACAAGAAGAAGCCATTCGCCTAGGCCATAAGAACATTGGTACTGAGCACATTTTACTTGGTCTAGTACGTGAGGGTGAGGGCATCGCCGCAAAAGCGTTAGAAGCACTGGGCCTTGTTTCAGATAAAATCCAAAAAGAAGTCGAAAGCTTGATTGGAAGAGGGCAAGAGGTGTCTCAAGCTATTCCTCATTATACGCCTAGAGCGAAGAAGGTCACTGAGCTTTCAATGGATGAAGCAAGAAAGCTAGGTCATTCCTATGTAGGGACAGAACATATTCTATTAGGTCTTATTCGCGAGGGAGAGGGTGTAGCTGCCCGCGTTTTAAATAACCTCGGAGTGAGCTTAAATAAAGCACGTCAGCAAGTTCTGCAGCTGCTTGGCAGCAATGAAACAGGTGCATCTGCCGCTGGCTCTAACAGCAATGCAAATACACCAACATTAGATAGCTTGGCAAGGGATTTAACAGCTATTGCGAAAGAAGACAGTTTGGACCCTGTCATTGGACGAAGCAAAGAAATTCAGCGTGTCATTGAGGTCCTAAGCAGAAGAACAAAAAATAACCCTGTGCTGATTGGTGAGCCTGGTGTTGGTAAAACAGCCATCGCTGAAGGTCTTGCGCAGCAAATTATTCATAATGAAGTGCCTGAAATCCTGCGCGATAAACGAGTGATGACACTTGATATGGGAACCGTTGTAGCGGGAACGAAATATCGTGGTGAATTTGAGGATCGTTTGAAAAAAGTCATGGACGAAATTCGTCAGGCAGGAAATATCATTCTCTTCATTGATGAGCTTCATACACTCATTGGTGCTGGTGGAGCAGAGGGTGCGATTGACGCATCTAATATTCTCAAACCATCCTTAGCACGTGGAGAGCTTCAATGTATCGGGGCGACAACGTTAGATGAGTACCGTAAATATATTGAAAAGGATGCTGCGCTTGAACGACGTTTCCAGCCAATTCAAGTGGATCAGCCATCTGTTGATGAAAGTATTCAAATCTTAAGAGGACTTAGAGATCGTTATGAGGCACATCACCGTGTGTCCATTACGGATGAAGCGATTGAGGCGGCGGTGAAGCTGTCTGACCGTTATATTTCTGATCGTTTCCTTCCAGATAAGGCGATTGATTTAATTGATGAGGCAGGTTCGAAAGTCCGCTTACGTTCTTTCACAACACCGCCTAACCTAAAAGAACTAGAGCAAAAGCTCGATGAAGTACGCAAGGAAAAGGATGCTGCTGTTCAAAGTCAGGAATTTGAAAAAGCAGCTTCTCTTCGCGATACGGAACAGCGTTTGCGTGAAAAAGTAGAAGTCACAAAGAAATCTTGGAAAGAAAAGCAAGGACAGGAGAATTCAGAGGTATCAGTGGATGATATCGCAATGGTTGTCTCTAGCTGGACGGGAGTGCCTGTTTCAAAAATTGCACAAACAGAAACAGATAAGCTTCTCAATATGGAACAATTGCTCCATTCTCGTGTGATCGGGCAGGATGAAGCGGTTGTCGCTGTAGCAAAAGCTGTGAGACGTGCGCGTGCTGGCCTAAAAGATCCAAAACGTCCAATCGGCTCCTTTATCTTCTTAGGCCCAACAGGGGTTGGTAAAACGGAGCTTGCAAGAGCACTCGCAGAGTCTATTTTCGGTGATGAAGAAGCGATGATCCGTATTGATATGTCTGAATACATGGAAAAACACTCTACATCTAGACTTGTTGGGTCACCTCCAGGCTATGTTGGCTATGAAGAAGGCGGTCAACTGACTGAAAAAGTGAGAAGAAAACCTTATTCTGTTGTGCTTTTAGACGAGATTGAAAAGGCACATCCAGATGTATTCAACATTTTGCTACAAGTGTTAGAAGATGGTCGTCTGACTGATTCTAAAGGGCGTACCGTTGACTTTAGAAATACGATTTTGATCATGACATCCAACGTTGGAGCTAGTGAATTGAAGCGAAATAAATATGTTGGCTTTAATGTGCAGGATGAAGGACAAAATTACAAGGATATGAAAGGCAAAGTGATGGGCGAGTTGAAGCGTGCATTTAGACCAGAATTCATCAACCGTATTGATGAAATCATTGTCTTCCATTCACTTGAAAAGAAACATCTAAAAGAGATCGTGTCTCTCATGTCTGATCAATTGACGAAACGATTAAAAGAACAAGACCTTTCAATCGAATTGACGGAAGCAGCAAAAGCGAAGATTGCCGACGAAGGTGTAGATCTTGAGTACGGTGCGCGCCCGTTAAGAAGAGCGATTCAAAAGCATGTGGAGGATCGACTTTCTGAGGAGCTTCTGAAGGGTAATATTGAAAAAGGTCAACATATCGTATTAGATGTGGAAGATGGAGAAATTGTCGTAAAAACGACGGCTGCTACGAACTAATATAGTAAGAAAAAAGTGTGAGGCATACCAGTAAAGTGTATGCCTCCCTTTACTTATTTTCTGATCAGTATAAGGAGTTGTATTCTTCAATCTATGGCTAAGACAAAATCAAAATTTATATGCCAATCGTGCGGTTATGAGTCAGCCAAATGGATGGGGAAATGTCCAGGCTGCGGCACGTGGAACAGTATGACAGAAGAGGTCGTTCGCAAAGAGCCGGCAAACCGTCGAAGCGCTTTTAATCATTCTGTTCAAACCATTCAAAAACCTTCACCTATATCTGCAATTGAAACATCAGATGAACCCCGAATCAAAACGAATTTAGAAGAATTTAACCGAGTATTAGGAAGTGGAATTGTCAAAGGCTCTCTTGTTCTCATTGGCGGAGATCCTGGGATTGGGAAGTCCACATTATTATTACAAGTATCAGCACAGCTCTCAGACAAAAATCAGAATGTATTATACATATCTGGTGAGGAGTCCATTAAACAAACGAAGCTAAGAGCGGACCGCCTCGGCATAAAAAGCACCTCTTTACATGTTTTGGCTGAAACCGATATGGAGTATATAACGTCTGCTATACAAGAGATGAAACCCGCTTTTGTCGTGGTGGATTCGATTCAAACCGTTTATCAAAGCGATATTACGTCAGCTCCTGGGTCTGTATCTCAAGTGAGAGAATGTACAGCACAGCTGATGAAAATTGCCAAGACAAATGGTATTCCAATATTTATCGTTGGTCACGTGACCAAAGAAGGCTCGATCGCAGGTCCACGCCTTTTAGAGCATATGGTGGACACGGTTCTTTATTTTGAAGGCGAGCGTCATCATACGTTTCGTATCTTACGTGCGGTGAAAAACCGATTTGGCTCGACGAATGAACTAGGGATTTTTGAAATGAGAGAGGAAGGACTCACGGAAGTATTAAACCCATCCGAAATTTTCTTAGAAGAACGTTCGGCAGGTGTATCTGGATCGTGTGTTGTTGCCTCAATGGAAGGAACAAGACCTGTTCTTGTCGAGATACAAGCATTAATTTCACCGACAAGCTTTGGAAATCCACGGAGAATGGCTACAGGCCTTGATCATAATCGTGTGTCATTGCTCATGGCGGTTTTAGAAAAACGTGTCGGACTGCTGCTGCAAAACCAAGATGCGTATTTAAAGGTCGCAGGCGGTGTGAAGCTTGACGAACCAGCGATTGACTTGGCCATTGCCGTCAGTATTGCTTCAAGCTTTAAAGACGCAGCGCCGCATCAAGCGGATTGCTTTATAGGAGAGGTCGGTCTGACGGGAGAAGTCAGAAGAGTATCAAGAATTGAACAGCGTGTGCAGGAAGCTGCGAAACTAGGATTTAAGCGAATGTTTATTCCTCAGGCGAATATAGATGGATGGAAAAAGCCGAGAGGGATTGAGTTAGTCGGTGTAGAAAATGTAGCGGAGGCACTTCGAATTTCACTAGGGGGATCATAGAAATGGAAAAAGAGAAAAAAGGAGCGAGAGAACTCGATCTCTTAGATATCGTACAGTTTGTGGCACCAGGGACACCTCTTCGGGCTGGGATCGAAAATGTCCTGAGGGCCAATACTGGCGGGCTCATTGTTGTTGGTTATAACGACAAAGTCAAGAGTGTTGTAGATGGAGGGTTTCATATTAACTCTGCCTTCTCCCCAGCACACTTATATGAATTGGCTAAGATGGATGGAGCCATTATTTTAAGCGATTCTGGTCAAAAGATCTTGTATGCGAATACACAGCTGATGCCAGATGCAACCATCCATTCATCGGAAACGGGCATGAGGCACCGTACTGCTGAACGTGTAGCGAAGCAGACAGGCTGCTTAATCATTGCGATTTCTGAACGGAGGAACGTCATTACCTTATACCAAGGGAATCGTCGTTATACGCTGAAAGATATTGGCTTTATTTTAACGAAGGCCAACCAAGCCATACAAACACTTGAGAAATATAAAACCATTTTAGATCACGCCATTTCTGCGCTAAGCGCCCTAGAATTTGAAGAGCTTGTGACCTTTGGTGATGTATTATCCGTGCTGCATCGTTACGAGATGGTGCTTAGAATCAAAAATGAAATCAATATGTATATCAAAGAGCTCGGAACAGAAGGACATTTGATCCGTCTGCAAGTCAATGAACTGATTACAGATATGGAGCAGGAAGCGGCTTTATTTATTAAAGATTACGTGAAAGAAAAGATTAAAGATCCATATGTTCTGCTTAAACAGCTCCAAGATATGTCTAGCTTTGAGCTTTTAGATGACTCCATTCTGTACAAGTTACTTGGCTATCCAGCTTCTACAAATATTGACGAATATGTGTACACAAGAGGCTACAGATTGCTTCACAAAATCCCTAGACTGCCTATGCCAATCGTCGAAAACGTGGTTGAAGCGTTCGGTGTGTTAGATCGAATTATGGAAGCGGATGTACAAGATTTGGATGAAGTAGAAGGAATTGGAGAAGTAAGAGCGAAAAAGATAAAAAAAGGATTAAAAAGACTGCAAGAAAAACATTATATCGACCGCCAGCTATAAGGAGAGAAATTTTTCTTAAACACGGTTAAAAATGGATGAATATGGGTATATTAATGATGCTTTTGTTTTCTGTTGATTATGATAGGAAACTTAAACATATATCAATGTCAGGTGAGGGTGGATTGACAGATGAAAAATAAAGGAGGTGAAGGTATGTTAAAAAGAATCGTTCAGGCGTTTTTTATCATTTTTGGTGCAGTTGTAGGGATTTTTATCATTCCAGAGTTATTTCTGCTGTTAAATGTAAAGGACATACCTTTCATAACAAATGCTTACTCTTCAGCACTAATAGGAGCCGCTGTGTTCTTTATCATCGGCAAATGGTGCACAGGCTATGTGGTTAATTGGGTGAAATGGATCGAGGATTCTCTATTAAAGGCGCCTCTTCCTGATCTTATATCTGGAAGTTTCGGATTAGTATTTGGACTTATTCTAGCATATCTTATTGTAAACGTGATCCCGCTAAACAATATCCCATATCATATTTTTGGTACCATTATTCCGATTTTCCTGGCTTTCTTTTTAGGATACCTTGGATTTCAGGTAGGGTTTAAGAAGAAGGATGAAATGATGGGGCTGTTCTCCCGATCTGCAAAGGTCACCAAGAAAAAAGGAGCAGCTGATGATGAACCTGAAATAGAAGATAAAAAGCTGAAAATTTTAGACACAAGTGTTATCATTGATGGAAGAATCGCAGATATTTGTCAAACTGGATTCTTAGAAGGTGTCATGGTCATTCCTCAATTTGTGCTCGAGGAATTACAGCATATTGCAGACTCTTCTGATGTATTAAAGAGAAATAGAGGCCGAAGAGGTCTTGATATTTTAAATCGTATTCAAAAAGAATTAGATATCAAAGTTGAAATTTACGAAGGTGACTTTGAAGACATTCAAGAGGTTGATAGCAAGCTTGTGAAGCTCGCTAAATTAACTTCAGGTGTTGTTGTGACAAATGATTTTAATTTAAATAAAGTATGCGAACTTCAAAAAGTAGCAGTGTTAAACATCAATGATCTAGCCAATGCGGTGAAACCGGTTGTGCTACCTGGGGAAGAAATGAAGGTACAGGTCATTAAAGATGGGAAAGAGCATAACCAAGGTGTTGCTTACTTAGATGACGGTACGATGATTGTGGTCGAAGAAGGACGCAATTACATTGGAAAAGACATCGATGTGCTCGTCACAAGTGTGCTGCAGACTGCTGCTGGAAGAATGATTTTTGCGAAGCCAAAACTTCTGGAGAAGGCGCTCTAAAGGGAGAACGAACATGTATTATGAAGTAGTTATTCCGGCTGCGGGGCAGGGGAAACGAATGAAGGCCGGCCGCAATAAGCTTTTTATTGAGCTGAAAAGAATGCCGGTCATTATTCATACACTAAAGGTGTTTGACGATCATTCGCAATGCAAACGCATGATCCTAGCGATCAATGAAGAGGAGCGTCAAGACTTTGAAAGGCTACTCAAGGTACACGCTTTTCAAACGCCTGTTTCACTTGTCACTGGCGGTGAAGAACGTCAGCAAAGTGTATACGAAGGATTAAAGGCTGTGAAAGATGCAGACATCGTGCTTGTTCATGATGGGGCAAGGCCTTTTATTAAGCATACACAGATTGACTTGCTCGTTAAAGCAGCGATTGAAAAAGGCTCCGCAGTTGTAGCGGTACCAGTGAAAGACACAATCAAGCGCGTTCAAGAAGGCAAAGTGGAACAAACCATTGAACGTCAGAGCTTGTGGGCAGTCCAGACCCCACAAGCTTTTCGTCATTCTATTTTAAAAGAGGCGCATGAATATGCGGAGCGGACCGGCTTTCTTGGAACAGACGACGCCAGTCTTGTGGAACAATTACATGGTGAAAACGTGTATATTGTCCAAGGAGATTACACCAATATTAAGCTGACGACACCGGATGATTTATTGGTTGCCAAGGCAATTATGGATGCGGAAAGAGGGTACTAGATCATGTTGAGAATAGGACAAGGCTTTGATGTACATCAATTAACAGAGGGAAGACCTTTGATTATCGGCGGGGTCACCATCCCATATGAAAAGGGGCTGCTTGGGCATTCAGACGCTGATGTACTGCTTCACACAGTGGCAGATGCCTGCCTAGGTGCGATTGCTGAAGGAGATATCGGCAGACATTTCCCAGACACAGATCCTGAGTTTAAGGATGCGGATTCTTTTAAATTACTGCAGCATGTGTGGGCACTAGTAAAGGAAAAAGGCTACACACTTGTGAATATTGATTGCACCATCATGGCGCAAAAGCCCAAAATGGCACCTTACATTCAACCAATGTGTGAGAAGATTGCAGAAGCGCTTGAGGCAGATGTCACACAGGTGAATGTGAAAGCAACAACGACAGAGAAACTTGGATTTACAGGAAGAGGCGAAGGAATTGCCTCTCAGGCAACAGTGCTTCTTCAGAAAAAGTGAAATCCATTTTGATGAGAATGGGATTTGATGATAAAATACGTTTATAAAAAATTGGTGTCAGACAACATGATGCAGATGAAAGGAAGTTAAACTCATGGGAAATGAAGTGCGTGTTCGTTATGCACCGAGTCCAACTGGTCATTTACATATTGGGAATGCTAGAACGGCTCTTTTCAACTATTTGTTCGCACGCAGCCAAGGCGGCAAATTTATTATTCGAATCGAAGATACGGATCAAAAGCGTAATGTAGAAGGCGGAGAAGAAAGCCAGCTTCGCCACCTGCAATGGCTCGGTATTGATTGGGATGAGAGCATTGATAAAGATGGCGGCTATGGTCCTTACAGACAATCAGAGCGTAATGAGATTTACAAAAAATATTATGATGAGCTGCTAGAGAAAGACTTGGCGTATAAGTGCTATTGTACGGCTGAAGAGCTAGAGGAAGAGCGTGAAGCACAAATCGCCCGCAGTGAAATGCCTCGATATTCTGGTAAATGCAGCCATTTATCAAAAGAAGAAGAGGACAAGCTGATCGCTGAAGGAAGAGAGCCAAGTATCCGCTTCCGAGTGCCAAAAGGAGAAATCATCAAATTTGACGACATGGTCAAAGGCGATATTTCATTTGAGACAGACGGCATCGGTGATTTTGTCATTGTGAAGAAAGACGGCACGCCAACTTATAACTTCGCTGTAGCAGTGGATGATCATTTGATGAAAATGACTCACATTCTCCGCGGAGAGGATCACATTTCGAATACGCCTAAACAAATCATGATCTTCAACGCATTTGGCTGGGATGTTCCGCTATTCGGACATATGACGCTGATTGTGAACGAGAACCGCAAAAAATTAAGTAAGCGTGATGAATCCATTATTCAATTCATCGAGCAATATAAAAACTTGGGCTATTTACCAGAAGCCCTGTTCAACTTCATTGCACTACTTGGATGGTCTCCGGTGGGCGAAGAAGAACTGTTTACAAAAGAGCAATTCATCGACATTTTCGATGTAAACCGACTTTCTAAGTCACCAGCTCTATTCGATATGCATAAACTAAAATGGGTAAATAACCAATACGTGAAGGCACTTGATCTTGATCAGGTTGTTGCGTTAACACTTCCGCATCTTCAAAAGGCAGGCAAGGTAAGCGAGCAGCTGACAGAAGAAGAAAACACGTGGGTGCGCAAGCTTATTTCTCTGTATCACGAACAATTAAGCTATGGAGCAGAAATTGTTGAGTTAACAGAGTTGTTCTTTAAGGAGCAAATTGAGTATAATCAAGAGGCAAAGGAAGTTTTAGCAGAGGAGCAAGTACCAGAAGTCATGGCATCTTTTGCTGGTCAGCTTGAACGGCTTGAGTCTTTCACACCTGATGAAATCAAGGCTGCTATTAAAGCGGTACAAAAAGAAACAGGGCATAAAGGCAAGAAACTATTCATGCCAATTCGTGTGGCTGTCACAGGACAAACGCATGGCCCAGAACTTCCGCAAAGTATTGAACTACTAGGTAAAGAAACGGTATTAAACCGCATTAAGCAAATATAAGGAAATCGTTGCGAGGGAGAAGTACAATGTTTTCGTCCATCACAGAAAGAGTCTTCACCGGCTGAAAGAGACTTATGGGCAGACGTTGGAAATGCACCCTCAAGACCCTTGAGGAACACGTGTACGTTAGTATGCAAGGGCGGTACCCTCCGTTATGGGATTAAGTTGAGAAGGCTGCAAAATGAGGGCTTTCTAAACAGAGTGGAACCGCGTTTTCAAAACGTCTCTGTCATTTGGCAGAGGCGTTTTTTATTTGTCCAAAAAAGAGAGCAAGTCCTAAGAGAGATTGATGGGGAAGAACGGGGGGAGCATGTGTTTTTCAAAATGCTGAAAGAAGATATTGATACTGTGTTTGATCAAGATCCTGCTGCTAGAAGCTATATTGAAGTAGTGCTAACCTATTCAGGGCTTCATGCGATTTGGGCTCATCGTATCGCGCACGCATTTTATAAGCGTAAGCTGTACTTTCTTGCGCGGATCATTTCTCAGGTCAGCCGGTTTTTCACAGGGGTGGAAATTCACCCTGCGGCAACCATTGGCAGGCGCTTCTTCATTGACCACGGCATGGGAGTGGTGATTGGGGAAACATGTGAAATTGGAGACAACGTCACTGTTTTCCAAGGCGTGACACTAGGGGGAACAGGGAAAGAAAAGGGAAAGCGGCACCCGACCATTTTAGACGATGCCCTCATTGCGACAGGTGCAAAGGTGCTTGGTTCCATTACAGTCGGAAAAGGGGCCAAGATTGGTGCGGGGTCAGTCGTGTTAAAGGACGTACCAGACCATTCCACCGTTGTCGGTATACCTGGGCGAGTCGTCGTTCAAAATGGAAAGAAAATCAATCGTGATCTCAATCATCAAGATTTGCCAGATCCAATTTCCGATCGTTTCAAAGAATTGGAACGAGAAATGGAAAAGCTAAAAGGTGAGCTGGCTTCATTGAGCAGAAAGGAAGAACAATCATGACAATCAATATTTATAATACATTGACACGTAAGAAAGAAGAATTTGTCCCGCTTGAACCAGGAAAGGTCAAGATGTATGTGTGCGGACCAACCGTTTATAACTACATTCATATCGGGAATGCCAGACCTGCTATTGTTTATGACACTGTACGTAAGTATTTAGAATACAGCGGCTATGATGTGAACTTTGTATCAAACTTTACAGATGTGGATGATAAACTCATCAAAGCAGCCAATGAACTCGGAGAAGATGTTCCGACGATTGCTGACCGCTTTATCCAAGCCTACTTTGAAGACGTCAGTGCACTAGGCTGCAAAAAAGCTGACCTTCACCCGCGAGTGACGGAAAATATGGATGATATCATTGCATTTATTGCGACATTGATTGAAAAAGGCTACGCCTATGAAGCGGATGGCGACGTGTATTACAGCACACGCTCATTTGAAGGCTACGGAAAGCTTTCGCACCAGTCGATTGATGAACTGAAGACAGGTGCTCGTATTCGTGTAGGTGAGAAGAAACGAGATGCACTGGACTTTGCTTTATGGAAGGCTGCAAAGGATCAAGAAATCTCATGGGATAGCCCGTGGGGCGAAGGACGCCCAGGCTGGCACATCGAATGCTCGGCCATGGTTAAAAAATATTTAGGTGATACGATCGACATTCATGCTGGCGGACAGGATTTAACCTTCCCTCACCATGAAAATGAAATCGCTCAATCCGAGGCTTTGACAGGGAAACCTTTTGCGAAGTATTGGATGCATAACGGATATATTAATATTGAGAATGAAAAAATGTCAAAATCACTTGGCAACTTTGTGCTCGTGCATGACATTGTGAAAGAACAAGATCCTGATGTGCTACGCTTCTTTATGTTGTCGGTTCACTACCGTCATCCAATTAACTACTCAATGGATTTACTAGAGAGTACAAAGAGTGCGTTTAACCGACTCAAAACGTCGTATGCTAATTTACATCATCGCCTTGAGAGCAGCACGAATATCACAGAAGACAATGCTGAATGGCTGGCGAAGATTGAAGAGCAGCGTGCGACATTTATTTCTGAAATGAATGATGACTTTAATACGGCAAATGCAATTTCTGTTTTATTCGAACTTGCGAAACAGGCGAATTATTATATGGAAAATGATCATACTTCGGAGGAAGTGATCAAGGCATTTATCGGCTTATTCCAAGAAATCACGTCTGTTCTTGGCTTCTCATTAGAAGAAAAGCACACGCTTGACGAAGAAGTAGAAGCGTTAATTGAAAAACGCAATGAGGCTAGAAGAAATCGTGACTTTGCGCTATCTGATCAAATTCGTGACCAGTTAAAGAGCATGAATATTGTATTGGAGGACACTCCTCAAGGTACTCGCTGGAAAAGAGGAGAATAGGTCATGTTGAATTTTGAAAAGCTGAAAGACGGTAAACAGTTGAACGGACTTGCGCTTGCTTATATGGGTGATGCCATTTTTGAAGTCTATGTGAGGCATCACCTCCTCCAAACGGGGGCGACAAAACCAAATGAGCTGCACAAACGAGCAAGCAAGATTGTTTCAGCTAAATCTCAGGCAGCTATTTTATTTACGCTTCAGCAGCAAGGCTTTTTCACTGAAGCAGAAGAAGCAGTGCTGAAAAGAGGAAGAAATGCAAAATCAGGCACAGTGCCTAAAAACACAGACGTTCAAACGTATCGTTATAGTACGGCGCTTGAAGCGCTCATGGGTTATTTATTTATTGAAAAGCAGGACGAACGCTTAGAAGAGCTGATTAGTCAGGCGATTGAAATCGGAACGTCAGGGAGGAAGACAAATGAGTCAGCAACATGATTATGTGATTGGGAAAAATGCAGTGATTGAAACACTGAAGTCAGATCGGGAGTTATACAAGCTCTGGATGGCAGAAAACACTGTAAAAGGACAAGCCCAGCAGGTCATTGAACTCGCTAAAAAACAAAATATCACCATTCAGTATGTTCCGAGGAAAAAGCTTGATCAAATGGTAACAGGTCAGCACCAGGGAATCGTTGCACAAGTAGCAGCATATGAATATGCGGAATTGGACGACCTGTATCAAATCGCCGAAAAGCGGAATGAACAGCCGTTTTTTCTTATTTTAGATGAAATTGAAGATCCTCATAATTTAGGATCCATTATGCGTACAGCAGATGCTGTAGGTGCACACGGGATTGTCATTCCGAAAAGGAGAGCGGTCGGCTTAACGACAACCGTTGCCAAAGCATCTACTGGGGCAATTGAACATATTCCTGTTGCCAAGGTCACCAATCTTTCAAGAGCTCTTGATGAGATGAAAGAAAGAGGAATCTGGGTCGCGGGAACAGATGCGTCTGCCAAACAGGATTATAGACAATTTGATGGCACGATGCCGCTTGCTCTTGTGATTGGCAGTGAAGGAAAAGGGATTGGCCGATTGATCAAGGAAAAGTGTGATTTTCTGATTAAGTTGCCTATGGCCGGGAAGGTCACTTCGTTAAACGCATCAGTTGCCGCTAGTCTATTGATGTATGAAGTGTATCGAAAACGTTATCCGTTAGGAGAATAGAGATGGAGATCCTCTTAGTCGATGGATACAACATGATAGGTGCATGGCCTCGGCTGCAGCACTTAAAGGAAAACAGCTTTGAAGAAGCCAGAGACGTGCTGATTCAAAATTTAGCAGAATATCAAGCATACACAGGGTATCGAGTCATTGTCGTATTCGATGCCCATATGGTCAAAGGGATCGAAAAAAAGCGGATCAACCACCGAGTAGAGGTCATCTTTACGAGAGAGAATGAAACAGCTGATGAGCGGATTGAAAAGCTGGCCCAGGATTTGAATAATGTTCGGACGCAAATTCATGTGGCGACCTCAGACTTCACAGAACAATGGGCAATTTTTGGACAAGGAGCTCTTCGGAAGTCGGCTCGAGAGCTTTTGAGAGAGATTGAAGTGATCGAACGAAAGATAGAGACGAGAGTCAAAAAGATTACTTCTGATAAACCAGTATCCAAGATTGAATTGTCAGAAGATGTATTGAAAACGTTTGAAAAATGGCGGCGTGGGAATCTGGAATAGCTTGACGATATTTCAACCATTAATGTATAATATTTCTATCTAGGTGCGGTCGGGGGGATCGAAGTGAATCTAAACAACAGCAAGGATAAATCCATCAGAGAGCAATTTTGCCAGTTGGAAGATGAACAAGTCATTGAAAGGGTTCATGTCGGAGATAGTGATGCGCTAGATTACTTAATAACGAAATACCGCAATTTTGTACGTGCAAAAGCAAGATCTTATTTCTTGATTGGAGCGGATCGAGAGGACATTGTCCAAGAGGGGATGATCGGACTTTATAAGTCTATCCGCGATTTCAGAGAGGACAAGCTTACTTCATTTAAGGCTTTTGCAGAATTATGTATTACCCGCCAAATTATCACCGCAATTAAAACAGCTACTCGCCAAAAACATATCCCGTTAAATTCCTATGTATCATTAGACAAGCCAATATATGATGAAGAATCAGACAGAACATTGTTGGACGTCATTTCCGGTGCTAAAGCGCTTAACCCAGAAGATTTAATCATTAGCAAAGAAGAATTTGATGATATTGAAATGAAAATGGGGGAACTACTAAGTGAGCTGGAAAGAAAGGTACTTGTGCTTTACCTTGATGGCAGATCCTATCAAGAGATTTCTGAAGATTTAAACCGTCATGTGAAATCAATTGATAACGCACTCCAAAGAGTAAAGAGAAAATTAGAGAAATATTTAGAGCTTCGCGAGATTAGTCTCTAATCAAACCTATATTGACAGCTTTTTCGACACTGTGATAAGGTACTAAGGAAATGATGTCGAGAAAATAGGTGTAAATATGAGGAAAAAGATTACTCTAGCCTGTAAAGACTGCGGAAGCCGCAATTATACGACAATGAAAAGTGATGCTTCAGCAGCTGAAAGATTAGAAGTTAAGAAATATTGCAAGACTTGTAATTCACATAAAACACATTTAGAAACGAAGTAAGATTTGCGTTCTTTAATCTGTGGAGGTCTTTTACATGCGTATTATCAGTTTCTTAAAAAGTGTCGGGAAAGAAATGAAAAAGGTCAGCTGGCCAAAGAAAAACGAAATGATTCGCTACACAATCACGGTTATTTTAACAGTCGTATTCTTTGCAATCTTTTTCTCTTTTCTTGATATAGGAATCTCACAATTAATCGAATTAATTCATTAATACTTGAATAATGGTCTGCTGAACGTGCTATAATAGATCATAATATGACTTGCCAAAAAACCCGTTTTACGGGTTTTTTCAATTGCTTGAAAATATTTACCGGTACTCGAGATTCGTCAAATAGACATTACGAAATGTGGGGAGGGAAGGACTGAATAGTCCTGAACGAAATGGAAAAGAATTGGTATGTTGTGCATACGTACTCTGGCTATGAAAACAAAGTAAAAGCAAACTTGGAAAAGCGTGTTGAATCAATGGGCATGCAGGATAAAATCTTCCGCGTTGTCGTACCAGAAGAAGAAGAAACAGATATTAAAAATGGTAAGAAAAAAGTCGTCAAAAAGAAAGTATTCCCTGGCTATGTCCTAGTGGAAATCGTGATGACTGACGACTCTTGGTATGTTGTTCGTAATACACCAGGTGTCACAGGATTCGTTGGATCAGCTGGATCAGGCTCAAAGCCGACAGCGCTGCTGCCAGGCGAAGCCGAAACCATTCTGAAGAGAATGGGTCTTGAAGAACGCAAAACAGAAATCGACTTTGAATTGAAAGAAACAGTCAAGGTAATCGACGGACCATTTGCTAACTTCACAGGCTCTATCGAAGAGATTGATTACGATAAAAGCAAAGTCAAAGTATTCGTTAATATGTTTGGTAGAGAAACACCCGTGGAACTTGAGTTCACGCAGATCGATAAATTGTAATTCAAAAGAGCTTGAAATGAGTGTATAGAAGTGGTAATATAGCAAAGGTACGTCTTGAGTTCGCTCAAGATCGCTAGCTAGTTATTTCGTCATTCATATAAAGAATGAAGTTGTTGAGTGGGAGGGGGATTCCCCTATTACCACATCACGGACTTTAAGGAGGTGTGTCTCGTGGCTAAAAAAGTAGTTAAAGTTGTTAAATTGCAAATTCCTGCTGGAAAAGCTAACCCAGCTCCACCAGTTGGACCTGCACTAGGTCAAGCCGGTGTTAATATCATGGGATTCTGTAAGGAGTTTAATGCTCGTACAGCTGACCAAGCTGGTCTTATCATTCCTGTTGAAATTTCGGTTTTTGAAGACCGTTCATTTACATTTATTACTAAAACTCCACCTGCTGCAGTTTTACTTAAAAAAGCAGCTGGTATTGAGTCTGGTTCTGGTGAACCTAACCGTAATAAAGTGGCAACTGTTAAGCGTGATAAAGTACGCGAAATCGCGGAAACAAAAATGCCTGACTTAAACGCTGCTAGCGTTGAATCAGCTATGCGCATGGTTGAAGGTACTGCACGCAGTATGGGTATTGTCATCGAAGATTAATTTATTGTCTTGTTGGGTTGCGAGTTTGGTTTTGACAAGTTCGCAACCCTTATTCGTGGGAGGTTATTCCGCTAAAACCACATAAGGAGGATTTTTATAATGGCTAAAAAAGGTAAAAAGTATGTAGAAGCTGCTAAGCTGATCGAACGTACTAAAGCGTATGATGTAGCTGAAGCTGTTTCTCTTACAAAAAAAGCAAATACAGCGAAATTTGATGCGACTGTAGAAGTTGCTTTTCGTTTGGGTGTAGACCCTCGTAAAAACGATCAACAAATCCGCGGTGCAGTTGTACTTCCTAACGGAACTGGTAAAACTCAACGCGTTCTTGTGTTCGCTAAAGGCGAAAAAGCAAAAGAAGCAGAAGCTGCTGGAGCAGACTACGTTGGAGATTCTGATTACATCACTAAAATCCAACAAGGCTGGTTCGAATTCGATGTAATCGTTGCAACACCTGACATGATGGGTGAAGTTGGTAAGATCGGTCGTGTACTTGGACCAAAAGGTCTTATGCCAAACCCTAAAACAGGAACTGTTACATTCGAAGTAGAAAAAGCAATCAATGAAATCAAAGCTGGTAAAGTAGAATACCGCGTTGATAAAGCTGGTAACATCCACGCGCCAATCGGAAAGGTTTCTTTCGAGGACGAAAAGCTTGTTGAGAACTTTGCAACAATCTATGATACAATCCTTAAAGCAAAACCTGCAGCGGCTAAAGGTGTATACGTGAAAAACGTTTCTGTTACAACTACTATGGGCCCTGGCGTGAAAGTGGATCCATCTTCTTTCTCTGCAAAATAAATCTTGACTTATCACAATCGTTTTGATAATATCAAAATGTTGTAAAATAGAATATGTCCATTTATACCGTAGACAGCAGGGGCCTTATGGCTTAATTAACCCGCCGAGGTGTATATGTCACAGTCTTACGTTAACGTATGCTTGTATATACAGCCTCCATGTCTTAATGGAGGCTTTTTATATGGAGAACCGTTCGTTAGGAACGTGATGGCCTGATCGGTATAAGTGTTACACAAAGAATGTACAGGAGGTGTAACCATGAGCAATGCAATCGATACTAAAAAAGTTGTCGTTGATGAAATTACTTCTAAATTTAAAGACAGTATGTCTACTGTAATTGTAGATTACCGTGGTCTTTCAGTTTCTGAAGTGACTGAACTTCGTAAACAGCTTCGTGATGCTGGCGTAGAATTCAAAGTTTACAAAAATACTTTGACTCGCCGTGCAGTTGAACAAGTTGAACTAACGGGTTTAAACGATTTCTTAACAGGTCCAAACGCTATCGCATTCAGTAACGAAGATGTTATCGCACCTGCGAAAATCATCAACGAATTTGCGAAAAGCCACGAAGCTTTAGAAATCAAAGCTGGTGTCATCGAAGGAAACGTAGCGACTGTAGAAGAAGTGAAGGCTCTTGCGGAACTTCCGTCTCGCGAAGGCTTACTTTCTATGTTGCTTAGCGTTCTTCAAGCTCCAGTTCGTAACCTTGCTCTTGCTACTAAAGCAGTTGCAGAACAAAAAGAAGAACAAGGCGCTTAATGCGTACTTAACGTAAAAAACTTAAAATGGAGGAATTACAAATGGCTTTAAATATCGAAGAAATCATTGCTTCAGTTAAAGAAGCAACTGTACTTGAGTTAAACGACTTAGTAAAAGCAATCGAAGAAGAATTTGGCGTAACTGCTGCTGCTCCTGTAGCTGTAGCTGCAGCTGGTGGTGCCGCTGCTGAAGAGAAAACTGATTTTGATCTAGTACTTGCTGGTGCTGGAGACCAAAAAATCAAAGTTATCAAAGTGGTTCGTGAAATCACTGGTCTTGGCTTGAAAGAAGCTAAAGAACTTGTTGACAACACTCCAAAACCACTTAAAGAAGGTATTGCTAAAGAAGAAGCTGAAGAACTTAAAGCTAAGCTTGAAGAAGTTGGCGCTTCTGTAGAAGTTAAGTAATCTTCGCCTAATCTTTTGGGAAAGCTCGCTTTTACTGGCGGGCTTTTTCTTTTCTATTCTCCTGAAACGATTGAATCCAGAGGAGGTCCATTCATCATGAGTGACCACTATTATACGGAAAAGCCATCAGTGAAAAGCAATAAACAGACATGGGACTTCACCTTGAGAAACCGTACCTTTACTTTTACAAGTGACAGTGGAGTGTTTTCTAAGAAAGAAGTCGACTTTGGTTCAAGGCTTTTAATTGAAGCTTTTGAAGAACCTGACGTGGATGGCGATGTCTTAGATGTCGGTTGCGGTTATGGACCGATTGGCTTATCGTTAGCATACGAAATGACGAGCCGCACCATTCATATGATTGATGTGAACGAAAGAGCAGTCGAACTTTCAAAGGAAAACGCTAAACATAATCGCATTGATAATGTCCGCATCTATCAAAGTGATTTGTTCTCGAATGTTCATTCATCAGCTGCTTTTGCCTCTATACTGACCAATCCCCCAATACGGGCAGGGAAGAAAGTTGTACATGCGATCTTTGAAAAAAGTGCTGATCATTTATTGCCGGAAGGTGAGTTGTGGGTGGTTATTCAGAAAAAGCAGGGCGGACCATCTGCGATTGAAAAATTAGAACAGCTCTTTGGAGAAGTCGAGGTTGTATTGAAAAAAAAGGGCTACTATATTATCAAAGCTAAAAAAGTTTGACGCAGTTTCCTAGCTGTGTTAACATTATAAAATGCCAATGTGTATATTTTGCTTGATAGGCTTAAAAAACAACTATTTTGTATAAATTATGCATACTTGGGAAAACTAATAAAATCGGTATTTGTTTTTGGATGTGGTTTTCTTATTTTAGAAACCCTTTTTTCTTTTGTCTTGTAAAAGTATTTCTTTACTGACATTTGAAAGGCTGAAATACTTTTTACACATATAATACGCATGATTTGAGGGGTGAATCAGTTGACAGGTCAACTAGTTCAGTATGGACGACACCGCCAGCGCAGAAGCTACGCACGCATAAGCGAAGTGTTAGAATTACCAAATCTCATTGAAATTCAAACCTCTTCTTATCAGTGGTTTCTTGATGAGGGTCTTAGAGAGATGTTTCAAGATATATCCCCAATTGAGGATTTTACTGGTAACCTTTCTCTTGAATTCATTGATTACAGCCTAGGGGATCCTAAGTATCCTGTAGCAGAATCAAAAGAACGTGATGTAACTTACTCTGCTCCACTAAGAGTAAAAGTTCGTTTAATTAACAAAGAAACTGGAGAAGTAAAAGACCAAGATGTGTTCATGGGTGATTTCCCAATCATGACAGACACAGGTACTTTTATCATTAACGGTGCGGAACGTGTAATCGTTTCTCAGTTAGTGCGTTCTCCAAGTGTATATTTCAGTGGTAAAGTAGACAAAAACGGTAAAAAAGGTTTTACTGCGACTGTCATTCCAAACCGTGGCGCATGGTTAGAATACGAAACTGATGCGAAGGATGTAGTCTATGTACGCATCGATCGCACACGTAAGTTGCCGGTTACGGTTCTTTTGCGTGCTCTCGGCTTCAGCTCTGATCAAGAGATTCTTGACCTCATTGGCGAGAATGAATACTTACGCAACACGCTGGAAAAAGACAATACAGAGAATGCGGATAAAGCACTTCTCGAAATCTACGAGCGCCTCCGTCCTGGAGAGCCGCCAACTGTTGAAAATGCGAAAAGCCTGCTAGACTCTCGCTTCTTCGATCCGAAGAGATATGACCTAGCTAATGTTGGACGCTACAAGATTAATAAAAAGCTTCATATTAAAAATAGACTGTTCAATCAAAAATTGGCTGAAACGTTAGTTGACCCTGAAACAGGTGAAATTCTAGCAGAAAAAGGTCAAATTTTAGACAGAAGAGTTCTTGATAAAGTTCTTCCATACTTAGAAAACGGCATCGGATTTAGAAAGCTTTATCCAAATGGTGGCGTAGTAGAAGATGAAGTAGAACTTCAATCTATTAAGATTTATGCACCGTCTGATCAAGAAGGCGAGCAAGTGATCAACGTGATCGGGAATGCATACGTAGAGGAAGCTGTGAAAAACATCACGCCTTCTGACATCATTGCATCGATCAGTTACTTCTTCAACCTTCTTCATGGTGTAGGTGACACAGATGATATCGATCACCTTGGTAACCGTCGCCTGCGTTCTGTAGGTGAGCTTCTGCAAAACCAATTCCGTATTGGTTTAAGCAGAATGGAGCGTGTTGTTCGTGAAAGAATGTCGATCCAAGACACAAACACGATCACACCTCAGCAACTGATCAACATCCGTCCTGTGATCGCTTCTATCAAAGAGTTCTTTGGTAGCTCTCAGCTTTCTCAGTTCATGGATCAAACAAACCCGCTTGCTGAATTGACGCACAAACGTCGTCTGTCGGCGCTTGGACCGGGTGGTTTGACACGTGAGCGTGCAGGAATGGAAGTTCGTGACGTTCACTACTCTCACTATGGCCGTATGTGTCCGATTGAAACACCAGAGGGTCCAAACATCGGTTTGATCAACTCTCTATCTTCATTTGCAAAAGTGAATCGCTTCGGCTTTATTGAAACACCTTACCGCCGGGTTGACCCTGAAACAGGTAAAGTGACACCGAGAATCGATTACTTAACTGCTGATGAAGAGGATAACTACGTTGTAGCACAAGCGAATGCTATATTAGGTGAAGATGGTTCGTTTATCGATGATAATATCATTGCTCGTTTCAGAGGGGAAAACACAGTTGTTCCTCGAAACCGCGTTGACTACATGGACGTTTCGCCAAAGCAGGTTGTTTCTGCAGCGACAGCATGTATCCCATTCTTAGAAAACGATGACTCTAACCGTGCTCTAATGGGAGCGAACATGCAACGTCAGGCTGTGCCTTTGATGCAGCCGGAATCACCGATTGTTGGTACAGGTATGGAGTATGTATCAGGGAAAGACTCTGGTGCTGCTGTTATCTGCCGCTACCCTGGTGTTGTAGAACGTGTTGAAGCGAAAAATATTTGGGTTCGTCGCTATGAAGACGTTGATGGACAACAAGTCAAAGGGAATCTAGACAAATACAGCTTGCTGAAATTTGTCCGCTCTAACCAAGGGACTTGCTACAACCAGCGTCCAATCGTAAGTGTTGGAGATGAAGTCGTAAAAGGAGAAATCCTTGCAGACGGTCCTTCAATGGAAAAAGGTGAATTGGCTCTAGGACGTAACGTCATGGTCGGCTTCATGACTTGGGACGGTTATAACTACGAGGATGCGATCATCATGAGTGAGCGCCTTGTAAAAGATGACGTCTACACGTCTATTCATATTGAAGAATATGAATCAGAAGCTCGTGATACAAAGCTTGGACCGGAAGAAATCACTCGTGATATTCCAAACGTTGGGGAAGATGCTTTACGCAACCTTGACGAGCGCGGAATCATCCGTATTGGTGCAGAAGTAAAAGACGGAGACCTTCTTGTAGGGAAAGTAACGCCTAAAGGTGTAACAGAACTAACAGCTGAAGAACGTCTATTACATGCAATCTTCGGTGAAAAGGCTCGTGAAGTGCGTGATACGTCTCTACGTGTTCCACACGGCGGCGGCGGAATTATCCACGACGTCAAAGTCTTTAACCGTGAAGATGGAGATGAATTACCTCCAGGTGTAAACCAGTTAGTCCGCGTATACATCGTTCAGAAGCGTAAAATTTCTGAAGGTGACAAAATGGCCGGACGACATGGTAACAAAGGGGTTATCTCTAAAATCCTTCCAGAAGAAGATATGCCGTATCTTCCAGATGGAACACCGATTGATATCATGTTAAACCCTCTAGGGGTACCATCTCGTATGAACATCGGTCAGGTACTTGAGCTTCATATGGGTATGGCTGCACGTTACCTTGGCATCCACATTGCGTCACCAGTATTTGATGGTGCGCGCGAGGAAGATGTTTGGGAAACGCTTGAAGAAGCAGGTATGTCCCGTGAT
The DNA here is from genome assembly GCF_002998655.1 of Bacillus sp. GBSW19. Lineage (NCBI taxonomy): Bacteria > Bacillati > Bacillota > Bacilli > Caryophanales > Bacillaceae > Bacillus > Bacillus sp. GBSW19. The sequence goes on from NZ_PVRF01000005.1 coordinate 23,865, forward strand.
GCGAAAACAGTCCTTTATGACGGTCGAACTGGTGAACCATTCGATAACCGTGTATCAGTCGGAATCATGTACATGATCAAACTGGCTCACATGGTTGACGATAAACTTCACGCTCGTTCAACTGGCCCATACTCACTTGTTACGCAGCAGCCACTTGGCGGTAAAGCACAGTTTGGTGGTCAGCGTTTCGGAGAGATGGAAGTATGGGCGCTTGAAGCTTACGGTGCAGCATACACACTTCAAGAGATCTTAACAGTTAAATCGGATGACGTTGTAGGTCGTGTGAAAACATACGAGGCCATCGTCAAAGGGGATAACGTCCCTGAACCAGGTGTCCCTGAATCATTCAAAGTGTTAATTAAAGAACTTCAAAGTTTAGGTATGGATGTCAAAATCCTATCTGGCGATGAAGAAGAGATAGAAATGAGAGATTTAGAAGACGATGAGGAAACGAAGAAAGCAGACGGATTAGCGTTATCTAATGACGAAGATGCTGCAGACCTCGCACCTGTCGATCTTGAACGTGACGCAGTCACAAAAGAATAGCAGAAACGATTAGAGCAAGTGACTAGGGTATAACCCGAAGATTAAAAGGGAGGTAGGCCCCTTGCTAGATGTGAACAATTTTGAGTATATGAACATCGGTCTCGCATCACCTGATAAAATCCGTTCTTGGTCTTTTGGTGAAGTGAAAAAGCCTGAAACGATTAACTATCGTACACTGAAACCTGAAAAAGATGGTCTCTTTTGTGAACGTATCTTCGGACCGCAAAAAGACTGGGAATGTCATTGTGGAAAGTATAAACGCGTTCGTTATAAGGGTGTTGTATGTGACCGTTGTGGTGTAGAAGTAACACGGGCAAAAGTCCGTCGTGAGAGAATGGGGCATATCGAACTGGCTGCCCCAGTTTCCCACATTTGGTATTTCAAAGGTATCCCAAGCCGTATGGGTCTTGTTCTTGATATGTCACCACGTGCGTTAGAAGAAGTGATTTACTTCGCTTCTTACGTTGTAACAGATCCGGGCAACACCCCGCTTGAGAAGAAACAACTTCTTTCTGAGAAGGAATTCCGTGCGTATTTAGATAAATACGGTAATACGTTCCAAGCAGCTATGGGTGCAGAAGCAATCAATAAACTTCTTCAAGATATCGATCTTGTAAAAGAAGTAGATACACTGAAAGAAGAGCTGAAAACTGCTCAAGGACAGCGTCGTACACGTGCGATTAAACGCCTTGAAGTGCTAGAAGCCTTCCGTAACTCAGGAAACAAACCATCATGGATGATTCTTGATGTACTTCCGGTTATTCCGCCAGAATTACGTCCAATGGTCCAGCTTGATGGTGGACGTTTTGCTACTTCTGACTTAAACGACCTTTATCGTCGTGTTATCAACCGTAACAATCGTCTGAAACGTTTATTAGATCTTGGCGCGCCAAGCATCATCGTTCAGAACGAGAAGCGTATGCTTCAAGAAGCTGTCGATGCCTTGATTGATAATGGACGTAGAGGCCGACCAGTAACAGGACCAGGAAATAGACCATTGAAATCTCTTTCTCATATGCTGAAAGGGAAACAAGGACGTTTCCGTCAAAACTTGCTCGGTAAACGTGTTGACTATTCTGGACGTTCCGTTATCGTCGTAGGACCACATTTGAAAATGTATCAGTGTGGACTTCCGAAAGAAATGGCTCTTGAATTATTCAAACCATTCGTGATGAAGGAGCTTGTTGAAAAAGGTTTAGCTCACAACATCAAGAGTGCGAAGCGTAAAATTGAGCGCGTGCAGCCGGAAGTATGGGATGTTTTAGAATCAGTTATTCGTGAGCACCCAGTCTTACTAAACCGTGCACCGACTCTTCACAGACTTGGTATTCAAGCGTTTGAACCTACACTTGTGGAAGGACGCGCAATTCGTCTGCATCCACTTGTATGTACAGCCTACAACGCTGACTTTGACGGTGACCAAATGGCGGTTCACGTACCATTATCTGCTGAGGCTCAAGCTGAAGCTCGTATCTTAATGCTTGCTGCTCAAAACATTTTGAACCCGAAAGATGGAAAACCTGTTGTTACGCCATCTCAGGATATGGTGCTTGGTAACTACTACCTTACACTTGAGCGTAAAGGTGCTATCGGAGAAGGTATGGTCTTCAAAGATACTGACGAAGCCCTTCTAGCTTATCAAAATGGGTATGTGCATCTTCATACACGTGTAGCTGTTGCAGCTAGCTCGTTGAAGAATGTGACATTCACTGATGAACAGCGTTCTAAATTGTTGATTACAACAGTCGGAAAACTGATCTTTAACGAAATCTTACCGGAATCATTCCCTTACATGAATGAGCCGACAAAGAGCAATATTGAAGAAAAAACGCCTGACCGCTTCTTCCTTGAAAAAGGTGAGGATGTCAAAGCTGCGATCGAGAAACAAGAAATCAATGCGCCGTTCAAAAAAGGTATTTTAGGTAAAATCATTGCGGAAATCTTTAAGAGATTCCATATCACTGAGACATCTAAAATGCTTGACCGCATGAAAAATCTTGGTTTCAAATACTCTACTAAAGCGGGTATTACGGTTGGTGTGTCTGACATCGTCGTATTAGATGATAAGCAGAAGATCCTCGAAGAAGCACAAGCAAAAGTAGATAACGTCTTGAAGCAATTCAGACGTGGTTTGATTACTGAAGAAGAGCGTTACGAGAGAGTCATTTCGATCTGGAGTTCTTCTAAAGATGTCATCCAAGGTAAACTGATGAAGTCCCTTGATGAAGTCAACCCAATCTACATGATGAGTGACTCTGGAGCGCGTGGTAACGCATCTAACTTCACTCAGCTGGCTGGTATGCGTGGTCTGATGGCCAACCCGGCTGGACGTATCATTGAACTTCCGATTAAATCTAGTTTCCGTGAAGGTTTAACCGTATTGGAATACTTTATTTCCACTCACGGAGCGCGTAAAGGTCTTGCCGATACAGCCCTTAAAACAGCTGACTCAGGTTACCTTACGCGTCGTCTCGTCGATGTTGCACAGGATGTTATCATCCGTGAAACAGATTGCGGTACAGACCGTGGTATCTTGGCGAAGTCCATTAGAGAAGGAAATGAAATTATTGAGAAGCTTGAAGAACGTCTGATCGGACGTTTTGCAAGAAAACCAATTGTTCATCCTGAAACGGGCGAAGTCATTGTGGACGAAAACGAACTAATTGATGAAGATAAAGCACTTGAAGTAGTTGAAGCAGGAATTGAGGAAGTATGGATCCGTTCTGCATTTACATGTAACACGCCTCATGGTGTATGTAAACGATGCTACGGCCGTAACCTTGCAACTGGTACTGACGTTGAAGTCGGTGAAGCAGTTGGAATCATTGCTGCTCAATCAATCGGTGAGCCAGGAACACAGCTTACAATGCGTACGTTCCACACCGGCGGGGTAGCAGGAGACGATATCACACAAGGTTTACCTCGTATCCAAGAGCTATTTGAAGCGCGTAATCCGAAAGGGCAAGCGACCATTTCTGAAATTGATGGTGTCGTTGCTGAAATTAACGATGTTCGTGACAAGCAGCAGGAAATTGTGGTTCAAGGCGACGTTGAAACTCGTTCTTACACAGCTCCTTACAATGCGCGTCTGAAAGTTGTTGAAGGTGACAAAGTCACTCGTGGTCAAGTACTGACAGAAGGTTCGATCGATCCGAAAGAACTTCTTAAAGTGACTGACATGACAGCTGTTCAAGAATATCTGCTTCATGAAGTACAAAAAGTATACCGTATGCAAGGGGTAGAAATCGGAGATAAGCACGTTGAGGTAATGGTTCGCCAAATGCTTCGTAAAGTGCGTGTCGCTGATGCAGGGGATACAGATGTATTACCAGGCACACTTCTTGATGTACATCAATTCACTGAAGCGAACAAAAAAGTACTATTCGAAGGCAAACGTCCTGCAACAGGCCGTCCAGTTCTTCTTGGTATTACAAAAGCATCGCTTGAAACAGACTCATTCTTGTCTGCGGCATCCTTCCAAGAAACGACTCGTGTCCTAACAGATGCGGCGATCAAAGGAAAACGTGATGAACTGCTTGGCTTGAAAGAGAATGTTATCATCGGTAAACTTGTTCCAGCTGGAACAGGAATGCCAAACTACCGTAAAGTTAAGCCGGTTTCACAAGTGCAGCCGTCTGACGATATGGTTCCTGTAGAGTAATCTTTCTCGTGAGATTCCTATAAAATCATCAAAAAATGGTGAAGGATGTCAAGATAATCTGTCATATGATATTGACATCCTTCTGCCATGATGATAATATAACCAAGGTGCTCAAAATAAAACCTGTTACTTTGGAGGATATTCGATGTCTTATGATAAAGTATCACAGGCTCAATCCATTATTATTGGTACGAAGCAAACAGTAAAAGCTCTGAAACGAGATTCAGTAAAGGAAATCGTCGTAGCGAAAGATGCTGATCCTGCTTTAACAGCTAGTGTAATAAAACTAGCGCAAGAGAAGGGTGTAGACATTTTAGTGGTAGATTCCATGAAAAAGCTCGGCAAAGCCTGCGGAATTGAAGTTGGGGCAGCAGCTGTTGCCATTATGTTATAGCGTACTTGTTTTGTTTTTGCATGTGTAAATGCAAAAGCATTGTTTTTTGCCTTTTGATGAACCACCTGGGTATGTGGGTTATAAAAAAAGCAACGAAGGGAGGAATAACAACATGCCTACAATTAATCAGCTAATACGCAAAGGACGCGTGAGTAAAGTTGAAAACTCAAAGTCTCCTGCACTTAACAAAGGATACAACAGTTTCAAAAAAGAGCACACTAACGTAACATCTCCACAGAAGCGCGGGGTTTGTACTCGTGTCGGTACAATGACACCGAAAAAACCAAACTCAGCACTACGTAAATATGCTCGTGTACGTTTGTCTAACCTGATTGAGGTAACAGCTTACATTCCTGGTATCGGACATAATCTACAAGAGCACAGTGTAGTACTTATCCGTGGCGGACGTGTAAAAGACTTACCGGGTGTACGTTACCACATCGTTCGTGGTGCGCTTGATACTGCCGGAGTTGACGGTCGTATGCAAGGACGTTCTAAATACGGAACAAAACGCCCTAAACAAAGCAAATAATACAAACAAACATAAGGGTTTTTAGAAGTTGATATCAGATCAGTGGAGTCAGGCAACTGACAACGATATTGAGATGAGAGACAGATAGAAATCCTTTTAAATGAGAAGGGAGGCTATCAGATGCCACGTAAAGGTCCTGTAGCAAAAAGAGACGTATTGCCAGATCCAATTTACAATTCTAAACTTGTATCTCGTTTGATCAACAAAATGATGATCGACGGTAAAAGAGGAAAGTCACAAACAATTCTCTACAAGTCATTTGATATCATCAAAGAACGTACTGGTAATGAAGCGATGGAGGTTTTCGAACAAGCCTTGAAAAACATCATGCCAGTTCTTGAAGTTAAAGCACGTCGTGTAGGTGGAGCCAACTACCAAGTTCCTGTAGAAGTTCGCCCAGACCGTCGTACTACTTTAGGTCTTCGCTGGTTAGTAAACTACGCTCGTCTTCGTGGAGAAAAAACGATGGAAGAGCGTCTTGCTAACGAAATCCTTGACGCAGCTAACAACACTGGTGCTGCTGTTAAGAAACGTGAAGATACACACAAAATGGCAGAAGCGAACAAAGCATTCGCTCACTACCGCTGGTAGGATTTATACCAAACTAAAAAAACTATTCCCTAATAAGGAAGGAGAAATTACCCAATGGCAAGAGAGTTCTCCTTAGACAAAACTCGTAATATTGGTATCATGGCTCACATCGATGCCGGTAAAACGACAACGACTGAGCGTATCTTATACTACACTGGTCGTATCCATAAAATTGGCGAAACTCACGAAGGAGCTTCCCAAATGGACTGGATGGAGCAGGAGCAAGAACGTGGTATTACAATCACTTCTGCTGCTACTACAGCACAATGGAAAGGTTACCGTGTAAACATCATCGATACACCAGGACACGTAGACTTCACAGTTGAAGTTGAACGTTCTTTACGTGTACTTGATGGTGCGGTTACTGTTCTAGATGCACAATCAGGTGTAGAGCCACAAACTGAAACAGTTTGGCGCCAAGCAACAACTTACGGAGTACCTCGTATCGTATTCATTAACAAAATGGATAAAACAGGTGCGGACTTCCTTTACTCTGTAGGCACATTAAGAGATCGTCTTCAAGCGAACGCTCATGCAATTCAATTGCCGATCGGCGCTGAAGATCAATTCGAAGGAATCATCGACCTTGTAGAAAACGTAGCATACTTCTACGAAGATGACCTTGGAACTCGCTCTGATGCACAAGAAATCCCTGCTGAGTATAAAGACAAAGCTGAAGAGCTTCGCAACAGCCTAATTGAAGCTGTCGCTGAGCTTGACGAAGAGCTTATGGAAAAATACCTTGAGGGTGAAGAAATTACAATTCCTGAATTGAAAGCTGCAATCCGTAAAGGAACGTTGAATGTTGAATTCTATCCAGTTCTTGTTGGATCTGCTTTCAAAAACAAAGGTGTTCAGCTTGTACTTGACGCTGTGCTTGATTACCTTCCTGCACCAACTGATGTTGCTGCAATCAAAGGTACCTTGCCAGATTCAAATGAAGAGGTTGTACGTGAGTCTACTGATGACGCACCATTCGCAGCCCTTGCTTTTAAAGTAATGACTGACCCTTATGTTGGGAAACTAACTTTCTTCCGTGTATACTCTGGAACACTTGATTCTGGTTCTTACGTGAAGAACTCTTCTAAGAACAAGCGTGAACGTGTTGGACGTATCCTTCAAATGCACGCAAACAGCCGTGAAGAAATCTCTACTGTATATGCAGGGGATATCGCAGCAGCTGTAGGTCTTAAAGATACATCAACTGGTGACACTCTTTGTGACGAGAAAAGTCTTGTTATCCTTGAGTCTATGGAATTCCCAGAGCCAGTTATCGATGTAGCAATCGAGCCTAAGTCTAAGGCTGACCAAGATAAAATGGGTATCGCTTTAGCTAAACTAGCTGAAGAGGATCCAACATTCCGTACACAAACAAACACTGAAACTGGTCAAACGATCATCTCTGGTATGGGTGAGCTTCACCTTGATATCATTGTTGACCGTATGAAGCGTGAGTTCAAGGTTGAAGCTAACGTAGGAGCTCCTCAAGTTGCGTACCGTGAAACATTCCGTTCTGGTGCAAAAGTTGAAGGTAAATTCGTACGTCAGTCTGGTGGACGTGGTCAGTTCGGACACGTTTGGATCGAATTCGAACCAAACGAAGAAGGCGCAGGCTTCGAATTCCAAAATGCAATCGTCGGTGGGGTTGTTCCTCGTGAATACATTCCAGCTATTCAAGCAGGTCTTGAAGATTCACTTGAAAATGGTGTATTAGCTGGATTCCCATTAATCGACATCAAAGCAAAATTATTTGATGGATCTTACCACGATGTTGACTCTAACGAAATGGCGTTTAAAATTGCTGCATCTATGGCATTGAAAAATGCTGTCAGCAAATGTAACCCAGTTCTACTTGAGCCAATGATGAAAGTGGAAGTCGTTATCCCTGAAGAATACATGGGAGACATCATGGGTGATATCACATCTCGTCGTGGACGTGTAGAAGGTATGGAAGCTCGCGGTAACGCTCAAGTTGTTCGCGCAATGGTTCCACTTTCTGAAATGTTCGGATATGCAACTGCACTCCGTTCTAATACACAAGGACGCGGTACTTTCACTATGCACATGGATCACTACGAAGAAGTGCCTAAGAGCATCAGTGAAGAAATCATCAAAAAAAATAAAGGTGAATAATTGATTTTGCCTTTAAACTAAAGTATAACTACTATTGAAGATCAGAAAGTGAGAGGTAACTCTTCACTTTCTATCACTCTATACCAAATACAATGAACCTTTAAGGAGGATTTTTAGAATGGCTAAAGAAAAATTCGACCGTTCCAAATCGCATGCTAACATTGGTACAATTGGACACGTTGACCATGGTAAAACAACTCTAACTGCTGCTATCTCAACAGTTCTTCATAAGAAATCTGGTAAAGGTACGGCTATGGCTTATGACCAAATCGATGGTGCTCCAGAAGAGCGCGAGCGTGGAATCACAATCTCAACAGCACACGTTGAGTATGAAACTGAAACTCGTCACTATGCACACGTAGACTGCCCAGGACACGCTGACTATGTTAAAAACATGATCACTGGTGCTGCTCAAATGGACGGCGCGATCTTAGTAGTATCTGCTGCTGATGGTCCAATGCCACAAACACGTGAGCACATCCTACTTTCTCGTAACGTAGGTGTACCATACATCGTAGTATTCCTTAACAAATGTGACATGGTTGACGATGAAGAGTTACTTGAACTTGTTGAAATGGAAGTTCGTGACCTTCTTTCTGACTATGACTTCCCTGGTGACGATGTACCTGTTATCAAAGGTTCTGCTCTTAAAGCTCTTGAAGGTGATGCTGATTACGAAGCAAAAATCTTTGAACTTATGGATGCGGTTGATGAGTACATCCCAACTCCAGAGCGTGACACTGAGAAGCCATTCATGATGCCAGTTGAGGACGTATTCTCAATCACTGGTCGTGGAACAGTTGCTACTGGTCGTGTTGAGCGTGGACAAGTTAAAGTCGGTGACGAAGTTGAAATCATCGGTCTTCAAGAAGAAAACGGTAAAACAACTGTTACAGGTGTTGAAATGTTCCGTAAGCTTCTTGACTATGCTGAAGCTGGTGACAACATCGGTGCACTACTTCGTGGTGTATCTCGTGAAGATATCCAACGTGGTCAAGTACTTGCTAAACCAGGTACAATCACTCCACATAGCCGTTTCAAAGCTGAAGTTTATGTACTTTCTAAAGAAGAGGGTGGACGTCATACTCCATTCTTCGCTAACTACCGTCCGCAGTTCTACTTCCGTACAACTGACGTAACTGGTATCGTACATCTTCCAGAAGGTACTGAAATGGTAATGCCTGGCGATAACACTGAGATGGAAGTTGAACTTATCTCTACTATCGCTATCGAAGAAGGAACTCGTTTCTCTATCCGTGAGGGTGGACGTACTGTAGGTTCTGGCGTCGTTTCAACTATCATTAAGTAATAAAACATATAAAAGAGACTCCTTGCAAAAGGGTCTCTTTTTTTGCTTTTCCAGATCAGAACGGCTACTATAAGCTATAGAATCTAATTGGAACCGAGAGGATCACTGGAATGGCGAAGATATATTTGAAGAAATGGTTAATCGGCGGGGTTGACCAATGGATTATGATCAAAGAAGATCACACAAATGAAGCGAAACCTGTTCTTTTATTTTTACACGGTGGGCCCGGCTCCGCTCAAATCAGCTATATTGACTCGTTTCATGAGGAACTTAATCAAGATTTTACAGTAGTTCATTGGGATCAGCGAGGCGCGGGACTTTCCTATCAAAAGAATCTCCCCGATACTTCCATGACCATTCAGCAATTTATTGAAGATACGATTGAACTGACAGAGAAAGTCCTTTCATATCTAGGTCAATCAAAATTGTACATCGCAGGATATTCATGGGGATCACTAATCGCCATACAAGCAGTACATAAGCGTCCAGATCTATATCATGCTTATTATGGAATTAGTCAGGTAGTAGATGTATTAAAAGAAGATATTGTGTCGTACGAGCTCCTTTTGGAGAAATACCATCGGAATCGGTTGTTTACTTGGTGCCTGCGATTACTGACGCCTCCTCCGTGGAAACGAATATCAGCTCATGCTCTGTTCTCTCTCTATAAAGAGCTCGGAAGCGTAGGTCTCACACATAGGTGGAGGCCGCTTATTCAAATGCTGCGCGGATTTCTTTTTAGTAAGGAATATCAGCTGAAAGATAAGTGGAAGTTCCTTAAAGGACAGAAGTTTAGTCAGGACATGCTATGGGATGAATTGATGAATGAGAGCATTGAATACCGAGTTTCTACTATATTAATACCTTGCTACTTTATCATTGGCGCATATGACATGATTACACCAGCTGCTGCATCAAAACCATATGTTGATCAATTAACAGCACCAATCAAAGAGTGGTTCACCTTTAAAGAATCTGCACATTCCCCGCATCTAGAAGAACCAGAAGAATTTATCCGTACCATAAAAAAGACTGCTGTACATCATCTTCAGGGAAAGCTTGATTTATAGGCTGAACCCCTGTATAATATGAAAAGTGTGCAAATCATAAATTTATCCGATTTATTATTGCAACACGCAGGCCAATTTGGTACAATAGTGCATGTTGGTCTTTGACTGCGATGAAGTGAGAGGTTGCTGACACACCCGGCCGCTTTGCCATGGCAAGGTGATCAGGTTTTTCTCACGGAGAACTGTCTAACGTAAGTAGGCGAAAAGGAGGGAAAATAATGGCAAAACAAAAAATTCGTATTCGTTTAAAAGCATATGATCATAGAATTCTTGATCAATCTGCTGAGAAGATTGTTGAAACGGCTAAGCGTTCTGGTGCTAGTGTATCTGGTCCAATCCCGCTTCCAACTGAAAAATCAGTTTACACAATCCTTCGTGCGGTGCATAAGTACAAAGATTCTCGTGAGCAATTTGAGATGCGTACTCACAAACGTCTAATCGACATCGTGAATCCAACTCCACAAACAGTTGATGCACTTATGCGTTTAGATTTACCATCTGGTGTAGATATCGAAATCAAACTTTAATTCAAATAGAAAACACATATTATAGGAGGTGTGACTAATGACCAAAGGAATCTTAGGTAGAAAAATTGGTATGACGCAAGTATTCGCAGAAAACGGTGATCTTATCCCTGTAACTGTTGTTGAGGCTGCTGCTAACGTTGTTCTTCAAAAGAAGACTACTGACACGGATGGCTATGAAGCAATCCAAATCGGTTTTGACGACAAACGTGAAAAGCTTTCTAACAAACCAGAGAAGGGCCACGTTGCTAAAGCGGAAACTGCTCCTAAGCGCTTCGTAAAAGAATTACGCGGTGCGGAGTTAGATGCGTATGAAGTTGGTCAGGAAGTCAAAGTTGATATTTTCGCAAATGGAGATATCGTAGATGTAACAGGAACATCAAAAGGTAAAGGATTCCAAGGGGCTATCAAGCGCCACGGACAATCACGCGGACCAATGACTCACGGTTCACGTTACCACCGTCGTCCTGGTTCAATGGGACCTGTTGATCCAAACCGAGTATTCAAAGGTAAACTTCTTCCAGGTCGTATGGGCGGAGAGCAAATCACTGTCCAAAACCTTGAGATCGTTAAAGTTGATGCAGAACGCAATCTACTATTGATCAAAGGAAATGTACCAGGAGCTAAAAAATCTCTAGTAACTGTAAAGAGTGCAGTTAAATCTAAATAACTCTCTTAGGAAAGGAGGAAACAAGTCATGCCAAAAGTAGCATTATTTAACCAAAACGGTTCTACTAACGGTGAAATCGAATTAAACGCTTCTGTGTTTGGAATCGAGCCAAACGAAAGCGTAGTATTCGATGCTATTCTTATGCAAAGAGCTTCCTTACGTCAAGGAACTCATAAAGTAAAAACTCGTTCTGAAGTACGTGGCGGAGGTCGTAAGCCTTGGAGACAGAAGGGTACAGGTCGTGCTCGTCAAGGTTCTATTCGTTCACCACAATGGCGCGGAGGCGGTATCGTATTCGGTCCAACACCACGCAGTTATTCATATAAATTACCTAAAAAAGTTCGCCGCTTGGCTATCAAGTCAGTATTGTCTTCTAAAGTAATCGACAACAACATCATCGTTCTTGAAGATTTGACTCTTGATGCAGTGAAAACGAAAGAATTCGCAGGCATCCTTAAAGGATTATCTGTTGAGAAGAAAGCGTTGATCGTCACTGCGGATGCAAACGAAACAGTTGCTTTATCTGCTCGTAACATCCCTGGAGTAACAGTTGTTGAAGCTAACGGTATCAACGTTCTTGACGTTGTCAACCACGACAAACTTCTGATCACTAAAGCAGCGGTTGAAAAAGTAGAGGAGGGACTTGCATAATGAAAGATCCTCGTGATGTTCTAAAGCGCCCTATCATTACTGAACGTTCTGCTGATCTAATGACAGAGAAGAAGTACACGTTCGAAGTTGATGTCAGAGCTAACAAAACAGAAGTGAAAGACGCTGTTGAAGAAATCTTTGGAGTGAAAGTTGAGAAAGTCAACGTTCAAAACTACAAAGGGAAATCTAAACGCGTTGGACGCTACACTGGTATGACTAGCCGTCGCAGAAAAGCGATCGTGAAATTAACTGCTGACAGCAAAGAAATCGAAATTTTTGAAGCGTAAATCTTAAAAAGAAGGAGGGAAATTCAAAATGGCGATTAAAAAGTATAAACCAACCAGTAATGGTCGTCGTGGCATGACTACTTCAGATTTTGCTGAAATCACGACTGACAAACCAGAAAAATCGTTGCTTGCACCGCTTCACAGAAAAGGCGGACGTAACAACCAAGGTAGATTGACTGTTCGTCATCAAGGTGGCGGTCATAAACGTCAATACCGTATCATCGACTTTAAGCGTGATAAAGACGGTATACCTGGACGCGTTGCTACAATCGAGTATGATCCAAACCGTTCAGCGAACATCGCTCTTGTAAACTATGCAGATGGTGAGAAACGTTACATTCTTGCTCCGAAAGGAATCCAAGTTGGTACTGAAGTTACTTCTGGACCAGAAGCTGACATCAAACCAGGTAATGCTCTTCCACTTATCAACATCCCAGTTGGTACAGTTGTGCATAACATTGAATTAAAACCAGGTAAAGGTGGACAATTAGTTCGTTCTGCTGGTACTTCTGCTCAAGTTCTTGGTAAAGAAGGTAAATACGTTCTTGTACGTTTGAACTCAGGAGAAGTTCGCATGATTCTTTCTGCTTGCCGTGCGACTATCGGTCAAGTTGGAAACGAGCAACACGAATTAATTAACATCGGTAAAGCTGGACGTTCTCGCTGGAAAGGCGTACGCCCAACAGTTCGTGGTTCTGTAATGAACCCTAACGATCACCCACACGGTGGTGGTGAAGGACGCGCTCCAATCGGACGTAAATCACCAATGTCTCCATGGGGTAAACCGACTCTTGGATTCAAGACTCGTAAGAAAACCAACAAGTCTGATAAATTCATTGTACGTCGTCGTAAAAACAAGTAACGGGGTTGTCTACGGTTCATTTAGGACCGTAGTTCAATCACGAAGGGAGGTTCCACAATGGCTCGCAGCTTAAAAAAAGGACCATTTGTTGATGATCATTTGATGGCTAAAGTCGAGAAATTGAATGAAACTGACAAAAAGCAAGTCGTAAAAACTTGGTCTCGTCGTTCTACAATTTTCCCACAATTCATCGGTCACACAATCGCTGTCTATGACGGACGCAAACATGTACCTGTTTTCATTTCTGAAGATATGGTAGGTCACAAATTGGGCGAATTCGCACCAAGCCGTACTTACAAAGGTCATGCTAGTGACGATAAAAAAACAAGACGCTAATGAGAGGAGGCTTTTAAATGCAAGCTAAAGCTGTCGCAAGAACAGTCCGTATTGCTCCTCGTAAAGCACGTCTAGTAATGGACCTGATCCGAGGTAAGCAAGTAGGAGAAGCAGTTTCTATCTTAAACCTTACACCTAAGGCTGCTTCACCAATTATTGAAAAAGTATTAAAATCTGCTATCGCAAACGCTGAGCACAACTACGAGTTGGACGCTAACAGCCTAGTGATTACTCAAGCATTCGTTGACGAAGGTCCAACACTTAAGAGATTCCGTCCACGTGCTATGGGTCGTGCGAGCGCAATTAACAAACGTACTAGCCACATTACAATCGTTGTATCAGAAAAGAAGGAGGGATAATCCGTGGGTCAAAAGGTAAATCCAGTAGGTCTTCGTATTGGCGTCATTCGTGATTGGGAATCTAAATGGTTCGCAGGAAAAGATTACGCTGACTTCTTACATGAAGACTTGAAAATCCGTGAATTCATCAGCAAGCGTTTGTCTGACGCGTCTGTTTCTAAAGTAGAAATCGAACGTGCTGCAAACCGCGTAAATATCACAATCCACACGGCTAAACCAGGTATGGTAATTGGTAAAGGCGGATCTGAAGTTGAAGCACTTCGTAAAGCTCTTAACAGCCTAACTGGCAAACGTGTACACATCAACATTCTTGAAATCAAGAGAGCAGATCTTGATGCTCAGCTAGTTGCTGAAAACATCGCTCGTCAACTTGAAAATCGTATTTCATTCCGTCGTGCACAAAAACAAACAATCCAACGCACAATGCGTGCTGGAGCACAAGGAATCAAAACAATGGTTTCTGGTCGTCTTGGCGGTGCAGATATTGCTCGTTCTGAATATTACAGTGAAGGTACTGTTCCGTTGCACACACTTCGTGCTGACATCGACTATGCTACTGCTGAAGCTGACACTACTTATGGTAAGCTTGGCGTAAAAGTATGGATCTATCGTGGAGAAGTCCTTCCAACTAAGAAGAATACTGCGGAAGGAGGAAAATAATATGTTATTGCCAAAACGCGTGAAGTATCGCAGAGAACATCGTGGGAAAATGCGTGGTCGTGCAAAAGGTGGCACTGAAGTACATTTCGGTGAGTACGGTATCCAAGCTCTTGAAGCTTCTTGGATCACGAACCGTCAAATCGAAGCTGCTCGTATTGCTATGACTCGTTACATGAAACGTGGCGGTAAAGTTTGGATTAAAATTTTCCCTTCTAAGCCATACACAGCTAAACCTCTAGAAGTCCGCATGGGTTCCGGTAAAGGTGCTCCAGAAGGATGGGTAGCTGTAGTAAAACCGGGCAAAGTTTTATTTGAAATTTCTGGTGTGTCTGAAGAAGTTGCTCGTGAAGCTCTTCGTCTTGCATCTCACAAATTGCCAATTAAAACGAAGTTCGTAAAACGTGAAGAAATTGGTGGTGAATCAAATGAAAGCTAATGAAATTCGTGACCTTACCACTGCTGAAATTGAACAAAAAGTAAAGTCTCTTAAAGAAGAACTTTTCAATCTTCGTTTCCAATTAGCGACTGGGCAGCTTGAAAACACTGCTCGCATTCGTGAAGTGCGTAAATCAATCGCACGCATGAAAACTGTGATTCGTCAAAGAGAAATCGCTGCTAATAAATAATAATTAGAGGGGAGGCCCCGCAAACATGAGCGAACGTAACCAACGTAAAGTGTATCAAGGTCGTGTTGTTTCTGACAAAATGGATAAAACCATCACTGTTGTAGTTGAAACATACAAAAAGCATTCACTTTATGGCAAACGTGTAAGATACTCTAAGAAGTTCAAAGCACATGATGAAAACAACCAAGCAAAAATCGGAGACATCGTAAAGGTCATGGAAACTCGTCCTTTATCTGCGACTAAACGCTTTCGTCTAGTTGAAGTTGTCGAAGAAGCCGTTATTATCTAATAAAGTTCGGATTTCTTTTTCCGAAAGGAGGTAACATTAATGATTCAACAGGAGACTCGTTTAAAAGTAGCTGACAACTCTGGCGCACGCGAAGTACTAACGATTAAAGTTCTTGGTGGCTCTGGACGTAAGACGGCTAACATCGGTGATGTCATTGTTTGTACGGTTAAACAAGCAACACCAGGAGGCGTTGTCAAAAAAGGTGAAGTTGTGAAAGCAGTTATCGTTCGTACAAAGAGCGGAGCTCGCAGAAACGATGGATCTTACATCAGTTTCGATGAAAATGCATGTGTCATTATCCGTGACGACAAGAGCCCGCGTGGAACTCGTATCTTCGGACCAGTAGCACGTGAACTTCGTGAAAACAACTATATGAAAATTGTTTCTCTAGCACCAGAAGTACTTTAATGAATACAATCCGCGACTCAAGGAGGTGCGATTAAATGCATGTTAAAAAGGGCGATAAAGTAGTGGTTATCTCTGGTAAAGATAAAGGTAAACAAGGAGTCATCCTTGCTGCTTTCCCTAAGAATGACCGTGTTTTAGTAGAAGGTATTAACCTTGTGAAAAAACACTCTAAACCAACCCAAGCTAACCCTCAGGGCGGAATTTCTGAACAAGAAGCGCCGATCCACGTATCAAACGTAATGCCGCTTGATCCTAAAACGGGTGAAGTGACACGTGTTGGGTATAAAGTTGAGGACGGAAAGAAAGTCCGTGTAGCGAAAAAATCTGGGCAAGTTCTAGATAAATAGTAAATAAGGAAGGGAGGTCTTTCTCATGAACCGCCTTAAAGAAAAGTATGTAAAAGAAATTACACCTGCATTAGTTTCTAAGTTTGAATACAAATCAGTAATGCAAGTGCCAAAAATCGAAAAAATCGTGATCAACATGGGTGTTGGTGACGCTGTTCAAAACGCTAAAGCAATCGATACTGCTGTTGAAGAATTAACGTTTATCGCTGGTCAAAAACCTGTCGTTACTCGTGCGAAGAAGTCTATTGCTGGATTCCGTCTACGTGAAGGAATGCCAATCGGTGCGAAAGTAACACTTCGCGGAGAGCGCATGTACGATTTCCTTGATAAACTTATTTCTGTATCTTTACCACGTGTACGTGACTTCCGCGGGATTTCTAAGAAATCTTTCGACGGTCGTGGAAACTACACGCTTGGTATTAAAGAACAGTTAATCTTCCCAGAAATTGATTACGATAAAGTAACAAAAGTCCGCGGTATGGATATCGTTATCGTTACGACTGCCAATACGGACGAAGAAGCACGTGAGTTATTAACTCAAGTAGGTATGCCGTTCCAGAAATAATCAATGAAAGGGAGGCGAAATCGTGGCTAAAAAGTCTATGATTGCGAAACAACAACGCAAACAAAAGTTTAAAGTTCAAGAGTATACGCGCTGCGAACGTTGTGGACGTCCACATTCAGTAATTCGCAAGTTTAAACTTTGCCGTATTTGTTTCCGCGAACTTGCATATAAAGGACAAATTCCTGGCGTTAAAAAAGCCAGCTGGTAATCCCCATAAATGGGAAGGAGGTTATTAAATAATGGTTATGACAGATCCGATTGCAGATTTGCTGACTCGTATTCGCAATGCGAACATGGTACGTCATGAGAAGCTAGAAGTACCGGCTTCAAAAATCAAAAGAGAAATTGCTGAAATCTTAAAGCGTGAAGGTTTTATCCGTGACGTTGAATATGTTGAAGACAGCAAACAAGGAATTATCCGTATGTTCCTTAAATATGGCCAAAACAACGAGCGTGTTATCACTGGTCTAAAAAGAATCAGTAAACCTGGTTTACGTGTATATGCGAAATCAAATGAAGTACCACGTGTACTTAACGGACTTGGAATCGCAATTATTTCTACATCACAAGGTGTTTTATCGGACAAAGAAGCCCGTGCTAAACAAGCTGGTGGAGAAGTACTTGCTTACGTATGGTAAAAAAAGTTTAAGATGAATGGAGGTGCTTGGTATGTCTCGTATAGGTAAAAAACTAATCGAGATCCCTTCAGGAGTTACTGTGACAAACAACGATAACACAGTGACAGTAAAGGGACCAAAAGGTGAACTAACTCGTACATTTCACCCTGATATGGAAATTAAAATTGAGGACAGCGTCTTAACTGTAAGCCGTCCGTCTGATCATAAAGAACACCGTGCTTTACATGGTACAACACGTAGCTTAATTGCAAACATGGTTGAAGGTGTATCTAAAGGTTTCGAAAGAGGTTTAGAACTTATCGGTGTCGGTTACCGTGCAGCTAAATCTGGAAACAAACTTGTTCTTAACGTTGGATACTCTCATCCAGTTGAAATCGTTCCTGAGGCTGGAGTTGAAGTCGAAGTTCCATCTCAAACGAAAGTAGTCATTAAAGGTATCGATAAAGAGCGTGTGGGAGCTCTAGCTTCTAACATCCGCGCTGTCCGTTCTCCAGAGCCTTACAAAGGTAAAGGAATTCGTTACGAAGGTGAATTCGTTCGCCGTAAAGAAGGAAAAACTGGTAAGTAAGATCGCTTAATGTGAAGAAAGGAGTGACTCGGATGATTACGAAAACTAGCAAAAACGCTACTCGTCTTAAAAGACACGCTCGTGTTCGTGCGAAACTTTCAGGTACTGCTGAAAGACCTCGCCTTAACGTTTTCCGTTCTAACAAGAACATCTACGCTCAAGTAATTGATGATGTTAACGGTGTAACACTTGTAAGTGCTTCTACTCTTGATAAAGAGTTAAAGATCGAGAATAGTTCTGACGCTGCAGCTGCTACTAAAGTTGGCGAACTTGTTGCAAAACGTGCTGTTGAAAAAGGAATCTCTAACGTGGTATTTGACCGCGGAGGATACTTATATCATGGACGTGTAAAAGCTCTAGCTGAAGCTGCTCGTGAGGCTGGACTTAAATTTTAATAAAAGAAGGAGGGACACATCCGAATGAGTCGTATTGACCAAAGCAAATTAGAGTTAGAAGAACGCTTAGTTACGGTTAACCGCGTAGCGAAAGTTGTTAAAGGTGGACGTCGTTTCCGTTTTGCAGCTTTAGTTGTTGTCGGTGACAAAAACGGTCATGTAGGTTTCGGTACTGGTAAAGCACAAGAAGTACCAGAAGCGATCCGCAAAGCTGTTGAAGATGCGAAAAAGAATTTAATTGAAGTACCAATGGTTGGAACTACAATTCCACATGAAATCATCGGTCGATTCGGTGCAGGAAACGTTCTATTGAAGCCTGCTTCAGAAGGTACAGGAGTTATCGCTGGAGGCCCAGTGCGTGCGGTTCTTGAGCTTGCTGGTCTAGCTGATATCCTTTCTAAATCTCTAGGTTCTAATACACCGATCAACATGATCCGCGCAACACTTCAGGGTTTAAGTGAACTTAAACGTGCTGAAGACGTTGCGAAGCTTCGTGGAAAATCTGTAGAAGACCTGTTAGGATAAGGAGGGAACATTAATGGCAAATAAATTAGAAATTACCCTCAAACGCAGTGTAATCGGTCGCCCAGAAGATCAGCGTGTCACTGTTCGTACTCTTGGTCTTAAGAAAACAAACCAAACAGTCGTACATGAAGACAATGCAGCGATCCGCGGCATGATTAACAAGGTGTCTCATTTAGTTTCTGTTAAAGAACAATAAAACATTTTTAATCGATAAGGAGGTGCCCAAATGAAACTTCATGAATTGAAGCCTTCAGAAGGTTCACGTAAAGTACGCAACCGTGTTGGTCGTGGTATTGGATCAGGTAACGGTAAAACTTCTGGTAAAGGTCATAAAGGTCAAAACGCTCGTTCTGGCGGCGGTGTACGCCCTGGTTTCGAAGGTGGTCAAATGCCTTTATTCCAACGTCTTCCAAAACGTGGTTTTACAAACATCAACCGTAAAGATTACGCGGTTATCAACTTAGACAGATTAAACAGTTTTGACGAAGGAACGGAAGTAACTCCTGAACTTCTTCTAGAGACTGGTGCAATAAGCAAGTTAAAAGCAGGAGTAAAAATTCTTGGCAACGGTAAATTAGAAAAAAAATTAACTGTAAAAGCCAATAAATTCTCTGCTTCTGCTAAAGAAGCGATTGAAGCTGCTGGCGGTACAGCCGAGGTGATCTAACTTGTTTAAGACAATCTCCAATTTTATGCGCGTGAAAGATATACGGAATAAGATTATATTCACTCTTTTAATGTTAATCGTCTTTCGTATAGGTGCTTTCATCCCTGTGCCTAATGTGAACGCCGAAGTTCTCCAGGCACAGGATCAAATGAGTGTTTTCGGGATCCTCAACACGTTTGGGGGCGGGGCACTTTTCCAATTCTCCATTCTTGCAATGGGGATTATGCCGTATATCACTGCTTCGATCATCATTCAGCTCTTGCAGATGGATGTTGTTCCGAAGTTCACTGAGTGGTCAAAGCAAGGAGAGGTTGGCCGCCGAAAATTAGCACAATTCACAAGGTATTTTACAATTGTTCTAGGTTTTATCCAGGCGTTAGGAATGTCATATGGATTCAACAATATGGCAGGAGGCATGCTGATTGAAAACCCAGGTGTTTCAACGTACCTCTTAATTGCGGTCGTACTCACTGCGGGAACAGCATTTTTAATGTGGCTAGGAGAGCAGATTACTGCTCACGGTGTTGGTAACGGTATTTCGATTATTATCTTTGCCGGTATCATCGCAGGTATCCCTCAAACATTAAAACAAGTGTACGCTCAGCAATTTGTGGGTGGAGATGGACAGCTGTTCATGCAAATCCTGAAAATAGCCCTTATTGTTATTGCTATCCTTGTCATTGTTATCGGTGTTATTTACATTCAAATGGCAGTGAGAAAGATTGCGATTCAATATTCAAAAGGAACTGGCCGTGCACAAATGTCTGCTAGTCAAGCAACGCACCTTCCATTGAAAGTGAATCCAGCAGGGGTGATTCCAGTCATCTTTGCCGTTTCTTTCATTATTACTCCACAGACGGTTGCATCGTTCTTCGGAACCAATAATGTGACAACTTGGATAACCAACAACTTTGACTATACTAAGCCAATCGGTATGACGATTTATGTAGCACTGATTGTTGCTTTCACATATTTTTATGCCTTTGTCCAAGTGAATCCTGAACAAATGGCTGAAAATCTGCAAAAGCAGGGTGGCTATATCCCGGGAGTTCGTCCAGGGAAAATGACTCAAGATAGAATTACGAGCATTTTGTACCGACTCACGTTTGTGGGCGCCATTTTCTTAGCCGTGATTTCAATACTTCCTATCTTTTTCATTCAATTCGCTGGATTACCTTCCGCTGCACAAATTGGCGGCACAAGTCTTCTCATTGTTGTAGGTGTTGCACTTGAAACAATGAAACAGCTTGAAAGCCAATTAGTGAAACGAAACTACCGTGGATTTATGAAATAAAACAGAGGGCTGGGCTTCTGCCCAACCTCTCTAAGTAAGGAAGGGGAAATCCGAAATGAACTTAGTCTTAATGGGGCTTCCGGGTGCTGGTAAAGGCACTCAGGCAGAACGAATTGTTGATGATTATGGGATCCCTCATATCTCAACAGGAGATATGTTCCGCGCTGCTATGAAAGAGGAGACACAACTTGGGCTCGAAGCAAAATCCTTTATCGATAAAGGAGAGCTTGTTCCTGATGAGGTCACAATCGGTATTGTTAGAGAAAGACTTGGCAAAAATGATTGTGAACAAGGTTTTCTTCTGGACGGATTTCCGCGAACAGTCGCTCAGGCTGAAGCTTTAGAAGAAATTCTAAAGGACCTTGGCAGAACGATTGATTATGTCATTAATATTAAAGTCGATAAAGATGCTTTGATGGAGCGTCTGACTGGCCGAAGAATTTGCAAAAATTGCGGAGCGACATATCATTTAGTATTCAATCCACCTGCGAAAGAAAATGTTTGCGATAAGTGTGGAGGCGAGCTTTATCAACGTGCAGATGATAATGCAGAAACCGTTTCGACTAGACTTGAAGTAAACTTAAAGCAGACTGAACCTTTACTGAACTTCTATTCAGAAAAAGGATATCTTGCAAACATTGATGGTGCGAAGCACATTAACGATGTATATGCAGATATCAAGAACCTGCTTGGGGGATTAAATAAATGATTATCTGTAAAACTCCTCGCGAGCTTGAGATTATGAGAGAAGCTGGACGCATTGTCGCACTGACTCATGAAGAGCTGAAGAAACACATAAAACCAGGTATTTCGACAAAAGAATTGGATCAAATTGCCGAACGTTTTATTACAAAGCAGGGTGCAATCCCATCTTTTAAAGGGTATAATGGTTTTCGCGGGAGCATTTGCGTTTCGGTGAATGAAGAACTCGTTCACGGTATTCCTGGTAAACGGGTTTTACGTGATGGCGACATCATTAGTATCGATATTGGCGCAAAGTTAAATGGCTATCATGGTGACTCTGCTTGGACTTATCCAGTTGGGGTAATCAGTGATGAAGACCGCAGACTACTGGAAGTCACAGAGGAATCTCTATATAAAGGCTTACAGGAAGCAAAGCCAGGCGAACGTCTGTCGAACATTTCCCATGCCATACAAACGTATGTAGAAAACGAGAATTTCTCAGTTGTTAGAGAATATGTTGGACATGGGGTCGGACAGGATCTTCATGAGGACCCTCAAATTCCTCATTATGGTCCGCCCAACAAAGGCCCGCGGCTAAAACCTGGAATGGTGTTGGCCATCGAACCGATGGTGAACGCAGGCAGCCGATATGTGAAAACATTGGCTGATAACTGGACGGTTGTAACGGTTGATGGGAAAAAGTGTGCTCACTTTGAGCATACGATTGCGATTACAGATACAGGTTTTGATATACTGACTAAGATTTAGGTCTTCACTGAAGCCTTTCAGGCCCAAATCGGGCAGGTTGTCTGTATAGTCCAAAGGAAAGAACAAGATCAGTATACAGGTGTCATCGGCATGTTCGGTGGCTGCCATGTACTAATCGCAGACGGAGAAAAGCGTAAATTTCATTCTCCTAAGAAAAAATATCAATCATATAACCTTTTATGGTTGCGTATCTCCGGAAGTTCAGAACAGTATATTCAAAACAGGTCGGGTGATAGATGGACAATTGAGATGATCTCATTTGGACATTTGTCAGAGAGCAAGTTACTGATTTGAAGAAGGGAGAACACTTGAATGGCGAAAGACGATGTAATTGAAGTGGAAGGTACTGTAGCAGAAACTTTGCCAAATGCAATGTTCAAAGTTGAACTAGAGAATGGTCATACAGTTTTGGCTCATGTATCAGGAAAAATCCGTATGCACTTCATTCGCATTTTACCTGGAGACAAAGTTACGGTAGAATTATCTCCATATGACTTAACTCGTGGTAGAATTACGTACCGTTACAAATAAAGCAACTCCGGAAGAAGGAGGTTGGAAACACATGAAAGTGAGACCATCTGTTAAACCTATCTGTGAAAAATGTAAAGTGATTCGCAGAAAAGGAAAAGTAATGGTGATCTGTGAAAACCCAAAACATAAACAAAAACAAGGCTAATAACAAGGAGGTGCCCAAATCATGGCTCGTATTGCTGGTGTAGATATTCCACGTGATAAACGTGTTGTCATTTCTTTAACATATGTTTTTGGAATTGGTCGTACGACTGCGCAACAAGTCCTTAAAGAAGCAGGTGTTTCTGAAGACACTCGCGTTCGCGATCTAACTGAAGACGAACTTGGTAAAATCCGTGATATCATTGACAAACTTAAAGTAGAAGGTGACCTTCGTCGTGAAGTTTCACTTAACATTAAGCGTCTAATTGAAATCGGAAGCTACCGCGGAATCCGTCATCGTAGAGGACTTCCTGTTCGTGGACAAAACACAAAAAACAACGCGCGTACTCGTAAAGGTCCGCGTCGTACTGTAGCTAACAAGAAAAAATAAGTAAAGGAGGTAGTTAAAGAATGGCTGCTGCTCGTAAACAAAATACGCGTAAACGTCGCGTGAAAAAGAATATTGAAGCTGGAATCGCTCATATCCGTTCCACTTTCAACAACACGATTGTAACGATTACTGATGTTCATGGAAACGCAATTTCTTGGTCAAGTGCTGGTGCATTAGGATTCAGAGGTTCTCGTAAATCTACTCCTTTCGCTGCACAAATGGCTGCTGAAACTGCGGCTAAAGGTTCTATCGAACATGGTCTTAAAACACTTGAAGTAACTGTTAAAGGTCCTGGTTCTGGTCGTGAAGCTGCAATTCGTGCGCTTCAAGCTGCAGGTCTTGAAGTTACTGCAATCAGAGACGTAACTCCAGTTCCTCATAACGGATGCCGTCCACCAAAACGTCGCCGCGTGTAATTTGTTTGTATAGATTTTGTGTCCCTGTCAATAATGGGTTATGATACAGTTATTTATGAGACGAATACACGACTCGTTGCCTGAGCACATACGGGACTAAACAATGAGGAATTTCGGATGGAATCTCATATGATTCTATTCGAGGTTTCGACGTTTTGAAGGAGGGTTTTATTAGATGATCGAAATTGAAAAACCAAAAATCGAAACGGTTGAAATCAGCGACGATGCCAAGTATGGCAAGTTTGTCGTAGAGCCACTTGAGCGTGGATATGGTACCACTTTAGGGAACTCCCTTCGTCGTATCCTTTTATCCTCACTTCCTGGTGCAGCTGTAACATCGATCCAGATAGATGGTGTCTTACACGAATTCTCAACGATCGAAGGCGTGGTTGAAGATGTTACAACGATTATCTTAAACATTAAAAAGCTTGCACTCAAAATCTACTCTGAAGAAGAGAAGACGCTTGAAATTGATGTACAAGATGAAGGTACTGTAACAGCTGCTGATATTACACACGACAGCGATATTGAAATCTTAAATCCAGATCTTCACATCGCAACTCTTGGCAAGAATGCGAGCTTCCGTGTTCGCTTAACTGCACAAAGAGGTCGCGGGTATAATCCTGCTGATGCAAACAAAAGAGACGATCAGCCAATCGGTGTGATTCCGATCGACTCAATCTATACACCTGTATCTCGTGTGACTTATCAAGTGGAGAACACCCGTGTCGGGCAAATCACAAACTATGATAAATTAACACTAGATGTATGGACTGATGGAAGCACAGGACCGAAAGAAGCGATCGCTCTAGGTTCTAAGATTTTAACTGAACACCTGAATATTTTCGTTGGGTTAACTGACGAAGCTCAGCATGCTGAAATCATGGTTGAGAAAGAAGAAGACCAAAAAGAAAAAGTGCTTGAAATGACAATTGAAGAGCTTGATCTTTCTGTTCGTTCTTACAACTGTTTGAAGCGTGCGGGTATTAACACTGTTCAAGAGCTTGCTAACAAGACAGAAGAGGATATGATGAAAGTTCGTAACCTTGGACGTAAATCTCTTGAAGAAGTGAAAGCGAAACTAGAAGAACTTGGACTGGGTCTTCGTAAAGACGATTGACTAGTTTCATTGTGAACTAGGATTTTCGTGTGTTTTTTATTCATACAGCATTCTCTAACTAAGGAGGGGACATCACATGGCATACAGAAAGCTAGGACGCACTAGTGCACAACGTAAAGCAATGCTTCGTGACCTAACGACTGATTTGATCATCAACGAACGCATCGAAACAACTGAAACACGTGCGAAAGAACTTCGCTCTGTAGTTGAAAAAATGATCACTCTTGGCAAACGCGGAGATCTTCATGCTCGCCGTCAAGCTGCAGCTTACATTCGTAATGAAGTAGCTAACGCTGAAACAAACCAAGATGCACTTCAAAAATTATTCGCTGACGTTGCAACTCGCTACGAAGATCGCCAAGGTGGATACACTCGTATCATGAAGCTTGGACCTCGTCGCGGCGATGGCGCACCAATGGCTGTCATTGAATTAGTTTAATCACATAGCGTGTATCTAAGAAAGGGCGGGACAGTTCATAACTGGATCTATGCCCTTTTTTAGATACTACGGCTTTTTAGCAATAAGCAAAGAAGAGGTTGAGCTGAGAGGAGGTCCGGTAGAGATGGGGAAGACATTAATTGACGTAAAGGACATTGTATTTCGATATCACAAGGATGCGGACAAGCCCGCTTTAGATCAAGTGTCATTGCATGTGAATCAAAATGAATGGCTCGCCATTGTTGGCCATAATGGTTCAGGTAAATCCACACTTGCCCGTGTACTGAATGGGCTCATTTTACCGGATGCTGGAACGGTGAAGGTTGGAGAGATTGAGCTGAAAGAAGAGAGTGTCTGGGATATTCGCAAAAAGGTCGGAATGGTCTTTCAAAACCCAGATAACCAATTCGTTGGCTCAACGGTTCGTGATGATGTGGCTTTTGGTTTAGAAAATAACGGGGTTGAGCGGGAATTGATGATAGAACGTGTAGATTGGGCTGTCAAACAGGTCAATATGCAGGAGTTTCTTGATCAAGAGCCGCACCATCTATCAGGCGGGCAAAAGCAGAGAGTCGCCATTGCAGGTGTACTTGCCGCAAGCCCTGACATCATGATCTTAGATGAAGCAACATCGATGCTTGATCCGATTGGCCGTGAAGAAGTGTTAGAGACTGTTAGACTACTGAAGGAACAAGGAACGGTCACAGTCATTTCCATCACACATGATTTAGACGAGGCCGCCAAGGCAGACCGGGTCATTGTCATGAATGGCGGGAAAAAATTTGCCGAGGGAACCCCAGAGGAAGTATTTGAACTAGACGAACAGCTGGTTCAGATTGGACTTGATCTGCCATTCTCCTATCGGTTGAGCAAACAATTGAAGCAGCAAGGTGTACCGCTTGCAAATGCCCATTTGACACAAGAAGGATTGGTGAAAGAGCTATGGACATTACGATCAAAGAATTAGAGCATCGTTATCAAATGAAAACGCCGTTTGAGCGTCTCGCTTTGTATGATGTCAATGCTTCCATCCAAGAGGGTAGCTATGTCGCTGTCATTGGTCATACGGGCTCTGGCAAGTCTACATTGCTGCAGCATTTAAATGGCTTGCTCAAACCAACGAAGGGGAGCATTGCGCTTGGAGATACCGTCTTACAAGCCAATAAAAAGCAGAAGGATTTAAAGTCCCTCCGGAAAAAAGTAGGCATCGTGTTTCAGTTTCCTGAGCATCAGCTCTTTGAAGAAACGATCCTTAAGGATATCTGCTTTGGTCCGATGAATTTCGGTGTTCCTCAGGAAAAGGCAGAAGCAAAGGCGAAGGAAATGCTGAAGCTAGTCGGTCTTCCTGAATCCCTATTATCTCGATCTCCCTTTGAACTAAGCGGCGGTCAAATGAGACGTGTGGCGATTGCAGGTGTTCTAGCGATGGAGCCAGAAGTGCTTGTGCTGGATGAGCCGACTGCAGGGTTAGATCCACGCGGACGGAAGGAAATCATGGACATGTTCTATGAGCTTCATCAAAAGGCAAACCTTACCACGATTCTGGTTACACACAGTATGGAGGACGCCGCTCATTATGCGGATCAAATGATTGTGATGCATAAAGGAACGGTAAAGGCGACAGGTACGCCGAGAGAATTGTTTGCCAATCGTACAGACATGTCTTCGTTTGGTCTCGACCTCCCAGAAACGATTAAATTCCAGCAGACTGTAGAAGAAAAGCTGGGTATTACGTTTCCAAGGCCGCTTCTGACCATGGATGAAATGGCAGAAGCCTTAACAGCTCTTTATCAGGAGGACACGACATCATGATGGATAGTATGATTATCGGCAAATATGTGCCAGGTTCATCCTTTGTCCATCGTCTTGATCCAAGGACAAAGCTGTTATCAATTTTCTTTTTTGTCTTTATTGTCTTTTTTGCTAATAATTACATCACTTACGGGCTTTTAGGTGTCTTTACCCTCCTTGTGGTGATGGTTTCTCAGGTGCCGCTATACTTTATTCTCAAGGGAATGAAGCCGATCCTATGGATTGTCCTGTTTACCTTCATTCTGCATATCTTCATGACAAAGGATGGCGCCTTGCTATTTCACTTTGGTTTTTTAAATATTTATGAAGAAGGTCTAAAGCAGGGGATTTTCATTTCACTCCGTTTTGTCTATCTCATCATGATGACGACACTTCTGACGTTAACCACAACGCCTATAGAAGTGACAGACGGCATGGAAAAGCTGCTTCACCCATTCCGTAAAATCAAACTGCCTGTTCACGAGCTTGCTCTCATGATGTCCATCTCTCTTCGGTTTATTCCAACTTTACTAGAAGAGACGGACAAAATCATGAAGGCACAAATGGCAAGAGGTGTTGATTTTACAAGCGGACCTCTAAAGGACCGCATGAAAGCAATTGTTCCTTTGCTTGTTCCGCTTTTCGTCAGTGCGTTTAAGCGTGCAGAGGAACTGGCGACCGCTATGGAAGCGAGAGGCTACCGCGGGGGAGAAGGGCGGACGAAATACCGTCAGCTTGTCTGGGGCATGAAAGACACGTTCACGCTGCTCCTATTCATCCTGTTAACAGCACTCCTTGTGCTTCTGAGAAATTAGGTGATTCCTAGATGAAGGTCAAATGTACCGTCTCCTACGATGGGACACATTTTAAAGGCTATCAGGTGCAGCCTGGGCAGCGGACTGTTCAGACGGAGATCGAGTCGGCTCTTGCAAGAATGCATAAACAGGATGAACTGATTCCGATTGTGGCTTCTGGTCGGACGGACAGCGGCGTCCATGCGAAGGGGCAGGTCATCCATTTCGACACGCCGCTCTCGATTCCGATGGAAAGATGGCCTTTTGCCCTCAATAGTCTCCTGCCGGATGACATCAGGGTTCTAAAGGCTGAGGAAGTGGATGAGTCGTTTCATGCACGTTTTAGTGTCGTTTCGAAGGAGTACCGTTATAAGGTCTCAACGGAAACGCACCAAAATGTGTTCACGAGACAGTATGCCTGCCACTTTCCTTACCGGCTGGATGCAGACAAAATGAGAGAAGCTGCTGGACACCTCATTGGCACACACGACTTCACAAGCTTTTGTGCGGCCAATACAGAGGTTCAGGACAAGGTAAGGGAGATTTACACCCTCGAGTGGAAAAACGTCTCAGACGGGCTTGAAATGCGTGTGAGAGGAAATGGCTTTTTATACAACATGGTGCGAATTATCGCTGGAACGTTACTTGAAATCGGATCTGGTAAATTTCACCCTGATGAGATAAAAGCCATGCTTGCCGCCCGAAATCGCGAAGCGGCAGGCAAGACTGCGCCTAGTCACGGACTGTATTTATGGGAAGTTTTCTATGACAACTAAACCAGGTGTAACATGTTCTTGACACAGGAAGCAGAAAGTTATAAGATATCATATGGTATGTATTTCAACCCCACAAATAAGCCCCGGAAGACTTATCTTGTGTTTTGAAATAGAACGTAGCATTTGATTCAAGGAAAAATCATTGATTTATTTAGGAGGGAAACTCATGCGTACAACACCAATGGCGAACGCAAGCACAATTGAGCGCAAATGGCTAGTTGTTGATGCGGCAGGCAAGACTCTAGGTCGTCTTTCTACTGAAGTAGCATCACTTTTGCGCGGTAAGCACAAACCAACTTATACACCACACGTTGATACAGGTGATCACGTCATCATCATCAATGCTGAGAAAATCGAATTAACAGGTAAGAAATTGACGGACAAAATTTACTACCGTCACACGATGCACCCAGGTGGTTTGAAACAAAGAACTGCTCTTGAGATGCGTACAAACTACCCTGAAAAAATGTTGGAGCTTGCTATCAAAGGTATGCTTCCAAAGGGTCCATTAGGCCGTCAAATGTTCAAAAAATTAAATGTGTACCGTGGTTCTGAGCATCCACATCAAGCACAACAACCTGAAGTTTACGAACTTCGCGGTTAATTATAAGGGAGGTTAACAATTTGGCACAGGTTCAATATTACGGTACAGGTCGTCGTAAAAGTTCTGTAGCGCGCGTTCGCTTAGTTCCAGGTGAAGGCCGTATCGTCGTTAATAATCGTGAAATTACTGAATACATTCCATTCGCTGCTTTAATCGAAGACGTGAAACAGCCTTTGAACATCACAGAAACAGCTAACAGCTACGATGTTCTTGTAACTGTTCACGGTGGTGGATTCTCTGGTCAAGCTGGAGCAATTCGTCACGGTATCTCTCGTGCTCTTCTAGAAGTAGATCCTGAGTACCGTACATCACTTAAACGTGCTGGACTTCTTACTCGTGACCCTCGTATGAAAGAGCGTAAGAAATACGGTCTTAAAGGCGCGCGTAGAGCTCCTCAGTTCTCAAAACGTTAATCAATTTTATATTGTATGGACGTTTTACAAAGGTTTGTTACAGACAAACCATATATGAAAAGCATCAGCATCCTGCTGGTGCTTTTTTTGTGCTTTTTATTTAATAAATAATGACTGGTCACTTCCTTTTGGATACGTATAAAATATGAGTATAGAAAGTTTTCTGTTTAAAAGAAGATTATTTATGGAGGTTGTCCTATGAATCTAACGACAGAAAGGTGTCTCATTCGACCATTTACTGATGATGATTGGCAGGATGTTTATGCATATACATCTGATCCGACAGTGATGAAGTATATTCCGGAAGATGTATTTTCTAAAGAAGATGCGAAGGAATTTATCAAAAATAATCGTCATGAAAATGCTAAGTATGTCGCTGTCCTATTAAAAGAAGATCATACATGCATTGGGCATATCGCGTTTCATCCGTACTTTGGTGAGCACACATATGAAATTGGGTGGGTCTTCAATCCTGCATATCAAAACAAAGGCTATGCATCAGAAGCTGCTTATGCTGTACTACATTATGGCTTTCACACAATGAATTTACATCGAATCATTGCCACTTGTCAGCCTGAAAATGTGCCATCGTGGAGAGTGATGGAGAAAATGGGGATGAGAAGAGAAGGGTATTTTAAAAAGTGTATACCTCAAGGAAATGAGTGGTGGGATGAATTTTACTATGCCATCTTACGAGAGGAATGGAAAACTTGATAAGTTTTCATAATATGAAGTGATTCGTCATTCCAAATATCTGTTGGCTTTCGCTATTGATATAATCAGATCAAATAAGCAGAAGAGGGGCGCGCGCATGAGGATCTTTGATGCACATTTTCATATCATTGATTTTAATTTTCCCATTCAAGAAAACCAAGGGTATACACCGCCTAGTTATGTGGTGAATGATTATAGGAGAGAGACGGCTGATTTTGGGATTTTAGGTGGAGCAATCGTGTCAGGGTCATTTCAAGGCTTTGACCAAGGCTATTTGTTGAAGGCGCTGGATGAAATGGGGCCGTCTTTTTGCGGTGTGACTCAATTACCTTTTACAGCAACTGATGATGAGATTGTTCATTTGGATCAACATGGGGTAAAAGCTTTACGTTTTAACGTGAAGCGGGGTGGTTCGGAGAATATTTCGAAGCTCGATTATTTTGCGAAAAGGGTGTATGAGCTGGCGGGATGGCATAGTGAGATTTACATAGACGCTAAGCATCTCCCTGACATCTCATCAACACTTGAAAAGCTGCCGGCCGTTTCAATTGATCATTTAGGCTTATCGGAAGAAGGCTTGCCGCATTTGCTAAAGCTGGTTGAAAAAGGGGTTCGTGTGAAAGCAACAGGTTTTGGACGTGTTGATTTAAACGTCGAACATGCGTTGACGTCTATTTATCAAACGAATCCTAATGCACTAATGTTTGGTACAGACCTTCCATCCACAAGGGCAAAGCGTCCGTTTGAATACGGTGATGTTGAATTAATTCAACAGATTTTTGATGAAAAAGCTGCTGATCACATCTTATATGAGAACGCACGTCATTGGTATTTTGGTCAATGATGAAATTGTTCCACTTCATTTCATAGGAGGTGTTTTCTTTGGATTTAAGTCAACTGACGTGCAGAGAAGCCACGCTGGAAGATCTCGACAAGATCGTCTTCATGCTCGCTGATGATATGTTAGGTCAAAAAAGAGAGCGCTACACTCAACCATTATTAGAAAGCTATATCAAAGCCTTTCACTCAATAGATGCTGATCCAAATATTGAACTCATGGTTGCGTGTGATCAGGAAGAAGCTGTAGGTGTTCTCCAATTGACCATGACGCCTTTTCTTACACATCAAGGAGGATGGAGAGCTTCAATAGAAGGAGTTCGTACAGCCTCGACTCATAGAGGAAAAGGAATTGGCACGATGTTGATAAAAAGGGCTATTCAACACGCAAGCGACCGCGGCTGTCATATGATTCAGCTAACAACAGACAAACAGAGACCAGATGCACACCGTTTTTACGAAAAATTAGGGTTTGAAGCTACGCATAATGGGATGAAACTGCATCTGCCCCATCAATAAGAACATCAAGAAGTGGAGGGATTCACGAACCTCTGCTTTTTTGCGCCTTTATTTGAAATATTTGTTATATTGAATATGTAAATCCTCTGTTATTTGGAAAGGAGAAACATTGAAGACGGAAACAGATCAATATCTTTGGTATAAAGGCGGAGCAACATTGTTTGTTTTCACAGCTGCTTTATATCGAAGAACAGATACATCATCAATATCCATTTCTCTTTTTATCAATGATCCGAAAGCGAATCATTCTCACTGGATTGGAGAATATTCAATGAATTTATGCTTACTGCAGCAGTAGATCAAAACTTTCGACAACGATTGATTCAAGCTTTTACTACATAATTATCAATAAAACAGAGGGAGACACCCCTCTGTTTTATTAATTCTGCATGGGAAACTTGTTGTATACATCTTGGCGTTTCTCTTTTGACTTCACAACTCCATCAACCAGTTCCTTCTGCCAAAGCGCTGCATCGTCTTGGTACTCTTTAAATGAGTGAGGCAGCTTTTTTTCTAGCTCTTTTCTTTGAAACGTGACGGATGATTTGTCGTTAGAGTTCATTTTGAGTGTCACTTGCTCTACGTTATCGACAAGGATAAAAAGTGCGAGTGCGTTGTATAAATACGTTTTCTCAATTGTCTCCTTTTGATCAAACCAGTATGCGTCAAATTGTTCTTCTGTGTATCCGGCATTTTCTTTTACGCCGTACGTGACGTCTAATGCTTTCCCATCAACGATTTCAAATTCTCGAATCATGCCTCCAGGAAGCTCTGATAAGATGTCACGAATGGCTGAGTTGTTACCTAGATACGTGCTTTTATGCTTGGAAAGCTGTTTTAAGGATATGTCTTCTATTCCTTTCATGTCGCTCTTCTGCTCGGTCGCTTGACTGCTGCATCCAGATAAGATGACTGTTAGTAGCAACAGGATATACATCCACTTCTTCATGAATTTTGCCTCTTTTCTATTCTTTCTATATATAAATGTTCATTTTATCACAATTTTCCAATCCGTTAGCTTATTGATTTCCATTTACTGAACTGCATGTTTTGTTCAAACCAACGAACAATACAAAGAAAAAAGGAGTTCAGTCCATGGCAGAGGTTCTTTCATTTTATCAATTGAAAACAAAACGAG
Organism: Bacillus sp. GBSW19; assembly: GCF_002998655.1. Taxonomy (NCBI): domain Bacteria; kingdom Bacillati; phylum Bacillota; class Bacilli; order Caryophanales; family Bacillaceae; genus Bacillus; species Bacillus sp. GBSW19. Next base: position 56,848 of record NZ_PVRF01000005.1, read on the forward strand.
ATGTCACGCTTGAAAAGAAGCTGTTGCGTACTTTGTCTCTTCAACAGGTGACGGTCGCTTCTGAGAAATTCACGAAGAAGCTGTTCCCATTTGCAGATGATCCAGCTGGGATTATGAGTGATGGCTGCATAGATTTCGCCATTGAAGCTTTTTTAGCTGGCGGGAGATACGGTGAGTCGAGTAAATACGGCGAATCGTTCGACCATATCAAGAAGCGGTCCTCCCAGGAGGAAGATGAGCTGGTTGAGGAGCTAGCAGGATGTTTGCAATCGTGGGGGAATATGTTCCGAATGGAGAGGAAGATGTCGTGTCTGTATCCATTTGCGAAGGACTTTTTAAGCATGTGGTGGCAGGAAGGCTTTCGAGAATCAGAAAAAAGGCATAAGCTTCGGTTGCACTAAGCATATTTCCAGCCCTTGTCCCATATCTATAAAATAATGGTGTATGGGAGGGACAGGGATGAAAAGAAAGCTGAAATGGACAGGGTTTTTAATCGGGTTTATTGTCCTCTTATTCTTATTCAGGTTTCAATTTCTAAATGATGATTCGTGGAAATCGTGGAACTTGCCTTTAAGCGGCAAGATCATCTATTTAGATCCGGGTCATGGCGGTCCAGATGGCGGGGCTGTAGGCGGAGAGTTGCTTGAAAAAGAGATTGCGCTGGATGTATCCATGAAGATACGTGACTATTTACAGGAGCAGGGAGCTCTTGTTCTTATGACCCGCGAGGATGATTCTGATTTATCATCAAAGAACACAAAGGGATATGCCCGGAAGAAAGCGGAGGATTTGAGGAACCGCGTAAAAGTCATTAATGAGTCTGAAGCGGATTTCTACTTAAGTATTCATTTAAATGCGATCCCATCGAACAAATGGAGCGGCGCACAGACGTTTTTTTACGGAAGGTATGAAGAAAATGAAAAGGCAGCAAAGTTCATACAAGATGAATTACGCAATAATCTTGAAAACACAGATCGAAAGGCGAAGCGGATCAATGGCATTTATTTAATGCAAAATGTGACAAAGCCAGGAGCTCTTGTGGAGATTGGGTTTCTCTCCAATCCGAAAGAGGCCGGTCAGCTGGCAACACCTAAATATCAAGATCAAATTGCTGCCTCCATTTATAAAGGTATTTTAAGATATTTGACAGAGCAAAAAGAGCCGCCTGAATAAGGGGCTTTTTCCTTTTGAACGCAGGCAAACAGGACAGACATTGTAAGGATATGTATGATATACTTGGATTGTAAACGAATTCAATAAAGGGTGAGGTTCTGCTATGATCGGACAAGATGATGTGAGAAAACTAGTTGGGAAGATGGACGAACCTTTCCTTCATATACCGCTTGGTGAGCTGGATGCCATCAAGGAAATCAGCCTAAAGCCTGAAAAAGAACATGTGAGCTTAAAGGTAGCCATTGCCAAAACGGGTACTGCTGAGCAGATGAAGCTGCAGCAAGACATCGTACAAGCCTTGAAATCAGCTGGCGCTAACACAGTAGGGCTACGTTTTGAAGAATTGCCTCAGGAAACACTTGAAAGGTTTATGCCTTCACAAGATGAGGAAGAAAATTTGCTCAACTCTAAAAATCCGCCTGAGTTCTTAGCGATTGCGAGTGGAAAGGGCGGCGTTGGTAAATCCACCGTGTCTGTTAACCTTGCTGTAGCACTGGCTCGTCTAGGGAAAAAAGTCGGACTGATTGATGCAGATATTTATGGCTTTAGTGTACCGGATATGATGGGAATCACCGTCAGACCAACTGTTAAAGGGGAAAAAATTATTCCTGTGGAACGCTTTGGTGTCAAAGTGATTTCAATGGGCTTTTTTGTTGAAGAAAATGCACCGGTCATTTGGAGAGGACCGATGCTTGGTAAAATGCTGAATAACTTCTTCCACGAAGTCGAGTGGGGAGAATTAGATTACTTACTATTAGACCTTCCGCCTGGAACGGGAGATGTGGCGCTTGATATTCATACAATGCTTCCAAGCTGTAAAGAAATCATTGTCACAACACCGCATCCTACAGCTGCCTTCGTTGCTGCTAGAGCAGGCGCAATGGCACTGCAAACAGATCACGAGGTGCTGGGTGTCGTTGAGAATATGAGCTATTATGAAAGCAAAAAAACAGGTGAGAAAGAATATGTCTTTGGAAAAGGAGGCGGGGATAAGCTGGCGGAAGAGCTGCGAGTATCGGTCCTTGGTCAAATTCCTCTAAGGCAGCCTGATTGGAATGAAGATGATTTTGCTCCATCTGTCTATGATGCGAGTCATCCGACGGGAGAAGTGTATCAACACATTGCGAATAAAGTTATTGAACAATTAGCAGTAAAAGCATAATGAAAGCCCGAGTGGATGAATGTCCCCTCGGGTGATGTTTAACTGCCGCTTTCTTCGCTGCCTTTTGATCCGGAATCACTGCTTTCAGATGCTGCTTTTTTAAGCTCATCTTCGAATTTCTTCTTATAAAGAGGACTGCTTAATGTTTCTGTAATGACTTTTTCTAAGTGCTTTCTGAACTCTTTGCTTTTCACCAGTTCACCGTATTTCTTTTCCATTTCGGGATCCTTGAGAATATCCATCATCAATTGCTGATAGTCAGGGTCCTTCATTAACTGTTTTAACATCTTTTCATGCTGTTGCTGCATGGATTTTGCGAAAGTCTCGGCAAATTTAGAATCCTCAAAGACCTTCTTCCAGAACTCTTTGCCTTTATCAGAAGTCAGTGTTTTCTCTATCGTTTTTTTCACAGTTTGTTCATCCATTACCAAAGCTTCATTCATTGCCTCGTCATTTAATAACTGTTGAATGGCCTTTTTACCGTCATCTGTCTTCAATATATCGACGACCATTTTCTTTGTTTCGTCATAGTCCATATTAGATGAGGATTGGGTTTTGGGAGCACAAGCTGTTAGAGATAAAAGGAGAAAACAGCTCATTATACGCAAGATGCCTTTTGACATACTGTGGCTCCTTTCGTTACATGTCTTACTTTTAATATGAATGTTTCACGTAAATTTATACATAACAAAAATAGGGGTTGGATCAATTCAATGAAAAGTCGGGATTTAGTTCGTTTTTTCTTCTCTGTGCTAGCTGTTGGAGCGGTCATTACAAGCGTGGTTGGCTTTGCGCTGGAGTGGGGGAAATATCAGAAGCTTTTTATATCGTTTGAAATACTAGAAATCGCATCTGTGTTGTTTTGGTTCATTGGTGTGGGGATGATTTTTAGTGTCATTAGTCAGATGGGGTTTGTTGTCTTTTTAACGGTGCACCGGTTTGCGTTAGAGATATTCCGATCACATTCTCTATGGAATACCATTCAGCTGTTTCTGGTGATCTTTGTGCTGTTTGATTTAGCTTACTTGCGGTTTTTGTTTTTCGGGGAGAATGAATCATTTCTTCCATACCTATGGCTGCCTGTCTTTATCGGTGTGTTCGCATTGATCGTGGCTTACTTTAAACAGCAGCAGTCCTCTAAGAAAACTTTTGTTTCCGCAATGTTTCTCATGGTTGTCATCACGTCGCTAGAATGGTTCCCGGCGCTCAGAGTCAACGAAGAGGACTGGCTGTATTTAATGCTATTTCCGCTATTAGGCTGTAATGCGTTTCAGTTGTTAGCTATGCCGCGGTTTTCAAAGGCGAAAGCTACTTAACTTCCGATGACCTTGTTTTGGTATTGGAGATCAGTTCGCCAACCGTCACATTTTTTAAATTCTTTTCTTTGATTTGTTTCAAAATAGCTGGTAAGGCTTGAGCGGTTTGGGTTGCTGAATCTGAGGCATGTAGGAGAACAATATCTCCGCTTTTCATTCGATCATTTACATTCTGAACAATCTGATCGACGCCCGGATTCAGCCAATCTTGTGAGTTGACGCTGTAATGGACAACGGTATAACCGTACTGTGTGGCAATTTTCAATGCTTTTTCGTTAAATTGCCCAGTTGGCGGTCTTAATAGTTGAATGTCATCTAGTCCAAGCTTTTGAAATGAATTTTGTGCCCGGACAAGATCTTGCTTGATTTCACTATCTTCAAGCTGGCTATAATTTTTATAAGCATAGCCAAGGCTGCCGATTTGGTGACCGTCCTCTCTAATTTGTTTGACGATATCAGGATGACGCTCAGCCCAAGAAGCAGACAGAAAGAAAGTAGCGTTCTTTATATCGTACTCTCGAAGGACATTTAAAATAGGAACAGCCTTCTCATCTCCCCAGCCGATATTAAAAGTAAGGGAGACATGTTTTGAGGAAGTCTCGCCTTTATAAATGGCTCGGGGTCCGTGTTCTGTTTTAAATACCGACAGCGGCGGTGCCTTTTGTACATAAAAAAAGGTTGCAGCTGCAAGGGCTGCTACAAGAATAATGACAATTTGCTTCAGCCGTTTAATAGGCAACACATATAATCGACTCAATTCAAACACTCCTGCCTTGTCCGAGATTGTTACTTGATTGTATGCAGGACAAGGGTTTGAGATGCACAATAAAACTATTTTAAAAAAAGTTTTGAAAAGGCGTTGACCGATAGAATATTTTCGTGATATATTATTAATCGTCGCTGACACACAGTGACAAACACAAAACGCTTCGGGAAATAAACTTGAAAAAAGTTGTTGACATAAGATGAAGCGAAATGTTATATTATTAAAGCCGCTAAGAACGGCGAAGATGATCTTTGAAAACTAAACAAGACAAAACGTACCTGTTAATTCGAGTTTTTATAAAAAAATCCTATGAAACATCATAGGTAGTCAGTCAAACTGGCGAAAAACAAAACTTCGGTTTTGTACTTTTTCGGAGAGTTTGATCCTGGCTCAGGACGAACGCTGGCGGCGTGCCTAATACATGCAAGTCGAGCGGACAGAAGGGAGCTTGCTCCCGGATGTTAGCGGCGGACGGGTGAGTAACACGTGGGTAACCT
>NZ_PVRF01000006.1:0-55491 GCF_002998655.1 Bacillus sp. GBSW19
CATCAGGTTTGGTGGCGATAGCGAAGAGGTCACACCCGTTCCCATACCGAACACGGAAGTTAAGCTCTTCAGCGCCGATGGTAGTTGGGGGTCTCCCCCTGTGAGAGTAGGACGCCGCCAAGCTTTTCTAAGGATCAGTTCCATACGGAACTGGTCTTTTTTGTTTTTTAAGAAAAGGAACAAACACCCGATCTGACATGGATACATATACTAAACTACCATCTAAAACATTCTTAATTTTGTATACAATTGAAAGCGCTAGGGCATACTGAAGCTATAAGTGGAGGTGTCACAATGAGCAAAAAAGAGCGAGAAGCGATTTGTTTGATTTGTGAAGAGAAAAAGACAAAGGGAATTTATTTATATCATCAGTTTTTGTGCCGAGACTGTGAGCGAAAGTTAATTTCTACATCGACCTCGGATCCTAGCTATTCCGATTATGTGAGAAAGCTTAAAAATCTTCATACGCCGCCTTTGTATTCATAGACCACTAGATGGTCTTTTTTTATGAGCTATAAAGGATTGGTCTTGTTTTTTGGAACTTAGTTTGGACATCATCCGTAATTCATAATAAGATAAACAGAGAGCCTGATTATTCATAGGAGTCGATAAACATGAAATCAATCTTTTATACATTTATATGGGCCATCCTCTCTACTTTTTTTTCGCTTGTGATTTTAACCGTTAGTATTGGGGTTTTCCATCATCATGCTGGATTATCGATACTGTATGCGATGATTGGATGGGGTGTGATGTTTGTAGGGAGCAGATGGACTGCTTTCCAATTGTTTTTAAAGAAACACGGACTGTCTCGTAGTGATTATGTATATATCAAACAGCATTTAAAAGAAGCAGGGCAAAAGCTCGTGCGTTTAAAAAAAGCTTTATTTGCTGTGAAAAACGTACAAACGATCAAACATAATTATGAAGTTCTTCGGCTTGCACGACGAATCTATACAATAACAAAAAAAGAGCCAAATCGATTTTATGATGCACAGCGTTTTTATTTCGAAAGCTTGGATTCTGTCGTTGAACTAACTGAGAAATATGCACTATTGTATAATCAGCCTAATCGTAGTCATGAGCTGGAAATGACATTGAGCCAAACCCGAGTGACATTGACAGAGCTGCAAAAGCAATTGACCAATGATTTGCAGCAAGTTTTAGGAAGAGACATAGAAGCTCTTCATATTGAGCTTGAAGTAGCAGATAAAATGATGAAGAAATAGATGAAAGGAGTCAAACTCGATGAAACCGGAAGATCACGCCACACCATCACCTGCCTCCACTACAGATCTTCAGTTTCGGGTGTTTGATACCTTATCTGATGAGGAGAAAAAAGAAGCCGTGCAGCGTGCTAAGCAGATCCCTGACAATCCGCAAAAACTGCTTTTCTATGGTACACGTGTGCAGGAACGACTATTGGAACAATCACAACAGATGATGAAATATGTTGAGAAAAAAGATATCGATCAAATAGGAGACGTGCTTGAGACCTTTTTGCAGCAGCTGCATGTAGTGGAGCCTGAGGATTTACTGCCAAAGAAACAGGGCATTTTTTTAAAATGGTTTCAACGGGATAAACGATCTACTCAGGAGATCATATCGCGTTTTCAACATGCAAAATCACAGATCGAGAGATTGTCAGCAAGACTTCGTTATGCAAGAGGCGTATTAATCTCGGACCATATGTTATTAGAGCGTTTATTTGAAGAAAATCAAACTTATTTTCAAGAGATGACGCTGCAGGTCGCAGCAGTTGAAGCGAAAATGACAACGTTAGAGCAGCGGCCTATTTCAGAAACGCAACTTTCTGTTGACCGGACAATAGAGGAGCAATTGATGAGTCAAGAAGTCAATGAGGAAGAGTATGTGGAGAGACTAAAGGAACGAAAGTATGATTTGCTGTTAAGCCGGCAAATTGCATTGCAATGTAATGCTCAAATTCGGATGATCCAGCATACGAATCATACTTTGGCCAATCATATTCAATCAACTGTTTCTGCGTCTATTCCACTATGGATCAACCAAATGTCGATTGCGTTAACGCATATTCAGCAGCGGGCTAATTCAGCTCTTGAGAACCGAATCCAAAAAACATATGAAAAGGTATCGAAGCAGCAGGGACAGCTTCTTGAAGAGGTATCTTTTGCTCCTATAGATACGTTGAAAAAGGTCCAACGTCAATTAGCTGAAACATTACAGGAAACGTTACAGGTGAAAGAGCATGGAAGCCAAGAGCGAGCTCAATTGAAAAGCAGTATGTATGAGGCAGAGCAGCAGCTGGCGAATCCAATAAAGGAATGAGAAACCATCTTTCGGTTCACTTGTTTGAACGTTATAATAGACTTAAGATATCGTTAAAGTGAAAAGGGTCGATTTGTTTGAGAACACCTTTATATACAGCATTAGCACAGCATGCGGAAAAGAAGCCTTATTCTTTTCACGTTCCAGGACATCACAATGGAGATGTCTTTTTTGATGAGGCGCGGTCCCACTATGCTTCAATCCTTCAGCTGGATGTGACGGAGCTTGAAGGTCTAGATGATCTCCATCACCCGACTGGTGTGATTCAAGAGGCAGAAAATTTATTGACTAAGCTATATGGTTCAGATCAAAGCTTTTTCCTTGTAAATGGCACAACAGTCGGAAATTTGGCGATGGTGATGGCGGCATGCCGCACGGGAGACGAGATTTTTGTCCAGCGTAATTGCCATAAGTCTGTCTTCCATGCGATCGAGCTTGCAGGGGCAACGCCTATTCTGGTAGACGCTGAGATAGACCCACACTTGCATGTTCCAACACATGTGACGGATGATACAGTCAGAAAAGCCATAGCAAGACATCCTAATTGCCGAGCAATCGTTTTGACTTATCCGAACTACTATGGACATGCAGCTGATTTATCAAAGCTGATTCACATGTGTCATGAAGCAGGTGTGGTTGTTTTGGTTGATGAGGCTCATGGCGCGCATTTTGTATTAGGCGGCGCATTTCCTCCATCTGCTCTTTCCTATGGAGCGGACGTGGTGGTACAATCAGCACATAAAACCCTTCCGGCAATGACGATGGGTTCCTATCTTCATCTTCAAGGGGACCGAATCGATGCGAAGCGTTTGAAAACATTTCTCACGATGCTTCAAAGCAGTTCGCCGTCTTATCCAATTATGGCCTCATTAGATGTGGCGAGGGCTTATGTCGAGGAGATCAAAGGAAAAGGGACATTGGATGTAATCATGAAAGAACTGACAGAGCTGAAAGATCAGTTCAACCGTCTGACTCATCTTGAAGTGGTTGAGCCTGACTCGCTGCTTTCCGATCCATTAAAATGCGTCATTCGATCAACAAAAGGACTGACTGGTTACGAACTAAAACGGGTGCTTGAATCAGTGGATGTTCATCCAGAGCTTGCGGACGAACATCAGGTTTTACTTATTCTTAGCTTAGAACAGAGGAAGGACGTTCCTTTCAAGCGGATCGAGCAGGCTCTTAAGCAAAGTGATTCATTGATCAAAGGAAAAAAACATATCCAAAATGAGACGTTATCTATTGAGACTGATGAGCAAAATCAAGACATAGAGGCTGTCCCATTTGAACATGCAGCAGGCCGGATGAGTGCAGAATCAATTATTCCCTATCCGCCTGGTATTCCTTTGATGATTAAGGGAGAGCGTATTGAGATAGATCAAATTGAGGCGTTAAGCCGTTTGCTTGGACATCAGGTTCATGTTCAAGCAAGTCAGGTCATTCATCAGAGAAAATTATATGTTTATATAGAAGAGGAGACACTATGAGCGGTATGTTTATTACGTTTGAAGGGCCAGAGGGCGCCGGAAAAACGACAGTGATTCGAAAAGTGTACGAAGAAATGGAACGTCAAGGATATGCAGTCATGGCGACACGTGAGCCGGGAGGCATTGAGATTGCTGAGCAGATTCGTGAAGTCATTTTAAATGAAAAAAACACGAAAATGGATGCGAAAACAGAGGCATTGCTGTATGCAGCAGCGAGAAGGCAGCATTTGGCTGAAAAGGTAGAACCGGCATTGCAGCGCGGAGACACAGTCTTATGTGATCGTTTTGTTGATAGCTCTCTCGCTTATCAAGGCTATGCGAGAGGGCTTGGAATTGACCAAGTCAGATCAATTAACGACTTTGCTATTGATGGTACGATGCCGCAAATGACCATTTATTTTTCCATTACACCTGAAGAAGGGTTAAAACGAATTCACGCCAATCAAGGAAGAGAAAAAAACAGATTAGACATGGAGACGCTGAATTTCCACCAGTTGGTCAGAGAAGGCTATGAACTGCTTATTGCGCAATCGCCAGAACGATTCCGTGTAGTAGATGCGTCTCAGCCGATACAGGATGTCTATGAAGAAGTACTTCGGGTGATTCAGGACACATTAAAGAAAAATCAAATATGACCTCATTCCCAATCGTTGTTATAATATAGAGGAAGACATCGGCATGTCACCTGTGCCTAAAACAAAGGAGGCCAATCAAATGAAATTAATTGTTGCCGTTGTACAGGACCAAGATAGCAGCAAGTTGTTGAAAATATTGACTGAACATCATTTCGGCGTGACAAAATTAGCTTCAACTGGTGGGTTTTTAAAGTCTGGGAATACGACTTTTATCATTGGTTGTGATGATGTCCGAGTGGATAAAGCATTACAGCTTATAAAAGAAAATTGCCGCAAACGTGATCAAATGATTGCACCTGTATCTCCAATGGGTGGTAACGCAGATTCATATGTACCATACCCTGTTGAGGTTGAAGTTGGTGGAGCTACTGTCTTTATTCTGCCAGTTGAACAATTTCATCAATTCTAAGGATGGGTTGCTGTGAAAATTAATCAAGATATGCGGCTGCTTTTAGAAAAGCGTGAACTCCAAGGCATTAAAGGAAGCCAAACATCTGCCTCCTTTAAAGCATCGATGGAGACGCAAAGCGGCAAAATGCGCTTAGAGCAGCTGACGGTTATGCTGAGTGATATCGAAGTGTTCGGTAAAAAGCTGACAAAGTCACGAAACCTAAAGGACTTGGCAAGGTTTAAAGGGCTTGTGAAGCGCTTTGTAAAAGAGACAGTCGATAATGGATTCAATATAGAAACATCAAGGAGCTTTGACATTTATGGCAACACGCGTACACTCGCTTTAGTCAAAGCATTAGATGAAAAGCTGATTGAATTAACAGAGGATATGATGGACCAAGAGAAACCTTCTATTGATTTGCTTGAACGTATTGGAGAAATAAAAGGTTTATTGATTAACCTTTACACATAGAGAGTGATAACATGGCAATTAGCTGGGATGACATGAATGATTTGCAGCCGCGCGTCATGCGGCTGATTTTTAATAGTATTGATAAAGACCGACTTGCGCATGCCTACTTATTTGAAGGAAAAAAAGGGACGGGAAAGCTGGATGCTGCGATGCTTTTGGCTAAGAGCTTTTTTTGCTTGAAAGCAGGAGTGAAACCATGTGAATCCTGCCAAAACTGCAAAAGGATTGAGTCAGGAAACCATCCCGATTTACATCTCGTGCAGCCTGATGGTCAATCGATTAAGAAAGCGCAAGTGCAGGCATTGCAAGAGGAATTTACAAAAGCAGGTGTGGAATCTCACCGAAAAATGTATATCATTCTTCATGCGGACAAAATGACGGTCAATGCCGCGAACAGTTTATTGAAGTTCCTAGAGGAGCCTAACCGGGAAACGATGGCAATTTTAATCACTGAGCAATCGCATAAAATGCTGGATACGATTATTTCAAGATGTCAGATGCTTAGCTTTCAGCCGCTGCAGCCGCAATCCTTGGAGCAGCAGCTATTACAAGAAGGCGTATCTCAGCATCTTGCAAGGCTTTTGTCGAATTTAACCAACAATTTAGCAGAAGCACTCGAATTAAGTCGAAATGATCAGTTTGCAGAGTCTAGAGCGAAAGTGATAAAATTGTATGAAGTCTTACACCAGCGAAAAGAACATGCATTTTTTTATATACAAGATCAATGGATGCCTTTTTTCAAAGAGAAAGACCTTCAAGAAACAGGTCTGGATATGCTTTTATTTATATATCGTGATGTATTGTCGATTCAAATAGGAAATGAAGATAAAGTCATTTATCAAGACTTATTCCAGACAATGAAGCAGCACGCGCTGCATTCCACACAGCAGATGGTGACGAACCAGATCCTTGCTGTATTAGAAGCGAAAAAGAGACTTCAATCCAACGTGAATGCCCAAGGGCTGATGGAGCAATTGGTGTTGATGTTGCAGGAGGGATAAGTTTGTACAACGTAATTGGTGTTCGTTTTAAAAAAGCGGGCAAAATCTATTATTTCGATCCTAATGGATTTCATATAGAAAATGATAGTTGTGTCATTGTAGAGACGGTCAGAGGAGTTGAGTACGGACAAGTGGTCATCGCTAATAAAAAAGTAGATGAACACGATGTCGTTCTTCCTCTGCGTAAGGTGATTCGTGTAGCAGACGAACGAGACCGGCTCATCGTTGAGGAAAACAAAGAAGCAGCGATGACAGCCTTTGATACATGTCTTCAGAAGGTAAGTGAACACGGGCTAGAAATGAAGCTGGTCGATGTTGAATTTACATTTGACCGAAACAAGGTCATCTTCTACTTCACAGCGGATGGCAGAGTAGATTTCCGCGAGCTAGTGAAAGATCTTGCTTCAATTTTCAAGACGAGAATTGAACTTCGCCAGATTGGTGTAAGAGACGAGGCAAAAATGCTGGGCGGCATAGGTCCTTGCGGGCGAATGCTTTGCTGTTCGACATTCTTAGGAGACTTTGAACCAGTATCCATTAAGATGGCAAAAGACCAAAACCTGTCGCTAAATCCTACAAAAATTTCAGGGCTTTGCGGCCGTTTGATGTGCTGCTTGAAATATGAGAATGATGAGTATGAAACAGCGAAAGAACAATTGCCCGATATCGGTGAAACGATTCAGACATCTAGTGGCTCTGCAAAGGTAGTAGGGCTCAACATTTTAGAACGAATTTTGCAAGTTGAATTAACCGGGCAAGAAAAAGTGATAGAATATACGTGGGAAGAATTATTACAAGAAGGCGTTGTATCTGCACAAACAACTGAGTAACGAGGTGTGCCACCTTGGATAAAAAGGAACTATTTGATACGGTGATCAATTTAGAAGAACAAATCGGTTCTCTTTATCGCCAGTTAGGTGATTTGAAAAATCATATCGGTGAAGTGATTGAAGAAAATCATCAGCTGCAGATGGAGAATCAGCACTTGCGTGAACGTCTGGATCAGTCTGATCGGGACAAATCGTCTGAGACAGAGAATGATTCTGCTCAGAAGCCAGGTCATTCTGATATAGGAGAAGGTCATGATAACCTGGCTCGGTTATATCAGGAGGGCTTCCATATTTGTAATGTACATTATGGGAGCATTCGTAAAGAGGGAGACTGTTTGTTCTGTCTGTCATTTTTAAATAAAAAATGAGAAAAGGCTTCCGCTGAATCGGAAGCCTTTTTCACAGGAAAAGAAAGGATACATCATGGTTTCGTTAAGAGAAGATGAACGATTAGATTACTTGCTCGCCGAAGATATGAAGATTATTCAAAGTAAAACGGTTTTCGCCTTTTCATTGGACGCAGTATTATTAGCGAAATTTGCGTATGTGCCAATCCAAAAAGGAGAGATCATTGATCTTTGTACGGGAAATGGCATTGTGCCATTGCTGCTTTCGACTCGATCTAAGGCCTCCATTACTGGGGTCGAAATTCAAGAACGGCTGTTTGATATGGCAAAAAGAAGCGTGGCGTATAATCAACTTGAAAAGCAGATTGAATTGATTCATGGTGATTTGAATGATATGCCAGCACGCTACGGCAACCACAAAGTAGATGTCATCACATGTAATCCGCCATATTTTAAGACACCTTCTAAGGAAGAAATCAATGAAAATGAATACTTGGCAATTGCCCGGCATGAAATCCATTGTACATTAGAAGATGTCATTCGTGTTTCTTCCACGCTGCTGAAGCAAGGAGGTAAACTGGCGATGGTTCATCGACCGGGACGGCTGCTTGAGATTGTGGAATTGATGAAGAAATACCGAATTGAGCCAAAACGAATTCAATTTGTTTATCCCAAACAGGGGAAAGAAGCCAATACCATCTTAGTAGAAGGTATAAAAGATGGAAAACCAGATCTGAAAATCCTCCCGCCTCTTTTTGTTTATGGAGATGATCAAGAGTATACAGAAGAAATCAGGACGATACTGTATGGAGAAGCATAATCATTACTTCTATGTATTGAAATGTGCAGACGGCAGCCTATATGCAGGTTATACAAATGATTTGCAAAAAAGACTGACGACCCACAATAGTGGAAAGGGAGCAAAATATACAAGAGCAAGGCGGCCGGTTGAGCTGTATTATCATGAACGCTTTGCAACCAAAAGAGAAGCCATGCAGCAAGAATATCGTTTTAAAACGTGGACGCGGAAAAAGAAAGACATTTATATAGAAGAAATGCGAATAGAAAAGGAGGCGGCACATGAAAACACAGAAAAGCTTTGATGGTCAATCAGATATGGGCATTCTATATCTCGTCCCAACCCCAATTGGCAACTTAGAAGATATGACGTTTCGAGCCATACAAACATTAAAAGATGTAGACTATATTGCCGCAGAAGATACAAGACAAACGAAAAAACTTTGTCATGTCTATGAAATTGATACGCCATTAACGAGTTATCATGAGCATAACAAAGAAAGCAGCGGCCACAAGTTGATCGAATGGTTAAAAGAAGGAAAAAACATCGCACTCGTGAGCGATGCTGGTTTACCGACGATCTCAGATCCAGGTGCTGAAGTGGTTCGAGACTTTACTAATATCGGCGGTTATGTCGTTCCGTTACCTGGAGCAAATGCTGCACTTACAGCACTCATTGCATCAGGGATTACACCTCAGCCATTTTTCTTTTATGGTTTTCTTGACCGACAAAAAAAGGAAAAGAAAAAACAGCTCGAAGCTTTGAAGAAGCGTCAAGAAACAATCATTTTCTATGAAGCGCCCCATCGATTAAAAGAAACGCTGACTTTGATGAAGGAAGTGTGGGGCAACCGGAATATCGCCATTACGAGAGAACTAACGAAAAAATTTGAAGAGTTTATTCGTGGAGATTTAGAGTCTGTGCTGACATGGGCCGCCGAGCATCAAATCCGGGGTGAATTCTGTCTTGTCGTACAAGGTAATGATCAAGATGAAGAAGAGTTAAATGAAGATGTCTGGTGGAAGTCCTTATCTGAAAAGGAACACGTGATCCATTACATAGAAGAAGGATTAACGTCGAAGGAAGCCATTAAACGTACAGCCGTCGAACGTGGTGTACCAAAGCGCATGATATACGATGCCTATCATATTGAACAATAAAGAAAGGTTCTTGCAAACGGTGCAAGAACCTTTTTTATATCAAACTTATTTTTGTGATTGAAGTTGGTTTTGGATTTCGTTAATGATTTGCTCTGCACCTTCACGGCTAAGAACTAATTTACCATTAGCAAGTTTAAGGTTATCGTCTGATACTTCACCTGTAACTTGGCAAGTCATGTTTGGTTTATATTTTTTTAGGATAATTTTTTCATCATCAACATAAATTTCCAAAGCGTCTTTTTCAGCGATTCCTAGAGTACGGCGAAGTTCGATTGGAATCACCACGCGTCCTAATTCGTCAACTTTACGTACAATACCTGTAGATTTCATCTTCATTCTCCTCCCAAAGAGTTCTTATTCTTAATATAATATTATCTTCGTCATTATTCGACAAATTCCTTACATTCATAGCATAACAAGGTTTCCATAAATCGTCAATCATTTTGTTTACTATTGTTTGTAAAATATGACTCTTAAAGTCAAAAGACCTTGAAACTATTGATTTATAAGGATTTCTCGGGTTTTTTCTATGAAAATATGAGAAATGACGAGTTCAGATTAACAAGACTTTTGCCCTAAATTAGACAATTGTAAATCTGGAAATAGATTTCATACGACAATATTCGACAAAATGTCGACAGGTTTGTCGTTTTTTTCGAAAAACTCATCTTTTTCGATCATTTCATCTTGTTCTATGTATATATGCTTGATCTTAAAGGCTAAGATGGTATCATAGAGAAAGCACAAGTGCAAAATTTAATGAATTGATCTAACACATTTTCATGTAACGATGATAACCGCTCTCGTCCATTGGGCGGGAGTTTTTGACATTTACACACACGCAGGAGGTTCCGACATGCCGGAAAAGAAAAAAACGTTTTATCTGACAACACCTATTTACTATCCGAGCGGAAAATTACATATTGGACATGCTTATACGACAGTAGCAGGGGATGCTATGGCTCGTTATAAACGTCTTCAAGGCTATGATGTGATGTATTTAACGGGTACAGATGAGCACGGACAAAAAATTCAGCAAAAAGCTGAAGAACAAAATATTACACCGATCGAGTATTTAGATCCGGTCGTAGCAGACATTCAATCATTATGGAAGAAACTCGACATTTCGAATGATGATTTCATCCGTACAACAGAAAAAAGACATACGAAAATCATTGAGCAAGTGTTTCAAAAGCTGCTTGATCAAGGTGATATTTATTTAGATCAATATGAAGGCTGGTACAGTATTCCTGATGAGACTTTCTATACGGAAACACAGCTTGTGGATGTTGAGCGGAATGAAAAAGGAGAAGTCATTGGCGGGAAAAGCCCTGACAGCGGACATCCTGTCGAATTAATTAAAGAGGAATCATATTTCTTCCGTATGAGTAAGTACGCGGATCGTTTACTAGACTATTATGAGAAGAATCCAACGTTCATTCAGCCTGAATCAAGAAAAAATGAAATGATCAATAACTTCATTAAACCAGGTTTAGAGGATTTGGCTGTATCAAGAACAACCTTTGATTGGGGAATTAAAGTTCCTAACAATCCAAAACACGTCATCTATGTATGGATTGATGCGTTATTCAACTATTTAACTGCGATTGGCTACGGAACTGATCAGGATGAAAAATATAAAAAATATTGGCCTGCTAACGTGCATCTCGTAGGGAAAGAAATTGTACGCTTCCATACGATTTATTGGCCAATTATGCTGATGGCACTAGATCTGCCGCTGCCGAAACAAATTTTCGCACACGGCTGGCTGCTGATGAAAGATGGGAAGATGTCTAAATCAAAAGGGAACGTAGTAGATCCCGTCACATTAATTGATCGCTATGGCCTTGATGCCCTTCGTTATTACCTCCTTCGTGAAGTACCATTTGGTGCGGATGGTGTGTTTACACCAGAAGGATTCGTGGAACGTGTAAACTATGACCTTGCCAATGATTTAGGTAACTTGCTTAACCGTACAGTTGCGATGGTACAAAAATATTTTGACGGTACATTAAGCAGCTATAAGGGTCCAGTTAATGAGTTTGATGAGGAACTTAAAGCGGTAGCTGAGCAAACAGTCAAAGCCTATGAAGAAGCGATGGAAAACCTTGAATTCTCGGTGGCTCTTTCAAATGTTTGGACATTAATCAGCAGAACCAATAAATATATTGACCAGACAGCTCCATGGGTGCTGGCAAAGGATGAAACAAAACGAAAAGAGCTGCATTCTGTCATGTATCATTTAGCAGAATCACTGCGCATCACAGCGGTGCTCTTAACGCCATTCCTAACGAAAACACCTGAGAAAATCTTCTTCCAGCTTGGCATTGAAGAAGAGAAGCTTAAAAGCTGGGATAGCATTCTATCTTTTGGTGCCATTCAACAAGCGACGGTACAAAAAGGAGAGCCTTTGTTCCCTCGTTTAGAGGTTGAAGAAGAAGTAGCGTATATTAAAGAGAAAATGCAGGGAAGTGCACCAAAGGAAGAAGAGAAAGTTGAAATAGAAGAAACGGAATTACCTGAGCTTGGAGCAGAAATTGCATTTGATGATTTCTCAAAAGTTGATCTTCGAGTAGCACAGGTACTGGAAGCAGCCCCAGTGAAAAAAGCGGATCGTCTCTTAAAGCTTCAGCTTGATTTTGGATTTGAAAAAAGACAAATTGTTTCAGGGGTTGCCAAGCATTATCAACCTGAGGAATTAGTAGGGAAAAAGCTCGTTTGCGTAGCGAATCTCACACCAGTCAAACTCAGAGGGGAAATTTCCCAGGGAATGATTTTAACTGGAGAAACTGATGGGAAATTGCAGGTTCTTGAAGTAGACCGATCTCTAGCAAATGGAACAAAAATTTTATAAATCAACAAAAGGTGTTCCACGTGTAACATTTCGTCGAACACCTTTTGTTTTTTAGAAGAATTGTCGAAAGGAGCAATCAACGATGTTATTTGATACACATGCCCATTTAAATGCTGAACAATATAATGAAGACTTAGAGCAGGTGATCGAAAGAGCGAAAAGTGAAAAAGTCGAAAAAATCGTGGTGGTAGGGTTTGACCGCCCGACAATTACGAGAGCAATGGAATTAATTGAAGAGTATGATTTCATCTATGCAGCCATTGGCTGGCATCCAGTCGATGCCATTGATATGACAGATGAGGATTTGCTGTGGATCAAAGAATTATCTCAACATGAAAAAGTCGTTGCGATTGGAGAAATGGGTCTGGATTACTATTGGGACAAGTCGCCAAAAGATGTACAAAAGGAAGTCTTTAGACGTCAAATTGCTCTTGCGAAGGAAGTGAATCTTCCAATCATTATTCATAATCGTGACGCAACGGAAGATGTCGTGACGATCTTAAAGGAAGAGGGAGCGGCTGATGTTGGAGGGATTATGCATTGCTTTACTGGCAGCCTAGAAATCGCAAAAGCGTGTATGGATATGAACTTTTATATTTCATTCGGTGGACCCGTGACATTTAAAAATGCCAAAAAACCGAAGGAAGTTGTCAAGGACATACCAAGTGACCGGCTTTTAATTGAAACAGACTGCCCTTACTTAACGCCAGCGCCATTTAGAGGGAAACGTAACGAGCCAAGTTATGTGAAATATATCGCAGAACAGATCGCGGAGTTACGAGAAACAAGCTTTGAAGAGCTTGCTGAATTGACCACAAAAAATGCGAAAAAAGTTTTCGGTATAAACTGACAGTATATGATGTCAATCCTTGTTTAAGCTTGTCCAATTGTGAAACATAACGAAAATGTTCTACACGTTTGCGCCTCCTCATAGGATAAGTTGTCGATAAGTCTTTCTTCCCTTCCTTCCATCAATCTCCCATAATAGGGTTACAATCGAGCATTTTTGTACAGTGGGAGGAAGGGTTGACAGGTTTTGAGATACTCTATATAATCTCTCCGAGGAGAAGGAGGCGTTTTTCATCGTACAAAAAATGAAAAATCTGTTTTCTGTTAAGCTAGGAAAAGGCAAGGTTTTATTACTAGTTGTTTGCTTGCTTTTAGCTGGAACTGGGACGGCTTACGGTGCGCATGAGCTCACTAAGCAGTCTATTACCATTTCAATCAATGGTAAAGAGAAGACAATTCGTACACATGAAGAGACAGTAGCACAGCTGCTTTCAGACCTTGGAATAAAGACCAGGGCGGAGGATCATATCTCTCCAAGTCTAAATACAAAAATTGAAGACAACATGAACATTGTGTATGATGCGGCTATACCGGTTCATCTGACCCTAGATGGGAAAGAGAAAACGATATGGACAACAGATCAGACGGTTGGAGCATTATTGAAGAATGAGAAGATAGATATTGGGAAGCACGATCAAGTAACTCCAGGAAAGAATGACAAGATTAAAAAGGATATGAATCTTGTGGTTCAGCAGGCCTTCCAGGTCAGCGTAAATGATGGAGGAAAAGATAAAAAGGTGTGGACCACTTCGACTACGGTCGCTGACTTTTTAAAGCAACAAGAGCTGAGGCTCAAGAAGCACGATAAGATCAAGCCTGCGTTACATAGTAACCTTTCTAAAAAGAGCGCAGATATAAAGATCACTCGGGTGGAAAAAGTCACCGATGTAGTGGAAGAGAAAATTGCTTTTGATACCAAACATAAAAAGGATCGTTCTCTTGAAAAAGGAAAAGAGAAGGTGCTTAAAAAAGGTGAAGAAGGTAAATTGAAGAAGCACTATGCCATTGTGAAAGAAAACGGCAAAGTGGTGTCTAAAGAATTGATTAAAGAAGTGACTGAAAAAGATAGCAAGGATCGTTTAGTGGCTATTGGTACACAAGTGTCCAATAAAGAGCCTAAAGCGACACCTGCCGTTTCAAGAAGCAATGAATCGTCTGGAAAAGAATTTTATGTGGCGTCGACAGCCTATACAGCGAGCTGTGCTGGATGTACGGGCAGAACGTCAACAGGCTTTGATTTAAAAGCAAATCCGGGTGCAAAGGTTATAGCAGTAGATCCGAGTGTCATTCCGCTAGGCTCTAAAGTGTATGTGGAAGGCTATGGATATGCCGTTGCATCAGACACTGGATCTGCTATAAAAGGGAATAAAATCGATGTGTTCGTCCCAAATAAGTCGGCAGCTTATCAATGGGGAAATAAACGAGTGAAAATTAGAGTACTCAAATAAACACATCAAATCATTTATATGAACAGAGGGCTTTGCGCACCCTCTGTTTTTTTGGTTATAATAGAAGCACTGTTTTCTAATTAATTAGACGCAAAAACAGCATGAAAGGTTTCATTTTTTAACCAAAAATTGTTTATTGTTTTTGCAAGCGGAGGAATACATGAAAATCAAAGAAATCATTGTGGTGGAAGGTCGTGATGACACTGCCAGAGTGAAGATGGCAGTTGATGCAGATACGATCGAAACAAACGGATCAGCTATTGGTGATACAGTTATTCAACAAGTGCGTCTTGCTCAGGAGACGAGAGGGGTCATTATTTTAACTGATCCTGATTTCCCTGGTGAGAAGATCCGGAAAACCATCGCAGAAGCGGTTCCTGGCTGTAAGCACGCATTTTTGCCAAAACATCTTGCGAAGGCGAAGCGAGACAAAGGAATTGGTGTCGAGCATGCTTCCTTGGACAGTATTCGAGAATGCCTAGCCCATGTCCATGAGGAAATGGAAGAATCGGAAAGTGACATTACATTAGATGACTTATTTGACGCAGGCCTTATCGGAGGAGAAGCATCGAAACGCCGCCGCGAACGACTAGGTATGCTTTTAAATATAGGATATACCAATGCGAAGCAGCTGCAAAAGCGCCTTCACATGTTCCAAATAACCAAACATGATTTTATTGCGGCCTTAAAGACCGTCATGCAGGAGGAAGCCGATGAATAAAGATATTGCGACACCCATCAGAACGAAGGAAATACTGAAGAAATACGGTTTCTCTTTTAAAAAGAGCTTAGGGCAGAACTTTTTAATTGATACAAATATACTCGATCGTATTGTCGATCACGCAGAGGTGACGGATGAGACCGGCGTGATTGAGATTGGGCCTGGTATCGGTGCATTGACCGAGCAGCTCGCTAAGCGTGCAAAGAAAGTCACCGCTTTTGAAATCGATCAGCGTTTATTGCCCATTTTAAACGATACGCTTTCTCCATATGATAATGTCACGATCATTCATCAAGACGTATTAAAGGCGGATGTGAGGAAGGTCATCGAGGAAAATTTTGCTGACTGTAAAGAAGTGATGGTTGTCGCCAACCTTCCATATTACGTGACGACACCGATTATTATGAAGCTGCTTGAAGAAAACCTTCCATTGAAAGGGATTGTCGTCATGCTGCAAAAAGAAGTAGCAGATCGTATGGCAGCAGTCCCTTCATCAAAGGAATACAATTCGCTGTCTATCGCAGTTCAATACTATACGGAAGCGAAAACAGTAATGGTTGTGCCTAAAACGGTTTTTGTTCCACAGCCTAATGTGGATTCGGCTGTGATTAAACTAACCGTTCGTGAAACGCCTGCTGTCTCAGTAGAAAATGATGCGTTTTTCTTTCAATTGATCCGTGCGAGCTTTGGTCAGCGCCGAAAAACATTGATGAATAATCTCATGAACAATTTACCTGATGGAAAAAAACATAAAGCCATCATCGAAGAAGCACTTCAAACAGCAGACATTGATGGAAAGCGCCGCGGCGAGTCATTATCCATTGAGGAATTTGCCTGTTTGTCGAACGTTTTACAAAAAGCTCTGTCTTAAGGGCTTTTTTCTTTTGTTTTTCACCACTTTGTTCGTTCGGGCATAGGCTAGAAAGAACAGCACACATGAAAGAAGAACATATTTTAGCGTAAGACGATACCAACAGGATATGAGCCTGATTGTGGAGTGAAAAGCATGCAATTTCAAATAGGAGATATGGTGACAAGGGCATCCTATCAAATGGATATTTTGTTTCGAATCATTCGAATTGATGAGACCGATCAGCACGAAGCTACCGCCATATTGCATGGGAATGAAGTGAGGCTGATTGCTGATGCCAAGTTGTCAGATCTCGTCAAGGTTCAAAAAGAGGAACAGCTGACTAGAGAGAAAAATGACGAACGAAAAATCAATGAATCGCTTGACTTACTTAGACAGGATTATCAGCTGCTGCGGGAAAAACAAGAGTATTATACTTCTGGACAATATCAGCATCAAGAGCAGTATTTTCACATGCCTGGAAAGGTCCTTCATTTAGATGGAGATGCTTCATACTTAAAGAAATGCTTGGATGTATATGAACGAATTGGTGTACCTGTGTACGGTGTGCATTGCCATGAGAAGAAAATGCCAAGCATGATTGACTCGTTAATTGATCAATATCGACCAGATATTTTGGTCATCACAGGACATGATGCGTATTCCAAGCAAAAGGGCGGCGTACATGATATCGGTGCCTATCGCCATTCTCGTCATTTCGTTGAAACGGTTCAAAAAGCAAGACGGAAAATTCCTCATTTAGATCAGCTTGTGATCTTTGCAGGTGCCTGTCAATCTCATTTCGAATCATTGATCCAAGCAGGTGCCAATTTTGCGAGCTCGCCTTCCCGTGTGAATATCCATGCGCTCGACCCCGTCTATATCGTTGCGAAGATCAGCTTCACTCCATTTGTAGATCGAATCAACGTGTGGGATGTGCTCCGAAATACATTAACAAGAGAAAAAGGCCTCGGAGGCATCGAGACGAAGGGCGTTCTAAGGGTAGGTATGCCATATAAAAGAGACCATGAATCGACATAACCCGACTGATTACAGTCTGGTTTTTTTTATGTTCAAAAAGAAATTGCAAAAGGATACATAATTCACCGGAATTTGAGAAAAATAGGGAGAAGAAAAGGTAGAAGTTTGTCAAAATTATTTTGTTGACAATGGCTCGTGTTCGTTGATATAATTTAATTTTTATTTGACAAAAACGAGCCGTTGTTGTATAATTATCTCAGTGAGGTGGATGCAATGGCGAAGACTTTGTCCGACATCAAAAGATCGCTTGATGGTAACTTAGGTAAACGTTTGACGTTAAAGGCTAACGGGGGCCGCCGTAAAACAATTGAGCGTTCGGGCATTTTAGCTGAAACGTACCCTTCTGTATTTGTGATTCAATTAGATCAAGATGAGAATTCGTTTGAAAGAGTTTCTTATAGTTATGCAGATATACTGACTGAGACGGTCGAATTAACGTTCGATGATACCGCTAGCTCAGTCGCCTATTAATGGGCAGTGAACTTCTTGTTTACTGCTTTTTGTTTTGCCTTTTTTTCTGAATGGGAGTCTGTCCATTTTTTGAAAGGGGTAAAAGAAAGGATTCGATACAAAATAAGAAAGCCACACAAGCAGTGGCACTGATTCGAATTCTCGACTAAAGGGGCTGTTTCGTTTGGGTAGACGCCGAGGTATTATGTCAGATGAGTTCAAATACGAGCTGGCGAAGGATCTTGGATTTTATGATACCGTCAAAAATGGAGGCTGGGGAGAGATTCGTGCGCGTGACGCAGGTAATATGGTCAAACGTGCCATTGAATTAGCTCAACAGCACATGGCTCAGGATGAGAATCAACGATAGAAAAACGGTCAGGGATACCTCGGGTGTCTCTGGCTTTTTTTGATGAAAAAGTCAGTGTGCTCGGCGTAAAAGCCTATATTCATCAGATCCATCAAATGTGATACAATATTGATACTTATGTTTAGATGGAGAAGTAGGTGAAATGTTTGCGTATTTTAGAAAAAGCACCGGCAAAAATTAATCTCTCACTTGATGTTCATGGAAAAAGACCGGATGGATATCACGAAGTGGAGATGGTGATGACAACAATAGACCTTGCAGATCGACTAGAGCTGACGGAGCTGGACAAGGATGAAATCCGTGTATCATCTCATAATCGATTCGTGCCAGATGATCAGCGTAATTTGGCTTATCAGGCGGCTAAATTGCTCAAAACAAGGTTCGGTATTCAAAAAGGTGTTTCCATTGTCATCACGAAAACAATTCCAGTCGCAGCAGGTTTAGCTGGAGGCAGCAGTGATGCGGCAGCAGCTCTTCGCGGCTTAAATCGTTTGTGGAAGTTGAACCTCACGTTAGATGAACTAGCTGAGCTTGGAGCGGAGATCGGCTCAGATGTGTCCTTTTGTGTACACGGAGGCACAGCACTAGCGACAGGACGTGGAGAAAAGCTGAAGCATATTGCGACACCGCCGCATTGCTGGGTGATTTTAGCGAAGCCGGTGATTGGGGTATCTACAGCTGAAGTCTATAGACAATATGACGCAAGCAAAGTAGAACACCCGAATGTAAAGCGGATGATTGAAGCGATTGAAGCGAAAGATTATAAAGAGATGTGCGGCTCACTCGGCAACGTTCTAGAGTCTGTGACATTAAAGATGTACCCAGAAGTAGATATGATCAAAAGACAGATGAAGCGTTTCGGTGCTGACGCTGTTTTAATGAGTGGAAGCGGCCCTACAGTATTTGGCTTGATTCAATATGAATCGAAGGTACAAAGAATATATAACGGACTGAGAGGATTTTGTGATCAAGTATACGCTGTCCGCATGATCGGCGAACAAAATGCCCTTGATTAAATCCGTATATTAAGTTATATTTATCATAAATTATTCGGGTTCTGGGGGTAAGTTCATGAAGTTTCGTCGAAGCGGCAGATTGGTGGACTTAACAAATTATTTGTTAGCCCACCCGCACGTACTAGTACCGTTAACTTTTTTTGCAGAAAGATATCAATCTGCGAAGTCCTCTATTAGTGAAGACTTAACGATTATCAAACAGACCTTCGAACAGCAGGGAATAGGCACATTGCTTACTGTACCTGGTGCTGCTGGCGGAGTGAAATATATTCCAAAGATTCACCTAAAAGAAGCAGACGACGTAGTAAACGATATCGGAGAGGCTCTATCGACTCCTGAACGTGTACTTCCTGGCGGTTATTTATATTTAACCGATGTTTTAGGTAATCCATCAATTCTTGCGAAAATCGGTAAGCTGTTTGCGACCATCTTTGCAGACCGTGCGATTGATGTCGTCATGACCGTTGCGACAAAGGGTATTCCAATTGCCTATTCTGTTGCGGGTTATTTAAATGTGCCTGTTGTGATCGTTAGAAAAGATAATAAGGTAACCGAAGGATCAACTGTAAGTATTAACTACGCGTCAGGTTCGTCTAACCGAATTCAAACCATGTCACTTGCAAAGCGGAGTTTAGATAAAGGATCCAATGTCCTAATCATTGATGACTTTATGAAAGCGGGCGGAACCATTAACGGCATGATGAATTTGCTTGAGGAATTTAATGCAAATGTTGCAGGGATCGGTGTTCTTTTAGAAGATGAAGGCGTAAATGAACGTCTCGTTGATGAATATGTATCGCTTTTAAAGCTTTCAACCATTGATATGAAGCAGAAGATCATTGAGATCAATGAAGGCAATTTCCACGAGTTTTTTCATTCGAAAGCTTAAGCTTTGATCAAACATGTAGTTGAATGGGAGAGATTGATATGACAAAAGTTGTTCAAACCAAACATGCACCAGCAGCCATTGGACCTTACTCTCAAGGGATTATTGTCAATAACATGTTTTACAGCTCAGGGCAGATTCCATTAACGCCAGCTGGCGACTTTGTAAATGGAGATATTAAAGAACAAACACATCAAGTGTTCCGTAATCTTAAGGCCGTACTTGAAGCAGCAGGTGCTTCCTTTGAGACAGTCGTGAAAGCAACAGTTTTTATCAAAGATATGGAACAATTCGCAGAAGTAAATGAAGTGTACGGTGAGTATTTCCATACACATAAGCCAGCTCGTTCATGTGTGGAAGTAGCAAGACTTCCTAAGGATGCACTCGTAGAAATTGAAGTAATTGCATTAGTAAAGTAAACAGGCAGTCTCAACGAAAGCCGTTTGGTTTCATCATATGCAGGAAAAGACATCATCATGATGTCTTTTTTTCACGCAAAGAATGTAAGCGTCGTCACCAAAATGACAAATAATGTATAAATATCCCGATATTTCAAAAAAAGTTTAAAAAAAGAGCAGGAGAATCACCACAATCGTTGAATACCTAAGTAATGCTTTTATATTGGGAAAAGGTGGTGAACTACTGTGGAAGTTACTGACGTAAGATTACGCCGCGTGAATACCGATGGTCGCATGAGGGCGATTGCATCCATCACGCTGGACCACGAATTTGTTGTTCATGATATTCGTGTGATTGATGGAAACAATGGGTTGTTTGTGGCAATGCCTAGCAAACGCACGCCTGATGGAGAGTTTCGCGATATTGCACACCCAATTAATTCAGGTACTCGGGGTAAAATCCAAGATGCTGTATTAAATGAATATCATCGCTTAGGCGAAGAGGAAGAAACAATTGAATATGAAGAAGCTGGAGCTTCTTAATCATATGTGAATCCAAAAAGACAGCTTTAAGAGAAAATGGAATGTTTTCTTTTAAATGCTGTCTTTTTTGCGTTTTTTCTCTTGTTTCTTATGTCTTTCATCCATTAGAAAATTATTGCACTTCCTCTTGTATCCTTGAAATCAGTCCTTATTTAGGATATATTTTTCTATGGATAATAGGGATATTGGAGGCCAATCAATGGATAAGCGGTTCGCAGTGATTTTAGCAGCGGGAAAAGGAACGAGAATGAAGTCAAAGCTATACAAAGTACTTCATCCAGTTTGCGGAAAGCCAATGGTCGAGCATGTGGCAGATGAAGCGTTAAAGCTTTCTTTAGCCAAGCTAGTGACGATCGTCGGTCATGGAGCAGAGAACGTCAAAGAGCAGCTTGGAGACAGAAGTGAGTATGCACTTCAAGAAGAACAGCTGGGAACAGCACATGCCGTCAAACAAGCAAAGTCGTTCCTTGCGCAGGAAAAGGGAACAACCATTGTCATTTGTGGTGATACGCCATTATTGACAGCGGAAACAATGGAAGCTATGTTGAGCGAGCATCAAAAACATCAAGCGAAAGTCACTATTTTAACTGCACATGCGGATGACCCGACAGGTTATGGTCGTATTATTCGTGACGAAACCGGTGCTGTCGTGAAAATTGTGGAGCATAAAGATGCGAATGATGCGGAACGTCAAGTGAATGAAATTAATACAGGGACCTATTGTTTTTCAAATGAAGATCTCTTCCGTGTGATTGAGCAAGTATCGAATGAAAATGCACAGGGTGAATACTATTTGCCAGACGTCATTGAAATTTTAAAGAATGAAGGGCAAACGGTTGCAGCATATCAAACACCGCATTTTGAAGAAACACTTGGAGTCAATGATCGTATCGCTCTATCACAAGCAGAGCAATTCATGAAGCGACGTATTAATCATCAGCATATGAAGAATGGTGTGACCTTGATTGATCCTGAGAACACGTATATTTCACCAGATGCTGTCATCGGTGAAGATACAATCATTTATCCTGGGACGGTCATCAAAGGGAATGTAAAAATCGGTGCAGACGCTACTATTGGGCCAAACACTGAAATTGTTGACAGCATCGTCGGAGATCGCACAGTGATTAAGCAATCTGTCGTCTGCGATAGTGAGGTTGGAGTCGATGTGACAATTGGGCCGTTTGCTCATATTCGCCCGTTGTCGAAAATTGGCGATGAAGTGAAGATCGGGAATTTTGTCGAAATCAAGAAAACGGTTTTCGGTGACCGCAGCAAAGCATCTCATCTAAGCTATATTGGAGATGCAGAGGTCGGAACTGATGTAAACCTTGGCTGTGGATCTATTACAGTCAACTATGATGGGAAGAACAAATTCTTAACGAAGATTGAAGATGGCGCTTTTATTGGCTGTAATTCAAATCTCGTAGCACCAGTCACTGTCGGAAAAGGGGCATATGTTGCAGCTGGTTCAACGGTTACAGAAGATGTACCGCAGGATGCATTGTCTATTGCTAGAGCAAGACAAGTCAATAAAGAAGATTATGTGAAAAATATTCATAAAAAATAATCCAAATACCCGGAGGTTTACCATGTCTAATCGTTATGCTGATGCGAATTTAAAGATATTCTCTTTGAATTCAAACCCTGAACTTGCTAAAGAAATTGCCGATCGTATCGGAGTTGATGTAGGAAAGAGCTCTGTTAAACGCTTTAGTGACGGTGAAGTCCAAATCAATATTGAAGAAAGTATTCGCGGCTGTGATTGTTATGTCATTCAATCAACGAGTGCGCCAGTCAATGAGCACATTATGGAACTGCTCATTATGGTGGATGCACTAAAACGCGCTTCTGCGAAAACGGTCAATATCGTGATCCCTTATTACGGATATGCACGTCAAGATCGTAAGGCAAAACCTCGTGAGCCAATCACTGCGAAGCTTTTTGCGAACTTACTTGAGACAGCAGGTGCTACTCGTGTCATTGCACTTGATCTTCATGCGCCGCAGATCCAAGGTTTCTTTGATATTCCAATCGATAACTTAATGGCTGTGCCAATCTTAACTAACTATTTCGAACAGAAAAACTTGAAGGATATCGTCGTTGTGTCTCCAGACCACGGTGGTGTGACACGTGCGCGTAAAATGGCAGACCGCCTGAAAGCGCCAATCGCTATTATCGACAAACGTCGTCCGAAGCCAAATGTTGCTGAAGTGATGAACATCATTGGTAACATTGAAGGCAAAACGGCGATTCTCATCGATGA
This sequence comes from Bacillus sp. GBSW19, assembly GCF_002998655.1. NCBI lineage: Bacteria > Bacillati > Bacillota > Bacilli > Caryophanales > Bacillaceae > Bacillus > Bacillus sp. GBSW19. The sequence continues at coordinate 23,121 of NZ_PVRF01000006.1, forward strand.
TATCATTGATACGGCTGGTACCATTACACTTGCTGCAAATGCACTTGTGGAAAATGGAGCGGCTGAAGTATATGCTTGCTGTACTCACCCAGTATTGTCTGGACCAGCAGTAGAACGTATCACAAATTCTAAAATAAAAGAATTGGTTGTGACAAACAGTATTCATTTAACAGATGACAAGAAAGTTGAAAAATTCATTCCGCTTTCAGTTGGGCCTTTGCTTGCAGAAGCCATCATCCGTGTACATGAAGAAGAATCTGTGAGCTACCTTTTTAGCTAATTTTCTGATTAAAAAAGGCCCTAGGCATCAGCTTGGGGTCTTTTTGCTGTCATCATTCAGAGCAAATAGGTTTAAAATGATTCGCTTATGGGTAATTATGAGAGTAGTGACAAAAATGAAATAGGATGGTGCTGAATATGGCAACTTTAAAAGCAAATAAAAGAACTGATTTCAAACGTTCCACACTGCAAAAAATCCGTCATTCAGGACACGTTCCTGGTGTCATATACGGAAAAAATACAGACAACCTGGCTGTTTCACTAGACAGCATCGATTTATTAAAGACCTTACGTGATGAAGGAAAGAATACAATCATCACATTAGACGTGAACGGTGAAACAAAATCCGTGATGGTCACAGAATTACAAACAGATCCGCTGAAAAATGAGCTTGTCCATGCAGATTTCCAAGTGGTCGACTTACAGCGTGAAATTGAAGCAGATGTACCTGTCCAGCTGATTGGCGAATCTAAAGGGGTAAAAGATGGCGGTGTGCTTCAGCAGCCACTATTTGAACTATCCATTACAGCGAAACCAAAAGATATCCCGCAGCATATTGAAGCAGATATTACAAACTTAGAAGTAAATGATGTCCTAACAGTCGCTGATTTGTCTGTTCAGTCATCATATCAAGTGAATAACGATCCAGAAGAAGTCGTTGCATCCATTTTGCCGCCTCAGCAATCAGAGGTTCCTGAGCCAGATAGCGAAGAGGAACCAAAAGAACCTGAGGCCATTAAAGAAAAGGATAACGATGGAGAATAACTGGTCATTTAGAGACGTAACCCTCCCGCGGTTGCGTCTTTTGTGCTAGAATGAAAAGAATTCATACGTTTTTACATGAGGCAATCCTATTGGCTCATTTTTTAGGCGTGTGCTTTGTGACAAAGGAGGTTATTGGTTCATGATTGCATTCGTTGGATTGGGTAATCCAGGAAAAGAATATGAAAAAACAAGACATAATGTCGGGTTTATGACAATAGATGAATTATCGAAAAAATGGGACATCCCCTTAAATCAATCAAAATTCCATGGACAATTTGGAACAGGGTTTGTTTCAGGGCAAAAGGTTCTACTTGTAAAGCCGCTTACATATATGAACTTATCAGGAGAATGCGTGCGTCCGCTAATGGATTACTATGATATTCCACTTGAACATTTGAAAGTCATCTATGATGATCTTGATTTGCCAACTGGGCGAATTCGTTTGCGTACAAAAGGAAGTGCAGGCGGACATAATGGAATCAAATCGTTGATTCAGCATTTAGGGTCACCTGAGTTTGACCGATTCCGTATCGGCATTGGACGTCCTCAAAATGGCATGAAGGTCGTCGATTACGTGCTAGGACGCTTTTCTGAAGAGGAGCAGCCTGACATTGCATCAGCCATTCAGGCGTCTGTCGAAGCTTGCGAGGCGGCTTTAACAAAGCCATTTTTAGAAGTGATGAATGATTTTAACAAGAAGGTATAAGAATGATAAGCAAAGCACATACTGATTATAAAATCTCAGCATGGGAGGATCACGTATGGCTTTGCATTATTACTGCCGGCACTGTGGTGTAAAGGTTGGCAGTCTAGATGAATCCGCTGTTCAAAGTGAAGCACTTGGATTTCATCACTTAACAAATGAGGAAAGAAACGATATGATTTCTTATAGGGAAAATGGTGATTTACATGTACAAACCATTTGTGAGGATTGCCAAGAGGCGCTCGAAAGAAATCCTGATTACCATCAGTATCATACCTTTATTCAATAAAAAGCTTTGGTGTAGATAATAGACCAAAGCGTTTTTCTGTTTTAAACAAGCAGGGAGGAGGAGCCAAATGAAAAATATACAATCATTTATCAAACAAAGTGATGATTTTCAGTCCATTTTTAATGGGCTAAAGGAAGGGTTAAAAGAACAGCTGCTCGCCGGACTATCAGGCTCCGTCAGATCTTTATTTACAGCCGCTATATCAGACGAACTTAAGCGGCCGATGTTTATTGTGACTCACAACTTGTATCAAGCGCAGAAGGTAACAGATGATCTTGCCAGTGTGATTTCAGATCGCTCGGTCCTTCTTTATCCTGTTAATGAACTCATTGCTTCAGAAATTGCCGTTGCCAGCCCTGAGCTCAGAGCACAGCGTCTAGATGTTCTGAACCGGCTGGCGAATGGAGAAAACCCCATTATCGTCACACCGGCTGCAGCGGTGCGCAGAATGCTTCCGCCAGTTGAGCTCTGGAAGGAGAGTCAGATCCATTTAAAGCTCGGTGAAGAAATTGATTTGGAGGCGTTTTCAAAACAACTTGTACAAATCGGTTATGACCGGACGTCGATGGTTGCTGCGCCCGGAGATTTTAGTGTGCGCGGTGGAATCATTGATATTTATTCGTTAACGGAAGATCATCCGATCCGTATTGAGCTGTTTGATACAGAAGTAGACTCGATTCGAACGTTCCACTCAGATACACAGCGTTCATTAGAAACACTTCAAGAGATTAAAATCGGTCCCGCAAAAGAGCTGATTGTGAGAGGTTCTGAACGAGTGAGAGCCATTGAACAGCTTGATCAAGGACTTGCGAAGAGCTTAAAGAAATTTAACTCAGACCAGCAAAAAGAACTGCTTCATCAACATATTTCTGCTGATCGAGAGAAGCTGCTAGAAGGTATCGTGACACAGGAAATGACGAAGTACCTGTCCTATTTCTATGAAAAGCCTGCTAGTTTGCTAGATTACACATCACAGGATACGATTATTATTTTAGATGAAATTAGCAGAATTCAGGAGATGGAAGAACAGCTTGAACAGGAAGAAGCTGATTGGACAATTAGCCTGCTTGAAGAAGGTAATATCCTTCATGATTTATCCCTTTCTTTCCCGTTCCAACAACTGATCAATCAGCAATCGCGGTCTATTCTGTACTACTCCTTGTTTCTGAGACATGTCCAGCAGACAAATCCGCAAAATATCGTCAATGTATCTAGTAAGCAAATGCAGAATTTCCACGGGCAGATGAATGTGCTTGCGAGTGAAATTGAACGCTACAAAAAACAACAATATACAGTTGTCTTCTTAGGTGCGGATGAAGAGCGGACAGATAAACTATCTTCTGTCTTACATGATTATGACATTGAAGCCGCTCTTGCCAAGCCGGACGCCGAGCTTGTAAGCGGACAGGTGTATATTTTACAAGGTGAGCTGCAAACAGGCTTTGAACTGCCGTTATCGAAAATTGCCGTGATCACAGAAGGCGAGCTCTTCAAGAAACGTGTGAAGAAGCAGGCACGTAAGCAAAAGCTGACCAATGCAGAGCGAATTAAGAGCTATTCAGAGCTTCAAGTCGGCGATTATGTGGTGCACATTAACCACGGGATCGGTAAGTATTTAGGAATTGAAACGCTTGAAATCGGCGGCATTCATAAAGATTATTTAAATATTCATTATCAAGGAAGCGACAAGCTTTATGTACCGGTTGAACAAATTGATCAGGTGCAGAAGTATGTCGGATCAGAAGGTAAAGAACCAAAGCTGTACAAACTAGGCGGCAGCGATTGGAAACGTGTGAAGAAAAAAGTGGAAACATCTGTACAGGACATCGCAGATGATCTCATTAAGCTGTATGCGGAACGTGAGGCAAGCAAAGGGTATGCCTTCTCGCCTGATCATGAGATGCAGCGCCAGTTTGAATCAGCGTTCCCTTACCAGGAAACAGATGATCAAATCCGTTCGATTCACGAAATCAAACAAGACATGGAGCGGGAGCGTCCAATGGACCGCCTGCTTTGTGGAGATGTGGGATATGGAAAAACAGAAGTGGCGATTCGAGCGGCCTTCAAAGCCATTGCTGACGGAAAACAGGTTGCTCTGCTTGTACCGACAACCATCTTAGCGCAGCAGCATTTTGACACGATTATGGACCGATTCCAAGACTACCCTGTCAAAATCGCTCAGCTGAGTCGTTTCCGTACAAGAAAAGAAACAACCGAAACGTTAAAAGGGCTGAAAAACGGAACGATTGATATGGTCATCGGCACACACCGTTTGCTTTCTAAAGATATTGTCTATAAAGACTTAGGTTTGTTGATCATTGACGAAGAGCAGCGTTTTGGTGTGACGCATAAAGAGAAAATTAAACAAATGAAAGCCAATATCGATGTACTGACATTAACGGCTACGCCAATTCCGCGTACGCTGCATATGTCTATGCTTGGCGTACGGGATTTATCGGTTATTGAGACACCGCCTGAAAACCGTTTCCCTGTTCAAACCTATGTGGTCGAGTACAATGGCGCTTTAGTCAGAGAAGCGATTGAGCGAGAACTAGCACGCGGCGGTCAAGTGTACTTTCTTTACAACCGTGTTGAAGATATTGAACGCAAAGCAGATGAAATCTCCATGCTAGTCCCAGACGCGAAAGTCAGTTATGCACATGGGAAAATGAGTGAGAACGAGCTGGAATCAGTGATGATCAATTTCCTTGAAGGTGAATCAGATGTATTGGTCAGTACCACCATCATTGAAACGGGAGTCGACATTCCAAATGTGAACACGCTCATCGTCCACGATGCGGATAAAATGGGGCTTTCTCAGCTGTACCAGCTAAGAGGACGAGTAGGACGCTCGAATCGTGTCGCATATGCTTATTTCACGTATCGAAAAGATAAAGTTCTGTCTGAAGTAGCAGAGAAGAGACTTCAAGCTATTAAAGAATTCACAGAGCTCGGATCAGGATTTAAAATTGCGATGCGTGATTTAACGATTCGAGGAGCAGGAAATTTACTTGGTGCACAGCAGCATGGATTCATTGATTCTGTTGGATTCGACCTCTATTCTCAAATGCTGAAAGAAGCCATTGAGGAAAGAAGAGGCGATACAACGGCTCAAGATAAATTCGAACCGGAAATCGATCTGCAAATCGATGCCTACATCCCGGACACTTACATTTCGGATGGGAAGCAAAAGATCGAGATGTATAAACAGTTCAGAGCGATTGGATCAATCGAAGAGCGAAAAGAGCTTCAAGATGAAATGATCGACCGATTTGGTGAATATCCGCAAGAAGTGGCGGACTTGTTCACGATTGCGACGATGAAAGTATACGCAGTGCAGGAACGTGTCGAACTGATCAAGATGGAGAAAGGCATTGTCAGGCTTACTCTTGAAGAGCAAGCAAGCAGTGAAATCGACGGTCAAAAATTATTTGCGCTCAGCAGTAAATATGGTCGTGATATAGGCTTGGGAATGGAAGGCAGCAAGCTGATTATTTCTGTTCAAACGAAAGGCAAGAAGACTGAGGAATGGCTTGAGATCGTTCTGAATATGCTTCGAGGCCTTCAAGAAGTGAAAAAAGAAACCATTCCATCTTCATAAAATTTTGTTTGTCTCTCGTGTATATTACGTTTGATGTGACGGATACTAAACTCAGGGTCAAGTGGTGAATGTTGCATAAAGTGGACGCTTTTGTTCCATTCACCCAACACATCATCAAACGAAAGAGAGGCAGCAGTGAATGAAAGCAACTGGAATTGTACGCCGCATCGATGATCTAGGTAGAGTGGTTATTCCGAAGGAGATTCGCAGAACATTGCGCATCCGGGAAGGAGATCCGCTTGAGATTTTCGTCGACCGCGATGGAGAAGTGATTTTGAAGAAATATTCGCCGATTAGTGAGCTAGGAGACTTTGCGAAGGAATATGCTGATGCATTATTCGACAGTTTGGGTCATTCCATCCTGATCTGTGATCGAGATACGTATATTGCTGTATCCGGCAGTTCGAAAAAAGAGTACTTAAACAAATCCATCAGTGATTTACTTGAACGAACAATGGACCAGCGTAATTCTGTATTAGAAGAAAGCAAAAAAGAAATTCAACTTGTCGATGGTATTGATGATGACGTATCTGCTTATACCATTGCACCTATTGTTGCAAACGGAGATCCGATTGGCGCCGTCGTCTTATTTTCTAAAGAGCGTTCAATGGGAGAAGTGGAGCATAAAGCGGCAGAAACGGCAGCTGGCTTCTTAGCCCGTCAAATGGAACATTAGGTCTAATAATTCTATATCATATAGATAAAATGAAAGAATGCCGATGAAATCATTTGATTTTGTCGGCGTTTTTTATATGGGATGAAACAAAACGAGGAATGTGCCGTCTACTCCTTAGAAAGAAACGGCTTTTCATTCACGTATGATATAATGAGTGCGTTTAACTGTAGATCTATTTTTAAAGGAGTCATCCATGAAAAATGCTGTGAATCAGCCGCATTGGCTTTTCCAGGGTGCGGTGATTTTGACCATCGCAGGCTTGTTATCAAAGGTACTAAGTGCCGTTTATCGTGTTCCGTTCCAGAACATCGTAGGAGACACAGGGTTTTATATTTATCAGCAAGTGTATCCCTTCCTTGGCATTGCCATCATGCTCGGCACCACAGGGTTTCCTGTCATGGTGTCCAAGCTTCTGAGTGAGCATGGGGAAGAGAATCGAAGGATCATTACAAGGGTATCCTTGGTCTATATCACTTTACTGAGCTTGGTCTTATTTCTTTGTCTTTACATAGGAGCAGGCAGAATTGCGAGCCTTATGGCGGACAGTCAATTAATCCTGCTCATCCAAATGAGTGCTTTCGTGTTTTTATTTCTTCCGCTTACCGTGATGCTGAGGGGAGTTTTTCAGAGTGACGGTATGATGCTTCCAACGGCTATTTCTCAATTGGTGGAGCAACTCATCAGGGTAGGCGTCCTGCTTGTTTTATCCTTCTATTTCGTGAGGCGCGGCTATTCGCTTTATGAAACAGGGGCGGGTGCGGTCTTCTCCTCCATAGCGGGGAGTGCGGCCTCGCTTATACTGCTTCTTTTTCTTTGGCTGACATACCGGAAACAGCCTGCTGCAAGTATGACAAGCAAACAGGCGACACTTCGGAAAAAGGATGTTTTGAAGAGTTTGGTGCTGTATACATTCACGATTTGTGTCAGCGGATTGCTCATTTTATGGATGCAAATGGTTGATGCCTTTCATCTGTATGCGTTGCTGCGCAGTGAGGGTCTGAGTGAAGCCGCGGCAAAAGCGGCAAAAGGTGTGTATGACCGAGGACAGCCGTTCTTACAGCTAGGGACGGTGTTTGCCATTAGCATCGGAACCTCTCTTGTGCCATTTTTATCGGCGGCCATGAGGAATGGAGAGCATGAAGCGATAAGGCAAAAAGTGCGTACATCGTTTAAGACCACGTCGGTTTTAGGGATTGGTTCAGCAGTTGGGCTGATTTGTATTCTAGCGTCAGTCAACACCATGCTTTTTCGTAATGACTTAGGCACCGATGCGCTGCAAATATTCTGTATTTCCATCGCATTTACATCGATTGCGATTACGCAAGCAGCTTTACTTCAAGGGCTCGGGCATACTGTGTATCCGGCTGTTGTGGTGATTCTCAGTGTGCTGGTGAAATGGATACTAACGCTTGCACTTGTCCCGCTATTTGGCATCTACGGTGCCGCATGGTCAACCGTATGTGGTTTTCTCGCTGCGGCTCTGCTCAATGCCGTTTATTTGAGGCATAAAGGATGGATTTCGTTGAGAGAGCTGTTCCCAGTGAAAATTCTTTTATCGGCTGCTTTCATGGCCATTGTCTTAATAGGGTATCAGGCACTGTTTTCTTGGGTCATTCCCTTTGAAAAACGTCCTTTTTTCGTTTTAGAGAGCCTGACGTCAGTTTTTATTGGTGGTTTCGCCTTTTTATATAGTATTCTTAAGCTAGAAGTATTTACGGACGAGGAATGGAGACTCATTCCATTAGGAGAAAAGATTTTATATTTTAAACAGATGAGAGGGAATCGAAATGGCAGGTAAGATTACCGTCGTCGGTCTCGGGGCAGGCGACATGGATCAGCTGACGCTCGGTGTATACAAGCAGCTGAAGCAGGCGAAAGAAGTATTTATGAGAACGCAGGATCATCCGCTTACCGCAGAGTTGATGCAGGAGGTCTCATCGCTGACCTTTTTTGATGAAATTTATGAAAAGCACGATCAGTTTGATTCGGTATATCAGGAAATCACTGAAATTTTATTTACAGAGGCTGCGGAAAAGGATATTGTGTACGCAGTACCAGGACACCCATTTGTCGCAGAAAAGACCGTCCAGCTATTAGTTTCTCAGCAGCAAGAGCGCGGGATTGAGGTGTCTGTTGCTGGTGGACAAAGCTTTTTGGATGCGACGTTTAACTCCTTGCAGATTGACCCAATCGAGGGATTACAATTCGTTGATGCAGGAGATATGAGAGCGGACGATCTGAAATTGACCCAGCATGTCCTCATTTGTCAGGTATATGATCAGCTGACCGCTTCGAATGTGAAACTCACGCTGATGGAAAAGCTTCCTGACGATTATGAAGTCTATATTGTGACTGCGGCTGGAAGCAGTCAGGAACAGATTACTGCCGTTCCTTTATTTGAACTTGATCGAGATGTGTCGATAAATAACTTAACGAGTGTTTATGTACCTCCGATTCAAGATGAAAAGCTGCTTTTTCAACAATTTGACACTTTCCGTGACGTCATACGTACATTAAGAGGTCCGGGCGGCTGTCCATGGGATCAAAAACAAACCAATGAGTCACTTAAACCATATTTAATTGAAGAATGCTATGAACTGCTTGAAGCGATCGATGAAGATGATCCAGACCATATGGTGGAAGAGCTCGGAGATGTGCTGCTGCAGGTGTTACTTCACGCCCAAATTGGTGAAGATGACGGCTTTTTCTCAATTGATGACGTCATCCAGCATGTCACAGAAAAAATGATTCGTAGACATCCCCATGTGTTTGGTGACACAAATGTTTCTGAAGCAGCAGATGTGGTCGCCAACTGGGAAAAAATCAAGCAGCAGGAGAAGCCGGAGCGGGCAGCCTCCATTTTGCAATCCATCCCGGCGACGCTTCCAGCACTAACAAAGGCATATAAGCTCCAAAAGAAAGCCGCCAAAGTAGGCTTTGATTGGACAGATGTGAAAGATATTTGGAACAAATACGAAGAAGAGAAGCAGGAATTTCTCGTTGAAGTGGCAGAGAAGCCGGACGAAAGTGCAACGAAGCAGATGAAAGATGAATTTGGAGATCTTTTGTTTGTTCTCGTCAACATTGGAAGGTTCTATCAGCTAGAGCCTGAAACGGCACTCGCTTCCGCCAACACAAAATTCATGCGTCGCTTTCAGCATATCGAACAAAAAGCAAAGGACATGGGACGTTCATTAGATGACTTAACGCTAGAGGAAATGGACGATCTATGGAACGATGCCAAACGTATAGAAAGAGGTGAGCATACATGAGACTAGATAAATTTTTAAAAGTGTCCCGTTTAATTAAAAGAAGAACATTGGCAAAAGAAGTAGCTGATCAAGGCAGAATTTCTATTAACGGCACACAGGCGAAAGCCAGCTCTGACGTGAAAGAAGGAGACGAGCTTCAAATCCGTTTTGGTCAAAAACTTGTGACGGTTCAAGTCAACGAGTTAAAGGACACGACGAAAAAAGAAGAAGCCGCTGGCATGTATACTGTGCTAAAAGAAGAAAAAACAGCAGAATAGGGCTTGTTCTAAATGATCCTCCTGTCACATACAATGCAGTAACAATGCAAGTATGAGATATGGGGGATGTATAAATGAATCAATATTATAATCAACCTCAAGGCACGAAGCTGTCATCAGAAGCGGAGCACAATGTCACAATGCGAAACAGAAAGCATTTAGATATTACCGGTGTCAAACAGGTGGAAAGCTTTGATAATGAAGAATTTCTGCTTGAGACGGTCATGGGGATTCTCGCTATCCGTGGAGAAAATCTGCAAATGAAAAACCTAGACGTCGAAAAAGGCGTTGTATCGATCAAAGGGCGTGTCTTTGACTTAATTTATGTAGATGAGCAGCACGGGGAGAAAGCTAAAGGATTTTTTAGCAAGCTGTTTAAATGACGCTGACAGTCCAGTTTTATACGATGCTTTCGATGGTAGCGATGGGCATCTGGCTGGGCGCATCGCTTGATACGTACAAGCTGTTTGTGAATCGGGAAAAGACAGCAAAATGGCTTTTGGTTATACACGATCTCCTTTTTTGGCTGGTACAGGGCCTCTTATTCTTTTATGTCCTGCTGCTGACAAATGAAGGAGAATTCAGGCTTTATATCTTTCTAGCCGTTGCACTAGGTTTTTCGATGTATCAGGCATTGATGAAACAGCTGTATATGAACATTCTCAAGTTTATGATGATGTGTGTGTATCAGACCGCTCTCGTCCTTAAACGGCTGGTCATGTCCATCGTCTTCCAGCCAATTCGCTGGCTGCTGACATTGATTATAAGTGCTATTATGTTCTTGCTCCACTTGCTCTTACGTCTTGTTCATTTTACGTTTCGGCTCGTGTGGAAGGTGCTGTCCATTGTTTGTTATCCACTCATCTGGTTACTTAATGTGACCATTATTCATCGGATTCCCGAAAAATGGCGAACATCAATGAGATTGTTTTTCTCTAAAGGAGCAGGAATTTTACAAGGGACTAAGAAATTATCTGGTACCATCAAAACGAAATGGAAACAATTCTGGACAAAGTAAGAGAGGAGGCCTTCAACCTTGAACAAGAGAAAAAGAAATATCGCACAAATTCAAAATGATTACCAAAAACAAATGGAACAGCAAGCACAGCGCTTAAAACGCAAACGCCGTGGACTCCTTAGAAGGCTTACCGTGTTTGGTGTGATTGTGCTCATGTTTGCTGTCTTGGTGACAAGTGCCCTCTGGTCGCAATCGTCCTCATTAAAGGAAAAAGAAGAGAAGAAGGTTGCGCTTGAAAAAGAATTGAAGCAATTACAAACAAAGCAGGAAGATATTTCTGATGAAATTAAAAAGCTGAAAAGCAAAGAATACGTACTCGAACTGGCACGACGAGACTATTATATGTCCAAAAAAGGCGAAAAAATCTTTGATGTGGGCAATAAGAGCGATTAGCCTTGTTGACACTTAAAATTCAGTTTATGTATAATTGAACAAATGAGATTTTTTTATAAGTCTAAGGAGGAGCACTTTTTTTATGTCGATTGAAGTTGGCAGCAAGTTACAAGGGAAAGTTACGGGCATTACAAATTTTGGAGCTTTTGTGGAGTTGCCAGGCGGTTCAACTGGTCTCGTTCATATCAGTGAGGTAGCCGATAACTATGTAAAAGATATTAATGAGCATTTAAAAGTCGGTGAACAAGTTGAAGTGAAAGTGATTAACGTTGAAAAAGACGGTAAAATCGGCTTGTCCATTAAAAAAGCAAAAGATCGTCCTCAACAACAACAATCAAGACCGAGCAGAAATGATTTCCGTCCGAAGGAATCGTTTGAGCAAAAAATGAACAAATTCTTAAAAGATAGTGAAGACCGCTTAACATCTTTAAAACGTAACACGGAATCAAAACGTGGGGGACGCGGAGCAAGAAGAGGTTAACTTGTTGCTGCTTTCTATATATCTTTCACAACAAAGCACCTGCTGTCCGCAGGTGCTTTTTTTCTTGATCCATACGACATTTTTTGAGATTTCTTCATTTAATTTAGAACTTCCTATTGACGGACAAGCGATTCCTTTGTATTATAGATCTTGTGCTTCTTAGCGCATTTTTATTATGGCGGTGTAGCTCAGCTGGCTAGAGCGTACGGTTCATACCCGTGAGGTCGGGGGTTCGATCCCCTCCGCCGCTATCCTTTTTAGTAGAACATAAAAGCAAGGCCCGTTGGTCAAGCGGTTAAGACACCGCCCTTTCACGGCGGTAACACGGGTTCGAATCCCGTACGGGTCATCTTCAAAACAGCTTTCTTTAGGAAGGCTGTTTTTTTGTGTCTTCGTAAAATTCTGATGAAAGACATCGACTTTCATGAAAGTATGCCTCTTTGACGAATAAAGCGTCGAACGTTTTATGGAAACGACAACTTCTTTTGACAAAATTTCTTTTTCACCTTCGCTATAATGACAAGCAACGAATATCAGGTGGGGGATGAAAAGATGGAAAAACTAGAAAGAAGAACTGATTTAACAGGAGCGGGGTTTGAAAGAATCAGTGCAGGGTTAAAAAAGATGAAAAACTTGTTTCTTCATCACACGCATTCTCTTTTTTTCTATAAAGGGTTTATTTATGTTGTACTTGGTTTTTTATTAGGACGAGCCTTTATTTTATCTGAAATTATGCCGTTTGCTCTGCCTTTCTTCGGCTCCATGCTGCTTATCAAAAGAGATAAGGCCATGCTTGCTTGTCTCGCTTTACTCGCTGGAGCCATGACGATATCACCTCAAAACGCATTGTTTGTGTTTGCGTCGTTGATCGTGTTTCTCCTTATGTCCAAGGTGGTTTCTTTCATCATCAAAGACCCAGTGAAAACATTGCCGGTTGTCATTGTGCTGTCAATGCTGATCACCCGAGGAGCATTTGTTTACCTAGAGCAAGGTGCTGTGCAAAGCTACGATTACGTCATGGCGGGTGTTGAAGCAGGACTTGCCTTCATTTTGACACTGATTTTCCTTCAAAGCCTGCCGATTTTTACAGTCAGGAAAATCAAACACTCCTTAAAGGTTGAAGAAATTATTTGCTTTATGATTTTAATTGCCTCAGTTTTAACAGGTCTGGCTGGTATCACATTTCAAGGGATGCAGGCAGAGCATATTTTGTCACGTTATGTAGTGCTGAGCTTTGCCTTTATTGGAGGAGCCAGTATTGGTTGTACGGTGGGTGTCGTGACAGGATTAATTCTCGGTCTCGCTAACATCGGAAACCTTTATCAGATGAGTCTTCTTGCCTTTTCAGGCTTATTAGGGGGATTGCTGAAAGAGGGGAAGAAAGCAGGCGCAGCCATTGGCTTAATTGTGGGTTCCTTACTTATTTCCCTATACGGAGAAGGATCAGCAGGTCTCGTGACCACGCTGTATGAATCACTTATTGCAGTTGCGCTCTTCTTACTCACGCCACAATCAGTGACCTCTAAGGTAGCGAAATATATTCCTGGTACGGTAGAGCATGTACAGGAACAGCAGCAATACGCCCGGAAAGTACGAGATGTGACTGCAAAAAAGGTAGACCAATTTTCTAATGTATTTCATGCGCTGTCTGAGAGTTTTGCGACATTTTACGAATCCATTCCTGAAGAAAAGAAGCAGGAAGAGGATGTAGATCTTTTTTTAAGTACGATCACAGAACGATCCTGTCAAACGTGCTATAAGAAAAATAAATGCTGGGTGCAGAACTTTGATACAACCTATGAACTGATGAAACAAGTTATGCATGAATCTGATGAAAAAACCTACGAGCATAACCGAAAATTGAAGAAGAAATTTAGCCAGCACTGCTCAAAATCAAAACATGTCGAGGAATTGATTGAAGAGGAGATCGCTTACTATAAAGCCAACCAGACTCTGAAGAAAAAGGTCCAAGACAGCAGACGACTTGTAGCTGAACAGCTGATGGGGGTCTCACAAGTGATGGAGGATTTTTCCCGGGAAATAAAACGAGAAAGAGAACAGCATTTTATTCAAGAAGAGCAGATGATAGAAGCACTTCAGCACTTTGGGATTGAAATTCAGCAAGTAGAAATTTATAGCTTGGAGCAGGGGAATGTCGATATTGAAATGAGAATCCCATATTGCCAAGGACATGGTGAATGTGAAAAAATCATCGCTCCCATGCTCTCAGATATTTTAGAAGAACAGATTTTAGTCAAAGCAGAGCAGTGTGCAGAGCACCCAACAGGCTATTGCCACGTTGTATTCGGCTCTGCAAAATCATATCGAGTGGCTACAGGCGTAGCGCATGCAGCGAAAGGCGGAGGGTTAGTGTCTGGGGATAGCTACAGCATGATGGAGCTGGGTGCGGGCAAATATGCCGCAGCTATTAGTGATGGAATGGGCAATGGAGCAAGGGCTCATTTTGAAAGCAATGAAACGATTAAGCTGTTAGAAAAAATATTGGCGTCAGGTATCAATGAAAAAGTGGCAATCAAAACCATTAATAGTATTTTATCTTTACGAACGACGGATGAAATCTATTCTACATTAGATTTATCAATTATTGATTTACAGGATGCGAGCTGTAAGTTCCTCAAGATTGGTTCAACACCCAGCTTTATTAAACGGGGTGATCAGGTGATGAAGGTACAAGCGAGCAACTTACCAATTGGGATTATTGATGAATTTGAAGTGGAGGTAGTGAGTGAACAGATGAAGGCAGGAGATCTGCTGATTATGATGAGTGATGGCATTTTCGAAGGACCAAAGCATATTGAAAATCATGATCTGTGGGTGAAGCGCAAAATGAAAAGCTTTAAAACAGAAGATCCGCAAGAGATTGCTGATTTATTAATGGAAGAGGTCATTCGAACAAGAGCGGGTCAAATTGACGACGATATGACGGTTGTTGTCATCAGGCTTGATCACAACACACCAAAATGGGCATCCATTCCGACTGGTACATTCTATCTTGAGAAACAAGAGATTTCTTAAAATATCGTATAATATGAATTTCTTCTGGCGATGATGGGGATATAAAGCATTCAGTTACGATCCCAGGAGGAATGAAGATGCGAAAAGGTCACGTAAACCAAATCTTATTGATTACAGATGGCTGCTCAAATCACGGGGAAGATCCACTTGCGATTGCCTCATTGGCAAGGGAACAAGGGATTACAGTCAATGTCATTGGCATTATGGAGGAAAACAGACACGATCATGAAGCGATGAAAGAAGTCGAGGGGATTGCCCTCGCAGGCGGAGGCATCCATCAGGTTGTCTACGTCCAGCAGTTATCTCAAACGGTACAAATGGTCACAAAAAAAGCGATGACACAAACCTTACAAGGTGTTGTGAATAAAGAATTGCAGCAAATACTTGGCAAAGACACTGAAATTGAAGAGCTTCCGCCTGATAAGCGTGGGGAAGTGATGGAAGTAGTCGATGAGTTAGGAGAGACGGTTCATCTTCAAGTACTTGTGCTTGTTGATACAAGTGCAAGTATGAAACCGAAGCTGCCGACCGTTAAAGAAGCACTCATCGATCTCTCTATTAGCTTAAATTCAAGGATTGGTGAAAATCAGTTTGGGATGTGTATATTTCCCGGGAAAAACTCAGATGCTGAAATTGTGTTGAATTGGACGCCTCGATTCGATTCGTTATCATCTATTTTCCCGAAACTGACCACGGGAGGAATTACTCCAACTGGACCAGCGCTTCGAGAAGCACTCCAGCATTTCAAATCAGTTCGTTCGCGTAAAGGGCTGCTTGAAGCAAAGGAAGAGCATGATAATGAATTCGGCTTCTAACATTCCGTTAGGCACGGTGATTCAAGGGAAATGGCATCACCATCATTACCGCATTGTAAAAGAGCTGGGAAAAGGGGCGAACGGTATTGTCTATCTAGCCGAATCGCCAAATGGTCAAGTAGCCCTTAAAGTGAGTGATGACAGTATGCTCATTGCATCTGAAGTCAATGTATTAAAATCCTTTTCTAAGGCTCCTGTGAAAACCATGGGGCCTTCTTTTTATGATATGGATGATGCGATTTATCCCGGTATGCTTCAAAAGCGTTCCTTTTATGTGATGGAGTATGTCAGAGGCCCGTTACTGCTTGAATTTGTAAAACAAAAAGGTGATGAGTGGATCGTCGTTTTAATGGTTCAGCTTTTATCTAACCTGGCTCATTTACATCAGGAAGGCTGGATTTTTGGTGACTTGAAGCCAGATAATCTCATCGTGTCAGGTCCCCCAGCCGCGATCCGGTGCATTGATGTAGGGGGAACGACAAAAGCAGGCAGGGCAATCAAGGAGTATACAGAGTTTTTTGATCGAGGCTATTGGGGATTCGGCACAAGAAAGGCAGAGCCATCTTATGATCTGTTTGCCTTAAGCATGGTGATGGTGAACTGTGCGTATAAGAAAGAATTCAAAAAAGGAGCAGAACCGGAAAAGCAGCTTTACAGAGCCATCGAAGGACATCCTTTATTAAAGCGGTATGAAAGGGTGTTAAAGGCTGCTCTACAAGGTAAATATCAATCAGCGGCGGATATGAAAAGTGCGATGCTGAAAGAAGGACAGCTGATCGCTTCAAGAAAAATGAGTCAAAAGAAGCAGCCGCAAAAAAACGGGCAAAAGCCCGCTGTTCACCAAAATCAACAGGTGACTTCACGATCAAGAGTTGCAGCAGCAAAAAGAACACCAGTACGTAAAAAATCAGGCGGGCTTTTTGAAACTATTCTTATCGTTTGCAGTGTACTTGCTCTTTACTGTGCATATGTGGTTTTGTTCCTGCTATAGACCTGTAAAAAAGCAGGCTTCATCTTTGCTTGGAGCTACTGAAAGTGATAGGATATGTATATCTTTAAATTACCTGCTCTTTGTGAGGAGGAAGTTGTGAATAGAATTGAATCATTTTTGAAAAAACATGATGTTTACCTTGAAAATACGACAGTCATTGTCGGGGTTTCTGGCGGACCAGATTCCATGCTCTTACTGCACGAACTAAACAAGCGTCGAAAAGGTTCCTATCAGCTGATTGCAGCCCATGTAGATCACATGTTCAGAGGAGAAGAATCCTTTGCTGATTTGGCATTTGTTGAGGCTTACTGCAAGGAGCAAGAGATTCCTTTTGAATCGGCCCGCATACAGGTCACCCAATATGCAAAAGAAAACCACTTAAACAAACAGGCAGCTGCAAGGGAGTGCAGATATGCTTTCTTTCGTCAATTGATGGAGCAATACAACGCTCAATTTATAGCGCTTGCACATCATGGAGACGACCAAGTAGAAACAATGATGATGAGGCTTGCGAGAGGGACTGTTGGAATAGGACTCGCCGGTATCCAAGCAAAACGTCCTTTTCAAGATGGATGGCTGATTCGGCCGCTCATTGGATATTCCAAGGACGACGTGCTGACCGCTTGTGAAAAAGAACATATTCCCTATGTCATTGATCAAAGCAATCACACTGATGACTACTTGAGAAACCGGATAAGAAGACACATTCTTCCCGTGTTAAAAGAAGAGGCACCTCATGTACATGAAAGCTTTCAGTTTGTAAGTGACATGCTGACTGAGGATGAGCAATACTTGCAGGCATTAACAAAGGAACAAATGAACCAAGTGATAACGAATCAATCGCCTAAGCAAATTAAGATCAAAACGAAGCCTTTGCTTGACCTGCCTTTGCCTTTACAAAGAAGAGGCATTCAACTAATATTAAACTATCTTTATGAAAACACTCAATCAGCGTTTTCAAACCAGCATATTCTAGGGACTTTGGACTGGTTATCTCATACCGAACAACCGTCTGGATCATTAGATTTGCCAAAAGGTTTACAAGCTGTCAAGTCTTATGATTACTGTATGTTTACCTTTGAACGATCGCTTGTACTAGACCAGTCTTATGCTCTTCACTTAAAGGGTGAGCTTGGAGAGGAGCTTTTCCTTCCGAATGGGCAGTCTATCGTGGTATCAAATCATGTTCCGAAGGATGCACGGAACGGAAACCATTTTTTCTTGCTTCAAAAAGATCATGTTCGTCTCCCTTTGATCATTCGCTCACGAAAAAATGGTGATCGAATCAAACTTAAAGGGATGAATGGATCAAAAAAGGTGAAGGATATATTTATTGATAAAAAAGTGCCTCTTGCAGAAAGAGACAGCTGGCCGATCGTCACTGACTCGGATCATCAAATCATCTGGATCCCAGGTCTGAAAAAATCCGTTTTTGAAGAAATTGATATGACAAACAGCGATCTCATTGTATTACAATATAGACAGCATGAAAATTTGTAGGGGGCAAGCAAAAGCATGAAACAAGATATTGAAAAGGTTTTGATCTCAGAAGAAGAGATCCAGCAAAAAGTGAAGGAACTGGGTGCAACATTAACCAGCGATTATGATGGTAAATTTCCCCTGGCTATTGGTGTTTTGAAAGGGGCTCTTCCATTCATGGCAGACCTGATCAAACACATTGATACATATTTAGAACTTGATTTTATGGATGTATCTAGCTACGGAAAATCTACCGTATCTTCAGGAGAAGTAAAGATCATTAAAGATCTAGATACTTCTGTTGAAGGAAGAGATATTTTAATTATGGAAGATATCATCGACAGTGGGTTAACTTTGAGCTATCTGGTAGAGCTTTTCCGATACCGTAAAGCAAATTCCATAAAAATTGTGACATTGCTTGATAAACCAAGCGGTCGTAAAGCAGACATCAAAGCAGATTATGTTGGATTTGAAGTGCCAGATGCATTTGTTGTCGGCTATGGATTGGATTTCGCTGAACGTTACCGAAACCTCCCGTATATTGGAGTGTTAAAACCATCTGTTTACGAAGGCTAATCAGCATACGTATACATGAGGTTATTGGTTGTATTGGAATGATTTTCTATGATACTATTGAACATAGTTGTGCTTACTGTGGGAGGAGGTAAGGAATGAATCGGGTTTTTCGTAATACGATTTTTTATATACTTATTTTATTACTTGTGATAGGGGTAGTCAGTTGGTTAGGATCCCCTAATCAAAAGCCTGAGAACATGTCTTACAGCAAATTTTCGCAAAATCTAAGTGCGGGAAAAGTGGAGAGTATCTCCATTCAGCCTGTAAGAGGGGTTTATGAAATTCGTGGTCAATTAGATGGCGCGAAGAAAGATCAATACTTCATTACCCATGTTCCAGATGGTCAAGGTGTTGACCAGATTTACAGTGCACTGAAGAATACAGATGTAAAAGTAGAACCAGCACCTGAAACAAATGGATGGCTGCAAGTTCTGACCACCATCATTCCGTTTATCATCATCTTTATCCTGTTCTTCTTCTTATTGAACCAAGCTCAGGGCGGTGGAAGCCGTGTTATGAACTTTGGTAAGAGTAAGGCGAAGCTTTACACAGAAGAGAAGAAACGTGTGAAATTTAAAGATGTTGCCGGTGCAGATGAAGAAAAGCAAGAGCTTGTAGAAGTGGTTGAATTCCTAAAGGACCCACGTAAATTTGCGGAGCTTGGCGCAAGAATACCTAAAGGGGTTTTACTAGTAGGACCTCCAGGTACAGGTAAAACATTGCTTGCGAGAGCATCTGCAGGAGAAGCAGGCGTTCCTTTCTTCAGCATCAGTGGTTCTGACTTCGTCGAGATGTTCGTCGGTGTCGGTGCATCACGTGTACGTGATTTATTCGAAAATGCGAAAAAGAATGCACCTTGCTTAATCTTTATTGATGAGATTGATGCAGTGGGTCGTCAGCGTGGAGCCGGTCTTGGCGGTGGTCATGACGAGCGTGAACAAACGCTTAACCAGCTTCTTGTTGAAATGGATGGTTTTAGTGCGAACGAAGGTATTATTATCATTGCTGCGACGAACCGTGCAGATATCCTAGATCCTGCATTGCTGCGTCCGGGACGTTTTGACCGTCAAATTACGGTTGACCGACCAGATGTCATTGGCCGTGAAGAAGTACTGAAGGTTCATGCGAAAAACAAACCGCTTGATGATACAGTGAACTTGAAAGCCATTGCAAGCAGAACACCTGGGTTCTCTGGAGCAGATCTTGAGAACTTACTAAACGAAGCAGCACTTGTTGCTGCCCGTCATAACAAAAAGAAAATCGATATGCGTGATATCGACGAAGCGACTGACCGTGTCATCGCTGGACCGGCGAAGAAAAGCCGCGTCATTTCGAAGAAAGAACGTAATATCGTGGCTTACCATGAAGCAGGTCATACTGTGATTGGACTTATCCTAGACGAAGCGGACATGGTGCATAAAGTAACGATCGTTCCTCGTGGTCAGGCAGGCGGATATGCGGTCATGCTTCCAAGAGAAGACCGTTATTTCCAAACGAAGCCAGAGCTTCTTGATAAAATTGTCGGCTTGCTCGGCGGTCGTGTTGCAGAGGAAATTACGTTTGGTGAAGTAAGCACAGGCGCTCACAACGACTTCCAGCGTGCAACAGGCATTGCAAGAAAAATGGTTACTGAGTTCGGTATGTCTGATAAGCTTGGTCCACTTCAGTTCGGTCAAGCACAAGGTGGTCAAGTGTTCCTAGGTCGTGATTTTAACAACGAGCCGAATTATAGTGAAGCCATTGCTTACGAGATTGACCAAGAAATTCAGCGTTTCATCAAGGACAGCTACGAACGTGCGAAACAAATTCTCACTGAGAACAAAGATAAGCTAGAAATCATCGCACAGGCCCTTTTAGAAGTTGAAACATTAGATGCTGAGCAAATTAAATCTCTTTACGAAACTGGAAAGCTTCCAGAGCGTGTATACGCAGATGACGAAGAGAAAAACGATGATGTGAAAGTGAACATCAAGAAAAAAGAAGATGAGGAGATCTAATCTCCTTCTGTGAAAGCTGCCGGGATCACCGGCAGCTTTTTTTATTTCGATTCCTAAATGGATCGGTTTCGAATTGTTTACAAATGGAACTCAATTCGTGTATGGTATGATAGAAAGTCGAAAAATGCTCTTTTTGAGAAACTATTCAAAGTGGTGATGAACTTGTTACTCGTGATAGATGTAGGAAACACAAATACCGTTTTAGGTGTTTATCATAACGGCGATCTAAACTACCATTGGCGAATTGAAACAAGCCGTCATAAAACAGAAGACGAATTTGGTATGGCCATCAGGTCTTTATTTGATTATGTGGGGCTGATGTTTGATCAAATAGAAGGAATTATCATCTCGTCTGTTGTCCCGCCAATGATGTTTGCACTAGAAAGAATGTGCGAGAAGTACTTTCACTTAACACCCCAAATTGTAGGGCCTGGAATGAAGACTGGATTAAACATTATGTGTGACAATCCAAAGGAAGTCGGGGCTGATCGAATTGTGAATGCAGTAGCGGCGATTCACCTATATGGGGCACCTCTCATTGTGGTAGACTTTGGCACAGCGACAACCTACTGCTATATCAATGAACAAAAACAATACATGGGTGGGGCAATTGCACCTGGTATTACCATCTCAACAGAGGCTTTATATACAAGAGCGGCGAAGCTGCCGAGAATTGAAATTGTCCGTCCAGATCACATTGTTGGAAAAAACACCATTAGTGCGATGCAATCCGGCATCCTTTATGGATATGTTGGGCAAGTCGAGGGAATAGTGAAACGGATGAAGCAGCAAGCGAAACAAACACCGAAAGTCATTGCAACAGGCGGTTTGTCAACATTGATTGGAAATGAATCAGACTGCATTGATATTGTCGATCCGTTCTTAACATTAAAAGGACTTCAACTTATTTATGAACGTAATCGTGTCGGTGTACTATAGGAGGTTTAAAATCGAATGGATCACTTAGTTAAAGCGTTAGCATATGACGGAAAAGTCCGAGCATATGCTGCAAACACAACAGATACAATCAACGAAGCACAAAGAAGGCACCATACATGGCCAACAGCATCAGCAGCGATTGGCAGAACAATGACAGCTACAGTCATGATGGGTGCTATGCTGAAAGGCGAAAATAAGCTAACGGTCAAAATTGAAGGCGGTGGACCAATCGGTGCCATCATTGCTGATGGAAACGCAAAAGGTCAGGTGCGCGGATATGTCTCAAACCCACAAGTCCACTTTGACTTAAATGAACATGGCAAGCTGGATGTCAGACGTGCAGTCGGGACATCTGGAACGTTGAGTGTTGTCAAAGATATCGGACTGAAAGATCACTTTACAGGACAAACGGAGATCGTCTCAGGTGAAATTGGAGATGACTTCACTTATTATCTTGTCTCTTCTGAGCAAGTGCCTTCCTCTGTAGGCGTAGGGGTTCTGGTCAATCCAGATAACTCGATCCTTGCAGCAGGCGGTTTCATCATTCAATTGCTGCCTGGAACAGAAGATGCTGTCATCGAAAGACTAGAAAAGCGGCTCTCAACCATTGAACCTATTTCTAAACTCATTGAAAAAGGGATGACACCAGAAGAAATTTTAGAAGAAGTACTCGGAGAAAAACCTCAAATTTTAGAAACTGTACCTGTCGAATTCTCTTGTAACTGCTCAAAAGAACGTTTTGCTAATGGCATTATCAGCCTAGGGAAAGCCGAAATTGACGACATGATTGAACAAGACGGACAAGCAGAAGCTCAATGCCATTTTTGTAACGAAACGTATGTATTTACAAAAGAAGAGCTAGAAGAGCTACGTGAAGAAATAACCCGCTAAGCTCTAAGCAGCGGGTTTTCTTTTTAGAATGGAAAGGAGACGAAAAATGAGACTAAAAGCAAGAGTGGTATGGACATTTATCCTCGTGTTGCTTATGATCAATGCCGTTGTCATTGCATATGTATTAACAAAGTCGCAAATGTCACAGGCTTCTTCAAATGGGAAGAGCGGTGAAGAAATTGCGTCGATTGGAAAAGAGAAGGTGACGCGTCAAGAATGGTTAAAGAAGATGGAAGACCGCTATGGCAAGGCAACACTTGAGCAAATGATTAATCAGAAGGTGGTCAATCAGCTTGCGAAAGAAAACAAGCTTGAGGTGTCTTCAAAAGAGATCAATCGTGAATTGCTCATGCTTAAAGCGGTATCTAATAATTTCTACGAAGATGGACATACGAGTGAAAAGGAATGGAAAGAACAGATTCGTTATCAAATTTTATTAGAGCAGCTTTTAACGAGAGATGCTGTCGTTTCTGAAAAAGAAGCGAAATCCTTTTATGAAAAAAACAAGGACTTATATCAATATGATGATTCATACCGTATTCGTCATATCGTCGTGAAGACAAAAGGCGAAGCTGAAAATGTATTGAAGGATCTGAAAGG
Organism: Bacillus sp. GBSW19; assembly: GCF_002998655.1. Taxonomy (NCBI): domain Bacteria; kingdom Bacillati; phylum Bacillota; class Bacilli; order Caryophanales; family Bacillaceae; genus Bacillus; species Bacillus sp. GBSW19. The sequence continues at coordinate 46,179 of NZ_PVRF01000006.1, forward strand.
CGGATCTAGCTTCGAAGCGGTGGCAGCTGAACGCTCCATTGACCGCTACACCTCTCCATATGGCGGAGATCTTGGGTTTGTGACAGAAGAACAAGAAAGTATACCAGCCCTATACATACAGGAAGCTCAAAAGCTTCAGCCAGACGAATGGACAAAAGAACCGATCGAGACCAAAAACGGGTATGCCATTATTCAACTAAAAGAAAAATTAGATGGCCGCTCCTTCTCTTATGAAGAAGTCAAAGATCAGATCAAAAGGCAGATTGCCATGGAAGACCTAGGTGAAAAGGCGAATGTCAAAACCCTGTGGAAAGAAGCAAAAGTCACATGGTTTTACGATGGCGAGCAGGACTAAAAGCATTGACAAAATTTTTTGAAATTGATAATTTAATATTAATACAATAAAATTACTCGGAGATAGAGGTGTTAGTGATGGCTCGTATTGCAAATTCAGTTTTTGAACTAATAGGAAATACACCAGTCGTTAAATTAAACCGTTTAGTAGATGAAGACAGTGCGGATGTCTACTTGAAACTTGAATATATGAACCCGGGCAGCAGTGTAAAAGATCGTATTGCGTTAGCGATGATCGAAGATGCTGAAGCGAAAGGTACTTTAAAAGCCGGCGACACGCTCATTGAACCAACAAGCGGAAACACAGGGATCGGTCTTGCGATGGTAGCGGCAGCTAAAGGAATTAACGCAATTCTAGTGATGCCAGACACAATGAGTCAGGAGCGCCGCAACCTTTTACGCGCTTATGGTGCAGAGCTTGTATTAACACCAGGTGCAGAAGGAATGAAAGGTGCCATTAAAAAGGCAGAAGAATTGGCAGAAGAGCATGGTTACTTCATGCCTCAGCAATTTAGCAACGAAGCCAATGCGGAGATTCACCGTCGTACTACAGGAAAAGAAATTCTTGAACAGTTTGACGGCGAGCTTGATGCATTTATTGCAGGTGTTGGTACGGGCGGCACGATTACGGGTGCTGGTGAAATCCTAAAAGAAGCCATCCCATCGATTCAGCTTTATGCGGTAGAGCCGACAGATTCTCCTGTATTATCAGGCGGAAAGCCAGGCCCGCATAAAATCCAAGGGATAGGAGCAGGTTTTATCCCTTCAATCTTGAACACGGAAGTATATGACGGTATTATCCAAGTGAAAAACGAAGATGCATTTGAGCTTGCAAGAAAAGCAGCGAAAGAGGAAGGGATCCTTGGCGGTATTTCTTCAGGAGCAGCTATTTACGCAGCACTTCAAACAGCGAAGAAGCTTGGTAAAGGGAAAAAGGTTCTGGCAATCATCCCAAGTAATGGGGAGCGTTATCTCAGTACACCTCTTTATCAATTCGATTAAACCAATTACCCCAGCATTTGCTGGGGTTTTTTTATGAAATCTGTAGATGGAAAGCAAATACTATTTTCTAAATAAATTGGATTGCATTACAATAAGATTAATGAAAATGAAAAAGGATGATAACATGACACAACGCAGGCCGATGGGCATCAAAATTCCTTTTACGAAAGATGCTTTCCTGAAAAGATACGAACAATTAACTGCTGGCGAAACACACCATGTTCTTCTTGAAAGTGCTCGCGGCGGTTCATACAGCATTGCTGGCATTGACCCGGTTGCTAAAGCGAAGGGGAAAGACGGGATGACAACCATCCATTATCAAGATGAGGTGCTGTTCAAAGAAGGCGATCCATTCAGAGCGTTTACGGATTGGTTCCAAACCCTTCAAACCGAAATGAATGAGGAATATCCTGATTTTCAAGGCGGGGCGATTGGATTTTTAAGCTATGATTATGCAAGATATATCGAGCATTTTAAAATGCTGTCCATTGATGACCTGAAAACACCTGATCTTTATTTTCTCGTATTTAATGATGTTGCGGTCTTTGATCATGAAGAAAACGTGCTGTGGCTGATCACTCACACAGAAGGAACGGAACCTGTGAGTGACACTCATCAAAGACTCGAAGATTTGAAGCGAAAGTGGACAAGCTCTTCAGAAGAATCAGCGCAATCTCCTGTTCATGAATCTTCTGCAGAATTTGTACCAGCAGCACCGTTTACCGAAGAAACCTTTGGAGAAGCAGTAGAGAAAATTAAACAATATATCGCAAGCGGTGATGTGTTCCAAGTGAATTTATCCATCAGACAAGATGAACAGCTCCACACACATCCGTATGATTTATTCAAAACGTTACGTCAAGTCAATCCATCTCCGTATATGTCTTATCTGCACACGCCTGATTTCCAGATTGTTTGTGGATCTCCAGAGCTGCTTATTAAGAAAAAGGGGAATCAATTAGAAACAAGACCGATTGCGGGTACAAGATCAAGAGGCAAAGACGACGCTGAGGATCAAGCGCTGGCAAAAGAGCTCATTGAAAATGAAAAAGAACGCGCAGAGCATGTGATGCTCGTGGATCTTGAGCGGAATGACCTTGGACGCGTGTCTACTTATGGCTCAGTAAAAGTGAACGAATTTATGGCGATTGAGAAATATTCACACGTGATGCACATTGTATCCAACGTACAAGGGGAACTGCGTGATGATTGTGATGCAGTAGATGTCATGAGAGCTGTATTCCCAGGCGGAACAATTACAGGTGCTCCAAAGGTGAGAACAATGGAAATCATAGAAGAGCTTGAGCCGACAAGGCGTGGGCTTTATACTGGATCTATAGGCTGGTTTGGATTCAATCAAGATATGCACTTTAACATCGTCATTCGTACGGCGTACTGTACTGAAGGCAAAGCCTTTATGCAGTCGGGTGCTGGGATCGTCATCGATTCTGTACCAAAGCACGAATACAAAGAATCGATTAAAAAAGCCTATGCAGTGAAAAAAGCATTACAGTTGAGCAAAGAAGAGACTATTTTGAGTTAGAGGTGAGCAGAGCATGATATTAATGATTGATAATTATGATTCATTTACGTACAACTTGGTCCAGTATTTAGGTGAGCTTGGAGAAGAATTGATCGTGAAACGGAATGATCAAGTAACCATTCAAGAAATCGAAGAACTCAAGCCGGATTTTCTCATGATTTCCCCGGGGCCATGCAGTCCAGATGAAGCGGGAATTAGTATGGAGGCGATCAAGCACTTTGCGGGAAGTATTCCGATCTTCGGTGTGTGTCTAGGTCATCAATCCATCGCGCAAGTTTTTGGCGGGGATGTCATTCGTGCAGAACGCTTAATGCATGGTAAAACGTCAGAGATTGCTCATGACGGAAAAGGTGTCTTCACTGGACTCCAAAATCCGCTTGTCGCAACGAGATATCATTCATTAATTGTCAAAAACGAGACGCTGCCGGAGTGTTTTGACGCAACAGCCAGCACAAAGGAAGGTGAGCTCATGGCCATTCGCCATAAAGAGCTGCCGATTGAAAGTGTACAGTTTCATCCTGAATCGATTATGACGTCCTTCGGAAAAGAAATGCTTAAAAATTTCATTGAAACCTATCGTAAAAAGGGGCATGAAGTAAACGCATGATCATTTATCTGAACGGTCAGTATATAGAGGAGAAAGACGCGACTCTTTCTCCTTTTGATCATGGTTTTCTATATGGCATCGGTGTATTCGAAACATTTACCAGCCTGGCAGGACAAGTCTTTCTGTTAGATTGGCACCTTGAAAGGCTCAATCAATCATTGCGTGACCTTTGCATCGAATCCACAATAGAGAAACCATTTGTACTCGACATCATTCATACCTTACTAAATAAAAACGAAATAGCCGGTGGACACGCGAGAATTCGCTTCAATGTTTCTGCGGGCAGGGGCAATGGATTTTCTGCAGATCCTTATGAAGAGCCTGTCGTGTTTGTCATGATCTCTCCATTCCGGCCCGAATCTGTTTTAGATGAGAAACAGGGAGTCATTCTTCAAACGAGGAGAAATACCCCGGAAGGTCCAAGGCGCCTCAAGTCTCATCATTATATGAACAACCTGCTGGCTAAAAGAGAAGTGGGAAATGATGCGTCGTTAGAAGGCATCTTTTTAACAAAAGAAAATGATGTGGCAGAAGGAATTACCTCCAATATATTTTGGCGAAAAGGTGATGTGATCTATACACCGTCACTTGATACAGGCATTTTAAATGGAGTCACTCGTCGATATTGTATTGAAACGCTTCAAGCTATGGGGGCTTCACTAAAAGTAGGGCGATACCCAGTCTCGCAATTGCTATCAGCTGATGAGGCATGGATGACCAACTCTGTTCAAGGGATTGTGCCTTTCAGAAGTATAGGAGAAATCTCCTTTCCTCAAAACAGCCGGATCTTCTCAACAAAATTGAGAACACAATATACAAAAGAACGTCTAGATTATAAAGAGTAGGTGGACACAATGACACAACAAGTGATAAAACAGCCTAAAATCATACAAGCCAAGCACCACACCCTTAGTTATGAAGAAAAGACATTGGTCATGGGCATTTTAAATGTCACACCTGACTCTTTTTCAGATGGAGGAAAGTTTAATCAAGTGGATAAAGCGCTGGCTCATGCAGCCCAGCTGATAGAGGACGGGGCACATATCATTGATATAGGCGGAGAATCGACTCGCCCAGGAGCGGCATTTGTCTCAGAACAAGAGGAGCTTTCAAGAGTGATTCCCGTCATTGAAAAGATCACAAAACAATTGGATGTACCGATTTCCATTGATACGTATAAAGCCCATGTTGCAGATGAAGCGGTGAAAGCTGGAGCTTCCATCATTAATGATGTATGGGGAGCGAAGGCAGATCCTCAAATGGCGCATGTGGCAGCGAAGCACAATGTGCCGATTATTTTAATGCACAATCGGCCAGAGCGAAACTACACACATCTGATTTCAGATATGATCGCAGATTTGAAAGAAAGTGTTCAAATTGCAAAACAAGCGGGTGTCCGTGATGACATGATCATATTAGACCCAGGTGTAGGATTTGCGAAAAATAAAGAGGACAATCTCATGGTCTTGAATGAGCTCGAACATTTTTGTCACCTTGGGTATCCACTGCTCTTAGCTACATCTCGAAAGCGATTCATCGGAGCTGTCTTAGACCTGCCGCCGGAAGAACGTACTGAAGGAACGGGAGCCACGGTCTGCCTTGGGATTCAAAAAGGCAGTGCGATGGTTCGTGTACATGATGTAAAAGAAATCGCAAGAATGGCAAAAATGATGGATGCCATGTTGAATAAGGGAGGCGCTTATCATCGATAAAGTATATGTAAATGGAATGGAATTTTACGGCTATCATGGCGTATTTGCAGAAGAAAATAAATTAGGACAGCGATTCCGTGTGGATTTAACAGCTTCACTTGATTTAAGTAAAGCCGGACAAACTGATGACCTCAATGAGACCATTAATTATGCAGAGCTCTACCAAATCTGCAAAAGCATTGTAGAAGGTGAATCAGTCAACCTCGTTGAAACACTGACAGAAAGAATTGCGAACCAAGTGTTAAAGGACTTTCCGACAGTTCAGGAATGTACAGTAAAGGTAATCAAACCAGATCCGCCAATTCCAGGACACTATCAGTCCGTTGCAATTGAAATGACGAGATCACGCACATGAACAATACCGCATACATCGCTTTAGGTTCGAACATAGGTAAAAAGGAAACCTATTTAAAAGAAGCTGTCAAAAAACTGCACGAACATCCAGAGGTTCAAGTAGAATTGATCTCCTCTATATATGAAACAACACCTGTAGGTTACGAAAACCAAGATGACTTTTTAAATATGGCTGTGAAAATTTCCACTTCGCTTCGTCCAAATGAACTACTGGTACTTACTCAGAAAATCGAGCAAGAGTTAGGCAGAACAAGAGAAGTGAGATGGGGACCGCGAACGGCTGACCTTGACATTTTACTTTATAATCGTGAAAATATTGAAACAGAACAGCTTGTAGTACCACATCCTAGAATGTACGAACGTTTATTCGTTCTTGTTCCGATGAGTGAGATTTGCCCAGAAATCGGCGAAGTACAAATAAATGCCGTAACAGACCAAGAAGGTGTAAGTATATGGAAAAAGACATGTGGGGTAGAAGAATTCGTGCATACCGAAAGCTAAAAGGGTATACTCAGGAAGGGTTCGCGAAAAGACTAGGCATCTCTGTCTCTGTCTTAGGAGAAATTGAGCGAGGCAATCGATTACCAACAAACCAATTGGTTGGTCAAATAGCAGATGCTTTAAATATAACGGTGGAAGAACTTTCGCCAATTCTTGAAGAAGGAAGGAGTGGAAATGATGTTTAAAATCGGAGATATCGACATTAAAAACAAAGTGGTGCTCGCGCCTATGGCTGGTGTGTGCAACTCTGCCTTCAGACTGACAGTTAAAGAGTTTGGAGCGGGTTTAGTCTGCGCTGAAATGGTCAGTGACAAAGCGATCCTGATCAACAATGCAAGAACAATGGGTATGCTATACATTGATGAACGTGAAAAACCTTTGAGCCTTCAGATATTTGGAGGTGAAAAAGACACACTCGTTGAAGCAGCAAAGTTTGTAGACCAGAACACAACAGCGGACATTATTGATATTAACATGGGCTGTCCTGTACCGAAGATTACGAAATGTGATGCAGGAGCGAAATGGCTGCTTGATCCAAACAAGATTTATGAAATGGTCTCTGCTGTTGTAGATGCTGTAGATAAACCTGTTACGGTGAAAATGAGAATGGGCTGGGACGAAGATCATATCTTCGCTATCGACAATGCCCGTGCTGTTGAACGAGCAGGTGGACAAGCGGTTGCGCTTCACGGACGGACACGTGTGCAGATGTACGAAGGAACAGCGAATTGGGATATTATAAAAGAGGTCAAACAATCTGTTTCCATCCCTGTCATCGGCAATGGAGATGTCAAAACCCCTCAAGATGCAAAACGTATGCTTGATGAAACAGGTGTAGATGCTGTCATGATCGGAAGAGCCGCACTAGGAAACCCGTGGATGATCTATCGAACGGTTCATTATTTAGAAACGGGTGAACTAAAAGAAGAGCCAAATGTACGTGAGAAGATGTCAGTGTGCAAACTTCACTTAGACAGACTCATTGACCTAAAAGGCGAACACGTGGCTGTCAGAGAAATGAGAAAGCACGCAGCATGGTACTTAAAAGGTGTCCGAGGCAATGCGGACGTAAGAAATCAAATCAATCAAAGTGAAACGAGAGCGGAGCTGGTACAAGTTCTTGATGACTTTACGATCGAAGCCGAGGCAAAAGAGCTTCAAAGTATAAAAGTAGGATAAGACTATCTTTCTTTTTGTAGCTCACTGCTAGTGCATGTACTGGCAGTTTTTCTGCTTTTCTCTGCAAAATACATTATTGGAGTGATATAAATGAGTAATGAAGGGCTTAATAACGAAGAATTAAATGACCAATTCCAGGTCAGACGTGACAAAATGAATAAAATGAGAGAAGAGGGTATCGATCCATTCGGCGAACGATATGACCGCTCTCATCAATCCGCACAAATTATCGCAGAATATGATGAGTTTTCTAAAGAAGACTTAGAAGAAAAGTCTACCCAAGTGACAATCGCTGGACGTATGATGACAAAGCGAGGAAAAGGGAAAGCTGGCTTTGCGCATATACAAGACTTAGAAGGACAAATTCAAATATACGTTCGTAAAGATAGTGTAGGAGAAGAAGCTTACGAGTTATTCAAAAGCTCAGACCTAGGCGATATCATCGGTGTAACAGGAATGGTATTTAAAACGAACGTTGGAGAACTTTCAATTAAAGCGACTAGCTTTGAGGTTCTCACAAAAGCACTTCGCCCGCTTCCTGATAAATATCATGGACTCAAAGATGTTGAACAACGTTATCGTCAGCGCTACCTTGACCTGATTGTAAATCCAGAAAGTAAGCAGACGTTCATCATGCGAAGCAAGATTATTCAATCCATGAGAAGATACTTAGATTCTAAAGGGTACCTAGAAGTTGAAACACCAACAATGCACAGCATCCCTGGTGGTGCATCAGCACGTCCTTTCATTACTCATCACAATGCACTGGATATGCCGCTTTATATGCGTATTGCGATTGAACTGCACTTAAAACGCCTGATTGTCGGTGGCCTAGAGAAAGTATACGAGATTGGCCGTGTATTCCGTAACGAAGGTGTATCAACTCGTCATAACCCAGAATTCACTATGATCGAGCTGTACGAAGCTTACGCAGATTACAAAGACATCATGAACCTAACTGAAAACCTGATTGCTCATATTGCCGAAGAGGTACTAGGAACAACCACTATTCAATATGGAGAAGATGAAATTGATCTCAAGCCTGAATGGAAGAGACTCCATATGGTTGAAGCGGTCAAAGAAGCAACTGGTGTGGACTTTTGGCAGGAGATGTCTGTAGAAGAAGCGAAGCAGCATGCCGCTGATCACGGAATTGAAATCACGAAAAACATGACAGTAGGTCATATCATCAATGAGTTCTTCGAGCAAAAAGTAGAAGAAACATTGGTTCAGCCTACATTTATTTACGGACACCCAGTGGAGATTTCTCCATTAGCTAAGAAAAATCCTGAAGACCCTCGCTTCACTGATCGCTTTGAACTATTTATCGTACGCCGCGAGCATGCTAATGCATTCACAGAGCTAAACGATCCAATCGATCAAAGAGAACGATTCGAAGCTCAATTAAAAGAACGTGAAGAAGGGAATGACGAAGCGCATCTAATGGATGACGATTTTGTTGAAGCATTAGAATATGGTATGCCTCCAACAGGCGGACTAGGAATCGGTATCGACCGGTTAATCATGCTATTAACAAATTCTCCATCAATCAGAGATGTACTGCTTTTCCCACAAATGAGAAACCGTTAATACATCAATCAAAGCGCCATTTTAACTATGGCGCTTTTTATTTTTCATAAAATGAAACTTTTTTTAAAAAAACTATTGCAAGGAAAGAATCAAGATGGTATATTATTATTCGTTGCCGCAAAACAGCAACGAGGTTAAAAAAGAAATTGAAAAAAGTTCTTGACTTTAACCGATGCGAAATGTTAAGATATTAAAGTCGCTTACGAGCGATAATGAAAATGATCTTTGAAAACTAAACAAGACAAAACGTACCTGTTAATTCGAGTTTTTATAAAAAAATCCTATGAAACATCATAGGTAGTCAGTCAAACTGGCGAAAAACAAAACTTCGGTTTTGTACTTTTTCGGAGAGTTTGATCCTGGCTCAGGACGAACGCTGGCGGCGTGCCTAATACATGCAAGTCGAGCGGACAGAAGGGAGCTTGCTCCCGGATGTTAGCGGCGGACGGGTGAGTAACACGTGGGTAACCT
>NZ_PVRF01000007.1:0-18417 GCF_002998655.1 Bacillus sp. GBSW19
AGGTTACCCACGTGTTACTCACCCGTCCGCCGCTAACATCCGGGAGCAAGCTCCCTTCTGTCCGCTCGACTTGCATGTATTAGGCACGCCGCCAGCGTTCGTCCTGAGCCAGGATCAAACTCTCCGAAAAAGTACAAAACCGAAGTTTTGTTTTTCGTCAGTGTTTGACTGACTACCTATGATGTATCATAGGATTTTTTTATAAAAACTCGAATTAACAGGTACGTTTTGTCTTGTTTAGTTTTCAAAGAACTTGTTTACCGCTTCAGAAGCGACTAGAACATCATACCATATTTAAATTGTTAATGTCAACAACTTTTTTGTTATAATGTTTTTTCGTTTCTTCGTCATCAGCGACGTATATTAATTTACCACCATACAGGATCAAAGTCAACAATATTTCTCATTAAATAATGAATTTTTCAATTACGACTAAAGCTGCTACGCCTGGGATGCCCAATAAACCACTGATTCCACTCGTTACAGGGTTAATAGAGACATGTAATCCTAGACTCTCTCCAAATAGATTGAGGCAAAATAAAAAAATAGCACCTGCCACAAACTTTACTCCGATCAGCCCTAACCATTTGAAGGGGTTCGCTTGAACACCTGACATAAACAACAATAGTACAGCTATCAAAATTGACCCGATTACAATAACAGGTTCCATAATCCTCTCATCTCCTCTTCATATGAATAGTACAAGCATATGAGAGGACTATGTAAAATAGACCTGCTATCTCCAGTTGTTTAAACGTAAATTCCTCTTTTTCGCTTCTCTTAGATAGAAAAAGTACTTCGCTTGAGCAAGCTTTAATTCGAATAGAATGTCCGGTGAAGGCTCAACGCTATTTGCGACAAGCTTTTTTTGTCTGTTCCATTCTTCCTTTTGCTTAAAAAGCTGTTGAATTAATTTCTCATCGAATTCTTTTCGAATTGATTTTCTGCGAAGAAAACCCATGTACCGTACTTCTCCTTCCTACATCTCACGTCTGCCTTCTAGAGCTTTAGACAGTGTGACTTCATCCGCATACTCTAAGTCTCCACCTACTGGAAGTCCGTGAGCAATGCGAGAGAGTTTAATTCCTGATGGTTTCAACAGTCTAGAGATATACATGGCTGTAGCCTCTCCTTCAATGTTTGGATTGGTTGCAAGGATCACCTCTGTCACTTGATCGTCTTGCAATCTTTTTAACAGGTCAGGAATTTTAATATCCTCTGGGCCAATTCCGTCCATCGGTGAAATGGCACCATGAAGCACATGGTATAAGCCGTTGTATTCTTTCATCTTTTCCATTGCGATCACATCTTTTGGGTCTTGCACTACACAGATAACAGATTGATCTCTTCTTGTATCTTCACAAATATAGCAAGGATCTTGGTCTGTGATATGGCCGCATACCGAACAATAAGTTAAATTACGCTTTGCATTAACAAGCGCCTTCGCGAAATCTAGTACGACATCTTCCTGCATACTAAGAACAAAAAAAGCCAGACGAACCGCAGTTTTCGGTCCGATTCCTGGCAATTTCATAAAGCTGTCAATCAGCTTTGATATTGGTTCAGGATATTGCATCTTCAGTTATTCCTCCTAGAATAAACCTGGCATGTTCATTCCTTTTGTGAATTGACCCATTGTTTCATTCGTTAACTCATCGACTTTTTTCAATGCGTCGTTTGTTGCTGCAAGTACAAGATCTTGAAGCATATCGATATCTTCTGGATCAACAACTTCTTCATTGATTGCTACATCAACAACTTCTTTTTGTCCATTTACTTTTACAGTGACCATACCGCCACCCGCTGTACCTTCAAGGACTTTTTCTGCAAGCTCTTCTTGAGCCTTAGCCATATCCTTTTGCATTTTTTGCATTTGTTTCATCATTTTTTGCATATTTCCCATTCCACCGCGCATATGAACACCACTCTCTTTCATTTTTATTAATCTTTAATTTCAATTAAATCGTTTCCTACTAACTTCTTTGCTTCTGCAATCAATGGATCCTCTTCAGCAGAAGTCCCCTGACCATCTGCCTGTTCATCCGGCTGATGATCTCTTAAAAATTCTTCTCTTATTTTACCCCATTGAGCGTCAGGAACGCCAACTAATTCCACTCTTTTTCCTAACATAGACTCTAATAGCTGCTCAAGGTTGGTTCGAACACCGCTTTTATCTTCGGCAACCATTTTACAGTGTATTTCAAACTTGAATTTTAAAACAAAGGCATGAGAAGCAGCAGCAACTGGTTCACTATCCGTTAATAGCGCAGCATGAGACACCTTATTCTGCTGTTTCAAGTGGGCAAGGAGTTCTCCCCATTTACCTTTAATTTTTTCTAGCTCTGGACGTTTTGCTTCTTTTAGAATCTCGTGAATTCGGCCGACAGGTGCACGGTATCCATTTTTGTTACTCGTTTGTGGTCGAGGTGCTTCCTTTTTTTCTTGAGGATGATGAGAATGAGACATTGGCACACCCTCAGCTCTTATCCTCGATAGCTCCTGTTCCAACCTGTCTATTTTATCCGTTAGCGCCGTTAAATCAGCGTTAGCATGAGCTTGTGTTATTCCAGCCGTTGATTGACATAGCTTGACAACAGCTACCTCAAAGAAAATCCTTGGATGATTCGTCCATTTCATTTCTTGGTGGCTTTTATTCAGCACTTCAATTGTTTCATATAGAAATTGAGGTGTCACACGATCCGAAAGCGTCACGAAATTTTCATCGACCTTTACCTTTTCAAGGACCCCCTCCAGATCTGGTGCCGTTTTATAAAGCAGCATATCTCTAAAGTAAAAGATCATGTCCTCTATTAATTTAGCAGCATCTTTTCCCTGCTGAAGTAATTCATTTAAGGTATCTAACGCTACAGCAATATTTTGATCAAAAATTGCTTCGGCTAGCTGACTAATGAAATGCTGAGAAACAGCTCCTGTAATGAGCAGCGCATCATCAATTGTCAGCTGCTCACCACTAAATGAGATCGCTTGATCTAAGAGGCTTAGTGCATCACGCATACCGCCATCAGCTGCACTAGCGATAATCTCGAGCGAGCCCTCTTGTACATTTAGGCTTTCTGCATCTACAATTTTCTTCATTCTTCCAACAATATCTTTTGTCGTGATTCGTTTAAAATCAAATCTCTGACAACGGGATATGATGGTAAGAGGAATCTTATGAGGCTCTGTGGTAGCCAAAATAAAGATACAATGAGCAGGCGGCTCCTCTAACGTTTTAAGGAGGGCATTAAATGCCCCGATAGAGAGCATATGTACTTCATCTATAATATAAACCTTATATGTAACCGCCGAAGGAGCAAATTTCACTTTATCACGTATATCACGGATTTCATCTACCCCGTTGTTTGAGGCAGCATCTATTTCAATCACGTCTGAAATCGAGCCGTTTGTAATCCCTTTACAGGCATCACATTCATTACAAGGTTCACTCACAGGTGACTTTTCACAGTTCACTGCCTTCGCAAAGATTTTGGCAGCACTAGTTTTACCTGTTCCTCTAGGACCTGAAAATAAGTAAGCATGAGAAAACTTCTTCTGCAAAAGGGCATTTTGCAACGTTTTTGTGATGTGTTCTTGTCCAACAACATCCTCAAAAACTTGAGGTCTGAACACTCGATACAAAGCTTGATAACTCACAAATACGCCCTCCTCCATTTATCATCTTTTTTATTATACATGATGCACCGATCAATTCAAAAGCACACCTTTATTTTCTAATAAACGAAAATGATGATTTCAACTATAGATATTCTACTTTCTATGAATCAAAAACGTGTTTTCTAGATTTTCGAATTGTTCTGCAACACCATGGAGAACTTTTGTTCCTATTGTGATTAATGGAAAAACAAAAAGACTCTAAAAAGGTTTTTTGCCTATTTGTATAAACAAAGCAGTTGAACTATTCTTTAAACAGCAACAAAAAACTCACCTAGATTAACTAGATGAGTTACATTTAATATTGATTTACCGTGCACCTTCTGTCGATTCGCTACCCCAAGCGTTACTTAAACAGTTAGCTCGGCCCAGGCAACCCTGCGGCACATGAGAGGTTTCACTTAATGCTGCTTCCTTCCGGACCTGACATGGTTCATGAATTCCCATTGCGCAGGACCAAGACGTCAACACCACTTATTTAAGGCAGACCTTGAAGTAAACGAACCTTGAGAAGGGATTCAGCCTCGCTAGAGCGGATTGCGAGTACAGGGCACCGCTACCTCCCCGCTTAGCACGGCAAAATGAATATTAAATTGTTAGTGACGCAGACATAAGTATACCTTCTTATAGCTGAAATTGCAAACGACATCCATTCATTAACTTTTGGCTTGTTTCTTTCGCTGACGGAGATTTCGGAAGAACTGACTTAACAGCTCACCGCACTCATTTTCAAGTACACCACCAATGACTTCAGACTGATGATTGAACCGTTCATCATCCAGTAAATTCATTAAAGTACCTGCACATCCACCTTTTGGATCGTATGCACCGAAAACGACCTTTTTCACTCTAGAAAGGACAATCGCTCCCGCACACATAGGACACGGTTCAAGCGTCACATAAAGTACAGCATCTTCTAAACGCCAGCTTCCAGTCGTTTTACACGCTTCATCAATAGCAAGTAATTCTGCATGTGCAATTGAACGCTGCTCTGTTTCCCTTAAATTATGAGCGCGGCTCACAATTTGGTCATCAACAACGATGATGGCACCGATTGGTACTTCTCCTATTTGTTCTGCTTTTAAGGCTTCAGAAATAGCTTCTTGCATAAACTGTTCATCTCTCGTCATAGCACGGCTCTCTTTTCATGTTTTTTAAAAGGATATTGAGGTTAACATATTAGCACAATCTTTTAAAGGGGGTCTTACTTTGTCAAAGCACCAAAAGGCACTGCTTATTATCGACATGATTAATAATTTTGATTTTGAAATGGGACATGTGCTCGCTGATAAAACAGAGCAAATGACCAATAAGATTTTAGCGCTTAAAGATCATGCTTTCAAGGAAAATTGGCCAATCATCTATATCAACGACCACTATGGTCTCTGGAAGGCTGATATACAAGCTGTGATGGAAACATGCAAAAACGAAAGAAGCGCCCCTATTTTAGAGAAAATGGCACCATCTAAAGATGATTACTTCTTAATTAAACCGAAGCATTCTGCCTTCTACGGAACTGCATTAGAGACACTCTTAAATGAATTAGGTGTGCAAGACATTATTTTGACCGGAATTGCAGGAAACATTTGTGTTCTGTTCACTGCAAATGACGCATACATGCGAGAATACAACTTAATTGTACCTAAAGATTGTATCGCATCAAATGACGACAGAGACAACGAATATGCTTTAACGATGATGGAGAACGTTCTACTAGCAAAAATCACCTCTGCTAAAGAGATCACGTATGAAAATCAAACATGATTTATCCATAACCCTCATAAATTGTTAGCAATAACAAAGGGGGCGTTGACTATTCAAATTTATGTTGTCAAAAGAGGAGATACTTTAAACGAAATTGCCATGCGTTTTAAAACAACAGTCAATGAAATCATCCGTACCAACGATATTGAAACACCAAATCAACTCGTCATTGGACAAACAATTGTCATTCCAATTAGAGGACAATTTTATGAGGTCAAACAAAATGACACACTTTATCAAATTGGGAGACGATTTCGAATTTCAGTGGAGGAGTTGGCACGTGTGAATAGAATACGGCCTGAAGCGATACTTCCTATACGTTTCTTGCTCTATATTCCTCAAAGACCAAAAAGGAACATTAATTCAAATGCTTACATTGAACCACGGGGAAATCAAGTCAGTGAAAACTTAAAACAAGCAGCTAGAGAAGCCTCTCCATATTTAACCCATTTAGGCGCCTTTAGTTTCCAAGCGCAAAGAGACGGAACACTGAAAGAACCACCGTTAGATCAGCTACCTCAAATAGCCGCTCAGAGCAGAACCGTTTTATCCATGGTGGTGACAAACCTAGAGAATGATAAATTCAGTGATGAACTTGGGCGAATTCTTTTGAATAACCAATCTGTCAAAGCCACATTTTTAAATGAAATCGTTCGTGTTGCTAAAAAGTATCAATTAAAAGAAATCCATTTTGATTTTGAATATTTACGTCCCGCTGATAAAGATGCTTACATTCAATTTTTAAGAGAGGCAACAACCCGCTTCCATCAAGAAGGATGGACAATATCTGTTGCACTTGCCCCTAAAACAAGTAGTCAGCAAAAGGGAAAATGGTATGAAGCTCATGACTATGAAGCCATCGGGAAGATCGTCGATCATGTTGTGTTAATGACCTATGAATGGGGATACAGCGGCGGCCCTGCACAAGCTGTCTCTCCCATTGGACCTGTCCGCCAAGTCATTGAATATGCACTGACCGTCATGCCGGCCAATAAAATTGTTATGGGGCAGAATTTATATGGCTATGATTGGACGCTTCCTTACGTCCAGGGCGGCCCCATTGCTAAAGCCGTCAGTCCTCAACAAGCGATTGCAATTGCCAGAGAGAATAATGCCTCCATTCTATACGACGAAACAGCACAAGCACCTTATTTTCGTTACACAGATGCCACTAATAAAGAGCATGAGGTATGGTTCGAAGACGCTAGATCGATTCAAGCAAAGTTCAATCTCATCAAAGAGTTAAACTTGAACGGAATTGCTTATTGGAAATTAGGTCTATCCTTCCCACAAAATTGGCTCTTATTATCAGATCAATTTAATATTGAAAAAAGAACGACATCGTAACCCATTCGCTCTATCTCTCGGAAGGGGTATGGTACAATATACATTGGTTTGACAACTTTATAGATAGAGGAGAACGCCTATGTATCCTGCCCCTTTTATTGCAGTGGAAGGCCCAATTGGAGCCGGAAAAACAACTTTGGCTACAATGCTTGCGAAGGAATTTCAATTTCCTTTAGTAAAAGAGATTGTAGAAGAAAATCCATTCTTAGATAAATTTTATGAAGATATGGAACAATGGAGCTTTCAGCTTGAGATGTTCTTTTTATGCAATCGGGTCAAACAGTTAGAATCTATTGAAGAAAACTATGTGAGTCAACAGCAGCCGATTGTCACTGATTATCATGTCTATAAAAATATGATATTTGCAGAAAGAACATTATCAAAAAAGCACATGGACAAATACAGAAAGATCTATCACTTGCTAACAGATGACCTTCCTAAACCAAATGCTATCATCTATATAAAAGCCAGCCTTCCTACCTTACTTGAAAGAATACAGATGAGGGGACGCTCTTTTGAAGAAGACATCGACCCAGCTTATTTAAAAACACTCATTGAAGATTATGAGCTGGCCATTGAACATTTAAAACAGACTGACCCAGGGCTTCCTATCATTACAATTGAAGGAGATCATACAGACTTCGTTTCCTCACAGCAAGATTACCAGCAAATTGTACAGAACATAAAGGAGCAAGTACTATGAACAATATCGAAATACCAAAGGATGCAGTGATCACAATCGCCGGGACTGTTGGTGTTGGAAAATCCACTATGACTAAAACGATAGCGGACAAGCTAGGCTTTCAAACCTCTCTTGAAAAAGTAGATGACAACCCATACTTAGAGCCCTTTTATTCAGATTTCCAAAGATGGAGCTTCCATTTACAGGTCTATTTCCTAGCCGAGCGTTTTAAGGAACAAAAGCGGATTTTTGAATCTGGTGGAGGATATGTGCAAGATCGTTCAATTTATGAGGACACAGGCATTTTCGCGAAAATGCATGCGGACAAAGGTACGATGTCTGAAGTAGATTATGAAACGTATACGAGTCTATTCGAGGCGATGGTGATGACACCTTACTTCCCTCACCCTGATGTACTCATCTATTTACACGGGGATTTAGATCATATTTTGAATCGTATTGAAGAACGCGGCAGAGAGATGGAAACTCAAACTGATCGAGCCTATTGGGAAGAAATGTACACTCGATATACGGAATGGATCGAACAATTCGATTTATGCCCAGTGATTAAAATTAACATTGAAGATTACGACTTACTTCATGATGAAAGCTCACTTGAACCCATTCTTCATGAAATTGCTTCTGTTATACAAAAAAATCGCTCTAAAACAAAATAAAAAAAACCGCTGCATTTCGCGAATGCAGCGGTTTGACAATTCCAATTTTTATGCTTGCGTTTTAATTCAACTAAGGTAAAAAATCAATATGGCGGAGGAAGAGGGATTCGAACCCCCGCGGGCTTTGACACCCCTGTCGGTTTTCAAGACCGATCCCTTCAGCCGGACTTGGGTATTCCTCCGTATCGACAAGAATTAATATACCATATCATTTTAATTCAAGTCAACATCTTTTCGAAAAAAATTTCAATAAGTTGTTTTGGTATGAGAATCTGCCCATAAAAAAGCAGCCATTAACGGCTGCTCTTGATCTATTTTGTATCCTGTCTAATCTCTTCAATAAACTGATTCATCTCTTCTTTAAACTCATTTAATGATTCAATAATTTTCGTAAAGTCTGTCACTTGTTTGGCTTGTTCATTTGTTGAGCTGCTGATTTGTGAGATGTTTTCAGACAAAGTGCTAATACTGTCTTGGATTTCCTTTAAGAAGGTATTAATGGTTTCAGCCGCTTCCTTTGAGCCATCTGATAATTTACGAACTTCATCAGCTACGACAGCAAACCCTTTTCCATTCTCGCCTGCTCTTGCTGCTTCAATTGCAGCATTTAGACCTAGCAAGTTTGTTTGTCTAGCGATCCCGCCAATGGTTTTGACGACTTCTTCAATATTTGCAGATTTCTCTTCCGCTCTTCCTGCCTGTTCGCTTATTTCTAAACTTGTGGCAGCCAGCTCTTGTGAATGCGCAGCAATTTGCTCGATTCCACCTTGGAGTTCTTTCGCTACATCATTGATATGCTCCATATAACCGCTTAATTTCTTTTCACGATGATGTGAAAATGCCACTAAAAAAGATCCAATTACTTTTCTATCTTCATCAAAAATCGGGTAACCTTTTACAGCAATTTCATAACCATATAAAGACTCTGGTAAATGACCATCATATTCTTGTCCTCTTAATGTCGTCGCCACGTTTTGGTCTTCTGGGTTCAATGGGTCCCCAACTTTCACGCCAAAATCTATTGTGTTAGACGGGTAGTAACAAAGCACCTTCTCTGTATCAGTGATGCCGAAAAGAATACTTTCATCTAGAACTTTTCTAATTAATTGAGCCATTTCAACATAATAGTCAAGCCTATTCAAGGTTATTCCTTCTTTCCTAGAAGCTTTTATTTTTTTATCGGCTAAATTTAGGAAAACTGTAGGACTTTTGGTAAAAAGAAATAAGATGCCATAGCGGCATCTTATTTCATCACTTCTTTATTTCCCATATAAGGACGCAGTACTTCAGGAATAATTACTGTGCCGTCCTCTTGTTGATAGTTTTCTAAAATGGCCGCCACGGTTCTTCCTACTGCTAAACCAGATCCATTTAACGTGTGGACATGCTCTGGCTTCGCTTTAGGCTCTGGACGGAATCGAATGTTTGCGCGTCTTGCTTGGAATGCTTCGAAGTTACTGCAAGAAGAAATTTCACGATACGTATCTTGGCTCGGAATCCATACTTCGATGTCGTATTTCTTCGCAGCCGTGAAGCCTAAATCTCCCGTACACATGCTCATGACACGGTATGGCAGGTTTAATAGCTGTAGGACTTTTTCTGCTTGATTTGTTAGTTTCTCTAATTCTTCATAAGAATCTTCAGGTCTAACAAATTTCACAAGCTCTACCTTATTAAATTGGTGCTGACGGATGAGTCCGCGTGTATCTCTTCCGGCAGATCCAGCCTCTGATCTAAAGCAAGCACTGAATGCTGCATAATTGATTGGCAACTGTTCCCCTTCAAGGATTTCGTCACGGTGCATGTTGGTAATCGGCACTTCAGCTGTTGGAATGAGGAAATAATCTTCTTCTCGGATTTTAAAGGCATCCTCTTCGAATTTTGGAAGCTGCCCAGTCCCTGTCATGCTAGCTCTATTGACCATGTAAGGTGGGAGCACTTCAGTAAAACCAAACTCATCGACATGTAGATCGAGCATAAAGTTATATAGTGCGCGCTCTAAGCGTGCGCCAAGCCCTTTATAAAAAACGAATCGGCTTCCTGTGACTTTTCCTGCGCGTTCAAAATCAAGAATGTTTAGCTCATCCGCTACATCCCAATGTGGTTTTGGCTCAAATGAGAAGGCCGGCTGTTCGCCCCATTTTCTCACTTCCACGTTGTCATCTTCTGTTTCCCCAACCGGTACAGTGTCATGAGGGATATTCGGAATAGAGAAGAGGATGTGCTGCAAGCTTTCTTCTACTGTTCTTAGCTCATCATCCAGCTTTTTAATC
Organism: Bacillus sp. GBSW19; assembly: GCF_002998655.1. Taxonomy (NCBI): domain Bacteria; kingdom Bacillati; phylum Bacillota; class Bacilli; order Caryophanales; family Bacillaceae; genus Bacillus; species Bacillus sp. GBSW19. Next base: position 10,416 of record NZ_PVRF01000007.1, read on the forward strand.
TCATCTCCTACCTCACGCATTTCTTGAATAATGTGATCGGCATCTTTCTTTTCTCTTTTTAGAACGGCCACTTGCTGTGATACTTCATTTCTTCGGCTCTTTAATTCTTCTGTTTTCCCGATTAGTTCTCTTCTTTTTTGATCCAGTTCACCAAACTTATCAAAATCCGCTAAATCTTCGCCTCGGTGTGCTAATTTTTCTTTGATTTGATCAAAGTCCGTGCGCAGTTGTTTAATATCCAGCATGTGTAACACTCCTTTTTTTATCGAAAAATAAAAAGAGCCCTCATCCCATGAAAGGGACGAGAGCTCTCGCGTTGCCACCCTGATTGAAAACATGCAGAAGCATGCTTTCCTCTTTCCTCTGTAACGGTATCACCGTAAATGCTTACTTCTCGTGTTTCAGCATTTCGCTCAAGGATGGATTCAGACTGCATCTTTCACCGATTCGCACCAACCATCGGCTCTCTGAGAAAGAGGGGCTTCTTACTATTTCCCGTCAACGCTTTTTCGATCTTTGATTGTGATTTTAATGTACTATAAGTTTTATCTCTTTTCAACCGTTTTATACAGCGAGCTTCGTTTTGTAAGACTTCACCATTTCAACAAACAGCTGTGTTAACCGGTGATCGTCTGTCAGCTCTGGATGAAAAGAACAGCCTAAGATATTGTTTTCTTTAGCCATCACAATCCTGCCATCATATTCAGCCATGATTTCTACGCTCACATCTGCGCTGATGATATGAGGCGCACGGATGAACACCCCTGTAAACGGCGCATCCAGCCCTTTTACTTCTAGATCTGCTTCAAAGCTGTCTACCTGTCTGCCAAATGAATTCCGTGCAACAGATACATTTAACAATCCAAGATGGGCATCTTCTCGATCTTCAATATATTTTGCCAGCATAATCAAACCGGCACATGTCCCGAAAATCGGTTTCCCTTCTGCAGCGAACGCTTTAATCGGTTCAATGAATTGGTACGTATCCATGAGTCTCCTCATCGTCGTGCTTTCTCCACCAGGGATAATAAGACCGTCAACGGATGCTAGCTCTTCTGCTCGTTTAATGATCTTACCTTCTGCATCGCAGGCTTCAATCGATTGAATATGCTCTCTCACGGCTCCTTGAAGCCCTAGTACACCAATTGTTAGCATGTTCATTTGCGCTCCCTTAATTACCAGCCACGCTCTTGCATACGCTCTTCTGGCAGTAGATTTGAGATTTCAATTCCTTTCATGGCTGTTCCAAGCTCTTTTGAAAGTTCTGCAATGAGACGGTAATCTGTGAAGTGAGTCGTTGCTTCAACAATCGCTTTTGCAAATTTCGCCGGATTGTCTGATTTAAAAATACCAGATCCAACAAATACACCGTCTGCTCCAAGCTGCATCATTAACGCAGCATCTGCTGGTGTCGCAACGCCTCCAGCTGCAAAGTTAACAACTGGGAGCTTGCCGTCTTTTTTGATTTGAAGCAATAATTCATAAGGTGCTCCTAGGTTCTTGGCTTCTGTCATCAGTTCATCTTCACTCATTGCTGCTACTTTACGAATCTGAGCATTGACCTTTCTCATATGACGGACAGCTTCTACAATGTTGCCTGTCCCAGGTTCCCCTTTCGTACGAAGCATCGAAGCGCCTTCTGCGATACGGCGGGTTGCTTCACCTAAGTCACGGCAACCACAGACAAAAGGTACTGTGTATTCATTTTTATTTAAATGGAATTCCTCATCTGCGGGCGTCAGCACTTCACTCTCATCGATATAATCAACACCAAGTGCTTCAAGAACACGAGCCTCGACGATGTGGCCGATACGTGCTTTTGCCATGACTGGAATCGTTACAGCATTTTGTACTTCCTCTACGATTCTTGGGTCTGCCATACGGGCTACACCGCCGGCTGCACGGATATCAGCTGGTACTCGTTCTAGTGCCATAACTGCCACCGCACCTGCTTCTTCTGCGATCTTTGCCTGTTCAGCATTGACGACATCCATAATGACGCCACCCTTTTGCATTTCTGCCATTCCACGTTTCACTCGTTCAGTTCCCTTATTGCTCACAATAGTTTCCTCCCATTTGTCAATTCGATTGATTTACCTCTTTATCATACAAGCGAGACAGTATAACAATAAAGAGAATAGTATAACAATTCAATCAGCCGACAAAAAAGCCTAAACCCTTGTATATAAACGATTTCTGGCTAAAAATAAGTCATTTTTTCTTTGAAGTGTGATTTACATGCTATAATGCAACTATAACAATTCAAATTCATGTATAACAATTTTGCACTCAATGGAGGTTGCTCATGCATATTGATATCCATCGACATTCTGATACATCGCTTTCGAATCAGATTTACTTTTCGATCATCGATCATATCCAATCGGGTTTGCTTCAGCAGGGAGATAAGCTGCCAACTGTACGTGATTTAGCAAAGCAGCTGAATGTGAGTCTTGTCACGGCAGCAAAGGCATACACACGGCTGAAGGACGACGGATATTTAACGACTGTGCAAGGTAAAGGGACGTTTGTGGATGAGCTGCAAAAGCAGTCAGATATTCCGGTTCCGTCATCTACCTCTTTTGATTGGCAGTTATCCATTCCGGATTATTTACCACGGTCTCAATTTGCTCAGTATCACTATGTCGAAGAAGCGATCAACCTTTCTTCCTCTATGATTGATCCAGGGCTTTTGCCAAACCGGTATTTAGAAAAAGAAATGCAGCATGTACTAGCCAGACATCCTCAAATCATGTCGAAGTATGGGGAAATTCAAGGGGATCTTCAGCTTAGGCAAGTCATTCAGTCTTTTTTAGAAAAGCTGGGTGTGCCTTCTACTCCTGAAAATATCCTTGTAACTAGTGGTTCTCAGCAAGGGCTTGATTTGGTCGCACGTGCGTTTATCGGTCCTGATGATGTAGTTGTCATGGAAGCACCGACTTATCCAGGCGCCATTGATGTCTTTATGGGCAGAGGGGCAAGAATTATTACAGTCCCTGTTGATCATGAAGGCATGAACATGAAGCAGCTTCAAAGTATTTGTGATAAATATAAACCAAAGCTCATCTACACGATTCCTACTTTTCACAGTCCGACAGGAGCCAGTATGTCAATGAAACGCAGAAAACAACTTCTCTTACTGGCTCAAAGTATTGATTGTCTCATTGTAGAGGATGATCCTTATCGTGAGCTTTATTTCGAAAAGAAGCCGCCAGCACCTATCAAAAGTCTTGATCATGATGGACACGTCATTTATTTGCGAGGATTAAGTAAAACACTGGCTCCAGGATGCAGAATTGGGATTATCACCGCCTCAGGCTCGATATTTAATCGTTTATTAGCTGCAAAGGCCAATAATGATTTAGGCAGCCCTCTTCTCACACAAAAAGCCATTCTGCCATTTCTGACTTCGAAGAAGATGATTGATCATACGAAAAAGCTGAGAACCGCCTTGAAGGTGAGACGTGATTTAATGATAGATGTATTAACGAAGCATGCACCAAAAGATGTGACGTGGCAAATTCCTCAGGGCGGGCTCAATTTATGGCTTAGCTTTCCTTCCTGGGTCGATACACGTGCACTGCTGCATGAGGCACGTAAGCAGCAAATTACCTTTCTGCCTGGCTCTGTGTGCTATCCTGGAGAGCCGAAGCAAAACTATATCCGCCTCAGCTTTTCTTATGTGAATGAAAAAGCACTGACCGAGGGCGTGGAAAAGTTATGTGGTATTTTTCAGCAAGCCTTGTCCACTCCTCAAAATCAAAAACAATCGCTTTTCTTTTAACGATAAAAAAACTGCTCTCTATGCATGAGAGCAGTTTTTTATTAGAACCAACCTTTTACTGTGTCAACGATTCCGCCCCAAATGCCAGCGAAGAATCCACCTACACTACGCATTGCAAGGATGAACCAGTTTGCTTTTTCATCGCCTGTTTTCGTTATAAGCTCAACACCTGATTGATCTTTATTCAAATAGCCGTAGTCCTTCTCATCACCAGAATAAGAAGTCGTCAGCATGCCAACCTTCGTTCCTTTTTTAATAGGAGCTTCTAGTTTCTTTTTCTCGATATTTACTTTTGCTTTAAAGCTCTTTTCGTCGCCATTTTTTACTGGCACAGAGAAAGCTTCTTTCGTGACGACAGGTACTTCTTTGTCTTTGCCTTTATCGACTTCGATGTTTTCATGTCCTTTGATCTGTTGACCTTTTTTGTACATTTCTTTCATCGTGAAGTTTTTAAATGCATAGTCGAACAGTTTTTTCGCCACGTCGAAACGTGCTGTATGAAGATTACCTTTTGCATTCAAGATCACAGCAATGACACGCATGTCACCTTGTTTAGCGGTACCTGTGAAGCTAGAACCAGCTGAATCCGTAGAGCCTGTTTTCAGACCGTCTACACCTTCATATTCCTTCACAAGTCCTTTAAGCATGAAGTTCCAGTTAGGCATGTCCATTTCATCGTCTGTGCCTTCTCTGAACTTTGTTTTCGCGATACTTGATGTTTCAAGAATTTCTGGATGGTCTTTGATGAGATGCTGTGCAAGCAATGCCATATCTTTCGCAGATACTTCACTTTCTTCATCAGGACCTGTACCTTTTGGCTGTTTGCCATGTAAATCTTTATTTTCTAGTCCAGTTGCATTCACGAATTTGTAGTTAGTTAAACCAAGTTCTTTCGCTTTTGCGTTCATTTTTTCAACGAACTTCGATTCTGATCCAGCGATCACTTCTGCTAAGCCAATCGCTGCTGCATTTGCCGAATAAATAGCCGTTGCTTGATAAAGTTCTTTCACTGTATACGAGCCATCTTTTCTCAAAGGAACGTTTGATAAACTGCGGTCCTGAGAAATTTCGTATACATAATCATCTGGCGTATACGTTTGATCCCATTTCACTTTGCCTTCAGCAATCGCCTCTAGTAATAGATACTCTGTCATCATCTTTGCCATACTTGCAATAGGCAGTCTTTGTTCTGCGTTTTTACTATAAAGAATTTTACCTGTAGAAGCTTCAATTAGGATTGCTGCTTTCGCATTCACATTGAATGGATCTTCAGCTGCTTTTGCTTTGGACATTGGTGTAAATGCTGTCACAATCAATGCCAGTGCAAGGATAGAGACCATAAGCTGTTTCAACATCTTGCTGTTCAATCGTCATACCTCCGTATTCATCTTTTTTCGACGTATTTCATATATATTTAATCCACAAGGGCTTATTTCAACACAACAGTATAAATTTTATCACAATAAAGACAAAAAAAATAGACAGAGTCATAGACCCTGTCAAATGTAATTTGATTGTCACAATTTATCAAGAAATTGTGTAGTTTGGTGATTCTTTTGTAATTTGTACATCATGTGGATGACTCTCACGAAGTCCTGCACCAGTCATGCGAATGAACTGTGCATCTTCTCTAAGTGAGCGTAAGTCCTGTGTTCCACAATAGCCCATACCAGAACGGATACCGCCAACGAGTTGATACACTGTATCAACGACTGGCCCTTTGTATGGTGTACGGCCTTCAATACCTTCTGGAACGAATTTTTTATTATCTTCTTGGAAGTAACGATCTTTACTTCCTTTTTCCATTGCAGCGACTGAACCCATACCGCGATAAACTTTGAAGCGTCTACCTTGGAAAATTTCTGTGTCTCCTGGGCTTTCAGATGTACCAGCTAGAAGGCTTCCAAGCATTACAGCATGTCCACCAGATGCTAGAGCTTTTACGATATCACCTGAATATTTAATTCCACCATCTGCAATAATAGCTTTACCATGTTTTCTTGCTTCTGTTGCACAGTCATAGATTGCTGTGATTTGTGGTACACCAACACCTGCAACAACACGTGTTGTACAAATAGACCCTGGTCCGATACCGACTTTCACAATATCTGCTCCTGCTTCAAATAATGCTTTAGTTGCTTCGGCTGTTGCAACATTACCAGCAATGATATTAAGAGAAGGATACGTTTCACGGATTTTCGATACAGTGTTAAGAACACCTTGTGAATGACCATGTGCAGTATCAATGACAACGACATCCACATTGGCTTCGACTAATTTTCTCACACGAGTCATTGTATCGCCAGTGACACCAACAGCAGCACCAACAATTAAACGGCCATGTGCATCTTTAGAGGAGTTAGGGAATTCGATCACTTTTTCAATATCTTTGATGGTGATGAGACCTTTTAACGTTCCTTCGTCATCTAAAAGAGGTAATTTTTCAATTTTATATTGCTGTAGGATTTTTTCAGCTTCTTCTAACGTCGTACCTACAGAAGCTGTCACAAGTTCCTCTTTTGTCATCACGTCGCTAATCTTCATTGAATAATCCGAAATAAAACGAAGGTCACGGTTCGTAATAATACCAACAAGCTTTTGATCTTCTTCGTTATTTACAATCGGTACACCTGAAATACGGTATTTACCCATTAGGTGCTCTGCATCAAATACTTGATGCTCAGGTGTTAAGAAGAATGGATTTGTAATAACGCCGCGCTCTGAACGTTTTACTTTATCCACTTGTTCTGCTTGTTGCTCAATAGACATGTTCTTATGAATGATACCAAGACCACCTTGACGTGCCATTGCAATCGCCATTTGTGATTCCGTCACCGTGTCCATTCCTGCACTGATAATTGGAATGTTTAGTTTTAATGTGCTTGTTAACTCAACTGATAAATCGACATCACGCGGAAGTACTTCAGACTTAGCTGGAACAAGCAAAACATCGTCAAACGTCAAACCTTCTTTTGAAAATTTACTTTCCCACATTAGTAAATCCCCCTCTTTTCGGCAAAATATTATATGTAGATTATCAACTAGGAAACAGCATGTCAAGGAAGCAACAAACAGTTGCAATTTTTAGAAAATATAAAGAGAGTTGAGGAAGAAGATGAAAAGTTCAGGATGGAAGGATTTAAAACGTTTTTACTCACTCGAAACTTCCCAAAAGTTTCTATATCAACAATATGAGAAACGGAGCATTCAAGATGCAAACCAGCAAGCCTATAAAAACTGTGAACGGTTTATTTACTTTTTAAAGCATGGCCATACGTTCTATGAACAGGCAGCTATCGCTCCACTCGAACTGAAGCCCATTTTATTATTTTATGGAATGGCTCAGTTGCTAAAGGCATGTTTACTGACAGTTGATCCTCACTATCCTTCTCAAACCTCTGTTTTGGCCCATGGCGTAACATCGAGAAAGAGAAAGAAACAGCATTACCGCTTTAGTGAAGATGAAGTGAAAATTCAGCGAAATGGACTATGCATGCATGTGTTAAAGCATCTATTTCATTTAAATGGTCTTGAAGATGAGCGATTTACGATGATTCATCTCCTTTCAAAGATACCTGAAATGAGTCATATTCTGGAGTTTCAAAAGCAGCCCTCGACATTAGTTAAAGTGGAAAAGGTTAATGGGATGATGATTCAAGATCATATTCCATTGCTTTATAACATGTCTGCTGAACGCTTTATTGAATACTTTGAGTTCCATACAAGTTGGAAACTCAAGCAAAGAGAAGCCAAAAAGCTGACGTTTGATGTAGCTCTAGAAGAAAATCCAGCGCTCGCTACTCATCTTCATTATGATTTAGAAATGGATCAATGGTTTATTCCGTCAACTCGTGATTCATTTTTAGGGATTCCTGAGATCATCAGCCATTACTTATTAATGTATAACCTCAGTATGATTGCCCGCTACGAAACTGAATGGTGGTACGAGCTGCTGTCTCAATACATTAGTGATGATTATGTCATGATTGAACGCTATATGGAGATTGCCGAAGAGAAGTTCCCAGCTTATATCATGATGCTGTTAGAAGAAAACACAAAAAAGACCAGTTCCGTATGGAACTGATCCTTAGAAAAGCTTGGCGGCGTCCTACTCTCACAGGGGGAGACCCCCAACTACCATCGGCGCTGAAGAGCTTAACTTCCGTGTTCGGTATGGGAACGGGTGTGACCTCTTCGCTATCGCCACCAAACCTGATG
>NZ_PVRF01000008.1:0-7623 GCF_002998655.1 Bacillus sp. GBSW19
AAGATAACAGCGTTTCTGTTGCTTCAAGGAATGCAACATGATGTATCGTATTCGATTTGTAACATGAAAATCGACAGACCTTTAGGGTCTGTTTTTTTTGTTGCTAAAAATCAAAAAAAAAATCTCCCCCTGCGGGGAAATTTGGTTTAGTCTTTGGTCTTTTAGGTTTTTAGGTTTTGGTTTTTAAAAAGATGGCGTTTCGCCAGATTTTTGGGCGATTTTGACGGAGTCAGAATCGTGTCTTTTCTTATCTTGATACATATAGAAACATTGTCATTTTAAAAAAGTGCGATAAATACAGTGATGTCAAGGCTTTAAAGGCATTTTGACAGCACAAAACTCCATCTGCTATTATTAAGGTGTCGAATCTTAAATAATAGAATGCTAGAGAACTAGCGCAGAAGGAGTTTTTTGCTTTGTTTCATTCATCTGAATCGAATTATATCACCCTTGAGGACAAATCCGCAACAGGTAAAAAGCGGGATTGGAAAGGGAAAAAGTTGAGATCGTCACTTATGGCGTCTCATTATGAAGGACTTGAAAAGCGTACCGGTGCGCCTTACTACGGAAAAAAGGCAGAGAAAGTATGTGATTGTGCGGAATGTCTAGCGTTTAGAAGAGATAAAGAAACGGGCAGACTACGATTATATCAAGCCTATTTTTGTAAAGTGAGGTTATGCCCTATGTGTGCGTGGCGAAGGTCGTTAAAAATTGCTTGTCACAATAAGTTGATTGTAGAAGAAGCAAATCGGCAATATAAGCCTGCGTGGATATTCCTCACGTTGACGGTGAAAAATGTTGAGGGCGATGATTTAAAACAAACGATTACTGATATGATGCAAGGCTTTAGAAAGCTGTTTCAATACAAAAAAGTGAAAACAGGAACACTTGGTTTTTTCAGAGCTTTAGAGATTACGAAAAATCATGAAGAAAATACATATCACCCGCATTTTCATGTATTGATTCCAGTGAAAAGAAGTTATTTCACAGGTAAAAGCTATATCAAACAAGCAGAGTGGACAAGCCTATGGAAGCGTGCCATGAAATTGGATTATACGCCGATTGTGCACGTGCAGCGGGTCAAAGGAAAAAAGGGCATTGATGCGGAAGCGATTGAAAAAGAAGTGCGCGAAGCAATGGAAGAGCAGAAAGCCATTTTAGAGATTTCTAAGTATCCAGTGAAAGACACCGATGTGATACGTGGGAATGAAGTGACCGAGGAAAATTTGGATACTGTTTATTATTTGGATGATGCACTCAATGCAAGGCGGTTGATCGGCTACGGTGGGATCTTGAAAGAGATTCATAAGGAACTGAATTTGACGGATGCCGAGGACGGGGATCTTGTTAGAATTGAAGAAGATGATGATGATGTAGCAAATGAAACGTTTGAAGTGATGGCACGTTGGCATGTTGGCATTAAGAATTACATAATCACGTAGATGAGCAGACCTATCATGGTCTGTTTTTTTTATGTCAATATGGCAGGTGAAATTTCTTTTTTGATTGCGGTGTCCGCAAGCGTTTTAGAAACTTTTCCAATTAAGGTATTTTTAAGCAAATATTATGTTAAGTTCTTATTTCAAATAACTTTTGGGAGAGTGAGAGTTTATGAAAAAGTCTATTGTTGTTTTGTTAACCATGTTTACTCTTTTATTGTCTACTGCTTTTAGTGAAGGTGTTCAGGCTGAAGAGGCTAAGAGTCCATCTCGAGTTTCAAATGTTGACCCAGATGAAATCTATGCTGATCCTGTGGAAGGTACTATTAAACCTGAGTTTATAATGGATTTTCGTAACATCAAAAAGAACGTTAAAAAATCTACAGGTTGGTCTAAATATAAAAGAATATCTGATAATATCAAAACTGGTAAAGCAGGTGGCTCTATATCAGCTAACAAGTCGGTAACGTTTGGGACTACTTCTTCAGGAGATATTAAAGGGTTGACCTTCGGTTTTAATGTTTCTAAGTCTAGTGCTAAGGGTTACACATTGAATGTCGGACCAAACAAAAGAGTTTATATGGGTTATAGAGTTAACTACAACATTGAGAAAGGTGAAAATTGGCTAGTTGATATTGTTACAGGGAAAGTAATGAGTAAGAGTAAATACACTCATAAAAAGCCGAGATTTGGAGAGTATGGGTTGATCAACTATAAATAAAAAAAGAGTGGTCAATTGACTACTCTTTCTTTTTAATTAATAGCTGCCCTATTTTGAATGTTAAGTAGATAGATATTCCAACCATTATGGCTTTTGAAATCACAATACCGTTAAGAGCCAATTCATAACCATTTGGAATTAATGCATCTGTGTTAAAGCTAAAGAAAAGTGAGATTAATAAACATGCTCCAATTAGTATGTATCCTAAAATTTCTTTATTTTTCATTTTCCCCCACCTTAAATTTTAGTGAGCAAATGATAACACTTTCTGATTAAAAAAGACAGACTACATCTTGAAATCATTTACTGTGGAGGTGAATGTGATGGATTTAGGAGCATTCATTATTTGTACTTTGATGTTCATTGCATTGTGGTTTGAAGAAGCAGAAGAAGCCGACAAGTGAGCCGGCTTCTTCTTTACACGCTTGCGATGCTTTTGATTTTTTATGTAATTTTAAGGTCTTTATGGTTTATATTGTGTTAAAATATCAAATTGTAGTAACTTTATATAGTATATTTTTCTTATTTTGTTTTACTTTGTTAGGATTGGTGCCAAATGTATAGAAGATATTTAATCATATTATTATCTCTTTTTTTCCTTTCTAGTTGTTCTTTTGAAGAAGATAATTGGGCTTTTGAACATCTTGTATCTAAAAGACATGATTTTAACGGGAATAAAGTAAAAATTGCTGTCTTAGATAGTGGAGTTTCTAAGATTAAAGGATTGGATAAATCTATTGTTTTTTCCTTTAATGCTTTTGATAACACGAATAAAACAAAGGATGAATTTGGTCACGGTACTATTGTTGCAAGTTTAATTGCTGGGAATTTAGATTCTAAAAAAATCGGTTTAAATATCAATGCTGAAATTTTTGATATTCAGGTTTTAGATCAAAAAGGTCTAGGGACTGTTGATAGTGTTGTAAAAGGAATAAATAAGGCTATTGATAAACAGGTTGATATTATTAATTTGAGTATTGGTTTTTCAAAGGGTTCAAAAAAATTAAAAAAGGCTATTGATAGAGCTCTCAAAAAAGGAATAATTATTGTTGCATCAGCTGGAAATATGGTGGGAAGAGATGTAGAATATCCGGCTAAGTATAAAGGTGTTATTTCTGTTTCTGCTATTGATATTAATAATAAAATTTATCCTTTAGCAAGTAAGGGCAAGATTGATTTTGTATCTCCTGGAGTAGAAGTTTTGGCTATTGATAAACAGTCTGAAATAACTATTCAAAGTGGTACTTCGTTTGCCACACCTTATGTTACTGGTGTCATTTCTTTATACATAGAAGATGGAGAGTCAATAGATTTAGATTTTTTAAAGAGTAAGAGTGAGGATCTTGGTAATAAATCTATTTTTGGAAATGGTTTATTAAAATACAAATAATTAATATTTGTATTTTTATATAAAATTTTAAAATATTGGGGGATATTATGTTTAAGAAAAAACTTTTATTAAAGTCATTTGTTGTTTTTTTAGCTTCTATTTTGTTTTCTAGTGTACTTTTCAGTTCAGCACAAGCAACTGAGTCTGACACACAAAAAAAGGTTGATGCTATAAATAAATCATCTTTTTATAATGTGGAAACCAATGAAATTATGTTATCTAAAGACTTAGCTAAGTCTTTTTATGACTTTAGTGATTCTGAATTGAAAGAAATAGAGAATAAGTTTCAAAATCTTACTCAAGGTGAAATAGATTATATTTTGAAGCTAAGTAACGTGGATTTAGATGAAATTGATGTTGATGAGAATGTTGCTCATGCTAATTGGGTTTGGGTTATACCTGTAGTGGCGGGCATCATTGTAGCTGGTGGAATTATCTTTTCAGCGTTATATTTTAGTCATAAAGAGAAACAAAATTTAATTAATAAATGTTATAAACAAAAAGGAAAACCTGTAATTGATTCTAGAGATTCTGCTGGATTAAAAGGTACTACTAAGAGTGGATCAGCTAAAAAAGCTGGTGGATATAAGTTTGAATGTAAGAAAAAGTGAATTAGAAAAACGCACTTAAATTTAAGTGCGTTTTTTATTTGTTACTTACATTCAAACTTATAATCTAAATTTAGTACGCCAAATTCGAATTCTGGAGCGCCATTTATGTCATAGCAACCTTGGGAGAGGCTTTGAATTTCTTTGTTATTAAAAGAAACTTGGATTAATAATAAAGCTGATGCTATAACAAGTGAAAAAGGAATTATAATCGATAGTCTTTGGAGATTTGTTAATTTTTTTAGTTTCAAATAGAACACAACCTTCCATTTTTGGATATTATTTTGGACTTGAATAATTTTAGCACACTTAAACTTAAATTAGTCTTAACTTTTAGTCCTTCCAAAATTGCCACCACTTTTTTTGTTGAGCAGCAGCAATCATTTTTTTTGTTTCAATGGATTCTTTCAAAGCGAGCATGAGATTTTCATCTCGCTTTTTTTGTTGTTCTTCAAATTGTTCGAGTCGTTTTAGGATGGTCCGATTGAATTCCTCTTGTCTTTGAATGAGATCGGCGACATTGACATCTTGTAGCGGTGTAGCGGTATCCGATATGGACAAGTTTGACCGATACAAGGTCGCTACAAGCTTGGCTACTTCTTCTAGTGATTTACCACTCAATTTAGAGTGTGTGTATATATACTCCATAGCGGATAAATCGGACTCATTATACTGACGCCATCCCTTAGTGTCTCTGGCGAAATTATAGCCGTTTTTCTCAAGCATGGCGGCGTATTTGCGTATCGTGACGCTGGAGACATTGAGCTTGTTTGCAATGTCTTGTGAAGAAAGGTAGGTTTCGGGTTTCATAGCGGGTTCACCTCTTTATGATTCATTCGCTACGGTATACGCTACGCCCTCCTAGATCAAAAGGCAAAATATTTTTGTTTTGCGTAGCGGGTTGAAAGAGAAAAATTTTGATAAGTGTCGCTGGAGACATTTCGGAAAAGGTGAAAAGAGCATAAGGGGTTTTTGTCCCCACTTATGGTGTGGAACTAGGCAAAGCCTAGCAAAAAAATGACCCCAAAGAAGTGGTGTAAATCACTCCTGCAGCAGTGGCGATTTTTGAGGTAATCACTTTCCCATCACTACTGAAAAACGAGCCGATCACTGTCGGATCAGTGATGAAAAATGATCGACCAGTTGCCGACCACTTGTCAAAGTGCCCAGTTATACGCACCAAAAAATGTGCGTGTTTTTAGAAAAGCCAACGGGGGTTTTTCACGAAAGTTTCGTGTTTGTTTTGTGTTGTTTCGGAAAAGTGTGCACTCAAAAGGAGCGTTACTGTTTAAAAAATGGAGTGAAAAACATGTGGCATGAGTCAACGGTAAGCGGAACGAAAGTGAGCATTAAGGAGTTGACTCATTCACCACATCCAAAGCCTATTGATTCAAACAAACCCCGTTTGTTTGCGCCAGCCGAAGGGGCATCCCCCGAAGATCGGGGGTAGGGGGTTTGAACATTTGCGATCCAACGGGCTGACCGTTGGCGGGTTTGGGCAGAGCCCGAAAAGAGTCACTGGAGAACCAGTGCCCACTTATGCACCTGAAAAGTTGCACGTGTATTTTCTCTCCGTTCAAAGCAGAATGCCAGGCATTGTACCGTTGGAAAATTGATGAAAAACGTTGGTGAAGATGGTAGAATAAGAGAGTGATATTCATCTGATTGTTTGGCGAAGGTGCGAAGCGAGAAGGCGGCGAGAGTCGCCTGAGTGGCAACGAAAAGCGGAGCACCGAGAGCCAAACGAGAACTCCCCCATGCTAACAGGGGGGTAGTAATGGATGAGAAAACTGTTGGAAACCAATCATATCAAGGGATTGAGTCGTTTTCGTTTTGAAACGGTTTTTAATTAGATGATAAGATGCATGATTAAATACATAAAAATACCGAGGCTGTAATTCTAAAATGCCTCTGAGAGCGTTCAGATTCGATTCTGAGCGCTTTTATTTTTGTTCAGGTAATTGAAGTAGGAGGATGAGCCAAAAACGTTTATACGGGACTTAAATGCGTTTTTCGTTTAGTCTGCTGAATTCATTTTAAAAAACGTTTGCGAGATACCGAAAATTTTCAAAAATGGAAACGCAAGCAAGTTATAGCCGTATTTCATGTGCTAGGATTTAACATAAAAAAGCGATGTATCGGGGGATTGATGGTATGGGAACTATTGCAGCGCCTGTGGTTGGTCAGAAGATTAATGAGTGGTATCGACATATCAAAAGGTTGAATGTGACAGATGCAGAGATTCTCCGTAACGAAGTTAAGAATGAACTGGATTTGATGGAGGAAGACGAACAGGTTGTTCTTTATTTTCAGCTAATGGAATTTCGCCATGAACAGATGCTTGAATACGTAAATCCATCAAAAAATACTGTCAACAAAGCTGATTATTTGAGAGCTGTCGAAGGTGAAGGGAAAAGGCTTACTGGTATTATGGAGTACTACTTCAATTTTTTCAGAGGGATGTATGAGTTTTCTAAAGGGGAGTACATAAAAGCTATTACATTTTATCGCTATGCTGAAAGAAAACTTGATAAAGTAGCTGATGAATTGGAGCGTGCGGAGTTCTTTTTCAAAATGGCAGAAATCTTTTATCACATGAAGCAAACACATCTATCTATGTATTATGTTGAACAGGCGTATCATGCTTATAAGGCAAACAGTATATATCAAGTTAGGTTAATCCAGTGTAGATTCGTGATTGCGGGAAATTATGACGATCTGGTCAGTTATGAGAAGGCACTTCCCCATTTGAAATTAGCTTTACAGGAATCTATTGCACTTGGCCATGATTACATTACGACTAAGGGTTTGTTGAATTTAGGAAACTGTTTTAATAAACAAGATGATGTTGCGAAAGCAACAGTATATTACCAACGTGCATTAGAGTTAGGCGAGAAGATCGGTGCTAAAGAGGTTGTACAAGCTTGTTATGATTTAGCCATCATTTTCTTTAAGCAGGGACGAAAAGAAGAAGCTCTTGATTATTGTGTGAAAGGAAAAAGCTATGCTGAAAAGTATGATGATTATATGTTTGTCGATCTTTTTAATGTGCTTCATGAGTTATATGTGACGGTTTCGCCTAGTGTTGAAGTCAATCAAAAATTCGATCAACTTTTATATAGTCGTGGTTATCCTTATTTAGAAGACCTAGCTTTAGAGGCTGGAAGATTTTATAATGACATAGAACGATTGGATGATTCTGTATTTTTTTACAAGAAGATGATCCAAGTTCAGAAACTGATTCAAAGGGGCGATTTTGAATATGACGTTTAAAAAAATTATGGCTGCCGTTTTGATTTTAGCTGTGGCTGTTGCGCCAGTTTATGGTTTAGCGACGCAAGATAACAGCGTTTCTGTTGCTTCAAGGAATGCAACATGATGTATCGTATTCGATTTGTAACATGAAAATCGACAGACCTTTAGGGTCTGTTTTTTTTGTTGCTAAAAATCAAAAAAAAAATCTCC
>NZ_PVRF01000009.1:0-3044 GCF_002998655.1 Bacillus sp. GBSW19
CTTCACATTAGAATATAGGTTAAGTCCTCGATCTATTAGTATCTGTCAGCTCCACGTGTCACCACGCTTCCACCTCAGACCTATCAACCTGATCATCTTTCAGGGATCTTACTTCCTTGCGGAATGGGAAATCTCATCTTGAGGGGGGCTTCATGCTTAGATGCTTTCAGCACTTATCCCGTCCGCACATAGCTACCCAGCGATGCCCTTGGCAGAACAACTGGTACACCAGCGGTGCGTCCATCCCGGTCCTCTCGTACTAAGGACAGCTCCTCTCAAATTTCCTGCGCCCGCGACGGATAGGGACCGAACTGTCTCACGACGTTCTGAACCCAGCTCGCGTACCGCTTTAATGGGCGAACAGCCCAACCCTTGGGACCGACTACAGCCCCAGGATGCGATGAGCCGACATCGAGGTGCCAAACCTCCCCGTCGATGTGGACTCTTGGGGGAGATAAGCCTGTTATCCCCGGGGTAGCTTTTATCCGTTGAGCGATGGCCCTTCCATGCGGAACCACCGGATCACTAAGCCCGACTTTCGTCCCTGCTCGACTTGTAGGTCTCGCAGTCAAGCTCCCTTGTGCCTTTACACTCTGCGAATGATTTCCAACCATTCTGAGGGAACCTTTGGGCGCCTCCGTTACATTTTAGGAGGCGACCGCCCCAGTCAAACTGCCCACCTGACACTGTCTCCCTGCCCGATAAGGGCAGCGGGTTAGAAGGTCAATACAGCCAGGGTAGTATCCCACCGATGCCTCCACCGAAGCTAGCGCTCCGGTTTCCAAGGCTCCTACCTATCCTGTACAAGCTGTACCAACATTCAATATCAGGCTGCAGTAAAGCTCCACGGGGTCTTTCCGTCCTGTCGCGGGTAACCTGCATCTTCACAGGTACTATAATTTCACCGAGTCTCTCGTTGAGACAGTGCCCAGATCGTTGCGCCTTTCGTGCGGGTCGGAACTTACCCGACAAGGAATTTCGCTACCTTAGGACCGTTATAGTTACGGCCGCCGTTTACTGGGGCTTCAATTCGCACCTTCGCTTACGCTAAGCGCTCCTCTTAACCTTCCAGCACCGGGCAGGCGTCAGCCCCTATACTTCGCCTTACGGCTTCGCAGAGACCTGTGTTTTTGCTAAACAGTCGCCTGGGCCTATTCACTGCGGCTTCTCAGGGCTTTAACACCCTAAGAAGCACCCCTTCTCCCGAAGTTACGGGGTCATTTTGCCGAGTTCCTTAACGAGAGTTCTCTCGATCACCTTAGGATTCTCTCCTCGCCTACCTGTGTCGGTTTGCGGTACGGGCACCTCTCACCTCGCTAGAGGCTTTTCTTGGCAGTGTGGAATCAGGAACTTCGCTACTAAATTTCGCTCGCCATCACAGCTCAGCCTTTACGGGAAACGGATTTGCCTATTTCCCAGCCTAACTGCTTGGACGCGGATATCCAATACCGCGCTTACCCTATCCTCCTGCGTCCCCCCATTGCTCAAATGGTGAGGAGGTGGTACAGGAATATCAACCTGTTGTCCATCGCCTACGCCTTTCGGCCTCGGCTTAGGTCCCGACTAACCCTGAGCGGACGAGCCTTCCTCAGGAAACCTTAGGCATTCGGTGGACGGGATTCTCACCCGTCTTTCGCTACTCATACCGGCATTCTCACTTCTAAGCGCTCCACCAGTCCTTCCGGTCTGACTTCACAGCACTTAGAACGCTCTCCTACCACTGTTCGTAAGAACAGTCCGCAGCTTCGGTGATACGTTTAGCCCCGGTACATTTTCGGCGCAGAGTCACTCGACCAGTGAGCTATTACGCACTCTTTAAATGGTGGCTGCTTCTAAGCCAACATCCTGGTTGTCTAAGCAACTCCACATCCTTTTCCACTTAACGTATACTTTGGGACCTTAGCTGGCGGTCTGGGCTGTTTCCCTTTCGACTACGGATCTTATCACTCGCAGTCTGACTCCCAAGGATAAGTCATCGGCATTCGGAGTTTGACTGAATTCGGTAACCCGGTAGGGGCCCCTAGTCCAATCAGTGCTCTACCTCCGAGACTCTTACCTTGAGGCTAGCCCTAAAGCTATTTCGGAGAGAACCAGCTATCTCCAGGTTCGATTGGCATTTCACCCCTACCCACACCTCATCCCCGCACTTTTCAACGTGCGTGGGTTCGGGCCTCCATTCAGTGTTACCTGAACTTCACCCTGGACATGGGTAGATCACCTGGTTTCGGGTCTACGACCACGTACTCATGCGCCCTATTCAGACTCGCTTTCGCTGCGGCTCCGCATCTTCTGCTTAACCTTGCACGGGATCGTAACTCGCCGGTTCATTCTACAAAAGGCACGCCATCACCCTTTAACGGGCTCTGACTACTTGTAGGCACACGGTTTCAGGATCTATTTCACTCCCCTTCCGGGGTGCTTTTCACCTTTCCCTCACGGTACTGGTTCACTATCGGTCACTAGGGAGTATTTAGCCTTGGGAGATGGTCCTCCCGGATTCCGACGGAATTTCACGTGTTCCGCCGTACTCAGGATCCACTCTGGAGAGAACAACATTTCAGTTACAGGGCTGTTACCTTCTTTGGCGGGCCTTTCCAGACCTCTTCGCTTATATCGTTCCTTTGTAACTCCGTATAGAGTGTCCTACAACCCCAAGAGGCAAGCCTCTTGGTTTGGGCTGTTCCCGTTTCGCTCGCCGCTACTCAGGGAATCGCATTTGCTTTCTCTTCCTCCGGGTACTTAGATGTTTCAGTTCCCCGGGTATGCCTTCTCATACTCTATGTATTCAAGTATGGATACTACTCCATTACGAGCAGTGGGTTTCCCCATTCGGAAATCTCCGGATCAAAGCTTGCTTACAGCTCCCCGAAGCATATCGGTGTTCGTCCCGTCCTTCATCGGCTCCTAGTGCCAAGGCATCCACCGTGCGCCCTTTCTAACTTAACCATTTCTTACTTTAGAAAGAATCACTATGTGTGATGAACTTTGCATTGCATTCAATGTGAATGTATTACTTATTGTTATCTAGTTTTCAAAGAACACGT